>NVVB01000050.1 GCA_002402085.1 Gammaproteobacteria bacterium
GCGTCGCTCTGTTTTATAATTCGATTACGCTACACGACGGTAATCGGTATATAGGCGAAGATTCAACGCTAAGTAGCCTAGAAAACTTTCATCCCAGATTAAACCGCCTACTCACCGACATTAATGATTTTATAAGCCAACTCGAACGCTCAAATACTAACGCGGTCGTGATTATGGTGCCTGAGCACGGTGCGGCTATTCGTGGGGATCAATTACAAATTGCGGGTTTAAGAGAGATTCCCACACCGAGCATTACCAAAGTGCCGGTAGGTATTAAATTTGTGGGGCCAGACTGGCACCACCCTGGCCTTTCTTTCAAAATAGATTCCGCAACCAGTTATTACGGCCTTGCCGACTTACTCTCGAAATTAATCCTGGTTAATCCCTTTCAAGATTTTAAATCGAGCATTGTAGAAGAGTTACTAGGCAATATGCCTAGCTATAGATTTGTTTCAGAGAATGAAGGCGTGGTAATCATCGAAAACGAACAACAATACTTTATACGATTAGAGGACGACGAATGGATCGATTATAACTAAACAAACTAGCAACCATCAGCCGTCACTTTACACTATATAATCTAGCCCACACGTTCAAACCATGTTTCAAGCTTTAAGCCAAACGCGAGGCATGTTCAACTGTAGACTCTCTAACAAAATACGGCTATTTGGCAATGCGCGTTAAACAGCGGATTCGTTTAAAGCACTGCAACGAAAACCCCGTCARCCCGTAAAAACCCCAGCTAAACAGAACGAAACCCCAATGAATTGGCGCTGCGAACAGYTCCTCTGCATAAAAGAAGGTATGCCCCCACTCGTTTAAACCCAAATTAGGTAATATTAATACGGGGGCAAGAACTACAAAGCACAGCGGTAAAGAAACTCTATTGTGGTAATCAGGGAGACGTAAATGAATCCAAACAAAACCAAATAACATCAATGAAAAGGTCAGCGGCATTGCGAAATAAAACAGTCCGATATGTGTAGGCGTAAAATCCGTATCTCTTATAGCCACCTGATGCCATGCCGCATCAGCTTCTGTGCCAATCACCATAAACATAAATACAGGCGTCATGGCTAGAAAATAGGTAAATAATAGTCGATATCGATACAGCTCTTCGCGTGGACTAATGGACAATATATTGTCTTCTCGCGTTAGCCACAAGTAAATACAACTCAAAGGCGTTACCACTGAAAAAAGAGCCACCTGCCACCAAAACAAACGCATCCAATACAACTCAAACTGAGGTTCAAAGGAGTCCATCCCCTGACTGAACGCATATAGCTGCAAGTAAACGCGATAGGCAATCAAGACGGAGGTCAAAAATGCTGACACCAATATAATCAATTTGCCCGGGCTAATATATTGATTAACCCCTGCGATCTTTATTCGCCCAAACCCTACGTGATGTATAACTTTTGGCATTTACAATACTCCTGGCCTTACTCCAATCACTACTATTGAGTCTACACAGTGTAAATAAACCCGCAAATATTAGTTTAATCACACGCCTTAGATTCTTATTCTAATTACGACTTGGCTAAATCAGAAAATATAAACTCTGTGATTCAATTTGCAAAATAGAAAACTTCAATTTGCTAAACATCCTCAGTTTTTCAGCGCGTCTCCTGCGATTTAGCTAATACTCATTACCCGTATTTCTAAAACACTAGAATCAACCGGAATTAAGGCCACACACAGCACGCTAGATCAAGCTAAGCGGTTTTTAATCCCACCCCGTGTCATTGATGTTTCCTCACTACATTTCAAACCTTTAGTGCTCCACCTTACGCTACTGAGTCATCCTTGATATTCGTGACTAGCAGACACGTTTTGTAGATCTACGCCCTAATACTCATTTAATTCATTTCTTGGCATCGGCATTGCAACTCCCTACTCATACCAACACAACAATAAAAAATGCTAACAACACATACATCTAACAACAAAAACGCCCGACATTAACTAATAACAACAATTAGAAGTTCAAAGGAAGACTATACAAGAAGAAGAATCAAAAAAAGGGAAGAGAAACAACTCGCGCTCGAAGAGAATTAAAACAAGAAATCAGAGCCAAAAAAAAGGGGCTCAGCTTAAACCTGAGTCCCTTTTAATTTAAACATTTACAGTCGTTATTTAACGAATACTAAGTGTTGTGGCGTCAATCACGACACTTCATCTAAATTACTCCACTAAACCGTTGGGAAATCGACATGGCTAAATAGCTCTTCTAATTCCCCTCGGGTTTGACGACCCAAGGCCTCATCAACGATATCGCGTTTTAAATGCGGCGCGAACTGTTCGATGAAGTCATACATGTAACCTCTAAGGAAAGTCCCTTTGCGGAACCCGATTTTGGTCACGCTGGGTTCAAACAAATGACTCGCATCCAGTGCAACCAAGCCTTCGTCAGTCTCTTCACACGCCATAGACGCAACGATCCCAACGCCCAAGCCTAATCGAACGTATGTTTTAATGACATCTGCATCCGCCGCAGTGAACACCACTTTGGGGGTTAAGCCACGACTAATAAAGGCGTCATCAAGCTTTGACCGACCTGTAAACCCAAACACATACGTCACAATCGGGTAACGTGCCACATCTTCCAAGGTTAACGTGGAGGTTTGACATAATGGATGGTCTACCGGCACCACCACGCTGCGATTCCAGCGATAACAAGGCATCATGACCAAATCACTGAATAACTCCAGCGCTTCAGTCGCAATAGCAAAGTCCRCAGTACCATCGGCTGCCATTTCAGAGATCTGCATCGGCGTACCCTGGTGCATGTGCAATGACACTTCAGGATACTCACTTATAAACTTCTCTATCACCTTCGGCAGAGCATACCTAGCTTGCGTATGAGTCGTGGCCAAGGACAAACTGCCTTTATGTTCATCACTAAACTCTTGCGCAACCTGCTTAATACTCTCGACTTTACGCAGGATTTCGCCTGCGATACTCAAAATCGCCTCACCCGCAGGAGTGACACGCGTTAGATGCTTCCCACTTCGGGAAAACACCTCGACTCCTAACTCATCTTCGAGTAAGCGAATTTGTTTACTGATACCAGGCTGAGAGGTATACAAGCTTTGAGCGGTTATTGAGACATTTAATTCATGACGCGATACTTCCCAAATGTAGCGCAACTGCTGAAGTTTCATATGCCCTCCCGATGGCATTTGATATTCTATATAGCTATAAAACTATGACCAAATATTCCTTTCCAGAATAGATCATCTCCGCTAGATTTACCAACTCGCAAAAACCTAATAGAGAATCTAATTCTAAGACTAGCCTATGGATTTACTTTTATACATCTTAGCTGGAGCCGGGGTCGGCTTCGCCATTGGCTTGACGGGCGTTGGCGGCGGTTCACTGATGACGCCACTGCTGTTAATGTTTGGTTTTCCGCCACACACCGCTATTGGTACTGATTTACTCTACGCTTCTATTACTAAAAGTAGCGGCGTCTGGCTCCATAGGCGACAAGGCACCATTCGTTGGCGGATAATGCTTACTTTATTGGCAGGAAGTCTGCCTACTTCTGCAGTGACTATCTATATACTGCATCAATATTTCAGAGATTCCACAGGCTACGCCGACATTTTGACAACTGCTTTAGGCGTCATGCTACTCATCACGGCAACAGTTTTAGCCTTTAAAAAGAAAATTCAATCCAAAGAATTAAGCAACCAAGTGGCCTGGATCACTAACATGCAGACTCAAGCCAGCAAATGGACCTTTTTTATGGGCTTGATTTTGGGGGTTTTGGTAACTTTATCATCAGTGGGTGCGGGGGCATTTGGAACTGCGGTATTGATGATACTCTATCCACGTCTTCCATCGATCCATATCATTGGCACCGACTTAGCACACGCCGTACCACTCACGCTTGTGGCAGGCATGGGGCACTTATTTTTAGGCCACGTCGACTTTGGCTTGTTAGGCGCACTGATAATTGGTTCTTTACCGGCGATCTATGTGGGCACTAAGCTTGGGGCTAAACTTCCCGAGAACATCCTTCAGCCAGTACTCGCCTGCACTTTGTTTGTCTTAGGGGCGAAGTTCGCATTCTTTTGATTTCACATTCTTTGGGTTTCGCAGGCGTTAATGCCCGCGCAAGCCTGCGCTATGACCATCCCTACCCATGGGCCCCATGATAGGCACCAAATAAACAGGCACTTCACTTAGCTGCAGGATTTTGTTGGCCACAGACCCGAGCATCATCGGATGATCCGCCTCGGCGCTGTGTCCACCTACGACAATAAGATCCACCTCGCATTCTTTCGCCTGACTCAGCACCACATCCGCCGCAAAGCCCTGAATCACGCGCACATCAGAAATATACTGACGATCCTCTCGATGGCCTTCATTCAGCTCGTCTTCAAATGCTTCAATCACTTGATCCCGAATAGTTTGCATAACCTCTGCTAAACCATGATCGCGCAGCTCATGCTTCAATTCTTCGGGAATATAGGTTTCTAGAACAGAGTCAGCGAAGACTCCCATCGGACTGACCGCATGCACCACCAATACTTGCGCCTGGTGCTGCTCTGCGATTGAAATTACGTGTTGCAGGATATAAGGCCCAAATAGCCCCAAGTCACTCGCGTAAAGGATTTTACGTATCACAAGATCACTCAAAAAGTCAGGTCATGAACTACCAACAAGCCCTAAATCCTTTTATTTTCAGACGCTATACTTACTTTTCGTCCAATGATCCTTTACTTCAATACAATCTCGTTTGGCATCTCTTAGCTATAAGAATAGCAGTAGCCCAGTCGAACCACATAATGAGGGATTACTATAAAAACAAGCCTACTAATAGACGAAACAGCTTATTGGCACACCAACATCAACACCCAAGGCTGTCCAACAAAGCCAATACATTCAATGCTATACGCGAAACATTAAGGGGGGATTTTGCCCCAGCCCCCGCCTCCTGGCGTGGATACCTGTAAACGATCGCCTTGATCCACCAGCACACTTTGCTTCGCCAAAAGTTTTTTACCGTTTAACCAGTTGACGCCTACCGCTCCGGACTCGCCTTGCTCCATGCCCCACGGAGCGAAACATCTCCGCTCAGTCAACAAAGTTACCTGAGTGGGCTGTAAAAACTCATATTCTCGAACAATGCCGTGCCCACCCGGCCGAAGACCTAGCCCCCCGGAATTCGCTCTAATCTGATACCGGCGAATCCTTAACGGGTAATGCATTTCTAAACTCTCCACCGGCGTATTCATGGTGTTGGTCATATGCGTTTGCACCGCAGACAAACCGCCTCCGGACGCACCCGCGCCCATTCCCCCACCGATGGTTTCGTAGTAATGCCAATCTTGTTGCGTGGGATTGGGTTCTTGTTGTGTGGTATCGGATTCTTGCTGAGTTAATTCACCATCAATCTGATCGCGGTGATAATGCCCCATGGCGACATTATTCATCGAACCATGGCTGGCCGCCGCCATTACACCGGGCAGCGCCTGAGCAAGCGCGCCACTTAATGCATCTACAACCCGCGTACTGGTCTCTACATTGCCGGCTGCCACCGCGGCCGGGTATTGGGAGTTCAACAAAGAGCCTTGGGGTGCCCGGATAGTAATGGGCCGAAAGGTTCCTGCACACGCCGGTGTATTGCCAGGCATTAAACACCGGAACACATAGTAGACCCCGGCGGCCGTAACCGATAAAGGGCAGTTTATATTGCCTTCAACCTGCGGGCTCGAGCCAGAAAAATCAACGTCAACATGACCGCCCTTTACAGTGACTCTAACTTGAATCACAACATCGACGAGCCCTTCACTCTCATCGGCACCTATCTGCGTATTCCCTAGCGAACGATTATTGATACCGTCATCGTCCATGTAGTCCGTGAAATCGTAAACACCATCCGGAATATCCTTTATCGCGGACCGCGCTATTCTTTCGCCATAATCGTTCAAATGCGCCACGCCAGCTCGATAACGATCAGCCCCTAATCGCTCAACCAATAAAGCCACGCGAGCCAAACCCACTTGATTGGCGCTTATTTGAGCGGAGAAATCGCCACAGACCTGATCAAAATTAATACTCTGTGACCCCGATGATCCGCTTGCGTCGTCGTTGGCATCCTTGCGTTGTTCACCCCCCAAGCGTTTAGCCAGGTGCGTAAGATAAACGCGATCGACACGCCCTTCACGTACAATAAAATGCGGTGATATAAGCACCCCTTCTTGATCAATGTGCGTTGAAATCGGCATCGACCCTGGCGCGGTTGCGCCAATATTGGCGTGATGAGCGCGATTAACCACAAACCCCAATAAAACCTGCTCATGAAAGAGCGGCGCGACCATAGTAATGTCGGGTAAATGAGTGCCCCCTTTATAAGGGTCATTGAGAATCAACATGTCCCCGTCATTCCAAGCCTGAGCGGCCACAACCGCCTTCATGGCAAATGCCATACTGCCCAAATGCACGGGGATATGCGCGGCTTGTGCGACTAACTGCCCGTGCGGATCAAAAATTGCACAAGAAAAGTCCAACCGATCTTTAATATTGGTAGAAAACGCCGAACGCTTCAGTACAAGGCCCATTTCATCGCAAACGGCTTCAATTCGACTTACAAATATTCCAATTTCAATAAGGTTCATGGTCTATATTTTTTGAGTAGCAATAAGTTGTGGTACGAATAAATAGTGCTAATAAGTGGTGATAGCAACAAAGCACCGATATTAAAACACCGAGGTGATAGACGCAGCAATAGGACTAAGTGGCGTTTTAAGGTTCGTGAATCAGTCATTCTAACGCAAGGACAGTGACAGCGCTGGATTTCAAACGCTATCGTAAAGGTATAGACACACACCGCGATAGYCATGATTACACGTCGCTTCATGAAACMCAGGCCATCGCCCCCATCCAAAATGGTAGCCCCGATAACGTAGGACTATAATACTAGATCACTACTACATTGGATCACTGCATTGGATCACTATACTCGACCACTACATTGGATTATCGGGCTAGGCCATTAAACCGCCTGACTAACCCGCTCTACTCAACTGGGCCAATGATACCGATCGGTTAAATTAGAATGGACTTTTACGGTGTTATAAATGAAATTGCCTAACGATAGAAATATCGATATGATTGACTGTTGGACGAATGGCAGCTTGGGCTGCCATTTTTATTTTAAAAATGGCGAATAAACCATGACTGAGACAGCTTTAATTCCCGCATACGCAAGGCTTCCTATCGCGTTTGAAAAAGGAGAAGGCGTACATCTGTACGACACGGACGGGAAAAAATACATCGATGCCCTTTCTGGAATAGGAGTATGCGGATTAGGCCACTGCCATCCCGCAGTCAGTGCTGCCGTGCAGCATCAAGTGACCCAACTAGTGCACACCTCCAACATCTATAATATTCCGTTGCAGGAAAAACTAGGTCAGCAGTTGGCAGCCCTCTCAGGCATGAAAAATTGTTTTTTTTCGAATTCAGGTGCTGAAGCCAATGAAGCCGCCATTAAAATTGCGCGCTTATACGGACATAARAAAAACATTGAGTCCCCCGCTATTATCGTAATGGAAGGTGCATTTCACGGCCGTACATTAGCCACATTAAGCGCCACCTCAAACCGAAAAGTACAAGCAGGATTCGAGCCTTTAGTCAGCGGGTTTATACGAGCCCCCTTTAACGACATTGAAGCACTTCAAACCATTGCAAAAAACAATCAATCCGTAGTCGCTGTATTCCTTGAACCCATCCAAGGCGAAGGCGGAATCAATCTCGCCAATGACGACTACTTAAAACAAGTACGTGAAATCTGCGACCAGAATCAATGGCTGATGATGCTCGATGAGATCCAAACGGGCAACGGCCGGACAGGCAAGTATTTTTGTTACCAGCACAGCGATATCCTGCCCGATGTTGTGACCACCGCAAAAGGCTTGGCCAACGGAATCCCCATTGGTGTATGTATGGCCGCCAATCAAGCGGCTGAACTGATACAACCAGGTAATCACGGCTCCACTTATGGCGGCAATCCACTCGCTTGTGCTGCCGCAATCGCAGTATTAGACACCCTGCAAAAAGAATCTCTTTTTGAACGTGCAGAAGCATTAGGCATTCGCATTCGCGATGGGCTCGAAAAATCCCTCGGCAAGAAACCGTATTGCTCGGATATTCGGGGCAAAGGGCTCATGATCGGCGTTGAATTGTCCAAGCCTTGCACTCAATTGATAGGCATCGCCGCCGAACAAGGCCTATTGCTAAACGTTACAGCAGAACGCGTAATTCGATTACTTCCGCCCTTAATTCTAAGTGACGCTGAAGCAGACGAACTTGTCGCTAAACTTAGCGAAATCGTCATCAATTTTGTCGAGGAAAGCTAACGCCCTCTAARTCACGTTTTAAAAGACCAGTAACTTGCCCGCAGGTTAACCCTAAATTAAAACGTGATGCGTCGAGATAGACTTCGGTAATATAGAACACCACCCTGTTCAACTGCAGTTATATCGCTATTGTAATCAAACCTTAATAAAGCTTGATTACAATAGGCGCTAATTCAACATTTTAATTTACCGCCTGGGTTTACACTGATTGCAACAACAAGCATTCTGAATACAAAAATAACCCCCGCACTTAATTCGTAGCAAACCGGACGCCGAGAAAGGCCACCTTATGACTATACGACACCTGCTTACACTCAAAGATTTAAGTCGAAAAGAACTTGAACAAATCATTCTGAGAGCAATCGAACTAAAAGCCTTACATAAAAAAAAGCAAATATTCGAACCGTTCAAGAACCATGTGCTTGGGATGATTTTTGAGAAATCGTCGACTCGCACTAGAGTCTCTTTTGAGGCAGGGATGGTCCAACTCGGTGGCGCAGCGATATTTTTATCTTCGCGAGATACGCAACTAGGTCGCGGAGAACCCATAGAAGACTCTGCGCGCGTACTGTCCCGCATGGTGGACATTATAATGATCCGCACTTACAAACAATCCGTGTTGGATCGCTTTTCATCGTACTCTCAAGTCCCCGTTATTAACGCCTTGACCGACAGCTACCATCCCTGCCAGTTGTTAGCAGACGTCCAAACGTACTACGAAAAACGCGGATCAATACAAGGCAAGACCGTGACATGGATTGGCGACGGCAACAACATGTGTAACTCCTACATTAATGCAGCCGCGCAATTCGATTTCAAACTTAACATCGCCACACCAAAGGGCTATGAACCATTAAGCGCCTTACYTAGCCAGCATGCAGACCGCATAAATATCTGCGCAAGCCCTGAGCTAGCCGTTAAAAATTCAGACTTAGTCGTGACCGATGTCTGGGCCAGTATGGGTCAAGAAAGCGAGATCCAAGATCGAGCCAAAATATTTCGCGACTTTCAGATCAGCCCCCGACTCATGGACATGGCAAACAAAGACGCCTTATTCATGCATTGCCTGCCAGCACATCGCCACGAAGAGATTAGCGAAGACATGCTAGACGACCCTCGCTCAGTAGTCTGGGAAGAAGCAGAAAACAGACTTCATGTGCAAAAAGCATTGATCGAATTCTTACTTAACAACTCCAATTAATTAGTCTGTTCAACCATTACAGCCAAGATTGCTAGGCAAATTTATTACATATGACGTCAACGCCAATACTTGAAATAGAAAATATTCGCTGTAGTTATGAACAGCAAGTAATCATCGACGAGTTTTTCCTTACCTTGCACCCAGGGGAAATAGGCTGTTTTTTAGGGCCTAGTGGCTGCGGAAAAACAACTTTATTACGCGCCATTGCTGGTTTCGAACCCATTCAAAAAGGCACCATTACGCTTGATAACCAGCAAGTCTCTGCTCCCAACAGAATCACCGCCCCCGAAAAAAGACAAATCGGTTTTATCTTTCAAGACTACGCACTCTTTCCACACTTAACCGTAGAAAAGAACATCGCTTTTGGTCTGTCTAAATCACCGCAACAAACCATTCGAGACAAAGTCAAAGAGATGCTGTCTTTAACGGATTTAGAAGGACTATCAAAGCGCTACCCACATGAGCTTTCTGGCGGGCAACAACAACGCGTTGCGCTAGCGCGGGCTTTAGCGCCCTCCCCCAAGCTATTGCTCCTCGACGAGCCCTTTTCTAACTTGGACGTAGAGTTACGTCGCCGATTATCAGCAGAAATTAGAGACCTTCTTGTAGATCGTGGTATCAGCGCCATTCTAGTCACACACGATCAAAACGAAGCTTTTGCAGTGGCCGACAAAATAGGCGTGCTACACAACGGGGCTCTGTGCCAATGGGATACACCGTTTAACCTCTATCACCAACCCAGCAACCGGTTTGTAGCCAACTTCGTTGGACGAGGACATTTTATTACGGGGCTCGCAGTTGATGCGGTCTCAATTAAAACCGCTGCAGGGACTTTTTCGAGTCATATTCGCTACCCTTGGCCAGCCAATACCGCTGTCGAAGTACTAATTCGCCCAGACGATGTCGTTTATAACAAAGATAGCGCTCTTAAAGCCGAAATCATTAACAAAACATTCCAAGGGGCAACCACGCTCTATACCCTTAGATTATCCTCCGGAGAGATCTTTGACGCCCTTCTACCCAGTCACGCCAATTATGATCTAAAGCAATGGATTCCGATCGGTTTAGAAATTGACCACATCGTAGCCTTTGAAAAACAAGGTCAATAATCGAACGCTGACACGCCTAAAGATAGAAAGCCTCTAACCCGCTCGATTTATCTGTGACAAATTACTAACGGCTATATTCAGCGGTGCAGGCGTACTACGAACACAATTCCTACCGTCATCCTTGGCCTTGTAAACCATCTCATCCGCTCTAGAAACCGTCGCCTCTAAAGGTTCGTTAAAACCGAAAACAGTCACCCCAATAGAAGTGCTCACCGAAAGGTCGGAATACTGCGATTTAAAATCATAACGTTCAATTTGACCTCGAACACGCTCTGCCACTTCAACGGCTTCCGCAAGATTTGCATCCACTAAGACCATGACAAATTCTTCGCCGCCAAAGCGCGCGCAATAATCAATATTGCGTATAGAGGACTGCATTAATTCGGCACACACTTTTAGTACTTTATCCCCGGCGCTATGACCATACGTATCATTGACTGCTTTAAAGTAATCCAAATCAATAAAACAAAATGCAAACGACTGCCCCTGTCGATCAGAGATATTCTTTTGCCGTTCGAGCACCTCCATAATGTAGCGACGGTTATACAGCCCGGTCAGCTCGTCACAGATTGCCATTTCATGGATTTGATCGTAGGCATCAATCAACGCATCATTTTTATCCACTAATTGCTGGCGCATATTACTGATACGAGTGCCCAGCAAGACAAAAATCCCAGTGACCAAAATCAACGCCCCAAACTGAAGCAACTCCGACAGCAGTTGACTGGCCCCCATTACAGTATGCGGCTGAAACTGGGCTAATAAATACAACACCAAGCCAAAACCACAGACGCCAAGGCTTGCAACCAAAAGAAACCCACGTAGCTGCAAATGAAAAGTGCCAATGGTCATGACCGCAAGAAACATCATCATAATAATCGAACGCATTTGATCGACAAAATAAGCGCTCACTAGCACCGTAATAATCGCCCAGATCATTTGCCCAAGAACAAGTTGTGAGCGTACAAAAAATCGTTCCTTGCTCCACAACATAAACCACACCAGCAGCCCATGCCCAAACCAGAAAAAGCTAAACAAGGACACAAAGCCCCACAACTCCATACGGAATAAACCCACTTCGAAACACAGGCCGCACACCAAGGTATGCACCACAGCAACGGCGGGCGTATTAAGGCTTTGGTAAAATAAGTGGCGCCGATTAATTACGGCCGAAAACCCACGTTTAGAGAACATCGTTATCACTCTGCATTAGGGGCTTATCAAAAGCACCGATTCATACGGGGGCTATCCCTCAAGCACTTAGACTCTTCAGGACGATGTGTTGACTTGGTTATACTCAAGCCCAAGTCACGTGTTTAGGGACTCAGTCTTTAGACCTCGATAACCCTCAACCCACCCCTTACTATAACGACATACTGGTTTGGAATATTTGACCAGGCCCTCAGAGCTACYACCTTRCGAAGACTATTCGATAGACAGTSCGAGAAAGCGCTTTATTGGACTTATATAGGTTTTTTTAAATTCCAGATTCAACTAAAAATAGCGTTACATAGATTGCGCACACGATAACGCCACACCAATCACAACAATCACAACAATCACACAAACCGCAATCAAACGGCCGTTACTCACTCACTTCTTGAGCAAGCGTTCTACGGACGCCACTTTCTCCTCACCTGTTTGAGCCTTATCTGTACGCGTGCCAACTTTAATGGTGGTATTGATCCTAACCACGTCCATGGCTACGTGAAGATAGCTATGACACTGTTTTACCGCCGCAAACACCGCGTCCCACTCCCCCTCAACAATGGTGCCAAAAGGATGCAACGTGGTTTTTAAACCGCTACTGCGTAGAATCCGCGTACACTGCGCAATATAAGGCGACAAGGACGTGCCCTCGCCAATGGGAACAATACATAGATCGATCATTACATTCATAATTCTGCTTCCTCACATTTAAAATCTTAACGCTTTAGTCTTAACCTTTTACTTTGCCGCCGTCTACGACGCTTGGCTGGAAACCCGTCCCACCGCCTCTAACCAWCCCGCATAAAGTCGSTCATGGTCTTCACYTTTAACAGCGGGATCAAACACCCGCTCCTGCTCCCACAGCGCGCTTAGATCATCCATTGAATCAAACACACCCACCTGCAATCCAGCCAAAAACCCTGCCCCTAAAGCCGTTGTCTCTATAGTACTGGGGCGCTCTACCGTGACGTGTAATTGATCCGCTAAGAACTGGCATAACCACTGGTTGACCACCATCCCACCGTCGACTCGCAGCGACGTTAAAGGCGCCGCTCCGTCAAGTCGCAATGCCTGTAAAAGATCCCGCGTTTGGTATGCAACCGACTCAAGGCCCGCCACAACAATATGCTCCGACACACTATCGCGCGTTAAACCCAAAATCGCCCCACGTGCATCAGGGTCCCAATACGGTGCACCCAAACCGGTAAACGCAGGGACTAAATAAACGCCCTGGGATGACGTAAATTCATTAGCGATTAATTCACTGTCTGCCGCATTATCAATGACTTTAAGCCCATCACGAAGCCACTGCATGGTCGTACCGGCATTAAAAATACTCCCTTCGACGCCATAACATACCTGCCCGCCTATTCGGTAAGCCACCGTACTTAACAAGCGATGAGTTGATTTAACCACTTCCGCGCCAGTATTTAAAATAAGGAAACACCCCGTACCATAAGTGCTTTTTGCCATCCCAGGTTCAAAACAGGCTTGGCCAATAAGGGCCGCTTGTTGATCACCCGCTATTCCCGCAATCGGAATCGACTGGCCAAAATGCTCTTTCGCAGAGGTGCCAAAATCAGCACAACAATCTTTAACCTCAGGCAATAACGCTGCGGGGATATTAAATAAATCAAGTAGCGACTTATCCCAACACTGTTCATGAATATTAAACAACAAGGTGCGCGATGCATTAGTCGCATCAGTACAGTGCTGTTTGCCGTTCGTTAACTTCCACAATAAAAAACTATCAATGGTGCCAAAAGCTAACTGCCCTTCAATCGCGCGTTCGCGTACGCCAGGCAAATTATCCAAGAGCCATTGAACCTTTGATGCTGAAAAATAAGCATCTAACAACAAACCCGTTTTATCTTGAATAGCACTTTCATGCCCWGCTTCGCGMAGCGATGCGCAGTGAACGGCAGTACGTCTATCCTGCCAGACAATCGCCTTGCTTATGGGCACACCCGTATCGCGATCCCAAATTACGGTGGTCTCACGTTGATTGGTAATACCAATAGAAGTGATTTGTGAGGCATCAACCCCCGCCAATGATATTACGTCTCGACAAACAGCCAAGACGGTAGCCCAAATTTCCTCAGCATCATGTTCAACCCAGCCATCGTTCGGATAGTACTGCTTGAATTCTTTTTGAGAAAATTTTATAAGTTGGGCTCGGTGATTAAACAACACCGCACGTGTACTCGTAGTGCCTTGGTCGATCACCATGATAAAACCTGACATAGACGGAATCCTTTACAGTCGTTAAACAAGACATTAATGCAGCGTAATTTTAATACATACAATAAAAACAGACGTAATACTAAAGCAATGACTCAGCGATTAATTTCGACTCGATTACGAATCAAGTGCATCGTCACCGTCTATATTTTCCGGCCACGTCGATGATCACTTTCAAGGATCACTAATGACAATAACACCTAGAATCGTCAGCCCGCTAATTATTGCCTAAACTACATATATTACTAATCACCCTTTATGTACAGGACTCGATATTTTCCTTAACAACATACCCAGCCTACCAAAAGGACTCGCGTGACAACCAATATCGACCCAAATGACTGTTACGACCTATGCATCATCGGAGGCGGGATCAATGGTGCAGGGATCGCTGCTGATGCTGCAGGCCGTGGCCTCAAGGTGCTTTTATGTGATCAGCACGACCTAGGTAGTGCTACTTCATGGGCGAGTAGCAAGCTTATCCACGGAGGCCTACGATACCTAGAACAGTATCAATTTCGGCTGGTCCGAGAATCGCTTAATGAACGGGAAATATTGCTTAACAAAGCCCCTCATCTAATACGCCCACAGCAATTCCTATTACCCCACAGCCAACACCATCGACCTGCCTGGATGATCCGCTGCGGCCTATTCCTATACGACCACCTCTCCACGCGATCAACATTATCAGGTTCGCGATCAATTCAAATTCCGCACCACTTAGAGGACAACCCCCTGCAATGCCAATACAAACAAGGGTTTGTCTATTCCGATTGCACAGTCGATGACAGTCGTTTAGTCGTTGCGAACGCCATTCAAGCCAAGCAAAAAGGCGCGACCATACTTTCGCGCTGGCGTTGCGTGAATGGCTCACGCTGTAGTGATCAAATACACTGGCAGCTTAATCTAGAGCAAATAGGCGGGCCCAGTAAAACCACCGCTTATTGCAAAACACTAATCAACGCCACGGGACCCTGGGCACAGACGTTTATTGAATCCGTCTTAGCACTCCCTTCGCCAAAAACCATCCGCTGGATTAAGGGCAGCCACTTACTGATACACAACGAGCCTCAACTAAAGACAGCGCTGATGCTTCAAACCGACGATCAGCGAGTCGTATTCGTCATTCCGTACTTAAAAAAACACCTTTTAATTGGCACCACCGATGTGCAACACCARGGCGACYTAAATACAATTAAAGTCAGCCAAGAGGAAATCAATTACCTACTCCATACCTATAACCAGTATTTTAAACAGCCTATTTTTGAAAGCGATATCATCAGCCAATACGCTGGAGTCAGGCCCCTCTGCAACGACCAAAGTAATACGCCTTCAACAATCACACGAGACTACACCCTAGAAATTGAACGCAGCAAGCAAAATACGCAGGCACTTCTATCGGTATTTGGAGGTAAATTAACCACCTACCGCAAACTCGCTGAGTCCGCATTAGCACTTCTAAAGCCTGACTTCCCCGGTATGGGCAAACCCTGGACACAACACCAATCCCTACCAGGCGGAGACTTTAGTCCAATCATGTTGAGTGAGATGAAAAAACACTTCTGTGCGCAATTCCCATGGATGGAGGCCGACCTTGCCGACCGCGTCACATCGGCCTACGGCACAACAGCAGAATCAATATTTAGAAACACACACAAAAAAGAAGACCTAGGGCAGGCCTTTGGTGCAGGCCTTTATCARAAAGAAGTGGATTACTTAATAGAGAACGAATGGGTACAGTGCGCGAAAGATGTTATTTGGCGWAGAACCAAACTAGCGTATCAATTAGACCATCAAGAAATCAAAAACCTAGACCATTACATAGTAGAAAAAACCAACCCTGCCGCCAACGCCAGTCAATTTTTCGACAAGCAAGCCATTCGATTACCGAAAAATACCCCCATCAGAAAAAAATAAAACACCAACCTACTAAAGTGCCAGTAATTACTCGCTTTTGTTTCTCCTGCACCCGTATTAATTCCAAGTTCAACGCCAAAATACCCTAAACCCCCATCGGGGCTGTCTATACTTTAATGATAACTACTACTATTACCCGAAATATTGGGTCCACCTCTATGCCCCAGAGACCAACAGTTAATCGTTATCAGTCGCACTTGCGACACTACTATTTCCCTGTGGTCATAGCCCTCGGTGGCTGCATTCTATTTGCTTCGTTTACGTACTTAACCAGCAGGGCAAACAATATAGTCCAAGAAAACGCCATAGAGAACGCTTCGCAGTACCTAAGCGCCATCTCTGCTTTTCGCGCATTATATACCTCGGAAGTGGTACAGCCGTCGATAAAAAGTGGCATGAAAGTAGGCCATGATTATAAGCAGAATTCTCAAATGATCCCTCTGCCAGCAACGTTTAGTATGATGCTCGGGGAACAAATCGGCCGTTCCCAATCCGGCGCTAAAACCTATCTCTACAGCCCCTACCCATTCCCTTGGCGACAACAAGACAGTAATGATGTACTTTCAAAACCGTTCTCTATGAACGCCTGGCAATACCTTAACGCCAACCCCACGCTTGCCTATTATGATTTCGTAGAGATTGATGGCGGTTTGGTGATTCAATATGCCGTCGCCGACCGATTAAAAGAGACCTGCGTAAGCTGCCACAACTCACATCCAGAAAGCCCAAAAAAAGACTGGCGAACAGGCGATGTCAGAGGTGTATTGCAGGTCACACTCCCTCTTGGGAAAATTTCTACCAACGTCAACAACAATCTTCACCAAACCTTTATTTTGCTGCTAGGTTTCAGCGCCTTCTTAATCATATGTGGCTACATCGCCCACAGGATAATGACAAAAGATGGAAAGTCCTTACTCCTTGCCAACACTGAAGCTGAGGCCCAGAACCTCCGACTTACTGACGCCTTATCAGCGGCCGAACAAGCCAACAAAGCAAAAAGCCTTTTCCTCGCCAACATCAGCCATGAAATACGCACCCCACTAAACGGTATGTTAGGCATGCTAGGTCTGATAAACCTGAACGAATTAAGTTCCAAAAACAACCGTTTTGTATCCGTAGCCACTAGCAGCGCGAAAGCCTTACTTCGAATTGTCAACGATGTACTCGACTTTTCAAAATTGGCGGAAGGGAAATTCGAAATTGTGGATGAATCCTTTAATCTACGCAACCTGCTAGAACATGTAAAAAGCACTTTCTACGGCATCGTATTAAAAAAGAACATTCAATTTAGCCTGGTCTTTGAACAACTAAATCATGAATGGTTTCTTGGTGATCGCGGGCGAATCGAACAAATACTAATTAACCTAATCGGCAATGCCATTAAGTTCACGGAACAAGGCAGTGTTTTAGTACTCATTAAATTGAAAAAGAGGGAGTACAAAGGACTTTACAATATCGAATTCAATATCATCGACTCAGGCATAGGCATCGACGAAAAGAATATTAGCCGATTATTCGAATCGTTTTCTCAAGAGGATGCCAGCACCTCAAAACGATTTGGTGGCACAGGGCTAGGCCTTTCCATCAGTCAAAAGCTTGCACAACTAATGCACGGGCAGATCTCAGTAACAAGTCAGCTGGGCACCGGAAGTACCTTTATACTATCACTGGACCTATACGAAGACGCCACCAAAGCTGAGCTTAATACGCATCAATTAACTCAACCTAACATTTCAGAGATCACCAACACGACCGAAACATCCGTATTCACCTTCTCTCGAACCATCAATGTGTTATTAGCTGAAGATAGCGCCGTTAACCAAGAACTAATGCGTTTTATATTTGAGGATAAAAATCTAAACCTCGAAATTGCCAACAATGGACAAATCGCATTAGAACACATTAAAAAAGGCACAAGAAAATTTGATATTATTCTGATGGATTGCCAAATGCCTCAAATGGATGGTTATCAAGCCGCGAGCGCTATTCGGGATTTAAATTCAGCCTACGCCAAATCAATCCCTATTATTGCCCTCACAGCACACGCAATCGAAGGTGAAAGAGAAAAGTGTATTAATGCGGGAATGACCGACTTTGCCACCAAACCAATTGATCAAGATAAATTATTACACTTAATGGACCACTGGATTGGCAATGTCTCTCTAACCTCCCAAACGACTACAGAAAGCGACACGCAGGCCTTTGAATCAACCGCACCAGAAGCCAGTGAATTAAAAGTATGGAATCGTACGCGAATCACTGAATCACTTGGGCTCAATGAGAAAAAGATGCAAGTCCTTACTAGTAATGCCCTGCTAGAGATAAACGACTTAATCAACGATTTACAGCGATTAAAAATCGAAAACAATCAACGTACCATCGATGAAGTGGTGCATACCATCAAAGGCATCAGCGCAAACATATCCGCTGAGAGGCTGGCTTATATCGCCAATGAAATCGGACAATGCAAAGAAAACAGCGAGAGAAAAGAAGATTTACTGTTAAGTTTAAATAAAGAGTTTCAAGTTTTTTCAAATGAGATCAATAAAACCGTTCATTAGTCTAAAGGTTTTATTGACGGGCTATATCGAGCCAAACAAAACGACACAGAACATAACTTCTTACCACTAGATGGCTAGAACGGAAAACGGCCCTTACCCAGTAGACACGACGTCTTTCCAGATAACGGCCGTTTTATGCGAGTCGCTTTATAACCTACCCCTACATTTAACGGCCTGTATCAATGTACTCTTTTAGAATGCATACCCCATCGATAGATGTACGACGGTACTTTTACCCGTATTTCTCGCGCCACCGATCCCGCCCACATCAATTTGCCGCGCAACGCCTAGGGCACCACTGATACCGTTGATATTAAGGCCTACATTGGCATCAATCGTTGAGCGATCTTCTCTAGTTTTATGGAACTCGCCCTTAAAATCACTGTCATTAATATCACCGCCTTCCACCGCCACCTTAGTCGCCCAATTCAAAGACGCGCCCCAGTGCTGAGTAACAGAAAAATTCATACCTAGATTGAAGAACACTTCGTCAGGCACATCATTTAACCGAAGCCGATACCCAAACTCACCTTGTGCTGAAAACTGGTCTGTAACAAAACGTCCCATTAGAACCGAACTATCAAACCCATTGGCTTTGTCCCCTGGACCATGAGGTCTGCCCCCGGACGATCGTTGATAATTGCCCGCAATGACCGCGGCCATACGCCAAGCCACTGTTGCCAATCGGTCATGCGCAAACTGATTAATTTGYTCCCATTGCACGGCCACGACAGAATCCGCGAGCCCATGGTAGGTTATATCGTTCATATCCCACTCGGATGACGTATACCCCATTTGAACCGCTAAAGAAATAGTATCCGTTAACCCAGTAGCAAAGTTGATCCAGTCTGTGCTCTGACTAATTTCGGCAATATCAGTCGCATCTTCAGTTCCAAGAAACTTTTGGTCAAAGCTATCGTGTACTCTGCTGTAGCTCAACTGATAGGTGCCTACCTCTGCGCCCCAAGGGCTATTGGCATGAACGCCTAGACTAACGGTACCCATTATAGACGCGAGCGCTATGCTTACATAAGCTTGTGTTTTCATCATCTATTTCTCATTAGCGGTTAATTTAAGGCGATATCGTTTGCCAAAATAAGTATCTAAATCCGACAACTGAGTAGAATCCAACTTTTGACTTAAGCAGGGTTTATGTACAGCGCAATCGGTGACTAACGATGAAATTTTACGACTCAAGGAATTAAGATCTCGTCGTTTAAATTGGTGGCATTGTTTACAGCCCGTATCACCTGACCGCCCACYCGCTAATGCTTTGCCTCGACTGAATGCCGCACTACCAGGACCACTACTCGACGGATTAAAGGACCCGGAAGCCAATAGTGGACCCGATATAACAACGGCTATTAACACCGCAACAGACTTACTCAATTTACTCTTGAAAATCATTTTCTTGCCTCTTTAAGCCCTATTTAAATATCCTTTAAAACCCTGATAAAAAAATGCATTAACCAATCGCCCCTATATCTATGGTCGACCGATCGCATTGATTTTAAGCTGTCATTTTATATATAAATTATTGGCAACCACTTTATGCCAAAGTAAGAATGTAACTGTGGCCGACGCTATCCTTAGCTTGACTTATTTATATGTTTTTACAGCACCAACAACCTTTCCAACATCAACCGCTTTCACCAAAACGTATTTTACTTACGACAGGCCGCGGCAATCATCGTTTTCTTGGGGCAGTCAAAACTAATTGGATTGCGTAAAAGCACCCAGTTAAGCCACTAGTCTAGAACCACGTAAAATCAAACAAATACACTAAGTTTCACTATAATTCGAAGTCAAGACTACCTAAAGCCATAACAAGCCGTCTGAAATACAATTTGCTAAGTAAAAACTTTAGTCTAAAAAGGTTATTTGACAAGCAGTCACTYAGAAATATTTATCTGTTCWATGYGTCAACAAGTCGACGATGCACGCCTAAAAACCCCTCAACCAAGCCCGCCCAAGGTGTTCGTCTATAATGTAGTAGGAACTGGAAAAACAAACTACGCCAAGTATCGAGTAAAAGAGGGAACTTTATGGCATTGTCGATTTTCGCTTATCTGAAATACACCTTCCTCCAGCATTAGATCCCCGTGTCTACTCGTATGAATTAGTATTTCTGATATGCCTGTATTACCAACAATCAAAAGTATTTTAACTTTTGGTTTTGCTGGGCAAATTTTAGCACTGTCCCTGACCGCTGCAGGATTAAGCGGTGGCTTTATGGCGTATACATCATTTGTACAAGAATCGATTCAACTTGAGGCGGTTCTTAAAGTAAAAATCGAGACTATCGCCAGATCAGCCAGTTTGTTTATTAGCGCTGAACAACACGAAGAAATATTTTTTGATGTCGACGATCAATACCTTTATGGGCAAGAAGAATTCTCGTCTTTACAAGCGGCCCTAGCCGCAATGCGCGACCTCAACGACATCCCGCACGAAGAAGGCGTATCCCCTATTTACACCCTTCGTAAATCCATGGAATACGATTCCACCCAAGAACTCGAGTTCGTAGTCATGTCGAACAAGAATGCTGACGGTGTTTTCTATTCAGGCGCCCTGATCCACGAAGAAGAATTTCACGCCAAAGTGTTTGCTGGAGAGTTTCATCTCACGCCAATTTACAAAGACTCAGAAGGCTATTGGATTACTGCCTCCATCCCGCTTTTCGAAGATGGCGATGTCTACGCCTTGCTGCAAGCCGACCTTCCTGCGCATGTCTACTACCAACAAGTACGGGAATTACGTGATACGTATATAAAAAACGGCTTGGAAATTGGTTTAGTCGTCACCGTTTTAGCGGTAATATTTTCCTGGTTTTGTGTGCAACCCATTAATCGACTTATTTTAGCCACACAACGCTTTTCAGAAGGTGATTTCGAACACCGCATTACTAGAAAACGGCACGACGAATTAGGAAAATTATTTACCTCATTTAATGACATGGCCACAAAGATTGGCAGTTACAATATCCAACGCGCCCAACAAATCAAAAACATCAACCTGGCGTCAAAAAACCTTCTCGATGACAGCCACAAAACTGCAGAAATAGTTAAACAAGAGTTGGCGACGATTAGCAATCAAACCGAAAGCTGCCAATGGATTTCAAATTTTGCCTCCGAACTCAATGCCGACGTTGTTGCCGCCTATAACCTATCAAAACTTGCGGTAAGCGAAATAGACCTTACGTTAACAAACACGCAACATTGCCGAGAACTCATGACCGTCGCAGTTGCTACGATTAAAGAGGTCTCTCAAGTCTCGCTACAAATCAATCRGGCAGTGGATGATTTAGTGACTAACAGTGAAAAGGTGCAAGCAGTCACTGAAGTCATTCGTAATATTTCAGATCAAACCAACTTATTAGCACTCAATGCGGCGATAGAGGCCGCCCGTGCAGGCGATGTTGGCAGAGGATTTGCGGTGGTTGCAGATGAAGTACGGCGCCTAGCCATGGAGTCGGGCACTCAAACGGACTCCATTGGCGGAGTCATCGAAGGCATCGTTGAAAGTATTGAGGGCACTAAAGTCCTTGTTCAAAATGGCCTCGCCGCTGCCACTACATGCGAAACAAAAGCAGTACAGGCAGGAGAACACCTCAACGATATTTCACTTAAACTAGCCATCACAAAAGAAGGCAACGAAAACTTATTAGAAAAAGCAGAAAAAGCCAAACTTTCAGTACAAGCAATCAAACAAGTAGCGGTATTAATTGCTGATAAATTAAGTAAATCAGAAACATCATCCAAAGAGCTAGAAAAAGCCTTTGACCGGCAATTCTCACTGGCCCATTCGCTTAAAGATATTGCCGAAGGCAAGGAAAGTGATGGGTTAATAGAAGATTCAAGCACCTCCTAAGACTCAATCAACATGCCTAGCCAGCGATTTACGACCTACCCGTTTGTCATTCTAAATCAAGAGGCTCTCGGCAAAGTTACGCTAAACACACTGCCCTGCCCCAAGGTACTTTCGACTGCAATCGAACCGCCATGCAAAGACACTAGCTCAGCGGTAATAGCTAACCCTAAGCCCGCACCATCCCGCTCCCGGCTAGAACCCGCATCTAACTGAACAAAGTTTTTAAACAGATGCTGCTGCTGATCCTCGTCGATGCCTATCCCCGTATCGCGCACATAAAACCGTATTGCCCCGTCATAATCTGCATCATTCACCGCATCCATGCCAATACACACTTCGCCTTGATCGGTGTATTTAATACTATTATATAAAAGGTTAACCGCAATCTGGGACACCTTTCTAGGGTCCAATACTATTTCTTCCGGCCGGTCTGGAAACTCAAGAATCAAACGTAGGTTTTTCTCTTCTGCTAGTGGTCCAAGCTGCTTACCGACTTTGGTTAATAACGAAACGATATCCACACGTTCCACATTAAGCCTCATTTCGCCAGCATCCAACGTAGACAAATCCAACAAGTCGGTAATAAGCGCCAGTAAATTTTCAGCGTTATTGTGCACAGTTTCCAAGCAGTCCAAATCTTGTTCACCAATAACGCCTTTGAGCCTTAACTTCAATCTTCGCGTAAACCCGAGAATGGAATTCATCGGGGTTTTTAGCTCATGGGATACATTGGCAAGAAAGAGCGTTTTAGTATGACTGGCTTCTTCCGCCGCGTGTTTAGCCTGCTGTAAATAATATTCTGTTTTTTTACGTTCAGTAATGTCACGAATAATCGCTGTGTATAATACTTCCTTTTCGATTTTGACTTTCGCTAACGATAACTCCACCGGGAAGCACAGGTTATTGTATTTAACCCCCGTAAGCTCTTGACTGCCTAATGTCAGCCGATCGAAAAGGCTGCTATGCCCCTCTCCATTGCCTTCATATTTAATATCCGACAAATCAAGGAACTTTAAAAAAGGCTGCCCCATAGCTTCTTCTTTATCCCATAGAAACATTAATTCCGCTGCGGCATTGAAACTTTGAACCTCTCCATTCGCATCCAGTGTCACCATGCTTTCAGCGGCAAGATCTAAAATATTCGAAATAATTGCTTCATTTTTTTCGGCCTGGTCACATGCTTTCTCAAATTTACTAGCCAACTCCTGCTGCTCTTTTAACTGCTTGGTTAACCGACCCTTAAAGGATTCCACGCGTAATGCCATTAACTGGAACGATACTGCTAATGCAGATATTTCAGCCCCCCCAGCGTGCTCCAGCGTGAGGCCCTTATTTCCAGCAGCGATGTGAACTGTCGCCTGTTCTAACTTCTGAATCGGCACAGAAATAGCCCTTGCTAAAAAAAATGACGCAGGAATCACAAAGATAATGCTCACCAACGCCACCCACATACTGTATGTTTGGATATCGTTAATCCCCGAGAACAGCTCACTTTTATCCATTTTAACGACCAGCACCCCCTCTATTGCGTCCAACTCCCGCCACATAGAAAAAACCTGTTGCCCTCGATAATCATCAAAAAACAATTCGATATACGGTGTGTCTACACTCGCATCTAGTGCTTTTTCATAAAACGTATTCAATTCGCTCTCATGTAACTCCCCTTCCGAATTCGATTGCTCTTGCGCATCAAATCGTCGCGGAGAATAATTAACCACTTGCTTGTCGACCTTACCTAAAACTAAGAATTCGCCACTTTTTCCAAGACTGGTATAATCACTGAACAGACTGAGTAAATCCTGCTGCTCCAAAACCACCACAACCACACCTAATAAATCCGCCCCCTGACTTAAAGGCGTCATCGCAAGTGAAGAGACCTGAGCGCCAGAGGCGTGCCAGACAACGCCGCCCAAACTCGATTTTCCCGTACGAATAACCTCAAGATACTGCGCCTGAAAACGATCCCCTAAAGACGATACGCTATCCGTAACCGGCTTAGATAGCGCATGATCCGAATTCAACCGAAACAAAACATCCCCACCCAAAGATAAAAACATTAGATCTTGATACAAACCTAATTGTTGGTCTCGCCGGAATATAGGCGCATATTTACCAAAAGCTGACTGATACTCAACGCCCTTATTCCCAGCTAGCTCGAAGGCAGCTTTAAAGGCCGAAAACCCTTCGCTTACCGATGGAGCCGTCGCATAGCTCTGCACTTGGTTGATTTGGCGTTGAGTAATATCACTAATGCGGGAGTTTTTGACTTCAATAAGACGTTCAAGCTTTTGCTGGGTTTCTTTAAAGAGAAGCCTTTCAGTACTGGAGAAATAGACGGCGATATTAATTAGTAATGGAAATATCGAAATTAGAAATGACGCGACAAGGATTCGTTCAAAGATTGACGTTCGAGTAAACCAATTCACTCCCGTTGAAGTAATTTTATTCAACTCTGGGCGCCTCATGAGCGTTTGTAGAACATTACTTACGCACTCGCCCTTACTTCCTGACAGCCCAAACACCCTTCATAAGAGGCCAGCCAGTAAAAGCTAAATGCACGCGATTAGATACTATTCGCAAAACCCTGTTGGTTACGGATTGCTCATATACAGTCTAGTCCACCCTTTGCACTGGGCTGCGCCTCTATTTACTTTCATGAGAGAAATCTATGGACATCTTGAAAGTTATGAATACAATTCAACTTCCCTGTATTTTGAGACTGTTTTCATGATCAACCTTAAACATTTACGTACGCTTGTCGCATTACGAGACACAGGCAGTATCTCCGAAGCAGCGGAACACCTCTTTCTTACCCAATCAGCCCTCTCTCATCAACTTAAAGAGCTTGAGGAGCGGCTTGAATTTAGTCTTTTTATCAGAAAATCCAAACCCTTACGCTTCACTTTAGCCGGCAAAAGATTGCTCGATTTAGCAGACGATGTACTGCCAATGATGCGCAACGCTGAGCGCGACTTAGTCCGACTCGCAGGGGGTGAATCAGGTCGATTGCATGCCGCGATTGAATGTCATAGCTGCTTTCAGTGGTTAATGCCTGCCTTAGATTTATTCCGGGACAACTGGCCTGACGTTGAGCTGGATCTCAGTGCAAGCTTCAATTTTGCCCCCCTACCTGCACTGATCCGGGGAGATTTAGACCTTGTAATCACCTCAGACCCTGAAGAAATACCAGGGATCAGCTTTATACCGTTGTTCAAATACGAGCTACTGGTAGCGGTCGCCAAACATCATCCATTCGCGCTTAAAAAAYATTTGATTCCTGAAGACTTTCAAACMGAAACACTCATCACCTACCCKGTCGACCGRCAACGTCTGGACATATTTACCCATTTCTTGGACCCGGTGAATATTGAACCGGCGGAGATCCGCACCTCCGAACTCACGCAGATGATGCTCCAGTGGGTCGCCAGTGGCCGTGGCCTTTGCGCACTGCCTAACTGGGCTCTGACTGAATATTTAGAAAAGGATTTTGTGCTGGGTARGCGGCTGGGCAAAAGTGGGGTTTGGGGCACGTTATTTGCTGCACTTCGCACTGACCAATTAGATCTGCCCTTTATTGAAGACTTTTTGAAGACGGCGAAAGAGACTTGCTTTAAAACGCTTTCAGGGATACATGCAGCGAATTAAATTAAACGCAAAAAAAACGGACCTGCCATTTCTGGAGAGGCCCGTATAGGGGAACAGATCAACTAAAAAACAACTAAAACTACATTTTAAACTACACAACTAAA
Organism: Gammaproteobacteria bacterium; assembly: GCA_002402085.1. Lineage (GTDB taxonomy): Bacteria > Pseudomonadota > Gammaproteobacteria > Pseudomonadales > UBA3067. Next base: position 26,227 of record NVVB01000050.1, read on the forward strand.
ACATCTGTTTTCACACTGCCAACTACTCACATCATATAAACGTACTAAGTACTAAGCTTTAAGTACTAAGCTTTAAGTACTGAGCTTTAAGTACCAAGCGTTAAGTACTGTCATTTCAATATCACTGCATTAATCACACATTACTCATCTAACAATGAACCTACCTACAAGCTAAATCGACTGCTTATCGCCTTCGCCTCGTTACTTAATCGTTAGTAAAATAATCTCACATTGTAGAACCAAACTCTGCGACTTTTTTCACCTTTTGAACAACTCAATACGCTCATTTTCGAAGCCGCCCTAAATACAGGCCTGGTTGCTCAGTTATCGTCTAGCAATTACTTTTTTTATAACCCTGTAAAAAAAGACCCACTTTCGTGGGCTATAAGGGGTTCAACAAACAGCTTACTTATTGAGATTACCGCTACCTTAAAAGGGCGATACCGAATTCATCACTTAAAAACTATGCCAAGATCTAAGTAATTCCATCCCTAAGCAAGATGACTCTATAATGCCTGAAAACTGCTAAATATCTGTTGCAGCTGTGTTTAACTCAGGTAACTGTATGTTTCTACGACTAGACGTAAGGCGCCTACACATTAACCTGACCAAAATACCCGCTACTCGCAATCCCCAAGACACGCCTTTACCCCAACAAAGGCTGCGAAACAGTCACTCCGATTAAACACCTTCATCAGGATTGAAGTCCTTAACATAAGTTCTAGTCAGGCAGTTATGACGGAGCTTGAACAATAAAATTAATAACATGGAATTTGTTTGACGAACCGTTCCAACAGAACCATTCAACAAAACCATTCAACGGAACAAAAAAAGTACCGTTAAACTTCCAACACCAAACCTCCAACACCAAACCTCCAACACCAAACTTCCAACACCAAACTTCCAACACAAAACCTCCAACACAAAACTCTCAACACAATTCTTAAGACAAAAAACCAGACCTCCATGTCATACTATTAAAACCGCAAAACTGAGTTATGACTCGCGTTAATTAATCTGTTATGGTCAATTCGATCGCTGTAAGGCCACGTTGCATTTATTTAAACTGCATTCATTTATAAGGCCAATCACATAATTATAATAAGGAGAAAAGTGTGACCAATTCATCGCAGTCTTATCTATCCTCATTACCTGAAGCTATATCATTGGGAATGGCCATATCGTTTCACGCCAATCAAAAGCCTAATCGCTTAGCAATACGCTCGCCCTTTGGCGATTTAACTTTCGCCGAATTAAATGCCAACTGTAACCGTATTAGTCGCACCCTAAGTGCTGCGGGCCTAGTCCCTGGTGATGCTGTCGCGTTAATTGCCCGTAATCGCCCTGAGTTTGTTGAAACATACCATGCATGCTTACGATCGGGGTTTCGCGTCACTCCAATTAATTGGCACCTTAAGCCGGACGAAGTGGCCTATATTGTAGGAAACTGTGAAGCAAAAGCATTAATCGCAGATTCTGAATTTTCAGCCTCCGCCGAACAAGCGGCCCGAGAATCAAAGTTAATCGTCAAGTTAGCCGTCGGTGGCCCAATTCCACTGTTCGACGATTATCACGACACCATGGCGCAACAAAGTGGAGACGATATTTCCGGTCCGATCCTGGGCACGAATATGTTATACACGTCGGGCACCACAGGGCGCCCCAAAGGGGTATTAAAACCTGTCAGCGCATCACTCATTTTAACCAGCAGTTGGTACGCTAAATCAGCGAAATTTAATAGTGAAAGCGATGTTGCGCTGGTCACAGGACCCCTCTATCACGCAGCACCACTCGGCATTAATTTAAATGTCCCATTGATTGCTGGGTTAGAAATCGTGCTTATGGACAAATGGGATGCCGAAGAAACATTACGACTCACTGATCGATATAAAGTGACTCATTCCCACTTGGTCGCCACGATGTTTCATCGTTTGCTACAGTTACCTGCTGCGATAAAAGAAAAATACAATACAAGCTCTTTACGATGGATTATTCACGGCGCTGCGCCCTGCCCTATTGAGGCCAAGCAAGGCATGATGGATTGGTTTGGTCCAATTTTATACGAGTATTATGGTGGCACTGAAGGCGGCGGTATTTTTATTCTGCCAGAAGAGTGGTCAACCAAACCCGGCAGTGTTGGAAAGATAAACGAAACAACCCAAGTTGAGATACAAGACGACGAAGGCAACGTCCTACCCACCGGTGAGACCGGCACCATTTATTTCAACGCACCTAAGACAGGTCGTTTTGAAYACTATAAAGATCCAGAAAAAACCCAAAAAGCCTACCGTAATGATTTCTTCACACTGGGCGACATGGGCTATTTAGACAAAGACGATTACTTATTCCTCACCGGCCGCAGTGCTGRAATCATCATATCNGGGGGGGGTTAACGTTTACCCACAAGAGACCGACAACGCCTTACTTACGCACCCGTCAGTAAAGGATGTCTGTACTATCGGCATTCCCAGTGACGAATGGGGCGAGGAAGTACGGTCTGTAGTGGAGTTAGTTCCTGACATCGACCCCACCGATGAATTGAAACAAGCACTGCTGAAGCACTGCAAAGAAAACCTGCCTAGCTACAAGTGCCCAAGAAGCATTGACTTCAAAACCGATCTACCTCGGCTGCCCACAGGAAAAATATTACGTCGCCAAGTAAGGTTGCCGTATTGGGAAGGTCGTACTAAACAAATCTAGAGCAAAAAAGAAGCGCAGCAAAGCGGAATTCAACGTGAATCGATTAAAGGGCTTTATGAAAACAATCACAGAGCCCTTTCTTCACTCCAGCGATCAGGCCCCTAAAGTTGTGGCCGTAATGACGACCGTATCGCCCACACGTTTATGCGTAATCACTCGATAAATCATACGCACCCTCAATGAATCATCAATTCACCAGAACCAATCATTCACTAAGGATACTGCTCCGGCGCTCAGTCACCAGAAATGTGTCACATGCACTGAGCAACCTGACCTTTAGTAGTCGCTGCCATAATGCAACCACGATCACTATCGGAGGCTTTTTTACAATCATCGACCATCTGCGAACGTTTAGGAGCCATAGCCCCTAAAATTTTCTGTGCGTGTTTCACTACTTTCGGACATTCTGAAACCGCAACTGGGTCGTGACTACTACAGCCTTGAAGAAATGAAAAAGTCACAAACAGAGCGATTATGACACCCATCGATTTTTTTGCTTTCATCGTGCTTCCTTAACAGGGCGAGAACTAAAATATGTACCCTTTAACTCTAGCCGCCATAAGTAGACTTTTCACGTCCTCTGGAAACGGAAAACAACGCTGTGAATGCATAATCATGGATCAAATTATATTTTCTTCTTCTAAATGCTTAATCTGGTCATCCGACAACCCTAAAAACTGCTGAAAAACCTCCGTGTTATGTGCCCCTAATTCAGGTCCAGGCCACTCTGTCCCACCCGGCGTAGAATCCAGCTTGGGCATAATCGCCGGAATCTTAAGGACTTGATCGCGCACCTGCACTTCTTCAAACATACCGCGCGCCTGATAGTGCGGGTCATTGATCATGTCTTCAATGTTATAGATTGGGCCCGCTGGCACATTGGCGGTTTCCAACAACGCAAGCACTTGATCGCCATCCAGCGTCTGAGTCCACTCACTGAGTGCACGATCAATCTCTTTCTCATGTACAACGCGACCTCGGTTATCGCTCATACGGGGGTCATCTGCCATCTCAGGCTGTCCCGCAGCCTTCATCAGCCGTTTAAAAATCGAATCCCCGTTACCTCCTATAATGACGTATTTACCGTCTCGGCATTGATAGGTATTGGTAGGCACAATCCCGGTGACGGTAGTCCCTGCGGGCTGACGAACAACCCCTGCCCCGTCGTATTCAGGCACCACCGCTTCTAACAGGTTAAACATCGATTCGTAAAGCGCAATATCCACCACCTGGCCTTGGTTTTCAGGCTTTTTACCTCGGTGTAATAGCGCCAATAAGATGCCCATAAAAGCCTGCATCCCGGCCATGGTGTCGCCCATACTGATATTTGCACGTACCGGCGCTTCGCCTTCAAAACCGTTTAAATAACGAAAGCCACTAAAGCCTTCTGTAACCGATGCAAAGCCTGGTTTAGCGGCATAAGGCCCAGTTTGACCGTACCCAGAAATCCGCGTGTAAATAATATCTGGGTTAATTTTCTTAATGTCTTCAGGCCCTAACTGCCAAGACTCCATTTTACCCGGTCGAAAGTTCTCAATGAGCACATCGCATTCGGCTACCAGTTGGCGGACAATATCGCGCCCTTTTGCAGACTTTAAGTCCAGGGTGACGCACTTTTTATTACGCGCAATGCTGTGCCACCACAGTGACGTGCCGTCCTTAACCTCCCGCCAACCCCGTATGGGGTCGCCGCCATTGGGAGGCTCTACTTTGATCACTTCAGCGCCAAAATAAGCCAACTGAGTGCCCGTAAAGGGCCCAGCTAATAATTGGCCCAATTCTAAAACACGGATACCATCCAAAGGCTTTACTGAATCMGAGGCCTGAGGTTCATTTTTTTCGGTCATGCTGTTGTCGCTCAGTCGATTACCACATTAAGTCATCTGGAATTTGGTAGTCAGCATACGGATCATCCTCATCCACGTCGCTCTCATTGAGGTCTGCTTTAAAAACAATCCTACTGGGGTCTCGCTCAGCAATTCGATCCGCTACAGGGGTTGGCACCAAGATGTATTGATCGCCCTGTTTAACGATGGTTAAAATCCCGCGACTTAAATGATTCGCCAGTTTGCTAGTCACATAGATCTTTTTGACTTTTTTACCGTCAGCAAAATTAAACTCCTGATCGCCGTCGGCGATTACGGTATTGGATTCGATCAACTGCTTGATCTGCGCAGCCAGGGCCTTACGAGCAGCCTTGTCATTTCTTGCTTGATTTAACTCGCGGTCTTTGGCTGTTTTTTCTACTTTAGCTTGCTCAAGCTCTTGCTTGGATTCATCAACAATGGGCTGCTTACTTTTACGCTGTAGTTTCTCTTGCGTGTTTTTCGCACGCTCAACTTTTTTGGCGCGTTTCGCGTCGATTAAACCGGCTTTTTTTAACTGATCTTGTAGGGAATTTGCCATGGAAGGGATCTATTGGTAGGTTTTGATTGTGGGTAAATTTGCCAGTTAGAATAGATTATTTACAATTCAACTTCAAACTTACCAGCCCTCAACCCATTAAGATATCGCCTAGCCATTTTATAATCGCGCTATTGTGCAAGCCATAAAAAAGCCCACTTAAAMATAAGCAGGCTTTTATCATTCAAAGGCCCCTGYTTCTGAATCGCTTGGCTTATGCCTCACGACTCAGAACCCAGACCTAGTCCAGCAGACTCACGTAAGCAAGCTTACAGGAAGGAACGGCTAATCAGCTCCTTCATGATTTCATTCGTACCACCGTAAATCTTCTGTATACGGCTATCTACAAAGGCTTTCGCGACAGGGTATTCCAACATGTAACCATAGCCTCCGTGCAACTGAAGACACTCATCGACTAATTTAACCTGTAAATCAGTGGTCCACAATTTAGCCATTGCCGCCGTTGTAACATCCAACTCTTTCTTCATATGCTTGGTTAAGCAATCATCAACAAATGTACGCCCGATTTTTGTTTCAGTGGCTAGTTCAGCCAACTTAAATCGAGTGTTTTGGAATTTAGAGATAGGCCGTCCAAACGCTTCTCTATTTTTAACGTACTCAATCGTGTGGTGTAAAATGCGCTCACAGGCAGACACCGCGCCCATGGCGATCAGCAGTCTTTCTTGTACCAATTCCGACATCAAATAAGCAAAGCCCATGCCCTCTTGGCCCAATAGATTCTCTTTGGGAATAATGACGTTCTCAAAAAACAGCTCTGAAGTATCTTGCGCCTTTAGGCCTACTTTTTTCAGTTTACGGCCTTTGGTGAAACCTTCCATTCCGGCTTCAACCACTACCAAACTAGTCCCCGAGGCCCCTTGCTCAGGATCGGTTTTAACCACAACCACCACGAGGTCACACATATAACCATTGGTAATGAAGACTTTTTGGCCATTTAGAATGTAGTTATCGCCGTCTTTGATGCAGGTGGTTTTGATCGCCTGTAGATCACTACCGGTACCAGGCTCAGTCATCGCTATCGCGCCAATGAGCTCACCCGTAGCCATTTTAGGCAGCCAACGAGACTTTTGTTCATCCGAACCGTATTTAAAAATATAAGGAGCAACAATCTCAGAATGAAGCATAAATCCAGGGCCACTAGCGCCGACTCGCCCCTGCTNMTSCRSYATRWTTRSSSWGWAYANAAAAKTNNNMTTSANRAKCCNGYMATAKWSAKTMGNRAAKTNNYATGNAMWGMWKCYMKKKMTCACCGGCTTTAGTCCAACACTCACGAGACACTTGCCCATCCTCTTCCCACTGATCATGGAATGGGGCAATTTCTTTTTCAAAGAACTTACGGCAATTGGCACGAAAAACTTCATGCTCTTCGTTAAAGATTTCTCTTTTTACTTCATCAAACATTTCTTATGCTCCTGCACTTTATAATTTATTTCTACATTTGTTCTAATTTTGGTTTTAAATCGTCAGTAACGTTACGCTTTTTATATCTGCTTGCTCGAGCGATAAGCTGACTGATCGCCTTGATACTAGCACCTTTATTGACTGATTAGGCCGTCGTGCCCACAGTCTTTATGACCGCCCGGTCAAGGGCTTAAGGGGCGTAATCTGCTACCTCAAGACTCCCAGCTATTGTTATGCCCTCTCCTCAGCGCCTAGACATTAGATGAAGACTCGCCTGAAGCGCCGCAAAAACACTCGGTAGTTGTAGCAACAAAAATACGGCAAACGATGGCTTGGATCACCACAGCCTCAACTTTACGTCTCGAACAACGACACCCCACACATATAGGTTCATATAAGAGCCACAAGGACAATAAGTACCGATAAAAGTCCACATATGGACGATAATAAGAGGTTTATTTTTTGACTTTTAATAGCTCATATATAATACTTTAAGTAGGATTATCTTCTTATAAAGTCATATTAGAGCCTTTATCATGAAAGCAGATTTCAATCAGCTCAGCAATTTCGATGCGAGTAAGGAGATAGGTCACCGATTAAAGGTAACCCGTCTCAACGCCAACCATTCTCAAGCGGAACTTGCCACTCTAGCCGGGATAAGCAAAAGTACTGTTAAACGAGCAGAGACTGCCAGCGGCAACATTACTCTCATCGCCTTGATTGCTCTATTAAGGGCTCTCAAAAAAATTGATCAGCTGGATTTGTTTCTTCCAGAACCGCCCCCAAGCCCCAGTCAATTGTCAGCGTCCAAAGGCAAACAAAAACTGCGCGCCAGTAAGCCGAGAAAGCCCCCAAAATCAGGAGACTCCTCAATTGGGGTCAGTGAACCTTCCTCGCCCTTTAATTGGGGAAATGACTGATGACACAGACAAACTCGAACCCAATCAATCAAGCGGATGTCACGCTGTGGGGGATCACAATAGGCTCAGTGTCATGGGACCCCAAACAACAAGTAGGTTTTTTTTCCTACGCGCGCGATTTTTTGCAATCAGGAATCGAACTCTCTCCAATACAAATGCCTCTGAGCACAGAGATCTATAATTTTCCCGCACTGAATAAAAACACCTACAAAGGTTTGCCAGGCTTACTCGCGGACGCACTCCCCGACAAATTCGGCAACCTACTGATCAACCAATGGCTGCAACAACAAGGACGCGACCCTAAGGGCTTTAGTCCAGTTGAACGCCTGTGTTACATAGGAACACGCGGCATGGGGGGTCTGGAATTTATCCCTAGCATTAGACGAGATCATGAAAAAGCAGTCGACCTTCAAGTTGGCGCCCTGGTTAAGCTAGCCAACCAAGTCCTATCCAATCAGTCGGGGCTCAACACCCAACTTACGAATCATGACGATGCGCAAAACGAATTAAATTTACGCAACATTATTTCAGTCGGCACCTCCGCAGGAGGCGCAAGAGCGAAAGCAGTGATTGCCTGGAATAAAAAAACCCAACAGGTAAAATCTGGGCAAGTAAAATGTCCTGAAGGTTTTGAACATTACCTCCTTAAATTCGACGGCATCTCCAACAACAGAGACAAGGAGCTCTGCGATCCTCAAGGCTTTGGTAGAACGGAATACGCGTATTACCGCATGGCATTAGCTGCTGGAATCAACATGAGTGAATGTCAGCTCTTAGAGGAAAACGGCCGCGCGCACTTTATGACACAACGCTTTGACCGGCTGAGTTCCAGTAAAAAGCTACACATGCAAAGCCTATGCGCGATCGCCCACTTTGACTTCAATATAGCCGGCGCCTATTCCTACGAACAAGCCATGCAGGTTATGAAACAGCTCGACTTAATTAATTTACAAACGGCCCTGGAACAACAATACCGCCGAATGGTATTCAACGTCATCGCCCGCAACCAAGACGATCACACCAAAAACATCGCCTTTCTGAACCGTCTTGTTGACGATTGCATCAATGGTATCCTGCGTACTTACCTTTACCGTAGCCTCAGCCAT
>NVVB01000051.1 GCA_002402085.1 Gammaproteobacteria bacterium
GCTGATGCTTACGCGTTTTGCTGTGCCAAGATCGTCTAGAGTAGCGCCTTCCAATGAAAGACCGATCTCTTCAGAAATAACAGTACCGCCAGTTAAGATTGCGATGTCTTGCAACATTGCTTTACGACGATCACCAAAACCAGGTGCTTTAACAGCCGCAACTTTAACGATACCGCGCATGGTGTTTACAACCAAAGTCGCAAGGGCTTCGSCTTCRMCWTCWWYAKCWNTMAKCAWYNGAKKMYWRSYGGCTTWMNNGCYWYWGMMWCWRMTWMWRGAASNAGGKMKMRGMTSWYNARWGWTTNNTWCTTKTYWGTCAANNAASAATWNNARYGGGSYTTCKWGCTCARCGYTCATAKWSTCTTGGTYRTTAATGAARTAAGGAGACAARTAACCACGRTCAAACTSCATRCCTTCAACAACNGTCWAAKNCGTTRTCCARRCYAGARCCTTCTTCAACRGTRATAACRCCTTCTTTRCCTACTTTRSCCATWGCWTCAGCRATRATKTCRCCNAMTTGAGKGNTCAGAGTTAGCAGAGATAGTGCCTACTTGAGCGATGGCTTTGTCATCGTTACAAGGTTGAGAAAGCTTTTGAAGTTCAATGATTGAAGCAGCAACGGCTTTATCAATACCGCGCTTCAGGTCCATTGGGTTCATGCCAGCAGCAACTGACTTAAGGCCTTCAGTCAAAATAGACTGAGCCAATACGGTTGCTGTAGTGGTTCCGTCGCCCGCGATGTCAGAAGTTTTAGACGCTACTTCTTTAACAGTTTGAGCACCCATGTTTTCGAACTTGTCTTTTAGTTCGATTTCTTTAGCAACCGATACACCGTCTTTAGTAATGGTGGGAGCACCAAACGACTTATCGATAATTACGTTTCTGCCTTTAGGCCCCAAAGTTACTTTAACAGCATCTGCTAATACGTTAACGCCGGCCATCATACGTTGGCGCGCTTCGTCACCAAATTTTACGTCTTTTGCGGACATAATCACTATTCCTTAAACCAATAAATTTATATTACTAGAAGTTACAATTCATCACTAACTCAACCATTTAGCCTAAATAACGGCCAAATAATTAGCTTTCTAGCACACCGAAAATTTCGCTTTCGCTCAATACCAATAATTCGTCGCCGTCTACTTTCACGACGTTGCCACCGTACTGGCCAAATACCACTTTATCACCTACTTTAAGGTCTAATGGACGTAGCTCACCGCTATCCAATAAACGACCGTTGCCCACTGCGAGCACTTCTCCTTGTGATGGCTTCTCTGCAGCCGAACCAGGCAATACGATACCGCCTGCTGATTTAGTTTCTTCCTCTTCGCGACGTACAACAACTCGGTCGTGCAATGGACGAATTTTCATTTCAACTCCTTTCCTAAAAGATAGTGTGGTCCCCAATCAAACAGGCTGCATGTGTATCGCCAGCTCAGTTTAAGTTAGGGCTCAAGTAAACTAGCACTCTAACAACGAGAGTGCTAATAGTAATCCGCAATAAACCATAGTCAAGTATCCACTACCTCCTCCCCTTAAAGCGACGAGGGGCAAATAACTCAATATCCTATAGGTACATTACAGCATGGTTACATTACAGCATGATCACGTTACAGCTGCGGCCAGAAAAGCAGCCGAAAAAAACTAGGTTGGGTCTTAAACTCGCTTTTCAAGGCCTGGCAACAAGAAATAACATTTAAAGGCAGTCGCCTGAACTAAGACAAATACCCAAAAATAAATATTAACCCATTAAACTCAATTACTTAAAATAAAGAACCGATCTAATCCCTGCGTTTAAACTCGCCATCAAAGGTCTCACCATCGCGCCCTTGATTTGGTTCACTACGGTGATCATCCTCATGACTTTTGGGCGGCGCCCCAAAGGAAGAGCCAAAGCCCTGCCCCATGGGCGAGCCAAAACTCGAAAACTGCCCGGGCTTAAGAATGTTCTTACTCACGATAAACTCCGCCATCGCTCGCCGAGTCCAAGGAAGCAGACAGGCAAAGCCAATACTGTCAGTGACAAATCCTGGCGTGAGCAATAAAGCTCCCCCCACCAGCAGAAAAGCACCTTCCACCACCTCAACTCCGGGCAACTCACCGGCATTCATTTTCTCTTGCACCCGTCGTAACGTAGCGAAGCCTTGCATTTTCAACAGCCACACCCCTACTACAGCGGTCAAAGCCACCAACGCCACGGTATTCAGCGCGCCGATCACGCCTCCGACTTTAAATAACACCATCATTTCAACAATAGGCATAATCAAAAACGCCAACAATAGAAACCTAAACACCTTCATTTTATATATCCTGTCACTTTCAATTCAATTTCCTTCCAAAGGTAAGCCTGGATAAAATTATAGATGGGGCCAAATCCGCAATCTACAAGTGAAACATGAGAGATCCAACGAATAACCTCAGCCCAAGTCAAATGCTCAGACAATCAAGAGCACCCACAGCAGCGGTTCTGATAGATTAGCGTCTCCCTGTTGCCACGCCCTGTTTACACTCTCTTCTACAGCCTTTGTTCAGCAAGCTGTTTTATTATCATACTCTGTTCAGGTTTTTGGGGGTTCGGTTTTACTCGTTGGTTTTAGCGCATAATTCTAGGGTATAACTTTAGAACTGGGTTTTAGATCATAACCCTATATCCTAGCGCTACATTGATTTTTAATCGTTAAACGCCATCATTCATAAATAACAATACACTCAGTCCCTATAAAACCTATTAACCCAAGGATCAATCACATGGACTTAGCCCAAAAAACCATCGTAATTACCGGATCTGCACGCGGCCTAGGCCAAGCCATGGCCCAATGTTTCGCGGAGCAAGGAGCCAACATCGCACTTTTGGATTTAAGTGAAGAAGGCTTACAACAAACCCAGCAATTAATAAAAACAGATCAAAATAAAATTCACTGCTACGCCACCAACGTTACCGACGAGCAGCAAGTCATACAAACGTTTCAACAGATCCGCAAAGACTTCGGCCAAATCGACGGCCTTATCAACAATGCGGGCATTATAAAAGACGGCTTATTGCTAAAAGCCAAAGAAGGAAAGATAGAAAAACGCATGAGCCTCGCGCAATGGCAAGCCGTGATCGACGTGAACCTCACGGGTGTTTTTCTTTGCGGCAGAGAAGCCGCCACGCACATGGTTGAGCAACAAAACCCCGGCGTAATTATTAATATTTCCAGCGTTTCTCGTGCAGGCAATATAGGCCAAAGCAACTACTCTGCCGCCAAAGCAGGCGTCGCAGCAATGACTACTACCTGGGCCAAAGAGCTTGCTCGCTATGGCATTCGCTCCGCCGCCATCGCCCCGGGGTTTATACAAACCGAAATATTAGACGCAATGAAACCTGAAGCCTTAGAAAAAATGGCCGCAGGCATTCCGCTAAAACGCACCGGCCAGGCCCACGAAATAGCCCACGCCGCCAAGTTTATTTTCGAAAACGACTATATTACCGGCCGGGTCATTGAAGTAGACGGTGGAATTCGCCTTTAAGGTCAGGTAAATTTTCTGTTAGTTTAAGTTTGGTCTAGGCCAGACCAACTCAATAAAGTGTCTAAATGAAGGAATACAACATTAGTGCTCAGTAAAATAAACACTCAAACCAGCTGGAAAGAAAGCTTAGCCGCCATTACCGAACGAAAAGTATTAATTATGCTTTTGCTTGGATTTTCAGCAGGGCTCCCCTTACTGCTAATATTTTCCTCCTTGTCGTTATGGCTTCGGGAGGCTGGCGTCAGTAAATCAGCCGTGACGTATTTTAGTTGGGCCGCACTGGGTTACTCCTTTAAATTTGTTTGGGCACCCCTCATAGACCGACTGCCACTGCCATTTCTAACCCGCACGCTTGGGCCTCGCCGTTCCTGGTTACTAGTTGCCCAAGGCGGCGTCATCGCCTCGATCTGTTTAATGGCTTGCATTGACCCTGCGCAATCCGAGTCCAACTTACAATGGATCGCGCTTGGCGCGGTACTATTAGGCTTTTCGTCCGCCACACAAGACATCGTCATCGACGCCTATCGCATTGAAGCCGCCGACACCAACCTTCAAGCCATGATGTCAGCCAGTTATATCGCCGGCTATCGTTTAGGCATGATTAGCGCGGGCGCAGGCGCCTTGTTTATCGCTGGATACCTCGGCACCACCCTGGAAAATTACAGCTATCACGCTTGGAAAGTCACCTACCTAATCATGGCGAGCTTTATGCTAATCGGCGTAATGACCACACTACTGATTCGCGAACCAGAGGTCAGCGCCACCAAGAGCGACCCGTTCAGTGCCCGCGACCAYCTCCGCTTAGTGTTCACTTTCGCAGTCACTGCATTCGCATTCATCGCCTGCTACTACTACTCCGCAGAACTGAGCCAGACGTTAAAATCAACGCTCACAGACATTTTCAACAACAAGAGTTTGGCAAGCTTTCTCGTTGAATTACTGCGCCTACTGAGCGCCCTAGCGCTTTCTGTAGCCACCGCAAAACTCATTATGACCTTAGGATTTGTTAACCCTCGCCTTATCGACGTCAGCTACAAAGATCCAGTGAGCAGCTTTTTCAATCGCTATGGCAATAAAACCGCCTGGCTGATCCTGGCATTAATCGGCTTATACAGGATCTCCGACATTGTATTAGGCGTAGTCTCCAACCTCTTTTATCAAGACATGGGCTTCTCAAAAGAAGAGATCGCCACGGCAGTGAAATTATTCGGTTTGATCATGTCCATCCTGGGCGGTTTCTGTGGCGGCCTCCTAGCCATGAGGACCGGGGTAATCACCATGCTTTTCTGCGGCGCCATACTCTCGTCACTCACCAACCTTCTATTCATGCTACTAAACAACGAAGGCCATGACTTACAATTACTCTATACAGTAGTGGCAGCAGACAACTTCGTCGCAGGGTTGGCAGGCGCTGCGTTTATCGCCTTTTTATCCAGCCTGGTGGATGTACGCTTTACGGCCATGCAATACGCTATCTTTAGCTCACTCATGACCTTAATCCCCAAAGTACTTGGCGGTTATTCTGGTAGTCTCGTGGAGCAATTCGGCTATGGTAATTTCTTCATCCTTACCGCCCTAATCGGCATCCCGGTGCTGGGGCTTATTTATGCAGCCAACAAACATTTACAAGCCCCAAACGCCCAAGCCGATTCAAAAGAGCCTCAGGAAAGCTAAACCTCAACGCAAAATTAAACCTAAACTTAAACCCGAACTGATCCATTAATGGCGCTTTAACGGGCACTTCAACGGGTGCTTTGACTGGCACGTTAACAAAGACCCAAAGCGAAGAGGCCAGTCGCCTCTATTTATGTTTACATCGAACACAATGTCCTTACCTAACCGGACGCGTTACCCACTTCACAAGGCAGCCCCCGTGGTCATTTTAGAAGTCCAACAACTGATTAAAAAATTCCAGAAAACAACGGCCGTTGACGGTGTTAGTTTCAGCATCAACGCCGGCAGCTGTTTTGGCCTGCTGGGACCTAATGGCGCGGGGAAATCCACCACCATTGAAATAATGGAAGGCATCATCAAGCCCACCAGTGGCAAAGTGCTCTACAAGGGAAAAAGCACCGGCAAGCAATTTAAACAAGAGGCTGGGGTTCAATTCCAATCCACGGCATTAATGGACTTCATTACCACGCGAGAAATCCTCACACTATTTTCACGGCTATACCCCAAGCCACTGCCCATTGACGAATTAGTTAAACGCTGTCAATTGGAGGAGTTCCTCGATCAATACGCCACAAAACTCTCCGGTGGACAAAAGCAGCGCCTGTTATTAGCCTTAGCGCTGGTCAATGATCCAGAAATATTATTCCTAGATGAACCCACCACCGGCTTAGACCCTCAATCCAGGCGAAACTTTTGGGCCTTGATTGAATCCATCAAAGCCCAAGGCAAAACCGTAATCCTCACCACCCACTACATGGACGAGGCCGAACTCTTGTGCGATCACCTGGTGATCATGGACCATGGCAAAATCATCGCCCAAGGCGCGCCCAGCACATTACTCAATCAACACTTTAAAGACCGTTGCTTACGCATCAATAAATCAGCCATCGAAAACCACTTAGAACAATTAACAGAGCCCTACCAAATCAACGGCGATACTGTGGAAATCACCAGCCAAAATCTAAACGCAAGTTTGACCACCCTGATGGCCATGGAAGTGGAAATAGACAGCTTGCAAGTCACCCCCAGAAATCTCGAAGACCTCTTTATTAAACTGACAGGCAGGAAACTAAGGGCCTAATCCCCCTCCCAAAAACGAAATCAACAGCACTGCATTTATGAAACATTTTTACGCTATTTTTATCGCGCGCAATAAAGAGTTCTACCGGGACAAGGCCTCATTATCCTGGGCCATTCTATTTCCCGTTCTGATCATTAGTTTATTTGCATTCAGCTTCGCGGACGACAAGCCCCAATACAAGATCGGCGTCTACCTAAATGATACCAACCCATCTGCCTCACTCAATACCCTTCAAGATCAACTCAAGCTCGAATTCGTGCAATGGGTCCAACAAGACTCCTTGCCTAAAGCCATTAGCAAAGTAAAACACCACCAACTGGACATGCTGATTACYGCCTCCAGCGCCGCGAAGCCAGAGATAAACTATTGGATCAACGACGGCTCAGCGGGCGGTTATTTTTTAGAGCAAGCCATGCTTCAAAAACATCAAAGCGATACGTTAGCACTTAAGCGAGAGCTCGTAAGCGGTCGCGCCGTGCGCTATTTAGATTGGGTGATTCCCGGCATTTTGGCCATGAACATGATGTTTGGTTGCCTATTCGGCGTGGGCTATGTAATCGTTAATTATCGCCAAAACGGCGTACTCAAGCGCCTTAAAGCAACCCCACTGAACGCCTTTGAATTCCTAGCCGCACAAATATCGTCGCGCTTAATCATCAGCCTCACCACCACGTCGGTGATCTTTGTCGGGGCCAACTACTTCTTCGACACGCTCATGCTCGGGTCCTACCTCAACCTACTGATCGTCGCGACATTGGGCGCCATCGCACTGATCTCCATCGGTTTAATCAGCGCCTGTCGTACCAGCAGCACCGAACTATCCAATGGTATTTTAAACATCATCAGCTTACCGATGATGTTCTTATCCGGCGTTTGGTTTTCCCTCGAAGGCGCCCACCCCAACTTACAACTACTCGCCCAGTGGCTGCCGCTCACGCACATTGTCGACGCCGCACGGGCCATTATGCTCGATGGTGCAGGGCTCAAAGAAATCGCCCCTCAACTCTGGGCCTTAGTGGCAATCTCGGCAGGCGCATTGATCATTACCCCATTAATCTTTCGTTGGGATAAACCCTAACGTCAAGTCCACCAATAGCCATTTTTTTCCTAAAGCTGTGAACTCGCCAGAGAAAATCAAATCCAGCCCGTGGCACACTGAGCGCAATCTGCATCTTACTTTTGAGCGCCCTTATCCATGTCAAATTCTAACATTGCCATCCTGGTAGTAGACGACACCAGACTCAGCAGTGCAGTGGTCAACCGAACCCTTAGAAAGTCACCCTACACAGACATTCGCTACGCCACCAATGGCAACGAAGCCTTGCGCCTGATCGAAGAGCGCCCCACCGACATACTTATCGCAGATTGGGTCATGCCGGAGATGGACGGGCTCGACCTTACCGATCAAATTAGACAACTCGATCAAGCTAGAAATCACGCCACCTACATTATGTTACTGACCGCAAAAGAAGGCCCTCAAGCGGTCAAACTTGCGTTCGACCGGGGCGTAGACGACTTTATTGGCAAAACCGAACTACAAAAGCAGCTCCTACCCAGGGTCTATGCGGCCGACCGAATCTCCACCAGTCAAAACCATCTACTCAAAGAAAATAAACGCCTTACAGAGACTAACCAACAACTCTATTCCGCCTCAACAGTGGACGCAGTCACCGGGCTAGGCAATGACCTGTACGCGCTCAAACAACTCACCAACACCCTGGAACATTGCCAAGCCCGAGGCGGCGCTTGCTGCTATTTAGCAATAGAACTCCACCCCCTCGAAGAGATTCAACGTCAATACCCTCAAGAAATCATCGATCAAATATTACACGGCATCACCCGTCGCCTGCAGCAACTCATACGCCCACTCGACACCTTGGCCCGCATTAGTGAAAACGAACTGGCGCTGATATCCTTCCATGAACACTTTGAAAGCTGCACCGCAAAAACATTTCGCCGCGTCTACGAAGGCATCAATCGCAAAGCCTACAACACCGGCATGGGCTTTATCTCCATTCAAGCGGCCATGAGTTTAAGTTGCGTTGATAGCCAGTGGGGTGACATGCCCAGCGCAGAAATGTTGATGGACTTAGCCCTTGAAGGCTTAATCGATTCCAAAGAGCAGCAACTTATCACTGTTCAGCAATGGCAACCACGCCAACAAAATTTCAACTAGGGTGATACGTTGCACAAACTTTTGATAAGCCAGTCAATATCTTACAGTCACATTGGCAGAAATAAGTCATTTCCTGCCAAAACAAGCTCCATAAGCGACTGTTATCCATAGCTATTTTAATTCGGCCTTATTTTATGTCCGTTTACGACACTCGCAACAAGCCAGCTAAGCCATTGTTTTTAATTGGAAAGTATAGGATATTACAAAATGAAACTGTATTAGAACGACTTGCAATTGATCAACTTATAACCCTAAGGTAGTATTTATCGAAAGGTTAAATCACTGCTTTCTAAACCAAACGTTTACCTTTTAACACACTTAATCATAACTAAAAAAATAGATCGGAGTTCAATCATGAAACTACTTAAATCCAATAAGAACCTCAACGGCCAAGGCATGGTTGAGTATCTAGTCATCGTAGGCGTAATCGGTATCGCAGCCCTCGCAGCGTTCACGTTCATGGGCGGTACTGTTCGAAGCGTCACAGGTGGTATTGCAGCTCAGTTCGTGAACCAAGACGCTTCAGCGGCTGAAACGCAGGCGAACCTTAGCGCTACAGCATCATTGGACGAAGCGAGAGAAGCAACCCAAACTACACTCGGTAACTTTGACACCCAAAACGGCGCCCTTTAATAAAACAGCTGCAGCTCAACTAACAATACTAACCACTCAATTACCCACTGGGTGGTTAGTCTCTCAGTTTATGCATAAACCCCTTGCCCCACTCAAGAATATATTCTAAAACCAGTCTTATTCCGCGCCTGCTGAAAATAATCACAACGATAAATACACGATGGCTGGTAAAACATGATTAAGGCATTTAAATCGAAACAAAGAGTCCAAGGGCAAGCCATCTTTGGCGCATTCGCACTGGCCATAATACTGGGCGTAGCGTTGTTTTACCTTTTCAACATTGGCACCGCCTACAGCGAGAAGGTCAAGCTAGCCGATGCCGCTGACGCGGCCGTCTACGCACAAGCAGCCAACACCGCCAAACGGCTCAATTTTGCAGCCTATACCAATCGGGCTATGGCCATTAATCACCTGGCCGTAGGCCACACCATCAGCTACTTATCCTGGATTCGTTACCTGAACGATGTATGGACCACGAACCCAAATTATTTCACCGAATTCAGACCCGCGGACGATGGAAGTTTCTTTGGAATAGTGATCCCCGACTGCCCCATCGAGTTTTTTGTTTTTGGCTTTAACAATTGCCTAGCACACCCCAACCCCGTCACCTTCGGCATTATTCAAGGCATCAACATTCCTTTCTTGAATTTTAACGTAGGGCTACGTGCTGGCTTTTTAAACGGGGACGGGGGCGGGAATGGAATAGCCGGAGCCATTCCTTTTGCCCGACACGAACCCGCGGTAGAGCAGCAACTACTAGACTTTTCCCAGACCAACCCCGCTATTTTTGCCGCGCAAGC
Source organism: Gammaproteobacteria bacterium (assembly GCA_002402085.1). Lineage (GTDB taxonomy): Bacteria > Pseudomonadota > Gammaproteobacteria > Pseudomonadales > UBA3067. Next base: position 9,875 of record NVVB01000051.1, read on the forward strand.
CGATGCCTTCCAACAAGCCATCGCCACCAAYCGAGCWRYCACCCATAATATCGTRGCRAGYTACGTGCAAGGGCCCAACCAAATCAGGGTCAATGGCTGCGCATTAGATGACCCACTTTGCGCCAACAGAAACAACGACGTACAGAATACCATTCAATTAGCCAATCAACTGGGTCAAAACAACTTGGCCATTATGCTAAACACCCTTATCCCCATCCCGGGCTTAGACCCCGCGGCGGGCAACGTCACCGCCAACGAACAATCCATCTTAGCGTTCGTGACCTCAGGCGGGGGCGCCACAGACGCGATCCGAAATTTCTTCACCGCAACCCTCAATGCCCACCCGAGCGCTCAGTGGATCAGCAACCGAACCTGGAGCACCCCGCAACCCCCAGCTAACTGCATCAACCCCATTACCGATGTCACTGGTTGTCGCTTTAAAACCGGAGGCACCCGNCCCGACATTGTGGGAGTCGACGTCAACGGCAACGATATACTCGGAGATCAGTGGATCGCTGCAGACAACATCACTAATTTCAATACTGGCGTTAACGCCAGCGGTACCGCAAGCACATTGCTTGATTTACCCACCTACACCCCCTTCCCAGGTGGCTTCTCGCTCCCCGACGCACAAGATGGCAATAACGGCCCTGAAAACGAAACCCTGCTTTTACAGGTACTTTTAAGCCAACAACTGCCCTTTACCGACTGGAGTGAGGGCGAGTTCCAAAAAGGCCGTAGAAAACTGACCCTTAGCGGTATAAATGGGGAGACTCTTGGAAATCAAACCGATATATTTAATACCGACTCAAAAATACTGACCGCCTACGCTCAAGCCGAGGTATTTTATCAGCGACCAATAGCCAACGATGGCACCCCTGAATGGTTTGCGGCCTTCGATCAACCCACCCGAGAATACGCCAATCTTTACAACCCGTTCTGGCAAGCGCGCTTGGTGGACACTGTACAGGTGAACTTTTGAGTACGTATCCAGCCCGCCGAAACCGTCATCAAGGCCAAGCCTATATCGARTTCCTGRTTACYTTTAGYGTRTTYMTWAYCTTCATKTGGGCCATYTTWGGTCTRGCCAARATAATGGACCTKGAATACTCAAGCCAACAAGCRCGWCGWTACYTMGGCYGGCAAAATGATGTSRTAGGRASCGCCCCCGGTGTGGGCAGCCCTGCTGCCGACGCGATTGATATTGAAAACTTATTTTTTGAACACCCTTTATACGGCTTTGGTGCGGCCGGGCCTCCTAAGCCTAACGGCCTGTGGGAGGATTCTGACACAAGCACTCAGGAAAACTTGCCCGCCACACTAGGGTTTAGTAATCAAGCCATCACCCTGCAAGGCGCAGGGCAAGCAGCGAACAACTCTGCCGTAGTCGACGCGGGGACTAACCCCGTCTTCAATAACAGCCCTTTTGGTCAAAATGCAACGTATAACAACCCCACTGTCACCGTCAATTTGGACCAAGTGCCTTATTTAATCGCCGATGAAATTGCCGACACCAATCCTTTCTTGCTCGATCAAACCAATGACTCCAGGTTCAGTCCTTCGTCCAGTGGAGGGGTAATTACAGAAACACTACTGCCCGAAGATGAAGAGGAGCTTACCGATACCATTGGCCCCACCCCCTCGAATGCCACCATTGCGGCCACGGAGTTCTGGCTCACTGCCGCAGGTAATTTCACGCAAGCGATCAACGGAGTCGGCATTGCCCTAACCGTCCGAGTTTCATTTTTAACTTTTGGTTTCAATTTAGCCTTGCCGACCTATCCATTTGACGAATTAGTCACTGTCCCCAGGGAAAATTTTTTCGATATCAAAGCACCTAACCAATCAGTAATACTGCCCCCGAATCGCATAGATATACCCGCACAATGACTCATAAGCCATTCCCCGCCATAGCAACAGCCTACATGGCTATCGAGCTACTTATGCTCTCGCAGCTTTGCTGGGGCCAGGTGGCGATAGAAGAACTTCCCCGGTTCCCCGCACCCCCTCACACCATCAGCAGTTGGGTCGCGAAGGACATAGTGGTCAACAACAGCCCAATGTCGATCAAAGAATTTAACTATCCCGGCTCGGCAGAGCAATTTGAGGAATTTTATAAGCAACAGTGGCCAGGGCCTTTTTTTAATAAAAGCCGACTCGGCGACGAGACGCTACTAGGTTATGTCAAAAAGCCTTACTACTACTCGTTGCGCTATAAATCCCGCTTTGGCCAATTAACTGGTCAAATGATTGTCAGTAAAGTAGACGCAAAATCCAACCGCGGCTTACGCACCGAATTACCCCTACCTCTGGGCAGCACCATCCGCCAGGTGATCCTCGCCAAAGACCGTAACATTTACTCAGAATCCATTACTGTCAACAACCGTCTCTCAATCAATGGCAATGCCCGGTTTATGATCTCCGAGCTTCAGCTGCAAGGCTGGCGACCTGACGACAACACAATCACCAGGCAGCAACTCAATAAAAATGATAATGTACAGCTGGAACTCTCAAGGCCGCCATCAAGGATACAAATAACGTTATCCAAGCAACCTAACCCCTCCGAACTCACCACTCAGATGCTAATTCATTGGATAAAATAATTTATCACTTCATAGAGTCCWTGCACTCAGCAGGTAAAAACGTGGCACACAGCACAAATAATCACCGTGGTAACGCAATGATTGAATATCTTATAGTGTTATCGGTACTATTTATTGTATTTTATACGGCTGTCATCAATGGCTATACACTAGAAGACCCCAGCGGTGGGCCTGGCATTGAAATACCCAGCGTGGTGGGAGCCATGGGAGAGCGAGAAAATCGCGTCATCGACGCTCTTGCTCTGCCTTAAAATAATAAGCTTATAAAACAATTTAAGACCTAAATATGAACTCTAATCGTATTACTTTAATTCTTGCCTTGGGCGCAGTGCTCGCTGGATTCGGCGGCTGGTACTTAACCAATAACTACATCGATCAATCGGTCACGCAATACAAATCCTCCATCGACAAGGGCCAACGATTAACCAAAATCGTAGTGGCCTCCCGAGATCTAGAGGCCGGCGTCACCATTAATAGCTCCAGCGCCACGTTGCGAGACATGCCTGCCATTTATGTGCATAAAAATGCCATACGCAGCAATACCTTCGACACCACCATCGCGGGAAAACAATTACTGTATTCACTAAAAGCCGGCGACCCGATCTTACAAGCCCATGTATCGCTGACTCAATTTAATAAATTTTCTGACTTGATTCCTGAAGGGCTGCGCGCCATCACCATAGGCGTCGATAACTTTTCTTCCATTGCCGGATTCCTGTCTCCAGGCGACATCATCGACCTTTTAGTAACTATAAAAGACGGCCCCGAGTCGCGCACCATCCCCCTACTCATCGCCGTAAAAGTCGTCGCTACGGGCAAAAATCTCAACAACGGCCTGCCCCCCAAAGAAGGCTATAACAACATTACCTTAGGAGTCACCCCGAAAGACGCCTCTCGAATTATTCACGCCCAATCTGTCGCCCGTATAAGCATCGCCCTGCGCACCGAAAAGGACCTCAACAGCGGCTACAATGAAGGAATCGACATTAAAAACTTAATTGACTCAAAACAATTCGTACCCGAAACCCAAAAGCTCGACAAAGGCTTTGAAATTATTCGCGGAGGACGCTCGTAATGGCATTATTAGGCAGTAGAAACTCAATCATCACGGGGCCAGTGCCCCTAAGCCGTCGGATCAATACTGCACTGCTTACAGTAGCGTTGTTCCTGACCTCCAACCTTTATGCCGCAGGCTCAGAGTTCAGCACTATCCAAATTATTGCTGGACAAACGCAAGTCGTTACCTTTCCTAACGTCGTTAAGGCCTCCATTGGTCAAGACTCCATTGCCAATGTCAGCCGTATTGGCACCAATGAAATACTACTGACGGGCTTAGGCATTGGCACCACCGACCTAAGACTTTGGAACAAATCAGGCAAAGAGGTCAAATACATTATCAAGGTAGTCCGCACCTGGGACGACACCGCCACCCTCATCGAAAACGTTCTCAGAAATGTCGAAGGCATTGTCGCCGTTGAATCAGGCAACACCATCTTTATCGAAGGCAGGGCCTTACGACAAGAAGACTGGTCTTTAATTAAAAGCCTAGAAAAACAATTAAAAGAAGCCACCAATGCTGGCACCGTAGTCTTTAGAGTCGCCGCCCCCCTAGTAGACCTTAAAGCCATGGTCATGATTGATGTAAAAGTAATCGAAGTAAGACGCAACAACTTAAAAGACCTGGGTATTCAATGGGACAGCGCAGCCGTCGGACCAATATTCGAAGTCTTCGGCGAATTCACTGGCGCAGGTAATTTCGATTTAGGGAGTTCATTTCTTGGGCTCCCCGAAACGGGCTCGCGATTAACATCCTTGATTAATTTAGCCCTCACCTCCGGTGCTGCACGCTTGTTGGCAGAACCTAAACTAGTCACACGGAACGGCTCAAAAGCGGAATTTCTATCCGGTGGAGAGATACCCATTCCACAAACTGATGGCTTAGGCAACGTAAACGTCACCTTCCGGCCCTACGGCGTCATATTGAAAATCGAACCCTTTTCTGACCCCGACGGCTATATCGCCGCTAATATTGAAATCGAAATTAGCGACATTGACACCTCCGTTGAGATATTAGGTATCCCCGGTTTAATCACACGCAAAACCATTTCCGAAGTGAACATGCGTTCAGGCCAAACCTTAGTAATCTCGGGCATGCTCAATGCCCAAGACAGCAAAGCACTGTCGAAAGTCCCAGGGCTTAGCCGAATCCCTATATTCGGGGAACTCTTTAAAAACCGCTCCTTCGAGAGTCGTACCAATGAAATCGTGGTGTTCGTCACGCCTCGATTAATCGACGTAGAATCGTCCGCCAATATCGACATGCTGGACTACGCACACGACCTAGCAAAAGACGTAGAAGACGAACTAAAATTCGATATATTTGATTAATATAGGCGGCCGTATGCTCATAGTAGATGTACTGGATCAATTTAAAAACAAGACGAGATACCAGCTAAAGCCAGGCCTATACACCATTGGTAAAGGTCAAACCTGCGATATTATTCTCGTAGACCCGCTTGTTTCCCGAGAGCATGCAAAGCTACAGGTACTGGCCTCAAGCGCTACTATTTCGGACAACAAGAGCACCAACGGCACCTTTATTGGCGAAGAACGAATCGGCGCCGATTACACGCTCAATAACCACGATGAAATTAAAATCGGTGGTTTGAGCATTATTGTAGACAGTGTCAGCGGCCAGAARCCCGCAAAAAAGACCCGCCCCAAAGTCGTTAAGAAAGAAAGCAAAGAGGTTACCGAGCTTAAACAAAATATTCATAACCTTATCCTTGATCATCTGGATTTAAGAAAGCGCTCCAACTTGCACGGCATGACCGCCGAAGAACTGCGAATCGAAGCCGATAAAGCCACGCGGGAAGTCGTTCAAAAGGATTTCCCCAACATTCCCAAAGAAATTACCGAAGAGCAGTTAATCAAAGAGATTGTCGCCGAAGCGGTAGGTCTAGGCGCGCTGGAGCCTTTTCTAGAAGACGAGTCAGTAACCGAAATAATGGTCAATGGCCCGGATCAAATTGTCATTGAGAAAAACGGCGTCTTAGAATTCTCCGACCAGCGATTTACCAGTGAGCGGTCGTTACGTGGTGTAATCGATCGTATTGTGGCGCCTCTAGGGCGACGCATCGATGAAGGCTCRCCCATGGTYGACGCTCGACTCCCWGACGGGTCTCGGGTCAATGCCATTATCCCGCCACTGGCGCTTAATGGCCCCACCATCACCATTCGAAAATTCGCCAAGAAAAAACTCTATATCGAAGATTTAATAAAATTCGGCTCCCTCGACGAAAATATGGCACAGTTTTTAAAACTGTGCGTAGAACACAAGCGCAACATCGTTATTTCTGGAGGCACCGGTTCAGGTAAGACCACCACCCTGAACATACTCTCTAACTTTATCGGCGACGAAGAACGCATCCTCACCATAGAGGATGCCGCAGAATTACAGCTGAATCAGCCCCACGTAGTCTCCCTCGAAAGCCGACCTGCGAATATAGAAGGCAAAGGCCTTGTAACCATCCGAGAGCTGGTAATTAACGCGCTTAGAATGCGCCCCGATCGTATCGTAATCGGTGAGTGTCGAGGCGGCGAAGCGTTGGACATGCTGCAAGCCATGAACACAGGGCACAGCGGCTCAATGACTACAGGGCATGCCAATACCCCTAGGGATTTTCTAGCGCGGTTGGAGGTCATGGTGATGATGGCGGGATTAGACCTGCCCTCGAAAGCCATTCGAGAACAAGTCGCCTCGGCCGTTGACATCATCATTCAACAAAACCGACTGGCCGACGGCTCACGTCGCATCACTCAAATTATGGAAGTGTCAGGCATGGAGGGRGACGCRATTCTRCTCCARCCATTGTTTGAATTTAAACGCATGGGTTTGGATGAGAACAATAARATACGGGGTAAATACRTCGGCCACGGCTATGCCCCCAACTTCTATCGCGAACTTGAAGAAGGCGGTGYGGCYCTGGATCGCAGTATCTTCGGCGATGCTCCAGAACTGCAACAGTTTGAGCAGAATGCCGAAAAAATGAATGATTTAGCGAACAGGCGATAAACAATGAACCTGGAAATTTTATCTATCGTCCTGTTAGCGTCCCTCTGCTTGTTTCTTGGGGGCTATGTCGCAGCTCGCATTTTTCGGAATCTATTTTCAATATACCGAGAAAATTTCTTAGAGTCTGTGGACCGGGGTTTACAAGACATTTTGCTCTACATGAACCCCAAACAACTTTTTGTCATCCAAATGTCCATTATGGTATTGATAATGCCAATAATCTTTTTCACTTTTAATGCCTATGTCATGATTGGAGTTGTAGTTGCTATCTTGGCCCTGCCTCGATTCCTTTTGCCCATGATGAAAAACCACCGCAACAACTTATTGATTGCGCAACTTCCCGACACGTTAAGCTCTCTGGGCTCGTCTCTGCGCTCTGGCCTCAACCTTGTGCAAGCACTCCAACAGATAGTAAAAAACCAGCCTCAGCCTATTTCTCAAGAGTTCGCCCAAGTACTCATTGAGTACCGCATGGGCAAGGACTTAAACGACTCGCTGGATTCCTTTGCCGACCGAACCGGCCGAGAGGAATTTGTCATATTGAACTCCTCCATTAAAATTGCCCGCGCAGTCGGGGGCAATCTCTCTACKACCTTGGACGCATTGTCRGAAACCTTRCGYGARAAAGCGAAATTAGAAGGCAARGTAAATGCGCTCACCTCGATGGGTCGAGCCCAAGGTTGGGTCGCCACCATACTGCCAGTTTTTATGGGCTACGCCATGTACCGTATGGAACCGTCGGCCATGGGAAAACTGTTCACCACCCTGGGCGGCTGGATTTGGCTGTCCATTGCCATCACGCTAATTGTCATGGCCACCATAACGATTCGTAAAATGGTAAATATCAATGTTTGAACTATCTCCCCAGGCACTCATTGCGGGCGCTTTGTCAGGCATTGGTATAGCCTGCGCAGGCTCGTTTATAGCGCTACTCTTTATTAACTCCAGGGCCATTGAAGACGAAGAATGGCGCGATACCCCGCCCTTTATTTTTCGTATATTTCGTCCACTGACACGACTCTTCGCTCACTATGTTAAGCCCAAGATACCTGAGACGTATTACCAAAAATTGAGTAATAAAATGAGCACCGCGGGACTCTCTTACACCCTCGTTCCTGAAGAGCTCGTCACACTACGATTTATTCTACTGTTTGTTGTCAGTCTTATCTTCGGCACACTGTTAACATTCTCCCAGCAGTTTGAGCTGCGAGCTGCCTCACTCGTGTTTATCCTCCTGTCCTTTTTCTACCCACAATTATGGCTGAACGACAAAGTCAAAATGCGTCGTATTAAAATAGAACGAGAGTTTCCGTTCTTACTTGATCTACTCGTACTCGCCATGCAGGCCGGATTAAATTACTCCACGTCGCTCTCCCAATCAGTGGTTAACCTGCCCGAAAGTGCGGTTAAAGAAGAATTTTCAAGGCTGCTAAGGGAAATAAGAGCAGGTAAAGACCGTAGAGCCGCCCTCAATGACATGGGGCAGCGCATGGATGTTCCTTCGATCAGTAACTTTGTCGCAGCGATTAATCAAGCAGAAGAAACCGGCGGTGAAATAGGCGACGTACTCAAAGCCCAAGCCAAGCAGCGCAGAGTAGAGCGTTTTAATAACGCCGAAAAAGCAGCCAACCAAGCGCCGGTAAAAATGATTCTACCGCTCGTGTTGTTCCTCTTTCCTGTTTTATTTATGTTGGTAGGCTTCGTTATGATGGCCAAAGCCGTAGAGGCCGGAGTTGCCCCCGATTGGATTGCATCACTGTTAACTTAAACGAATAAACACCGGCAATTGATAAGCACTAACAATTCGAAATGAATGCATAAAAGCCACCCCTAGTCACTGAAACCGAATAACCGAAGCCTAGGCACTAAAAAATTAAACTAATCGCTAGGCAGTCAAGATAGACATGAAACAAACACATACAGTATCAAGGCAACCTGCGCCCTCAATCAGCGTTACAGCGGCCCACAGTTGGCTAAAGCGCTTGATCGGTTTGCTAGGAACCCGCTCTATAGCGCCACACCACGGCCTGTGGATAAAACCCTGTCAAGGAATACACACAATTGGTATGCTGTATCGCATTGATGTCGTTTTCTTAGATCAACACGATTGCATTACAAAAATCGACAGAAACATACCACCTTTTTGGTTTAGTATGGCACCTAAAGGCACATCATCTGTCTTAGAACTAGCCCAAGGTGGTGCTCAACAGCATCAACTTAAAGTCGGCGAAACAATAGCACTGAGCCAAATACCAATGACTTAGAGCCACCGGCAGGGTATGACCCCTAAAATAAAGAATAAAAAGGCGCCTTGGGGAACTGAACATCCTTAGAGCCAACTCCCCCAATATTGCAATTGCAGGTATAGATATGGCCAGTCATGACGATCAATTTCAAACGGAATCAACCCCCGTGGCAGAAATAGCGCCCGGCCCGGCTGCCGACGTTACGGTCATTCATACCTCAACGCCTCAAGACAACGACATCCCCGTCCTCGATTCACCATTGGACACAGAGTGGGACTCAGATAAAACCGAAGTCCTTACCGAGTCCCTTGATTCCAATGCGTTGTCAGCATGGCTAACAGATCCACTGGGATTTGACATTGAAATGACCCGGTTTCCTTTTGTGGTGGGTCGAAGCGAAGATTGCGATCTAACCCCCAATGGTCGCGGCTTATCAAGACGTCATGCAGAAGTTATCTTTCATTCCGGCCGATTTGTTATTCGAGATTTGGATAGCGTAAACGGCATTCAAGTTAACGGCTGCAAAGTAGCGCGTGTAATTCTCGACGACGGCGACGTAATCTCCATTGGCGATATTAAATTTACATTCAAACACAGAAATCCAACTGACCAYGYRCAAGYGCATGATCAAGCGCTATCACARTCYCACCCATTCGATAAAGAAGGCCCTAATTGGCTTAAGTTATCTTCCGTTGCAGCTGCGTTATTAGTACTGGTAGTAGGGGGTGTGTCAGCCTATCAACAGCTCACCCAACCCGACCCTTTTGCAGCTGCAGTTGCAGTTGCTCAGACTAAAGCGACCACACCACCCCCGACGGCACCAATACAAACATCGGAGGCAAGCGTTACACCCACTGCACCCAAACCCACGCCAAAGGCAGCTTTCTCCAAGCCTGACGCAAGCATCACGAAAAAAACGGTCCAACAACCCGCTGCAAAAAAAGCAATTGCGCAACTAGCGTCGACCAACACTGCGCCCCCCTCAATTAAGACACCTAAAACGAAAAAATCAGCACCCGTTAAAAAGCAGGCCATTAAACCTAAGGTCAAAGCACCCACCGTCGTGGCTAAAGTCAGTAGACCAGCCCCGGTGTCGCTCAATCAACAGCAACGCAAGAAAAGCATCCGCATTGCAACACAACTTTTACAAAAAGCGGACAAAGAATACCTAACGGGGAACGCTGCTCAAATCATCAGCAAACTGAAGATCGCCAGTCGTTCAAAAGACTTACCCGCTAGCACTAAGCGAGAAGTAACGAAAAAACACAACGACCTAAACCAACTTCATACTTTTTATACTGCCGGCAATACCGCATTAGAACGTAATGACCAAGACTTAGCGTTCGAGAACTGGGATAAATACCTCGACCGACTAGACCTGGACTATCCTGGCGAAATCCCTTCTTACGCAGAAGAAGTTACGCGCTATATGGCCAACGAATATACCCAAAAAGCACAACAAGCCAGTAACGCTCGCCAATACCAAGTAGCGTATAACTTTTGGCAAAAAGCATTTTCAATGAATGGCAGTGAGACCGCATCCAATCAAATAGCCCTCATCGAAGAGAAAGCTCACCAACTATACCGCCAAGGTTTAAGGCAAGAATACGTCAATACCGCAAAAGCCAAGCGTCTGTGGCAACAAGTGGTTAAATTGGTACCGCCTTCGTCTGAGACATTCACAAAAGCCAATGCAAAATTAGTTTGGTATGCCCGTTGGGAGAACTAAAATGAGCTTTGATGTACTGCGGTGGTTAGCGTCGCGAATTGGCTCATGCAGCCACTCCCTCAAGGCTACTTACCCCGACTCAACAGTCCGTCGACTTTTAGCCGGCGTGATGATCGTAATCGCTTTTAGTTTGGCTGGCTGCAATAGCCAACCCAACCAAAACACATTGGGGTCAGGTCACAATACATCTAAAAACGTAGAGCAATTACTCAAAGAAGCCGACACGCTCTACCAAGCGAAGCAATACAAAGCGGCCAAACAAATTTACTTACAAGTCGTCGACTCCGAGAAGTTTTTACCCATCACCTACTATCGACTAGGCAACATATTTTACGCCGAAAAAAACTTAAAGGCGGCCCAGAAGTACTACCTTGAATCGCTCAAACAAAAACCTCAGTCCATAAAAACTCATTACAATATTGGCAATGTCTACCTGCGCCTAGCAGAGTTCCATTTAACTTTTTTCAAAGACAACGCCAACGCAAAACAACCGACACAAGGAACACGAGAACTGCTTGACTCCATAAAAGAGTTCAAGGAAAACAAACCTACTAAGTAACCCTCTTATGCACTCTGTGGCCTATCGTTCAGAGAAAGGGTCTCGCTCGAAAGAGAACGAAGATGCCTTTTTAGCAATGCCCTCGTTAGGCTTTTTTGCGGTAGCCGACGGCGTAGGCAGTGGCACGCGCAGTGGCGACGCTGCCCGCAAAACAGTCGAGCTACTCTTTCAAGAGTTAAACGAATACGTCCCTAGCATTGACGGTATTTTGCAGGCRATACACCGCGCCAATAAAGAAGTATTCGAATACACCACCGACCTTCCATCTGCCAATACTGCCTGCACGTTGTCAGCCATCTGGCTGAATAACGGCCACGCCAATATATTCCACGTCGGTGACAGCCGTATTTACAAACTAAGCAACCATGAAATCGCCCAAGTCACCCGAGATCATGTCAAAGCGATTTCGCATGACGGACTAAACAACAAAAATGTTTTAACGCGTGCGATCGGCAGTCATCAAGAAGTACAAGTCGACATTCAAAAATTCCGATACCACCCAAAAGATTCATTTACCCTAATGACAGATGGCGTCTCAGACAAAGTTGACCTTAATACCATAGAATCAATCGCAGCTGACCACACTTGCAGCGACACACAAAAGGTAGAGCAGCTTATTGAGGCGGCCATTCAAGCCCGAAGCACTGACGACAAAACCGTAATCTTGGTCTCCCCCAAAGGGCCCTCCTAATGAAACCAACTAAAAACGCTAATCCGAAATACCAGGTCCGCGTAAAAAAACGCAATGGCCAAGCCATGATAGAAACCCTAGTCACTTTGCCGTTATTGTTAGGCATAGGCTTAGGAATTTTACAATTTGCATTAATCTGGGAAGCCAAATTGGCACTCAACCATGCCACCTTAATGACCGCACGAACAGGCGCTACCAATGCGCTTGATATCCCAAGAATGCAGGAAACTTTAAGCAAACACTTGGCGCCACTCAGAGCTCCGGACCTTTCAGTGATTAATCCTGGGGTAACCTACCGTGAAACCCTCTCAGACCTTAGAGACGGCATGCGAGAACCCGACCCCGCAAACAATATCGCCATGATCCGCATCGTAAATCCAACCAGGGAAGCATTCGATGATTTTGGTAATGTAATCCCCAATAGCCACCTGTCCGCACGAGGTAACGTTCCTGGAACAACAAGTTTGGTGTCTATCCAAGACGCAAACGTCCTGCGCATTCAAGTCGCGTATGGCTTGCCCTTGATCGTACCTTTTGCCGGCAACTTCATCATAGAAACATTTACTTTTTTCTTTTGCGGACTCGGCGATTGCGATGTCTCAGCGATTGGCAGCCCAGGAGACAATTACCGGTGGTGGCTGATGCTTCAGTCGGGCTTATTTCCCGTGCAGTCCGTGGCTACGGTACGTATGCATTCGCCCCCCACTCGAACCCCCAACAATGCTAATTTCATTATGAGCCGAACCCAAGTGGCGTCTTGTGCTGAACGGTTTGGCGCAGGAGACTGTTTGGCGCCTTAATCGCTTAACTAATAAAATACTGACCAGGCGTTAAGCCCACACTATTGTTTAGCCAACGAAGAAGCTTCTGCTTGCTCTAAACGCCGATAGCACTCATTCGCAGACTGAATACGTTTATGCTGATCGGGCTCAAGCATTTCCGAAATGAGCTTCGATACACCAGGGCTAGTAAACGGCACCAAAAAATCGTCTGCAGGCGTTTGCTTCGAACTCGCAGAAAGTATCTTCTCCTTCGAATCCTTGCCTTGATTCCAGCGTTGCGCACTGACTAATTCATAGAACAAAATTGCCACTTGATATAAATCACTGCGCTGATCCCACGTATCGCCTTGAGCCTGCTCRGGRGAAATATAAGAAGGCTTACCTAACCATTGATAGCTTTCTTCACTGACTTTTTTGCGTCGATAAGCACAGCCAAAATCTACCAAATACACTTTCTGAGCATCGTTGATCAAGACATTTTCAGCGCTTATATCACCGTGCACGATGGTATACATTTGTTCATGTAAATAGCTTAACTGACTTAATAATTGCTTCAGTACCGACACAGCAATCTCTTGCACCAGCTCCAATGGGAACCGATCCTTATTTTGGCATAAATGAATTAATGGATAGCCATCAATAAACTCATAGGCATAAAAATCCTGCCCGGCGAGATCCCCTCGATCTACGTACTGCGGCAAAGAAGGATGAATAAAATCTCGAATAATGCCTATTTCTCGCTGAAATTGCTCTTGCACAGCGCTGTGCTTATGCCACTTCGGACGGATACGTTTGACGGCAATATTAGGCCGTGGCTTTGCGTCTTCATCGTCATCAATGGCCACGCCACGAAAGATCTGGCAAACGCCTCCGGCTTCAAATTTTTCAAGTCGGTAGCGCCCGATCCGTGTTTCCACGACTGAACCCAACACCTTGGCTTCGTCCTCTTCCTCGGTGTAACTTTGCTCAGGAATGTATTTTGAATTATCGGGCGCCTTTTCTTCAGAGGGAACAGTCTCTTTTTTAACCAACCCTCTAAAAAAAGTTTGAATTTGACGCCGCATGATCCGTTTATATCCTGTTTTTTTTATCCGCTAACTGGACTCAAAAGAATCCTTATTAGGTCACTCACTGAGACGCAACGCCAGCTAAAGAGGCCAAAATCGTTGTTTTTTCCTTTGCGTACGTGCAATTAGAAATTGCCRAGATTGATTCTAACACACTGACTTCGAGGATACGCAGAGGCCTCAAAGCGCCCTAACTGGAATTTCAGCTGAGGTGTTCTACTGTTGTGCTATGGACACAAAAATACGTTTGGATGCCAACAACGCAACTTATTACATTCGAGTCAATAGCGCGCATCAGAAGCGCCTATTCGATTCAATATTAGAATTTAACAGTGCCTGTGACCTACTGGAAAACATTGCGCAACCCGCCTCTACCGAAGTGTACGGATTTTGTTTTCTCCAACAGGAAGTTCACTTCCTAATAAAATCGGACACGCCGGCCATTGAGGCCATTAAACAATGGTGTATGCAATACTCTCATTGGTATCACAGCATCCACCCCCACAAGCATGCACTCTTTGAAAGCAAACTATTGTGCCTTCTAATCGAGCCAAAACTATACCTCAACCCACTTATCCGGTACACCCATCTACTGCCCAAAGAGCAAGGTCTAGTGCCCAACTCCGACATCTACCCTTGGAGCAGTCATCAACGTTATATACACGAGCATCAATTCCCCTGGGTCAACAGCAGCACCTTATTACGCGAGATTTGCCTGAAAAGAAGCCGGCGAATCAACCGATACGAAAGCTTTATCAATGAACAGTTTCGTTCCGAAAAACGCCTCGACTTACACGTCGGTAACCACCCCAAATACCTGGCATTGGCTCGCCCCGAATACATCAGGCAGATAATTCAAAGCCAAAACAACGACCTGACGCAAGTCACCTATTCCTTAGACGACATAATTAACACCGTCTGCGAGGAATATCGTGTCGACCCAAGCATGCTAGTTTCAGCCCGTAAAATTCGTCGCGTAGCGGAGGTGAAGGCTGTCATTTGCTGGTTAAATCATGAGATATGCAAACGCCCATTATCTGAACTAGCGGACATGCTGGCCATAGATATAGATACTATCCATATCTATCTAAGGTCGATGCAAGCCAAGCACCCCGTTTTTATCCAACGCTTTAAAGAACGCTTAGAACAAAATTTGATGGGCAAATTAGACGCCCCTCAAAGGGCCATCAACGAAGATTAATCGACACAGATATAGCGTCACGCAACCCATTAAGGTCAGATTAATTCAGTGCACTAAAAGGCTCACCGTACCACCACGGCATACGGATCACCGCCTCGACCTGCTGGCCACCGGAAACACAAGCCTTGGTATAATCCAACTGGCTATTGCCTCCAGACTCTAACGAATAACAGACAATAATTGGGTATTCATAGACGGCCTCGCTCATGCTTTCAACGGGTTGAAACACTCGAATAGCCGACAATTGATAACTCTTATAGTCCTGGCGTTCTATGCCCGCAAAAAGTGTCAATATAAACAGAACCGCAACAATTAATGCTAAACTCCAGCCCGCTTGACCATGTTCATTTCTATCAATCATTCACTCATCCAATTTCTCCCTATATTTAAGGTTTAGACGCAGAATCAGAAAGTTGCAAATCATGAATAGAAGAGTGGATCACAAATCGCCGCTAACTCACTCAAACTGGTATATTTTAGGTCCCGGTGCGATTGGCACGCTATGGGCCAGCCGATTCCTTACGCACAATATCCCAGTCAGCTTGATTTGCAGGACACAACAAAGTGCTCACAGTTTAAGCCAAGGGTTTACCTTGGAAAACCAACAAAGCAGTACTCGCTTTTCCCCCCATTGCGTTACCAGTGATCACCTCTCTCAGCCATGCGAACACGTATTAATCACCTGCAAAGCACATCAGACAATGGATGCCCTCCACTCTATTGGCCAATTTATTAGGCCAACAACGCATCTCGTATTACTGCAAAACGGCATCGGCGTAGCCTCTCAGATCCACACACAATACCCAGACAATCCATTAATCCTAGGCATCACCAATGATGCGGCGTACCGAAAAACCAACAATCATATTCACCACGTAGCAACAGGCGACACTTGGTTCGGAGCCTGGGAAACACCGCGAGACAACGCCAGTAACGGCTCGAATAACAACCCAAATAACAACCTACAGAAAACCAGCACTTCTGCAGATCATTCACCTACCCCTCACCCAACTATCGATTCTCTACGCACAATAGGGGGTCGTCTTGCGGAGCTAAGTCCTAAGGGCCAGTGGGATGGCAACATTATGCGCAGGGTGTGGCAAAAATTCGCCATTAACTGCGCCATCAATGGCCTAACCGTGCTCTATCAATGCAAGAATGGTCAACTATTAGACCAAGGGCCAAAGCAACAACACCTACAGCGCATTTGTACCGAAATAGATCAAATTATCGCTGCCAACGACCAAGCACTTGAACCCCCTATTTATGAATCCGCCGTCAATATCGCCAAGCAAACTGCGTTAAATTACTCGTCGATGTTGCAGGATTCTAAGAATAACAAGGCCCTCGAAATCGACTATTTAAACGGCTATCTTTGCACCATCGCTGATCAGAAAAACCTTGCATGCGAAGAAAACCGTGCGCTTACACAGCAACTTAACAGACGCGCAAAATAAGCTCGCATTTCCTCAGCACATTCGAAAATGCGATCGAATACTTCATCCACGCAATAAAGATTAATCAAAGGGGTTCACATTGTCCTACCGCCTAACAAAAATATATACCAAATCAGGAGACGAAGGCCAGACAGGGCTAGGGAACGGTAAGCGAGTCAATAAAGACGATCCGAGAGTCGAAGCCTATGGCACCGTCGACGAACTCAACAGCGCCATCGGTTTGCTTTCCGCGACCGAGCTACCGAAGCCGCAACTTTCTTGGCTTAATGCCATACAGCATCAACTTTTTGATTTAGGTTCTGAGCTCTGCATCCCAGAAAGCCGAGTGTTGGATAAAACATACACTGATATACTGGAACAACAAATTGATGAGATGAACTCCCAGCTTGAACCTTTAAAAGAATTCATTCTACCTGGAGGTAATGAAGCCGCCGCTCGCGCCCACTTAGCCCGGGCGATTTGTAGACGAGCTGAACGAAGGGTCTTAACGCTCCATCATCAAGACCCCGTCTCGCAGCACAGCATTATTTTCCTCAATCGGCTTTCTGATTGGTTCTTTGTTTTTGCTCGCTTTATATTAAAACTTCAAAACGGCCAAGAAGTATTATGGAAAAACCCAAAGCAGTCTTAAAATCGCCAGCCCGAACTCACAGACATCAACGAAGCCATTACCTGCCTGCGAAATAGACTATAATTTAATCGGCTGCCTGGCACATAGACGGTCTCCTACGAGGCCTCTATACAACCGCCATTAGCATCAATAACGGAAACAATCATGCCCTTAGACCCAAACGCTAACAACGACCTACAATGGGATCTGAGTGATATACATGACAAGAGTGCAGCAAAGGATTTCGTCCTTAAATTCCAAARAGCGCTTTGCGTGTATTCGCCTTCCGTAGAGCAGGTCTATTCCAATTATGGAATCTTTTTCCCTAGGGACGAAAACAGTAAAATGGTAGTGCTACCTAACGACCAAGCCTACCACGACACATTCCAGCACATAAATCGCGAAGCCGTAGTAAAGACAGGCTTACACATAATCCCAGGACAAATCATACGGAAAGAGGGTTTGCAGCTTGCAATTCCCTCAAAGAAAGACCCCAATCAGCTTAAATTTATGCCGTTCAAAAATGGCTTACTGGGGATTTTAAAACAAATTAATAAAGCCGATCCATTTTTACCGATTTTAGCCAAGGGCGACCTGAGAGAATTCGAAGCAAAACATCCAAGTCTACACCTCCATAAAATCCAGCTCAGTCAATTAACTGACCGCTCAGCGCTAGAAAGAAGCAGCCTTAAAACCACAATCAAAGAAAAGCTCATTAAGTTTTACAAGGCGCTATAAATTCGCCACCTGCGACCATTAATGCGTGCCCTCAACTCTGATGAACCAGCATTGAGTCATTAGTCGATAGATCACAACAAACACCATTTCTTCCTTGATGCTTCGATTGATAAAGGTTTTTATCCGCCGCACGAATGAGCTTGCTATAAGCCCCCTCTTCCTCAGGAATCTGCGTAGTAGCCCCAACGCTAACGGTCACCACATTCGTTGCCCTAGAACCCGCGTGGGGAACACACAAAGAACGAATTGTCTGGCATATTTCTCTTCCAAGTAGCAATGCGTCCTCTTGCTCCATATGCGGTAAAATTAAAGCGAACTCTTCTCCGCCGTATCGAGCCACTTGGTCCCCAGGCCTACGACAGAATGCACGCAAGGCCGTAGCAATTTTCTTCAAGCATTCATCGCCCGCTTGATGACCATAGGTATCGTTATATAATTTAAAATAATCCACATCGATCATAAATAAAGTAATGGAATACTGACCTCTTAAAGCACGCCGCCACTCATCCAACAAAACGTCATCAAAGGTGCGTCGATTTGCTATGCCTGTTAACGCATCACTAGAAGCAATAGTTCGAAGGTAACGATTAGATTCCTCCAAAGCCTCTTGCCGTCGATCCAACAATCGACGACGTAAATAATTTTTTCGCGAAGTTCGATCCAAAACATAATTGGATACCAAACTGATCACACATACCATCAACAACACAAGTAAATCAGCCCACAACAAACCATCGGAAACGGGTGAATACCCGCCGTAAATAATGACAGTCGCAACCACCATCACCACCGACACTGCCACAGCGCCTTTAATTTGCATTCGAGTCGCCGTGAGCCCTGCCATGATAATCAGCAATACCCCAGTATAATAAATATGTCCTTCAGCGCCGGCACTAACCACCGACATCAATAGGATGCAAATACCATTAAGCGTAAAAAAGCTAACCAGACAAAGCTGCTGATAATTAATGGATTGAGCCGACATTGAAAAAGCGACAATCACTAAGTTTATAGGCAGAAAATATTGGAATCGAATTTTCCATAGCTCAAGAACGCTTTGCTGCGCAATGATTGCATCTAGCCCGGCAGCCAAAACGAAAAAAACCAAGCCAAAGATCAACGCACCGCGCACCTGTCCATGATAACGACGCCGATAATGCGCCTGGTAATTGGCCTCTAAAGGCCCAGAAAATCTAATTTTGCCAGCCCCCTCATACGTACTGACAGGGAGTCCTTGTGGCGAGTCATATCTCATCGTAAATTGTCACACCTACAGAATTAAGCTTTAATCGGTATGCTTGAGAAAACTATTATTATCAGCTTACCAACAAATTACATGGAAATAGGACCGCTTATTCTTGTGACTTATTACCAAAAAATATTACTTAAACAATCTGCGCTCTAAACAACGTTAAATTTCAAATTATAAAAAGGCATAACGTCAAGGCAAGCACTTACAAGCCCAGCGGGCAAGCTGCACAAAAACGAGCCCCCGCTTAAGCGTCTAAAACAGAATAGATATGATCAAAATCAAAGCCACGGTGCTGATAAAACCGAACTCTACGGGCTTTGTCCGCTGGCGTATCTAAGGGCGTTGCACCGTATTTTTTAACGCTTACTTCAGCAATCAGCGTAAACCAAATATCGGCACCATTATCCACATGCTTGAGAATCAAACCTTCGGACACCCCACGCTCACGCAACTCCAAGGCAATCCGCACAGGACCAAAGCCCTTTCGCCACCGACTTCGTGTATAGGCTTCAGTATATCGATCATCGCATAACAACCCTTCCTCAACGAGCCGAGCGATCGCCGACTCCATTAATTCAAGGTCATCGACCCGAGGGGACAGTTTGCGCACTAACTCTTGGCGCGCAAACTCTCGACGCGCAAGCAGATCCATCGCCGCACGTCGAATTTCGCTGTATTTTTCTAAGGACTTGGCCTGATACAGGACTAAGCCTCCTCTTCTACGGTCTCAGGAGCTTCGGCAGTCGCATCACCAAATGCTTCTTTTCGAATTAATGCTTCTATCTCTTCAGCCATTGCCGGATTTTCTCTTAGGAATTGGCAGGCATTCGTTTTACCTTGTCCGATTTTATCGCCTTTATAGGCATACCAGGACCCAGACTTATCGACTAAACCGAGCTTAACGCCCATATCAATCACCTCACCGAGATGATTAATTCCTTGACCGTAGAGGATTTGGAATTCAGTTTGCTTGAACGGAGGCGCGACTTTATTTTTAACTACCTTAACGCGAGTTTCGTTACCAATCACTTCATCGCCTTGCTTCACTGCACCAATACGACGAATATCTAAACGCACAGACGAGTAAAATTTTAATGCATTACCGCCGGTGGTGGTCTCAGGGTTACCGAACATCACACCAATTTTCATACGAATCTGGTTGATAAAGATAACCAAGCAGTTCGCGTTTTTAATATTTCCGGTAATCTTACGCAACGCTTGAGACATTAACCGAGCCTGTAAGCCCACGTGATGGTCACCCATGTCGCCCTCGAGCTCAGCACGAGGAACCAAGGCTGCCACAGAGTCAATTACGATCACATCCACCGCATTAGACCGCACCAGCATATCGGTAATTTCTAAGGCTTGCTCGCCAGAATCTGGCTGCGAGACCAATAGGTCTTCGGTATTAACGCCCAGCTTAGCCGCATAAGTGGGGTCCAAGGCATGCTCTGCATCTACAAATGCACAAGTAGCGCCCTGCTTCTGGGCTTCAGCAACCACTTGAAGTGTCAACGTGGTTTTACCTGAAGACTCAGGCCCGTAAATCTCAACAATACGTCCTTTAGGCAATCCGCCTATACCCAGCGCAATATCGAGCCCCAATGAGCCCGTCGAGATAGAAGGGATCGTTTGAGCGTGGCTATCGCCAAGACGCATGACTGAACCTTTACCAAACTGCCGCTCGATTTGAGACAGCGCTGCGTTGAGTGCTTTTTCTTTATTTGGGTCAAGAGCCATGTTGTTGTCCTATATGAAAATGAAAAGGCGTACGATTGAGACCACCCTCTTTAACAGCCTTGATATAAATTAATTTCTTTATATCAAACAAAAGCTCGAGGGTCCTAAGCATGATAACGAGCGCCTATAATCAGCACCTATCACCCAGGCACTGTCAGTAAGGTCAGTATTATGACAAAAGAGAGCTCAAGTCACCAGTTTTTCTTATCGCTAATTTTAATCGTGCTAAAACAATCATTTATGGCCATTAAGTATGCATCAAACATAAGTTCAATACGCTTAAGAACTAACACAAACTACTGTTTTTTATATATTTACCTTCGAAAAAACAGATACCCACTTATCAGCACCTTTTCCCCTTACAAAGCGTCTTCTCGACCCCAAACTCGCTGTCAAGGCTGAATGGAGCGTTACGATACGATATAATCCACGGAGCCTTACCAACGGGAACACTTCGTCCCTTAAAATTAGGCCCTCAACCCACGGTTTCCTTTATCCCGCATTTGAAATACGACGTATAAATTTATGGCAGTCAGCGAAAAATCTCCCACCCAACACACTCCAATGATGAAGCAGTACTGGAGAATCAAGGCAGACCACCCCAACGAGCTGCTTTTTTATCGCATGGGGGATTTTTATGAACTATTTCATGATGACGCAAAGAAAGCGGCCAGGATCCTAGACATAACGCTGACCAGCCGGGGTAAATCTAATGGTCAGCCAATCCCAATGGCCGGCATCCCGTATCACGCGGCTGACAACTACATCTCTCGATTAGTCCGCAAGGGAGAGTCTGTCGCTATTTGCGAACAAGTCGGTGATCCTGCCACCTCCAAGGGCCCCGTTGACCGGCAAGTCGCCCGAGTCGTCACCCCAGGCACCATTAGTGACGAAGCGTTTCTTGACGCTAAGAAAGACAACTTATTAGCCAGCCTATTTATCGTAGCCAATAGCTCCCCGTCCACATCCGGCGAACAACAGGCCTGCGGCACCGCATCATTAGACATCACCTCCGGACGCTTCGAGATATCGGACCACGACTCCATCGAGGCAGCCCTCGATGAAATCGACCGACTCAGCCCTGCCGAGCTATTAGTCCAAGATGAAATCAAACTGCCTCCCAGCTTACAAAATCGAAGCGGGATACGAACACGCCCTCTATGGGAGTTTGATCTAGAGAATGCGCACATCAAGCTATGCCAACAATTCGATACCCGGGACTTGAACGGATTTGGTATTGAGGGACACGACCTGGGGTTAATTGCTGCGGGCTGCTTAATGCAGTATGTAAAAGAAACCCAACGCACCACCCTGCACCACATCAACTCTATTCAAGCAATCAATCAAAATCACTTCGTTACCCTTGATTTGGCCACCCGTAAAAACCTTGAGCTAACCACTACCCTAACGGGCGAAACCGAGCATACACTCGCCTGGGTCATGGACAAGACTTCTACCGCCATGGGCGGGCGCTTAATACGACGCTGGCTCAACCAACCCCTAGCCAACCGCGAGGCCATCACTCAGCGCCAAGACGCAGTCTCAGACCTATTAGAAAGCTATCAGTTTGAAGCACTACAGCCCGAGCTCAAAAATATCGGCGATATCGAGCGAATATTAGCAAGAGTCGCCCTAAAGTCAGCGCGTCCCAAAGATCTCGCACGCTTGCGAGATGCGCTAAGCACACTGCCTGCGCTACAAACACTACTCGCGCCCCAAAACACGCCCTTACTTGAAACACTAAAAACACAGATTTCAGAATTTCCTGAAATCCACCAACTCCTAGACAGCGCAATCATCGAAAACCCGCCCATGCTAATCCGGGATGGTGGGGTAATTGCGGAAGGCTATGACAGTGAGCTCGACGAGCTTAGACAACTTAAGGACAATGCTGGACAGTTCCTTCTTGATTTGGAGAATCGCGAACGTGAAGCCACAGGCTTATCCACCCTCAAGGTGGGCTATAACCGAGTACACGGCTACTACATTGAAATAAGCCGCATGCAATCCGACAAAGCCCCCGACGCCTATACTCGTCGACAAACGCTCAAAAACGTCGAGCGTTTTATCACCCCCGAATTAAAAGAATTTGAAGACAAAGCTTTGAGCGCTCAAAGTCGCGCATTAGTGCGAGAAAAGAGCCTCTACGAGCAATTGCTCGACCGACTAATCAATGAGTTATCGCCCTTACAGCTTTGCGCACAAGCCATTGGTGAACTGGATGTGCTGAGTAACTTTGCAGAACGGGCCGATACACTTTGCTACTGCAAACCCGCCTTTACCAGCGAGAGCGGCATCGACATCCAAAAGGGCCGCCACCCAGTGGTCGAGAAAGTCATTGACGACACCTTTGTGGCTAACGAATTAGCGCTTAGTGACCAACGTCGCATGCTAATCATCACCGGGCCAAACATGGGTGGTAAATCGACCTTTATGCGACAAACCGCATTAATCGTCCTGCTCGCGCACGTTGGCAGCTTCGTGCCCGCAGAAAAAGTTACCCTTGGCCCAGTCGATCGTATATTTACCCGTATTGGCTCTTCAGACGACCTCGCTGGAGGACGTTCTACATTCATGGTGGAAATGACAGAAACCGCCAACATCTTAAACAATGCCAGCGATAAGAGCCTTGTATTGATGGATGAAATCGGCCGAGGAACAAGCACTTTCGATGGCCTCTCTTTAGCCTGGGCTTGCGCGACCTATTTATCCAAGACCCTGTCCTCCTACACCTTATTTGCCACCCACTATTTTGAGCTCACACAACTGCCAGAAACCCTCAAGAATGTTGATAATGTTCACCTTACTGCGACCGAGCATGGCGATAAGATCCTATTTCAACATCAAGTACAACCTGGACCCGCCAACCAAAGTTACGGCCTGCAAGTAGCTCAGTTAGCCGGTGTTCCTAAGTCGGTAATCAAGGATGCCAAGCAAATCCTTACCGAACTTGAACGTTCGTCCTCATCAACGCCCACCAAAAGCATCCCTGCACCAGAGCAAGTAGACCTATTTTCCGCCCCCCCTCCGAATAGCAAGGCAATGGAGTCTCTTGCGGACTTTAACCCCGACGAAAGCACCCCCCGACAAGCCCTTGAGTACCTTTATCAGCTCAAAAGCATGCTCGATTCGTAGTTTCTTATAGATACGCTATTCTTAATTGCCAGCCTAATTAGAAAACATTACACTACGCGTCAATTTAAGGTTGCCAGGAGTTTTCACCATGACATTTGTAGTAACGGACAGCTGTATTAACTGTAAATATCTGGATTGTGTTGAAGTCTGTCCCGTGGACTGCTTTTATGAAGGCCCAAACTTTCTGGTAATTCATCCTGACGAATGCATTGATTGTGCGCTATGTGAACCAGAGTGCCCTGTAACCGCCATTTTCTCAGAAGATGAACTCCCTGACGACCAGCAAGAATTCACTGAATTAAATGCTGAGCTTGCGGAAAAATGGCCCAACATTACTGAAAACACCGGCCCACTGCCCGACGCAGATGAATGGGACGGTGTAGAAGACAAGATTAAATTATTGAAAAAATAATACCGAACTGCGCTCAGTATAAAGGGCTCACTGAGCCCGCCTCAACACGCAGTCCTCGGCATTAGAAAGTACAGTGCGAATTATAAACACGCACAAAAAAAGGACGACCAATTGGCGTCCTTTTTTTGTTTTTCATTTAAAATGAAAATGCGGCCTCCATGGCCATTACTACTCCCTGTATATCTCCCTGAAGGTTAAACCCTTTAACCACTCTCCCTTGCATCCATCCTTAGCTGCATATTAAAACTATAGTTGATAACTTCTCGCTAGCAAGTCATGCCGGTAATTAAACCTTACAAAACCAATAAAATCGAAATGCGCGCGATCAAATATTTATTACTGCCCAGGAAAAAATCAAACACCTGGACTTAAGAATTCTAAAAAACAGCACTCACTGGTAACACCTGAAAAATCAAACTCAAAAACCAGCATTAAAAACGGTGCAGTCTTTTCAACAAACGTCCTCCAAAAGAAGC
>NVVB01000052.1 GCA_002402085.1 Gammaproteobacteria bacterium
GACCACCACCCAAAACCCACGCTAACACTCTACGCCCTATACCCAGCACGCAACTTTGTACCGCCCAAGCTTAAGCTGTGCATAGCCTTTCTAGAGACGTGGTTCAAAGAGAACTATCAACCTGCCGCGAGGAATAGCGATTAATGCCGAGTGGTATGCCGTCCGTGCATCACCTTTGATTCTTTTTCTATGAATAGTGGGTCGGGCGTTTTTAAAATACGATTTGTTTTAAACTGGCATATGGTGCGAGGGTGCGAAGCTACAAACCCTAACCAGGAGAAATATCGACTGACGCTGCCAAGGTCAGGAGGCTTAAAAATTGATTTAAAGGAATCCTTCTTAATTTGTCTTTTAGGAGGCGTGATATATTACTATGTGTATTACATTCGCTAAGCGCGAATTCAACTTCTAAGTACACCACTTTAACCTTCGCCTGGTCAGCCTTACCCCTTTTGTGCATGGCTTCGCCATTATTGCGCAAAAGCCACAATCATAAGTCTGCCGATGCTGGCGGCGTAATTAGGGTGTCTATTTCTTATGGGTAACAACAACGCTACAAGGAAGCATATGAAGTTAATTACATTATTTTTATTAACCGGTGTATTCGCTTTTTCGCTTAATGCTCAAGCTGACTCTGACGGCGCTTTCTGCGCAACCAAAGATTACGTCGCAATAGAGGCAAAAGGTATTTTCATACCCGCCAGAGAGCATTCATGGATAGTAGTTCCTTATTCAGCATCAGGTATTGGCGAGAAGAAAGTTATACCCGCTTCTGACGAGCGCTTAAAGCAATTTGGCTGCTCTAATAGTAGAGCCGATATCATTGTGAAAGGTCAACTTTCTGCAATCGAAAACCCTAGAATTGTCCGCCTCCTTACAACTGAAAAGGGAGGCCGAATTAATCTCGTATTTTCAATCGTTCGAGAAAACAAAGTTGTTAATGGTGCAGGACCAGTACTCCATTACTTCTCACTAGCCGTAGTAGAGTCAACTCCCTATCACCAAGTAAAGAACACTAAATCAATCGCTAGCGGAATGCGATTTGAATCCATCCATTAAATTCAAGCCGCTTCGGATTCCACGAACTCAACGTCTAAGTGCACCGCCCCAGCCCGCAAGACTCGATACAGGTGACTGCCTAGGTCTTTCCCGACAGGGACTTCCACCCTGCAAGATGCTCCAAGCTTCGCTTGTCGCACTAGAGTTTTGCTAAGCGGCAGACAAAGCGTTGGTTTTTTGCGCTGGGAAGATGCTTGAGCAACTTGTTAGAATTTGAATGCCATGCAACTTTAATGAACTTCATCGTTGGGTTCGAAATAGATCAAATTTTTATCGTCACCCGCAATGAAGCCAGATTTAATTACTTCCCGAGCTGCATGCTCACCATATTTTGTTTTTAGATCTAACCATTCATCTTGGTCTAGACCAAGTATGCCCCCCTCAACAAACTCTTCAAGTTCGTCTTCTGTATATGGAGTTTTTCTATCATTTGCTGAATTCATCCAGCCGGGTTCATCGCTCATATTACCCCCTAATCAAATAACACAGTGCGAATTATTTATAATGCTAACGCCCGACTCACCGAGCAGTTTTTTGTTGGCTACTTTTTTTGCGTATTTGTGCAAAAAAAGTGACAGCGGAAAACCATCCTGTGTAGATATTTGTTATATTCATTTGAGCAACTGTTTTGCCAGCTTTGCTACTCGGCGACTTAGGTACTTAACCGTAGCTAAATCTACTAAATGAGCCGTGCCATCCTCATTTTGCGAGACCACCCCGAGCTGGCAGCCAAGCCTATTCAGAGCTGCCTCAGAGTTCCCATAGGCAGAATCAATTCCTATCCAGAGCATGCCGTGCTGACTAGCTAAAGTAGAAAAATATTGCAGGGTACTAGTCTGATCCCCATTTAAGCCTGCACCTGAAGTAATCCCTGCAGCAATTTTACCGGACCATTCTTGCGACTCCCAGAAGTCACTAGTTGCATCTGCAAATGCCTTAAATTGAGCTGATGCGCCTCCCATATATGTGGGTGAAGCGAATATTATTGCATTACAACTATTGAGATTTTTGAACACATCCAGATTTACAAAACGTCCACCTACAATTTCAGTCGCTTTAATTCGATGCAAGAATATATCAAGACCAGCTTCTTCAATTTCGGATGCTGCTGCATTTACAAGCTCACCGGTTATGTCTGTATGAGTGAAATATACAATCCCTACTTTTGGCAAAATATTCTCCGACTTGTAATTCTAAAATATAACGTCCGGCTAACCGAGAAAACTTTAGTGGCGGCTTTTGTGCGTGTTTTTGCACAAAAGGTGGCAGCGGAAATTAGTCCGGGGCATCCGTTGATTAGGTTCAGTTTGGCTGGCCATACCACGGATGCTCGTGTTTAGGTATGTACGGCCAATCAGCTTTCCTAGGTAAGGATTTGATAGCRTAACAATACTGCTCTTTTGTGAGAAACATACCACCTAATTCATTACCACCATAAAGGGCATAGAATTTTGAAGAGCTTCCTTTTAATTGCGCATTTATTAATTGGAAGAAAGCATAAGTTGCTCGACCCCAACTTTGGCCCTCACTATCTTCTATGTTTGGACCGTAAACTTCGTACTCTTGGCCCAAAAACTTTACTTTATAGCTAGGTAAATCATTATCTAAGACCTCTTCGATATTCGCTGGCTCACCTACATATTCGGATAGTTTAGACTTTAATTCGTTGTAAGCGGAAAGAATTCCTTGCTCAGCAAGACTTTCGGCATCGAGATAAAGCAACTTGTCGTAATCAAGTTCAAATTTTGATGGCTCCGCTGTTTCTGCTGTAACGACAGAAGAAAACAGGCCAAACAATGTTGCGAGAAATGTAGTGAATTTTTTCATATTAAAAACCTAACGCCTGAACAACTAGCCCACGTTGTAGTGAGCTATATGAATTCAACATGTTGTTTTTATGGTGATTTATAAACAAATCCCGTGCCGGTGGGTCTAGCTCATTCATTTGTTAGGGTAACCCACTTGACCGCATTGCAATATGCAACCATAATGCAACCAACACTATATAGGAGATTAATTGGATGCCCGCTCTTACAATAAAGAATATCCCGGATGACCTTTACAAGGAACTAAAACATGTTGCTGAACAACATCACAGAAGCATCAATAGCCAAGTGATTGTGTGCCTTAAGCGCTCCCTTTTTCCAACTAAAATCTCTCCAAAAGACAGGCTTAAAGATATTCAATCCTTGCGCTCACAGATTAGCGCTAACTCAATTACYGGGGATCAAATAARCGAAGCAATAAATGAAGGTCGGCCATGATTATTGCGGATACAAATATAATATCATACCTGCTGCTACCCACATCCTATTCAGAGTCTGTTGACACATTGTATAGCTACGATTCTCACTGGGCCGCACCSCTACTTTGGAAAAGTGAATTTCGAAATGTATTAGCTCTCTATCTTAGGAAGGAAATCATTACACTTGAAAAATCGCTCCAGCTTCTCGAGGCTGCAGAATCTATGATGGTGGGCAATGAATATGATATCTCTTCTTCTCAGGTGCTAGCGCTAGTTGCAAAGAGCTCCTGCTCTTCGTATGATTGTGAGTTTGTTGCTCTCGCTCATCACTTTGATCTACGGTTAGTAACACAGGATAAAAAACTTTTGAGGGAATTTCCAGAAACTGCTGTTTCAATATCCGATTTTTTGTCTAGCCGACCCTAACGACGCTGTAGAATAACCTGCTTTCCAAAACTCAAATTCACTCAAGACTCTTCCACCAAGATATTTTATCTGATCGTAATAATTATCCGAAAAATACCCTTTAGCAAGATTAGGGGTCAGATTAGGGCTCAACTAGCATATTGCCATTTCACGCTTCACGCGATCAACCTTACGCACCAACGTCTGATCTTCTTCCATCAATTCCCTGAGCTTTTTAATCGTCGACGGAATGCTCCCCGTTCTCTTTAAACCAAACGCAGCTGCAATATCCGTAAGCCTTTGCCCTCCCAACTCCTGGCAAAGGTGCATCGCGACCCACCGAGGCACGTTATTACTTTCGCCCCGCTGCGTTACCCTAATTAACTCGGGAGAGACTTTAAAGATTACCGCCACCTTGTCAACGACCTCTGAAATCTCCGGCCTAAAGCTCATGCTTACAGCATAGTTCACGGCCTCATCCGCTGTAATCCGCTGGTCGTAAGCCCACGAGCGAAATTCATCGCTTCCCAAATAAGGGGAAACATTGCCTTTGCCATAGAATTTCACAAGCTCCTCATCCACGCCCATTTCTACAAACGCTTTATATTTTTCCTGCTKTCTYGATTTRRCACCCAGWGAAGAATACACCTCATCAAGGTAAAGCCACWCGGGTGGCCGCTKRCGCTTGTCGACGTAATGGGCATAACTAGACCAGGGATACTCTTCTAAATTAGAAACTAATTTCGCTTCCTGTGGATTCCTATGGATATAGCGAGACAACTGTAATTGATAGCTGTCTTCTTCGACGCAAATCGCCTTATAACGTCCTCGAAACAAAGGGCCATCGGTCTTCTTGAGTCGATTGTGGCGTTGCGTGTACACACCATTGATGTGCCGCATGACCCGGCCTAAATTGGCGTCCGGTGTCTTGAGTAATAGATGATAATGATTCCCCATTAAGCAGTAGCACAAAATCTCAACGCCAAATCGCTGATGAGCTTCGGCTAATGTGCTTAAGAATAATTCATAATAGGCTGGGCCATGAAAGATATTCTGGCGCGCTCTACCCCGATTCATTACGTGGTAATAAGCGTTTTCGTATTCGATTCTGAGAGGTCTAGGCATGGGGGAAGGTTATAAGGGATCCGCGAAAGTGTCAATATGATACTTGACCCCTAATGAAACCCAGAACGACTCCATGACTTCTTCTAGCGAGTTATCAGACTTAGCAGGCAGCTCTAATAGTTTTGGCTTGAATACAGTAAATGCCTTGGCTTCATATTTATGCCGATATGGGATGGCAATAATATATTTATTTTGATTAACATAATTTAGAAACTCTATGAATATCGCATCATACTTTCCATCATCTAGCGGGATATAGCCATCATAAGCAAGTACAGCGACAACTGCTTCATTTTCATTTCCTTTTAGTGACTCTCTACCGAAGTTTACTGCATCCTCTAAGCTTTCTTGGGTTAAGCGCACTAAATTATTTTTCTCATCCTTACCTCGAAAAGCGTATATAGGAATCAGTGTTTCACCGTCAACAATTGAATAGAAAGCATGTGCCGATAAAAACCCGGCCATAAATGCAGACTCTTTTTCCTGATCTTTCTTTATTCCTTCGCCAAAACATAGTGAAGAAACGAAGATGATCATTAAAGCTAGATACTTGATACTACTCTCCTAAAACATAACGTCGTGAACTGGAGTGCGCCAGCATCTCTAGCCTTACCTTGTTAAGGTATGTTTGTGGCATCCATCTCTAACATAGATAACATGCCGCCCAAATTCTTTGATGTTAACGTCTCTTTTAAACCTTCGCGTTCAAAAATTATGAACTCACCACTACTTTTACACAGCAGAAAATTGCCATCCAAATCAACTCCAACAATTGAGGCAGCTTTGCCTTTCCACCACGGAGCGGACAAATGTCTCCATTCTTCCTTCCGAAGAAGAATCGCCAGACGAATCTCCCTATCCTCAACTCTAATAAGGCGATTCATCCCTAAATTTTCAATTGCTTTAGATAGCTGATCCATTGGCACCTTAACAGTTTATTCTAATGCCCGCGCTCCTTTTGCCCGGAGCGCGTTGTTTCACTTTCGTCATTTTAAACATATTTTTTATAAGTTCATACTATCAATCACCTACATTGAACATCTAAACACCGCCTTACCCAGAAAGAGCGCAACTGCGCTCTTTCTCCGCTCATAGAACACTTTGCCTAGTTAGCCCAAGACTACGTTAAAGCGAATTAAATTCAAGTACTTATCTCCAGCTTTTCAGATCATTCAATTCAGGAAAGAGAGCGATCGCGCTCTTTACTGGATTAGAACAAGTTGCAATTTTTAAAACGTCCAATCTACTGCCTATAGATACAGTGTCAAATAATGGGAGATCCACTTTAAATTGAAAGTAGAATGCCACCACTAAATGGCTGCCTTCCTGTATTCCCCATGCTCGATCCTTATCTCTGCACGCTCGATTGTAATTTCACTTGATCTCATAGTAGTGGTTAACCCCAGGCACAAACGCCGGAGGTTAATAGCGACATTTTTGCAGGCTTGGTAAAAAAGTGAGATTAAATGCAGGTCGGTTTTTCTGCGACTGGTTATGTAGATCCATGCATAAGCCTAAACTGCACTAATAAGACCCAGACAAGAAATGGTGTTAATGCCCAAAACACTACAGCCTCACTAAGTTTAACATTCCCTTTTAAATAAGGATTCATCACACAAAAGTTGGCGGTAAAGAAGCATATGGATAAAAATAGGTTTATAAGCAATGACTCTTTGCCAGTTGAATCTTCGTAAAATACGTTAGCAATTACAATAAAAGGAAATACCCAACTGGGGATATAAATTTTCCAGTGCTCTTTAAATCCTTCCATATCTATCAAGTCGCAGTCATGGTAGAACGGCCAGTTGCCGGCCGCTCCCACACAGATCCGGACGTGCGAAACTACGCATCCGGTTCTTCAATTATATCTTTGCTCATGTAATTCACGAACCCTCAATACCAATCAACCGTCACATGGTACTTTGAAACACAAAACAAAACACAAAAGAACAACCACTTTAATTCGTGAAAGGGATTCAAAATTAAGTGGGTGTCCTCAGGAATTTACCAGACCGTAGAATGTTTCTTTGAGTGTATTCAGTGCCAATCGCAGTGGCTCTATATGAAGAAACCTTTCTGGGCATGGCTCAGTTTCAGAAACATAGATATCTATAGAGTCGAGGCCGGCTTCCTCACAGGCTTGACCAAGATGCGGGTGCACAAAGGAAAGCGCACTCACTGAGTGATGAGCCGTGCTTTGTACAACACTTTTTAGTCGCTTATGAGATGCCATGATTCTCCTGACACAGAACGCCCGCAGCTGCGGCAGCCGCGAGCTTTTAGGAGCGAAGCGACGTCCCGGCTGTCCGACAGACTGCGCTTGTTAACTGTGGGCTTCGATAAGACCATGAATCCATGCCTTTAATTTGGGGATTACTTCTTCTATGTTTGCTTCACAGTCCTCGTCTTCGAAGTAGCCCTCTGTTTCGATATTGTACTGCCAATCTCTAGCTTCAGTAATTACTGTATACGGTACGGCCTCCAAAGACTCGATGGCATCTATAAAGCGCCGAGCAAAACCGTCTCGATCTTTTCGACTAGAATCGTATGCTTCGATGTCTTTCAGCAGTCTTTCCAGAATTGATATGTTCGACATGTAATTCTCGATGCTTCCGTGACAGTTAACGTCGCCAATCACTGGGAAATTTAGCCGTAGCGACGAAGGAGCGTAGGTTAAATTTTTCCATGTGAATTGGCCTTGTTAGGCTAACTATTTATTAAACTCATTTTTACTAAACCAATGATATCTTTTATTTGTACCAACGAGAACATCACCACTTTCATATATTTGGATCTCTAACCTTGCATTATCGTTAATAGTGAAAGTTTTTACAAATAGAGGAGACTTATTTAAATTTTCCTTAAATAATTTCGAGTTTTGCTTTTCAAAAAAACTTAGATTTCCAGATTCAAGCTCTTTAGATAACGCCTCTGGAATCTTAATTGGGGAATAGTAATCAACTAAATCAATGGCCCATTTTTTTAAATTATCATCTACTTTTTGTTTCTCAGAAGCACTTAATATGGTTATCGCCATTTGGATATATTCTTTTTGAAGATTTCTATCTGCTATGTTTTTTTGCACTTCCCAGCCAAAAAAGCCAATAACCAAAGGAATAGCTACAAGTGAAAATATTTTTGAAACTTTCTCAATTGATTCAATATTCATAACGTCATGACCCTATGCTTGCCTAACAGTTTATTCTAATGCCCGCGCTCCTTTTGCCCGACGCGCGTTGTTTCACTTTCGTCAGTTTAAACATATTTTTTATAAGTTCATACAATCAATCAACTACATTGAACATCTAAACGTCACCTGACCCAGAAAGAGCGCAACTGCGCTCTTTCTCCGCTCATAGAACACTTTGCCTAGTAAGCCCTAGACTCCATTAAAGCCCGTTAATTCATGTACTTATCTCTAACTTTCACAACCATTCAATTCAGGAAAGAGAGCAGTCGCGCTCTTTACTGGATTAGAACAAGTTGCAATTTTAAAAACGCCTGATCTGTGCACCCCAGTCAATAAACCTCACCCAACACTCCCCCATCAACATAACGGTCGATTCATCGACACCCCACTCGATTTGTCGCCACCTCCTTCATCCAAGTCACAATATCAGCCGACTCATACAGCCATACATCTTCCTCCCCACGACGCTCAATCTTCAAACAAGGCACCTGCGCTTTACCGCCCTCCCTTATTAACTCAGCGCGAAACGCCGGTTCTAAATCAATATTGCGTAACTCAACCTGCACCCCGGTGGCGTCAATTTTTGGTAATACCCATTGGCAAAAAGGACATGTGTCTTGATAATAAAGTGATAGCGTCATGGTCATTCTCCTAGGTTAAAATTCGTTCTTGTTGATCAATGGCCAGGTCATTAATGCTGGCGATGCGCCGTTGCATAAGGCCGTTGGCGGCGAATTCCCACAGCTCATTGCCGTAAGATCGAAACCATTGTTCATTTTCATCGTGCCACTCGTATTGAAACGTCACCGCGATGCGATTTTCGGTAAAGGCCCACAGTTCTTTTTTAAGTCGGTAATTCCGTTCCCGTTGCCATTTAAGGACTAAGAACTGCTGCACTTCGCTGCGGCCATTAATAAACTCAGCGCGATTTCGCCATACCGTGTCTTCGGTGTAGGCCTTGGCGACTTTAATGGGGTCTTTGGTATTCCACGCATCTTCGGCTGCTTGGACTTTCTGCAAAGCAGTTGCTTGGGTAAAGGGTGGGAATGGGGGTTTTGATTCCGTAGTCATTGTTTATTGGGCGTCTCTTGTTTGCATGGTGATTAAGCGGGTTGAATAAATAAGCCAGGCTTTCTCGCCTGACTTAGCCAACACGCGGGTTATAAGGTCTTATGCTAGCCGGCGGCTAGATAGATATTAAACAGATACTAAATAGATACTAGTCAGCTTAAAGCAACGTCTGTGCCAATAATAATATCTCTACAGATCAATGACATAGACTAATGCGCATTCTCAATATATTGCGAGTCACAACTTTTTGTGAAACACTATTTTAAATTACTGTGGTTTTTTAAGCCCTAATTGATAACAAGGAATTCGTAATGCCTAACGCCAGCCCCACGGACTGCGAACACACTGAGTCRGAATTAAAGCGTCTRCAAGCWGAGAATCAGCTTATCCTAGACGCCGCCGGTGAGGGTATTTACGGCTTAAATTGCCAAGGCGAGACTACCTTTCTCAATGCTGCCGCAGTGGATATTTTGGGCTGGCAAGAGCAGGACATACTCGGCAAACCCATTCACGACATTCATCATCACTCCCACGCCGATGGTTCTCATTACCCTCGCGAGCAATGCCCCATTTATGCCGCCCTTAAAGATGGCGAGGTACACCGAGTTGACCATGAGGTGTTTTGGCATTCAAACGGCCACGCTATTCCTGTGGAGTACACCAGCACCCCCATCTGGCAAGACGGACGCCTCGCTGGGGCCGTGGTGGTTTTTAGGGACATTAGCCGTCGTAAACAAATGGAGCATCAAAGACAGCAAGACTTCAATGAGATTAATTCCCTTAAAGAGCAGCTTGAGCAAGAGCGGGATTACTTACGGGATGAGCTTAATATCACCATCCACTACGGTGAGATCATTGGCGAAAGCCAGGCCTTGAAGCGCACGCTTGCGCAAATTGAAGCCGTGGCTAAAACCCCCACTAGCACGTTAATCTTGGGCGAGTCCGGGGTAGGTAAAGAGATGATTGCCCGCGCGATTCACTGCAACAGTGAGCGCCACACCAAGCCTTTGGTAAAAGTAAATTGCGCCTCTATTCCTAAGGATTTATTTGAGAGTGAATTTTTCGGTCACGTAAAAGGCGCCTTTACCGGCGCACACCGGGACCGCGTTGGCCGCATGGCGCTAGCCCACGGCGGCAGTTTATTCCTGGATGAGGTGGGGGAGATCCCGCTGGATTTACAAGGTAAGTTATTACGCGCCCTGCAAGAACAAGAATTCGAACGGGTCGGTGATGAGAAAACACTAAAAGTAGACGTGCGCATTATCGCCGCCACCAATAAAGATTTACTTGAAGAAGTAAAAGCCGGCCGGTTCCGCGAGGATCTTTATTATCGCTTGAGTGTATTCCCCATTGAGGTGCCACCTCTACGCGAACGTCAATCCGACATTGCGCCCCTAGCGCAGCATTTTTTACATTGTATTTGTAAAGAGCAAGGCCGTGATGTTTTATCGGTCTCGAAGTCCCAAGCGCATAAGCTGACACAACACCGTTGGCCCGGCAATATTCGTGAACTTAAAAACGTTATGGAACGAGCAGTGATTATGTCGCCGGGTCAACGCCTGCAACTGGACCTGGCCATGCCATCTATTTTAGCCGTGGACAATTCGCAACACTCGCCCTCTTTATCACACGCGCAAGGCAATCAAGGACACATGAATAGCAGCCCCTCTAACGGGGACGGCCAGCCTTTTAGTGATTCCACCGACGACTATAAAACCGATTTAGAGCTTCGTGCTTTAGAAAAACAAAATCTWCTTAAAGTTTTAGCGCTGACTCACTGGCGTATTTCAGGCACTGACGGGGCAGCCGAGCTGCTGGGTTTAAAGCCGTCGACACTGGCTTATAAAATTAAATCACTCGGATTGGAAAAACCCCGTTAAGCACACTGCTTGGCTTGGGCAGGTGTTAATCAAGGCAGGTGTTAATCAAAGCACTTGTCAAACAGTACTATTAATTACGCCCATGAATAACAGAATCTTCACTATTCTTAAGTTGTTAGTCTCAGGAAATTAAGAAACCCAAATTCTTGAGACCCACCAAAACCCTAAGGCACTGATAAATAAGAAATAAAAAGTTGGCACAGCCGTTGCTATATAGATTGTGTAACTTTCACTTAATCTTTTAGGAACGCTTATGGACGCCATCACTTTGTACCGCCACCCTCTTTCAGGTAATTCACACCGCGTTGAGGCGCTATTGTCTTTCTTAGGCTTAGAAACGCATTTGGTGGACGTGGACCTTATGGCAGGCGAGCAGCGCCAACCCGAATTCCTGGCCCTTAACCCCAATGGCCAAGTGCCTGTACTCGTCGACGGCGACGTAGTGCTGACCGAGTCCAACGCGATATTGGTTTATCTAGCGACTAAGTACGACGTTAATCGCAACTGGCTTCCTACTCAGCCCGAAGCCGCCGCTAAAGTGCAGCAGTATCTATCCCTGACGGCCAACGAGATACAAAATGGTCCCGCCGCTGCGCGCTTGGTAACATTATTTGGCGCAGGACTTGATCACCAAGCAGTCATTAACGCAGCCCATAAAACCTTGGGTTTTATTAACGCTCAACTGCGACACCACGACTGGCTAGCAGGGCAGGAGCCGACCTTGGCAGACATTGCTGTCTATGCCTACGTTGCCCACGCCCCAGAAGGCAATGTATCGCTGGACGCCTACCCAAAGATACTGGCTTGGCTAACACGCTTTGAATCGCTCAAAGGCTTTGTGCCCATGCAATCATCGGCCGTGGGCCTCGCGGCTTAACACCCAGTCATTAAATTGCCCATCGGTAATACGTACTTGTAATACGCACGTGTAGCAGCTGCGTATTACCCCATCGCCAGACACGCCTAAGGAGCCATGATGAACCCTATAACGCCACCACAACGTCCAATACCAAACCCGACTCAAAACCCAGCATCCCTCACTGTGCAGGCATCAGAACAATCCACCCAGTCGCCGTTTCACCCTGGCGAAATTGCAATTCAACAGCGCCTGCAAGTGCACGAGAGAATGCAGGCTTTTGGCATGAAGGTGGTGCGCAATTTTTTCCCACCCCAGCATCAAGATTTTTACCACGCCCTGCCCTATTTGTTTTTAGGCCATGCCGATAACGAAGGCTGGCCTTGGGCATCGCTGGTACATAATCAGCGCGGTTTTATTGAATCCCCCGACGATCAAACACTCAACGTCAATGCGCAAGTGATCCCTGGCGATCCATTACAGCAAGCCTTAAACAATGGCAGTCGCCTGGGTGTGCTGGGCATTGATCTAGAAATCCGTCGGCGTAATCGCCTAACCGCGCATTGCGAACACAGCGATGACCAGGGCTTTGTTTTAAAGGTCGACCAGACCTTTGGCAATTGCCCTAAATACATTCAAACGCGGCATCAGTTGCCCATTGCGCCAGCCGATCAAAAACCTATCACCACAGACCCCTTAGCCAGCTTCGATGACGCCGCTGAGGCCTTAATTAGCGCCAGCGATACTTTCTTTGTGGCCACCCATTACCCTGGCGACACCGCGCAAGAAGACACTTCGGGTGATACTATTGGCAAAACTATTGACACTACTGGCGGCAGCACTGTTAGTAATAATATTAGCAACAGCACGCAACACCTTAAGCCTACGGCGACCGACCCGCGCATTGGTGCAGACGTGTCCCATCGAGGCGGTGCCCCTGGCTTTGTGAATGTCGTCGACGCGCAGACATTGATAATTCCAGATTACCGTGGCAATAAACATTTCAATACGCTGGGTAATATTCTTGAGACCTCCAAAGCAGGGTTATTATTTATCGATTTCGAACGCGGTGATTTATTAACCATGACCGGCCATGCGGAGATTCTCTGGGACGCCCCAGACTTGGAAGATTACCTGGGTGCAGAGCGGCTCTGGTCGTTTAAGTTACATAAAGCCTTACGCATTAAAAACGCCCTGCCTTTTCGTTGGGTATTAGAGGACTACTCACCCCATTTGCCCAAAGCAAAGAAGGCTCAGTAATTAGCCACTGCATAACCATTAACGAAAACAACGCCCCAAGGGAACACGCTTAGCCAATGAACTTACACATGGATTTCACCCGCCCGATTATTATCCAAAGCGCTGATGAACCTTGGGCCGACACGCCCTTGGCTGGCGTACAGCGGCGGCGACTGGAACGAAATGGCGGCGAGATCACTACGCGTGCTACGTCCATTGTGAAGTACGCTTCGGGCTCATCGTTCACCGAACACAGCCACCCTGGCGGCGAAGAATACTTGGTACTTGAAGGCACATTTTCCGACGCAACCGGCCACGCCCCTAAGGGCAGCTACGTACGCAACCCACCTGGCTCACGCCATGCACCGTTTAACGAGCAAGGCTGTCAGATTTTTGTAAAGCTCGAACAATTCCACCCCGAAGATAATGAATTTGTAACCATCGATACCCACACAACCCCGTGGACCGTAGACGCCAGCTCGGGGCATAATGAAATGCGCTTGCACGCAACCCACACGGAAACTGTAAAGCTCTTGGCGTTCACCCAATCCAGCGCGGTCACAGAGGCGCACTTATCGGGCGGCGTTGAGTTACTGGTGCTGCAAGGTGAAATACACCTTGAAACCGAAGCCCTAGCCAGGCAAAACTATCCGCGCCATACTTGGATTCGATTACCGCCAGGGCATCGCTTTACCCTCACAGGCCCACTAGAAACACAGCTGTACATTAAACACGGGCATTTACTGCCTTAAACACCTGCGCAAAAACACGCAGTAACGGCCCACAGTTCAACACTCATAAGGAACCCACAGTGAACACAGCATTTGATTACGATTTATTTGTTATTGGCGCAGGCTCAGGCGGCGTACGCGCGGCAAGAACCTCAGCGGGTTACGGCGCTAAAGTTGCCATTGCCGAACAGCAATACCTAGGCGGCACTTGCGTTAATGTGGGCTGCGTTCCCAAAAAACTATTTGTTTATGCCTCCCACGTGCAGCACGATATCGACGATGCCAAAGGCTTTGGCTGGGAAACCTCCGAAGCACGTTTTGACTGGCCGACCCTAGTGCGCAATAAAGACACCGAGATCAGTCGTCTCAATGGCATTTATAAAAACTTATTGGATAATGCCGGCGTAGCACTCTTCGAAGGCAAAGCGGTAATCACCGGCCCGAACCAAATCACTATTAATGACCAGGTGATCAGTGCAGAACGTATTCTTATTGCCACCGGGGGCAAACCTTTTGTGCCCGAGTTCCCAGGCAGCGAACACGTCATTACTTCCAACGAGGCTTTCTTTCTTGAGCAGCTGCCCAAGAAAATAATCATTATCGGCGGCGGTTATATCGCAGTGGAATTCGCGGGCATTTTTTCAGGCCTCGGGGTGGAGGTACATCAATTTTATCGTGGCGATTTATTTTTACGAGGCTTCGATCAAGACCTGCGCGAAAAGCTCGCTATAGAAATGCCTAAACAAGGCGTGCAGCTGCATTTTAATACCGACATTGCCAGCATCGAAAAAAGCCACCACGGTTATCAAGTCACCACCGCCCAAGGCGACACCCTCGACGCAGGGTTAGTCATGTACGCCACGGGACGGAAACCTCTTGTGGACCAATTGGGCCTCGCCACTACCGGCGTGACATTATCCTCCAAAGGCTACATTGAAGCCGACGCGCACTTTCAAACCCAAGAGCCGTCCATCTTTGCATTGGGCGATGTCACCGGCGGTACGGAATTAACACCCGTAGCCACGGCCGAGGCCATGAGCTTTGCTAGTCGTTATTTTGCCAACAAAGATAAACCCATGGACTACAGCAATATTGCCAGCGCGGTATTCTCCCAACCGAGCTTGGCTTCCGTGGGCCTCACAGAGCAGCAAGCCAATGAAGCGCACCCAGACGACTTGCAAATATTTCGCTCCGAATTTAAACACATGAAACACACCCTGAGTGGCCGCGATGAAAAAACCTTTATGAAGTTAATCGTCCAGAAATCCACAGACCGCGTCATTGGCGCGCACATGATGGGCGCCGACGCCGGTGAAATAATCCAAGGCATCGCCATCGCCATTAAAGCCGGTGCGACTAAAGCCGATTTTGATTCCACCATTGGCATTCACCCTACGGCGGCAGAAGAGTTTGTCACCATGCGCGGATAACACACCATGAATAATTCAGCCTCAATCGTATTTTCAAAAGACGTGGTCGCGCGGGCGATTAAAGTATCACTGCTAGTAGGCACACTACTGGCATTGATCAATCACTTCCCAAGCATCATGGCGTTTTCTTTTACGGTTGAGACTGTTTTACAAATCACCCTAACCTACTTTGTACCGTATGCGGTGTCGTCTTATTCTTCTTATCAGGCGATTGTGACTATTAATAATACTGACGCCCAGAACACTGCCGCTTAATGAGCCCGTCCATCAAAAGAACGCCTCTATTGTCTAGTTAAATATTGATAACTATAGACATCCATAATTGCCAACTTCAGCCTTTTTACTCCTAGTAAGATGAGGCATAATCCCTCAAAATCAGGGATATACACAAGCAATTACATTGCACCCCAATCGCAACCCTCGACATTTATGCATTCAGATCAAGGATAGATTTCATGGCCAATTCAACTGTTTATATTGTAAAGAAGGKCGACACACTTTGGGGGCTTGCAGATAAATTTCTRGACGACCCTAACCGCTGGCCAGAACTATGGCACTTTAACAACAAAAACTACACATCCTCTGGCGCTAGATCCAAGATATCACCATCCAAATATATCTCTAACCCAGACTTAATATTTGTAGGGCAACAAATATTAATACCCACCCCAGAATCCGAATCTCTAATGCAGTATCGACCCAACAATCCAGCAGCGATTACCGTAAAAGCCCCTAATAAAACGCCAGCAAAAGAAACCATTCGCTATATCCCTTACAAATATGAGATCGAAAACAAAGTCTTTGAGACATACCTTACCGGGGGGCTCAAAGCAACCATCACGATCAAAGGTTCAATAACCATACAATCCAAAGAAACAATTAAATGGGCTGAATTAAATAAATCAGGGCTAGACATCAAAGTCGCCAAACAATATGAAACCCCATTAAACAAGCTCGTGTCAGAATTTCAACTAGGTATTAACGAAAAGACCAAGAAAATAGATTTTTCATGCGGCATTACAATAAACGCTAACCAACCACTATCACCAAAATACAACGCAAAGCTATCTGTCAATCCACTGACTGGCATGCCCAAATACACTACTACAATCATTTACCCTGAAATCAAGGGGAGGCTAAACCAATATGTCTACACTGCCGCTGGCTATTCCGTTTCAATAGAAATTGAAAAACAATCCACAATTCAGCAGTTTCGTCCAACGCCTATCCCCATAACTATTCCCGTAACAAGTAAAAATCCAACTAAGAGCTACGGAATGGATTGGGTCTATGCCGGAGGAATACTTCTTATAGTTGGGGCTACAGTCGTTGTAACTGCGACAATAGTTGAAGATATTATTACCCTTGGCGCGGGAGTAGCCGACGATCCCGCATCATTTGCCCTTGCCGCCGCAATGACTCAGCGTGGACTGACATTATTAAAGGGCGCACAGGTTTCTGCAACCCAACTCGGAGTTATCGCCCCCGCCGGCGCAGCACTCGCTTATTAAATGAAAAATAGAACTCGGTATTTACATCTACTCACTGCAATTGTAGTACTTGTTACAGCAACCAGTACTTGCTCTGCAATAACGCCTAACCGATCCTCACTTCTCAGCACTATAGACAACTACCGGTTTGTCACCGAACAACTAATACGAGTAAACCAACTGCCTCCATCAATTCTATTTGCATTACAAAACAAAGAAATAGAAATCAACTTATCACCCCCGAACAAAAGCCAATATGTACACTATGTAGATATATTGTCTGGGGAATTAAAAAAGTATCCCCCAGACATTCTCAACAGCAACCTTATGAAAATCTATATTGGGGGCAGCTATAGACAAAACGGTGGCACCGTTGGCGGGCTCTACAGCAACCAAAACATCTATGTCTTCTATGAGCAATCAAATGAAAAAAACAAGGCGATCTATCTTAAGCAAACATTTCATCACGAATTCTCATCCATTCTAATTCAAGCCTATGGCTTCCCTGCATTTGACTGGTTAAAGCTCAACAACCCTGACTTTGATTATTTAATCAATCCTAGAAAAATCCATGAATACCTGCGTTCAATAAGCGTGTACGAGGCCAGCGAAGCGCAGTTAAAACAGGGGTTAGTTTCAAGCTATGGAAAATCAAATGCCGAGAACGACATCAATACCTATGTGGAAATGATCTTCACTGAACCAAAGAAGATGTCTAAACTAATTAACACCTACCCAATAATTCATGCAAAATACGATATGATCAAGGCTTTTTATCTATCCATATCTTCGGGATTTGAGCCCGTATTTAGCGCAATTAAATAGCCTCGCTACTGCAAGAATCTTTCTTTGATTGACGCGTCAGGAATCATGCATTGTTGGTTCTTACCAAACATACGGTATCGATTTCTAGCGACCCGTGTATAAACCCAATCCCTGATAAAAACAGGGACCACTTTAAGGCCATAAATAAACCGCCAGCCACCGGCTAAATCGCTAGCGATCTCCAATGCGGCATCACTCTTAAAATAACACCGCCCCTCTTTGATCAGCAAGAATGTATCCACGCCTACCTCAGGCACGTCGTACTGCGCAATCAATTCTTGACCGATAGCGCTTTGCACGGGCGCAAATACAAAACGTTCATTGGGATCTCGGTTGATAATAAAGTTAACCGAGCCATTGCAGAGATTGCAGACCCCATCAAACAATACGATGTATCGATCATCCATTATCGCGGACTAATTTCATAGGTCACGGTCACCGCCATCGTATGCTTAGATTCACCAAAGCTAGTGCGTGTGTCTGCCTGCGTTTCGCTAAAACTGGATAAGCTCGACTTCTGCAAGCGCAATTTAGTTCGAGGCTTCGGTGCGTCGTATTTAGACTCAGTAAACGCCACAGGGATAAGCACTACCCCTAGTTGTTCCTGGTAAAGCGCCGCTTTTTCTTTGACCTTTAACAACGCTTTTTTAATCAACTGTTTTTCAATCTGGCCACTGTCGCCTACCTTGGCATTACTCGCAATAAAGTAAACATTCTCCCTCGCATCCACCACTGACGCTACACCCACCATTTGAGATTCGGACACGACCGTAATGGATAGTATATTTTCAACCTTGTAGGACTTTGGTTTTTCGCTGAAATAGCCATACTCCGGCGTGGAGGAAAACTTTGATTCATTGATATCACCCGGCTTTATCCCCAGACCTTTGAGCTGATCCCGAATCCCCAAACGAATATTCATATTCGCCTGAAAGGCCTCGGCTAACGACTCAGACTCTGACTTCACACCAAGCTGCACTACCGCTTTATTCACCGGCGCTTTTTTACTTGCTTGCGCGCTTAAACTAACCAGCTTTGGTAGACCCGTAAGATACGCTTCGAGTTCACCTGGGGTGCCTTCAATATTTGGCTGAGCTGACGTTATTAATGGAAAACAAGCGACCAACACAGCGATTGCGTACTTTTTCAATTTAGACTCCTAGTCAACTAACGTGGCGATGTAAAAATGGGTTACGGACCCAGCAGAGTTAATCACAAGCCTTAA
The DNA here is from genome assembly GCA_002402085.1 of Gammaproteobacteria bacterium. Lineage (GTDB taxonomy): Bacteria > Pseudomonadota > Gammaproteobacteria > Pseudomonadales > UBA3067. Next base: position 18,772 of record NVVB01000052.1, read on the forward strand.
GACAAAGATACTAGCGACCCGCCTCCCTACAAACTCACTCCCTATTAGACCGCCAACCCATTAAGGCGTATTACATTATCCCCCTAAGAACCAGATGCCCTTGATATCTGTCGCTAAAATGGGCCTGTTAGTCATAGGCCGCCTTTCAACGTACCGGTGAATACCATCCATCTCGCCCGGTTCATGGCACCACTAAGGATCAATTGTTTCAGTTGCTTGTTTTTGTTAGAATAATTTATTATTTGCACTGGAAAACCCTTTGTCATTAGCTACCCTTTGACCAAAGCCACTTTTTTCATTTATGTGCTTGGTCTACTATTTCGATCAAGTCTCTGAAATCTTTATCTCTTTGGTTTAAAGTACAAATCAGCATTACACTAAGGTTAAGATGAAACAATTAGTAAAACGCCTATTTAAATCCCTCGCCGCTCGATACGACTATTACTTGATCTCTAAAGCCTGGGTATTGCGCTATGCAGAGGTAAGAAAGTCATTGGGTCAACTGCGTGTTTCTCAATATGAAGCCGACCACATACAACGATGGAGTCCGCTAGGCTTCTCTGTAAATTCAGACACGCTAAATGCCTGCTATACAATCTCTGAGCAAGAGTTCGTTGACTTTGTTCCCGAAGAACTATTTGAGGCGGTGATCGAGAAAAAACTCAATCTGAAAGCCCCGCTGTTTTTACAGCACAAATCATTTTACAACCGAATATTCCCTACGGGCTGGTTCATTGAAGATCACTTTCATAAGATTGACGGTGTGTATTTCTCCTCTGCTCACGAGCCATTAAACAATAACGACATCAAGGAAATGATCTCAACATTACAATTCCCTGTGGTCGCTAAAGGCAGTATCGACACGGCAGGCGGGCGTGACGTAAGCTTTCCTGGCAATGCCAGCGAGCTAGAGAAAGCACTGCACGATTATGATGACATTGTCATACAGCCGATGTTAAAGCCACATCCTTACTTCAAGCAATTCCATGATTTCGGCCTCAACACCATTCGCGCCTGCTTATATCGTTCGGTGAAAACCGGCAAGATTCATATGCTCAACACCACCTTGCGTATAGGTAAAGATGGGCACCTAGACAACGAGACTCAAGGCGGCTTGGTTTGTAATATTCATGAGCACGGCAAGTTGAATGATTATGTGGTCGACAAGTACGGTAAGAGATTTTACGAGCACCCCAATTCTAAAATCAAGTTTGCTGACTGCGAGCCACTCCCTGCCTACCAAGCGCTTGAAGAAATATCCATAAAACTCGCTGAAATGGTCCCCTATACCCACCTCTATAGTCTAGATTTAGCGATGGACGAACACGGTGAATGGAAGCTCATTGAAATGAATCTTAAGTATCAAACCATACGTTTCGCCCAGTACGCCGGCCGACCATTTTTCGCAGAATTCACTGACGAAGTAATAGAGTATTGCGCACGATGAGAGTTTTGCATGTGGTAGATTCCCTTGAACGCGGAGGGCAAGAAACCTTTTTAGTTGATCTCGCAATCACTCAAAAAGCCATGGGTCACACGGTTGGTATTTTTTGCATTAGCTCGGAAGGCGTCTTGGCGAAGAAAGCAAAAGATAATGGCATAGACGTGCTGTCTTTATCCGGTAATGACAACGCCACTGAAAATACGCTATCGGCCTTAAAAAGATTACGCCGCGAGATAAATCAATATCAACCGGATGCGATTCACACCCATAACCGGCGGCCGTTATTTTTCACGCTAATCGCAAGTTTTAGTCGCTGTAGAAAAGTGGTCAACACTCGTCACGGAAGAGCCGTTGGGGGACTTTATTGGACCTTGGGAGCAATTTTTGCGCGCCGAATCATTAATGTCTCAGATGATCTTTTTAAACAATCCAGCGGTTTTAATCGCAGTTTTTTACGCGCAAAAAACAGGGTTATCAAAAACGGCATTCAGATTCACTCGGAAGTAAGTCAAGGCCTCAATGTCGGATCGATCATAATGGTAGGCAGGTTAAATGCGGTTAAAAATCATCTGTTTGCTTTAACCGTTGTCCGCAAGTGCCTTGATCAAGGCTGCGCCATTTCGCTTCAAATCGTTGGTGATGGGCCAGAGCTTCAAGCGATCGAGCAACAAATAGAGCGCTTGAATCTGCAGCAACACGTGACATTGCTTGGCGATCGCAATGATGTGGATAAATTACTCGTGAACGCGGATCTATTTATTCTCCCCAGCCTTACCGAAGGCCACTCCATTGCATTACTAGAAGCCTGCGCAGCAGGTTTACCCGCAATAGTGTCTAACGTGGGCGGAAATGGTGAGATCGTGCAGCACTCTAAAACTGGGTTCGTCATCGACTTAGAGGATGCCGATGGCTTTGCCAGTGCAATCACCACACTGATTAATGACCGCCAACAGTGGTCAGAGATGTCCAAGTCCACCCGACACTGGGTCGAAGACAATGCCAGTATGCAGCATTGCGCCGAACAATATAGCGACGCATATAGTTAGTCCAACCGCCTAATTAGATGCTCACCGCCATCATCGCCGAAACCACCGAAATCGGAACCGCCGGCTTCTATTAGGGTCGTTCGGGTAATAATCAGCGTTATCCCCAACACCGTCCCCATCGCTGTCCAGCGTTTCTGAAGAATCAGCGGGGAATGCATCCGCATTATCCCCGACCCCATCGCCGTCACTGTCCTGTGTTTCCGTGGCGTCATTCGGAAATGCATCCAGGTCATCCACTACGCCATCTCCATCGGAGTCAGGTTCTAGCCCGGGTTCGGGTTCGGGTTCGGGTAAWGCGTCCGGTTCACTCTCCAAGCGACTCRATTGCCGTAGATAGGCCTCTAGCGGCCCTAGCTCTTCTGAACTAATACTAAGGTCTAACGCGGAGTTATCATGGGCGTGTATTGCATCCGCTACCGTGAGCGCAGCGCCATCGTGTAAATAGGGCGCAGTCTTCCAAAGAGCCAATAGACTTGGGGTATCAAAGCCTATTAGCGCCGCGCCTAAACGAAGGCCACTGTCCCCGTCGATGGTACCAATGTCATGCATTAAATCCCGATCCGAATCAGTAAACACCTCACCTGCATGACAACTTGCACAACCCTTGCTAAAGAACACCTGCTTCCCGGCCTGCGCCTCTAGGCTTATCTCTGTCAGCGATAACCGATAAGGACTTGGCGGCGCATCGGTCAACGAATGGACATAGGCAGCCAATGCATCAAGGTCGCTGCTCAAGCCCGCTTTCGGATCTCCCAAAGGCAAGTTGCGAGTACCTGCGCTGAAGTCGGCATCGCTCATCAAACCAGACCCAGCGGCAAGGGTTCGAATTTGCCCCTCAAAATCCTGCACCTCATCGAAATTACCACTCCAATGCAGCTTGCCGTGGCCCACTGCTTTTCCCTGTAATGAAACGGTATTACGCAGCCCTTCACCAAACCCCGTCAAGTCCCAGACTCGACCATCATTGCCGCCCTCGTTATGACACGACGCACAACTCAAATAATTATCTCGGGCCAAGCGATCATCCGCGGCATCATAGAATAATTGTTTACCCAGCAATACCTGGGGAGATAAGGCTTCATTGGCCACTACGTGAATGGTGCTTAATGGGTGAGTGGCCGGTAGTTCAGTCTCGATCATTTCAGATAAATCAAATCGCGAGATACTTCGATCCATAAAGTTATGCACATAGACGACCCGTCCGTCACTTGATAGTGCAACACCTTGCGGTGCACGCCCCGTAGGTAAACGCATTTGTGCGGCATTATTAACTGTATCGTAGACCGCCAACTCGCGACTCGTTTCCAGGGCAACCAACAGGTAACGATTCCCCCCCGTCAGCGCAGCCCCCGTTGCCAAACTGGCATTATCAAAATCAATGCGCATCAATGGGTCTTGGGCATTATTCTCAAGGTCAATACGCGAGCCATTAGCTCGCACCGTGGAATCGAAGGTCATGCCAAAAACACCGCGCAGAGCGCCCGAAGCGATATTGTCTTTTTTAGACGGCAAATAAGCATAACGATTATCAAACGAAATCACTGGCGCATTTAGGTAATTAGGCAGTCCCGGGCCCTGGCTTTCATTGGCCGCACGCAAATCATAATCCAGCCAAAGCGTACTCGTTAACGCCATACTGGCGGGGTCGATTGAAAATACCTCGGCCTGGGCCAGATCAACATCCACCACGGCGGTGCTCTCGCCCGGCGCTGGCGGAGTAATAAAGTTACTCACCAATAAACGCTGATCATCATAACTGATTGCGATATGGCGTGGAGTTCCCGAAAGGGATGTACTTGCCAACACCGTATGGTTAGTTGCACTTCGTTTTTCTACGACTCCTAGCGCCTCTAGCACGACATAATACTCGCTGCCTAAGGCGTTAAAAACCAGGCCATGAGGCGCTGCATTTAACGCCAAGGGCACCTGTTGTTCGACCACAAAAGTGAGCGAATCAATCACACTAATGCTCGCATCGCCTTTATTACTAACAAAGATTTGATTCGCGTTCGGTGCCTTAGCGATTGACCACGGGCTATTGCCAACCGCAATCTCCGTAATCAACGCACCCTCAGCACTTGAAACTGAAACACTGTGATTATCAGGATTGACGTTCCAGATACGATCCACCCCCGCACTGGTCTCAACAATCAGGGTGGTGGAATTTCGTGGCGCAGCAGGAAGACTAACGATATTGGAACCGCTGGTGGGCGTTGAATCGATATTATCCCCATAACCATCGCCGTCTGAGTCTTGAGTCTCACTGGCATCATTGGGAAACACATCGGCGTTATCCCCGACCCCGTCACCGTCTGAATCACTGGTTTCCGTACCGTCATTGGGGAATGCGTCCTCGCTATCTAGCACCCCATCGCCATCACTATCTCCGCCACCATCACCCTCGCTACCTCCAGGGTCATCGCTGGTAGGAGCGATTTCTACTGCGATTCGACTAATGGCCGTGAAACGCGCCGTTGGCGTATCAAAATCCAGGCCCGACTGATCATCTAAAAGACCCCAGCTTATTCCGTCATCACTGCTCTCTAATACCCATTGCACTGGGTCCCGTTCGACGGCGTCGTTGGCCGTAGTGAATTCATAACCATCAATAAACACAGGCTCCGGAAATTGATACACTAACGCGCCCTTATTGAAGTCCAACCATTTAGTTTGGGGGTTATTGTCATTGGCCAAAGGCGCTTGCTCATTAGATGGGTTATTCCCGCCAGGATTAGTAATGCTTGCATTGAGCAACCGCACCCCATCAAAGTAAAAATGCAGCTCCGCCAATTGCACACTGTTAGCGGCGAGATCATCTCGTACTTTGATGGGCGTAAAACGCAGATATTGAACGCCGGCCTGAGCGGGTGGATTTTCAGGTTTGGTCGAGCCACCACCGCTATCCGGTGCTTCGCTTTCGGACGGGTCGTTAGGAAACGCATCCGCGTTATCACCGACGCCATCACCATCACYGTCTTGCGTTTCTGTCGGGTCATTAGGAAATGCATCATCAACATTGTTCACCCCGTCACCATCATCGTCCCCATTAGGGTTAAGGGCTCTCAGCACTTGTACTGTTTGTCCTTGTGATGGCGTGCCATTTTCATTCACAGAAAATAACCAATAATGTCCGGCAATCAGCACATTCGGATTCGCCTCCATGGTTAAACTGTATGTACCATCGCCACGGTCGACTGAGCTCACAGGAAGAAAACGTTGGTCGGTATTCATATGATGAGTGGTAGCAGACAGGCGTACCATTGAAAAGCGCTGGGTATCACTGCTGGCCGTAACAGCGAATTGATTGCCCGCCCCCGTGACCTCGGGCACGTCGGATAACAAAGGTCTAGTCGCACTGGTGCCATCTTCATTGAATAAATACGGCGGGGTAAATATCTGGCCGTCTAAATGATTCGCAGCACAGCCATCTCCGCAAGCACCACCCCCCGCAGAAAGCACTCGCCCGTCTTTCAACAACAGCGCTGTAGAATGGTAGTTCCGTGGCACTGCGATTGCATTCATAACCCGCCACGTATCAGTTTCAGGGTTATACATTTCCGGCTGAAATACAGAGCCTACATCGGAGAAAACCGTCCCGGTGGTATTGCCTCCAATAATTAAGATTTCACCATTGGGCAGCGTTACACTATTAGCCAGCGTTCGTGCAAAATTCATCGGCGTGCCTGGCGTAACAACAGGCGCAGGGCCGTTCATGTCGACTCGATAAACATTATTAGTCGAGGTAGCGGATTGGCCCGGCCGAGTATCATGCCCACCCAATAATAATAACTTTCCTGCGTCATAAGTGACCGCGTTGCCAAAGGTCCTCACTTTGTCGCCGATCATTGCACCCAATGCATCGGTATGCCCTCCCCCGACAGGATCAAAGCTATGAAACGTCTGTGTAGGTCCGCCTTGAAACACCCGCCCCTGAGGTGTTACCGCCACATGCGCCCACCACTGGCTATCGCCACCCACGGCAATAATTTGGTTGTGCTCATCCACTAACGTCTGCATGTMTGCATTGGGAGTTCGCGTCCAACGGTTAGAGTCCGGGCTATACAATTCCGTGCGGTTGTTTGCGGTTTTTGCAAAGGTAGAAAATATTTGATTGTTCGGCAGGGTTAAATTAGCGCCGTACCAACGTCGGTCATTCATCTCCGCTAATGGCGACCACCCCAGAGTCTCTGGATTAAATACACTGGTGCGCGAATCATCGGGGTTACCACCGGATGCCACGATATGGCCATTCTCCAAGGTGGAAACACCTGCGCAAAACATGTCATGAAAGTTACTGTCGGTGGTTTGAAACGTTTGAGTAGCCGGGTCAAAAACCGCTGAGTGAGAATACTCACGATTCGCTGGGAATGAATTGGTCTCAGAAGCTGACCAACTTAACACTCGCCCATCGGGCAAGTTCGCGGAGGAAATAGCAATGTGCGGCCACTGAATCACCTCACTCCATAGCCCCGCCTCAGCAGGAGACGCCACGTCTTGAATGAGCACACCATCCGCCGGGATTGCACGAAACACTCCACCGGCCACACGATACTCCACCTCCAAGACCTCACCGCCGCCTTTCTCAAAGAATTCCACCCGTAGAAGATGCGCCCCAGGCACCAACAGTATCACTCCTTGAACAACCACGGGGCCATGTAGACCGTCGTTATCCACCACGAGCGTATCGTTTATATAGAGTTGTGATCCGTCATCAGAATTAGTTTTAAACTCAAACGTCTGCGCGCTAGAAACAAGCAATTGACCGGTAAACACCAAGCCAAAGGTGTCTATTTCTGTGGTCACATCCAGTGAAATCAATTCACTTGTACCGCCCGCTATAGGGCTCAAGTCATTAAAATCAGGCAGCTGATCAAAGCTCCCTTTGTAGACACTAAAATCAAAACTTGGAAATGCCGAAGGACTATAAAAAACCGATACGCACATACAAACACAGATCAAACGAATCRGATTGGACATAATGGCTTCTCTAGAGACGTATCAACTACTCGCTCATTAGCGGTTTTAATTATTATTTTTAATCTGCTCTCAGTACCATAGAAAATTCTGCGCACTGAGAAGGCCAGCAATGATCGCTGGCTATTTATTTTCAATGCATGCTATCTATATTCATACAAATGAATAAGTTCACGCACTAACAAATCCTATAACAGCAATTAATGCGCCATAAAACAAAATCAGCTGACCCACCAAATCTAAGCATTTAATTTTAATGATCATTCTTTATTAAAATAACATTCACCTAAATTATTTTTATCGTGTAAATATACCAAGTCGTAAAATATGCTGACAGATTAAATTCGCAGGAAAAACATAGAAGAAAGGAAAAGGAGGGAAAGATTAACTACAGTCCAAGGCATGTATACAACCATTACCGCCACGGCCGTTTTCATATAAAACTGCCGATAGGCCTTTTCAGAATCAAAACACTGTACGGTGCACTGAGAAATAAAAGGCACACGGGCATTAACGGCGTTTAATGGACTTACCCGGCTTCTCTAATAAAGGTTGCTCCGGCCAGCGGTGCTTGGGGTATCGCCCCCTCATGTCTTTGGCTACATCGAAATAAGAGTTTTGCCAAAAGTGTGCTAAATCACTGGTGGTTTGGATCGGTCTTCGCGCAGGTGATAACAGTTCGAAACGAAGCGCTACACGGCCCCTGGCAATGGTAGGCGAGGTAATTTGGCCAAACATTTCCTGTAACTGTACAGAGATGGTCGGCCCTTGCTGGGCATCATAAACAATGGCCACTACTTTACCGCTAGGCGTTTGATAATTTACCGGCGCTTCTTTAGTTAAGGCTTGTTGATCATCCCAGGACAAGGTCGCAAGTAATAAATCCATTACATTGAGTTTTTTAAGCCCGGCAATGGAATTAATATTCCCGAGATAAGGCAGCAACCAGTCCTCTAAGGTGTTGGCTAATATCGCTTTTGAAAGCGAAGGGAATGTGTCTAAATGTTCCCCTAACCAGTGCGCGCGTGCTAGCCATGTTTCGCATGCCGGGGTCCAATTCAACAACGCAAATACACGCGGCACATTGTCAGCCTCCGTCGATCCTCCGGATTGAAAGGCTTGCCTTAAGCAGGTCTGGAACTTTTCCGGGCTTAGGTCGGTCATTAACGCCGACTTTATTTCCAGCGCGCGATACTGGGTCACCCGGCGCGCATGAATTCGTTGCTTTTTAAAGTCGAAATCAAATAACTCTTTGTCTTCGAATTGCTCCGATAAGCACTCAATGATCAGATCAAAATCGATCACCGCGGCGCTATAGATTCGGCCTTCTTTTTTTTGAGCGTCACAGTCAGCGATCACCAACCAATCACTTGCGTACAACGGGTCGTCTTCATATAAAAACACCCCCCGCCCATTGGCCAAGTGATATCGTCCTTCACTGTTCGAACGCCTTTTGCCTAACCGATCGGGGTAGCYGTGTAATARTAATTTACCCACCGTCTGCTGCATTTGCACCAGCGATACACCCGCAACCGATGCCCCTAACTTAAGGGTTCGTTTTAACGATTTCACACTGGTCTTTAGTTGCTCCACGCCGGCACGATGCAATGGGTATTCTCTTAACGCGGCCTGACGATTGCTCTGATAAAGCTGTAACGCCAACAAGCGCGCGACTATATCCGAGCCATTATTGGCCAAGAATATATCTCGCTCCGATAACAACGGCGCAAGCTCACACGCTATGTGTTGCTCCATTTCACCATCCGCTTTTAACAGCATGGCTGCCAATCGAGGCGGCAAGCCCATACCAGAAGCCTTGAGCCCTAAGGCAGTGGCTTTATGGCCCGCATCAATTAAACCCAGCGCAAGTAGCAAGGATTGCGCTGATCGATAATGCGCTTCAGGCGGACGTGTCAGCCAATTAATTTGCTCATAATCCCCACTTCCCCAAGTGCATAGCTCTAAAACCAGACTCGATAAATCAGCAGAGATAATTTCTTCGCCCTGATACTCGCGTAGCGTCTTTTGTTTTTGTTCATTCCACAAACGAATACAGACACCGGCCTGAGTTCTGCCTGCCCGCCCTTTGCGCTGCTCTGCCGAGGCTTTGGAAATATAACCCGTATCCAGTCGCGTCATAGCACTGGAGGGATCGAAAATAAGGGTTTTTTCTAAACCACTATCGATGACCCACGTGACGCCTTCAATGGTTACGCTTGTCTCTGCAATATTGGTTGTGAACACGATTCGTCGCCGACCTTTCGGGTCTGGCAACAACGCCTGCTCTTGTTGCGCGAGTGAAAGCCCCCCAAAGAGCGGTAAGCAGAGAATTTCCGCTTGCGCACCGGCAGCCCCGACCTCTTCGCTCGTATCAACTGCATATTTTTCTTTGGCTTGCCTGACGCAGCGATTAATATCCGCCTGACCGGGAAGAAACACTAATACATCCCCGGCACTCACCTTGCTTTCTATTGATGGATCACCAACAACGTGTGCATTGCCTTCAAACGCTATATCTAGCGCTACCATAACCTGTGCCACTAAAGGGCGCTTGCTCACGGGGCGATATTGCACGGTCACAGGGAACGCTCGACCAGGACATTCGATTACCTGCGCACTGTCCATATAGCGTGCCACTCGCTGTGTGTCGAGGGTCGCGGACATTACCACCAGCTTTAGGTCTTCACGAATGGATTGCTGTATTTCAAGCGCGAGCATAAGAGACAAATCTCCGTGAATGGAGCGCTCATGAAACTCGTCAAAAATAATTAAAGCAATCTCTGAGATCTCTGGGTCACCTTGTAAACGCCGAGTCAGAATGCCTTCCGTTACAATCTCTAAAACAGTGCTTTGACTAATCTTACGCTCATTCTTGATCTGGTAGCCTACCCGCTGACCCACACGCTCGCCCAACGATTGCGCTAAGTAATGAGCAATGGATTTTGCGGCAATACGTCGAGGCTCAAGCATCAATATTTTTTTGCCTTGAAGCCATTCAACGTCCAACAGACTTAGAGGAAAAGCAGTAGACTTACCCGCACCTGGCTCGGCTTGTAAAATTAGATTTCGACCGCTGGCCAACGCATGCTTTATTTGAGGGAGGAATTCAACAATGGGTAACAAAACACAACTCTCTAAAAAGTTTAGATGATAACAAAAAGCGCGTTCCATTACACAACGCTATACCCCCCTATACCCCCCCCTCTAACGAGCACGATAGAAAAAATTTAAGAAAATCCTACGGTCAAACCACGGCAGTATCGACTAAGGAAGCGCGTGATTTACTCGGATCTAACGAAGCCTTAACATTTAYCCTTAAACCCCTCCCCCGCAACTTAAGCTAAACACTCTTCTATGATTCGCTTCAGTGCACTTAGCTGAATCGGCTTAATGAGGTATTTTCGAACCCCGAGCATGGAAACGCTCTCTTCAGACAGCACGCCACTGTAGCCGGAACTTAATATGATAGGGGTATCGGCTCTGATTTTTAATATTTCCTGACTAAGCTGCTTGCCAGTCATGCGAGGCATGGCTTGATCCGTTAACACCAGATCAAATTGATTTGGATTTTTCCKAAATAGGTTTAATGCGTGACTGCCATCGGTACACACCGTCACCACATAACCCAGCTCCTGTAAAAATTCTTCGTACATTTCCGCCAAGCTTATTTCATCTTCCACCACTAAAATGTGACCATCAATACAGCGCGCTTCACCCGTCGCCTCTACAGCATTAGCAACCCGTTGGTTCACGACTAGGGCTTCATCCATGAGCGGAAAACAAATATTAGCGGTAGTGCCTTGATCCAAATCACTGTCTAGCTGAATGATGCCACCATGGTTTTGAACAATCCGATACACCACCGCAAGCCCTAAACCGGTGCCCTTACCGACTTCTTTCGTGGTAAAGAATGGATCAAATATTTTCTCCTGGTGCTCTTTAGCGATTCCATAACCAGAATCCTCGATACTTAAAAGCAGACAATCTTGAGCGTCAACGGTCCCACACTCAAACAACGCACAATCCTCACTGGCAAACTCGCGTAAGGTCACCACTAAAGAACCCCCACTTTCTTCCATGGAATGAAAGGCATTAGTCGCAAGATTCACAATCACCTGATGAATTTGCGTTCGATTGGCCATTACCTTGCCTCTATAGGCGGGCACGTCGATAGTGATTTCAATGTTGGTGGGAATGGTCGCGCGCAGAAAATGAAAGGCTTCTTCAACGACCGCGCCAATATCAAGCGGTTCTAATTGGGTAATTTCCATACGACTAAATGATAAAATTTGCTTAGCCAAATCAGCTGAGCGATTCGCAGCAGATTTAATTTCATTAAGATAATGTTCACCACCACTTTCTAGGCCCCAGAGTTTCGCAGACAATAAGTCCGCATTGCCCAAAATTATGGCCAGCATATTATTAAAATCATGGGCCACCCCGCCTGCCAGCGTACCCAAAGCCTCCAACTTCTGGGGCTGTACTAACTGTTTTTCAAGCTTGCGATTTTCAGTAATATCGCGCGATACCGCGAGAACAGTTTCTACCTCGCCGTCTTTATCAAATTCAGGAAATACACGCCAATCTAAAAATATTTTACCTTCAGGGCTATCCCATTCAAACACTTCACTGCCGGGCATTTTTGTCTTGAATACCTCAGTGATTTTTCTTTCCCAGAGGTCACAAAGATCTTCTTCAAAACCTAATTCACGGTGGGTATTGCCAGTAAWTTCTTCTTCCGATAGACCTGACACCCGATAAGCCGCGGCATTCTGATAGAGGTGCCGGCATTGGCGGTCATAACGCATGATGTAATCTTGACTGTTCTCTGCAAGTGAACGAAATTGCGCTTCACTCTCACGCAGTGACTCTTCAATTTGTTTACGCTCAGTGATATCCAGACAGGTTCCGAACAACTTAAACGGCTCACCGTCTTTGTATTCCATTTTCCCTTCTGCATGGACACACAGAACAGAGCCATCTTTACACATCAATCGATATTCAATCGAAGGCAAACGCTCTTTACCCGAAGACAAGCCCGCTTTTATCCAGCGCGTGACTCGCTCACGATCATCGGGGTAATATATTTCTGCAGTCACTCGCCTTGAATCAAATACCTCATCCGGTCCATAGCCCAGCAATCGATACATACCGCTGGACAATAAAATTTCACCCGACTCCACAAGCCAGGTGAAATTGCCAATTCGGGCAATGTGTTCGGCTTCACTTAACTTCTCTTCTCGCTCCCGCACGGCTTCTTCGGAATTCGCTTTTTCAATAATCAAACCGGCCAAATAGCACAACCGTGAAATCAGATTGATATCGCTTTCATCCGGCCTTTTACATACATCATAGTAAGTCGCAAAAGTACCCAACACCTTTTTATCAGAAGATAATATAGGCGTGGACCAACAAGCCGCCAAATGGAATTGAGCAGCAAGATCTTTATATTGAACCCACAGCGGGTCTTGCATGATATCGCTAACGATAACAGTTTTCCCAAGAAAAGCCGCCGTCCCGCAAGAACCTGAATTGGGACCAATGCGCATACCATTAATAGAATTAATGTAATTTAAAGGCAAGTTAGGCGCAGCACCATGCACTAACGACGTGCCCTTCAATAGCAGAATTGAATTGCGCGATTGATTGCATAATAAATTCTCTGCTTCAACGCATAAGATACTCAATACGTCATGCAACGAACTTCCTTTGGCGTTCTCTTCCAGCACCAAGGCTTGCGCTTTCAGAAGTTGTTCAGCATCGTTAGTAGAGTGCACGGCACAAACTCCATTTAAATAGAAACCCCGATTAAACCAAATTCCATCGCCGCACAATTGCTCGCGGCTCGCTGAGAATAAACGCAAAAAAAACTAAAATCTATACGCTTATTCTTAATTTATAAACTAGACACGTAATGGCCTGAATGACTATAAATACACTGCACAGCCTGTTTTTCATTACCGATTTATTACCTAACGATTAATTTTTGCGCACTCAAAGTAGTCGGCCTGCCTTCTATAATGACATCGCTACAGCAGAAAAACGCTATTTTTTTAACCGCCCGTCAAATCATACCAACGGATACAGCGAATCAATTTCGACTTTAGTGTGAAACAACAGTTTTTCCAACTAATATTAGCGCTTATATTCTAGGCAATACACCGCCGCATACAATTGGACCGCATGATGCCAGCGGAGGAATTCCAACGAAGGGGTGCAAGTAAAGGGATGTCAGTAAAGGAATTACTTAAACAGTGCGGGGCGTTATTTATAGGCCGGACGACTGTCAGCCATGAGTCTATCGAGAAGCCGTTGCGCTTGCCTAGGCCGAGCTAGATCTCGAGGCTCGAGCATTTCGCATTCGTCAATGACCATCTCTTTGATGGTCACCGGGTAATGCCTGCAATCATCAGGACGATCCTCATAAATACCGCAGGTGTACTTGTTTTTTTGACCGCCTATAGGCTCAAGCCAAGGACACAGAGTCAATTGCTGACCGTCGACAGGGTCCATCCATATTTTTCCGTCGCTCACATAGCGAGCGATATCCGGCCTGAACTCACGCCAGAGTGCTATTTCACTCGACGTGGCTGAGAGTCCACCATCACTGTATTTAGTGCAGCATTTACCGCACTGATTACAATTTTTCACCCGCTAGCCTCTTCTCTCAATCCGTTTTTTAATCACGGCTCGATCTACTCATAGGAAATTCCATTTACAAACCATAGTTCATAGACGGGTAAATCCAGCGATTGAACGACAGATTAGTTTTTACGGCTGACTTTTCTAGAGGAACCCTGATTCTGAGTCCGAACAATACGCGTTTGCGAGGCTTTATTACCCAGTCCCGGACGAGTACTCGCTGAGATGCGTTTCGCCAATTGCCCCCGGTTACTGACTTCAAAGCCCTTTTTATAGATGCGCTTAATAGAACTATTAATTAGGCGCTCGATTCGATCCAACGTGCGCTCTTCCARTCGGCTCACAAAAGAAATTGCATGCCCTGCATTACCCGCTCGACCGGTACGCCCAATACGGTGTACATAATCTTCAGGAAGATAAGGCAGATTAAAATTCACTACATAATCTAAGCCTTGAATATCTAAACCTCGAGCCGCTACATCGGTCGCGATGAGCACCTGCAATTTAGCCGACTTAAAATCAGCCAGCGCACGCCGGCGAGAACCTTGGCTTTTATCGCCGTGACATACCGCAGCATCGACTCTGATTTCCTGCAATGCCGCTAGTAAATGATCCGCTTGCAATTTCGTACTGGTAAACACTAACACCTGAAACCAATTGTGCTCTTCCAGYAACGCCTTAAACAACTCGGTTTTACGACGCTCTTCCACGGCATAGACTACGTGCTGAACGGTATCAGCAGCAGCATTCAATTTAGTGACGCGCACCTCTTCATGCTGCTTAAGGATTCGGTTTGAAAAATCCCTTACGGCGGGCGAGAGCGTGGCAGAAAACAATAAGGTTTGACGCTTTTTCGCGGTGTGCTTAAGAATCTCTTGGACATCGGCGATAAAGCCCATATCCACCATGCGGTCTGCCTCATCCAAGACCACAAATTCAACACTGGCCAAATTGACGTTACACAAGGTCATATGCTCTAACAAACGCCCAGGGGTCGCAATCAAGATATCAACGCCGACTTTCATTTTGCTGGTTTGGCCGCCCATTTTAACGCCGCCATAGACGGACAGAACGGTAAAAGGCAAAAACTGCGCATAAGCGGCAATGGTATTACCCAGTTGCTCGGCCAATTCACGGGTTGGGGCCAAGATCAGTGCTTGCACACCTTTTTTTCCATCTGCAAGCAATTGCCATGTTTTTCCTCCATCTTTGGTAATTGCCTTATTTGCATTTGTACTATTAGGCTCTGTGTAATCGCCACCAATAGCTACTCCAAGGTTCTCATCATAAAAATCTATAGAAAATGTATTGGAAGTTTATTTAACACTATCACTAGCAATTAATTTTACTAAAGGTTGTAATAATTTACTCCTGGGTGCTCTAGGCCATTTGAATGTTTCATTCCATGGAACATATTTTTTTCTTCTTGATTTAAATTTATATAATT
>NVVB01000053.1 GCA_002402085.1 Gammaproteobacteria bacterium
GTCCAATATTCCCCACTGCTGCCTCCCGTAGGAGTCTGGGCCGTGTCTCAGTCCCAGTGTGGCTGATCATCCTCTCAGACCAGCTACGGATCGTTGCCTAGGTAGGCCATTACCCCACCTACAAGCTAATCCGACGCAGGCTCATCCAATAGCGCAAGGTCCGAAGATCCCCTGCTTTCCCCCGTAGGGCTTATGCGGTATTAATCCGAATTTCTCCGGGCTATCCCCCGCTACTGGGCAGATTCCTACGCGTTACGCACCCGTCCGCCGCTCGACGCCTGAAAGCAAGCTCCCATCGTTTCCGCTCGACTTGCATGTGTTAGGCCTGCCGCCAGCGTTCAATCTGAGCCATGATCAAACTCTTCAGTTTAAATCATAAAACTTCGGCTTGTGACACAACGTCTTCTCAGTTCCTGCTCGTAGATACAAGCGATCATTGAAAATATGTGCCGCAAACTAATCTTGCTCAAAAGTTCGCTAATCGAAATATTTCTATCTCGGGTAACTTACTATTGATTTAACTTTGTTAGTCACTATCAACGTAAGCACCCACACAAATTACTTGATTGAGTTGTTAAAGAACGTTTCGGCTTCAAACCGAGGCGATGAATTATACGCCCTTACTGCATGCTGTCAACTCTTTTTTTCAAATCTTTCAGCGTTTTACCGAAGACCTGAATAAATATTGCCAGCCAAGAACACCTTTAAAAGCTTGCCCTTTCTTCACTTTCAAACCTCGTAAACAACAGTTTGTTTCGATGTTATCCGTGGAAGAGGGGCGCATTATATAGATACCCAGCACCCTGTCAACACTTTGTTTTCGGTTACGTCAAAGTAATTGGAGGGACTCAAGAAACCATAAGTAACACCCTTCATCAAGCGCGCCTTACTTTTAAAAAGGAGCAAGGAAATATATAGCCAACATCGCCACACAACGCCACTTTTCTGATGCTATTTTTGCAGCAAATAACAACGCATAAAAAACTAAACTGACCGGGAGTTTTCGTGGACCAAGCAGTGTACGCAGCCCCAACACTTTTTTAAAACTTTTCACTCCCACTTTCAATATTATCTTCTAGTCTTAAATTTAACGATCAGGGATCCCCCTATGCGTCTTAACAACTTCGGTCCAGGACGACTGAACGGATCTCCTCTTATCCCCCATGCTTACAAAGCTGTAACGACTCAAGGACGCCTAATAATGAAAGCTACACTTACCCGAATTGCAATATTAGCCACTGCTACGCTTGTGGTCGCAGCGTGCTCCAGCGGAAGCAGCAACAATAGAAGCAGTGAAACCGTCGATACAGGGGGCGGTGGCGGTGGTACTCCCACGACAACTGCCACAGTGTCAGGCACAGCCGCGGCCGGCCTAATCATTGGTGGCACGGTATCCGTCTTCCCCATTGTCAGCGGCACCGTTTCAAGCACCGCCTCTGGCACTGGCACTACCGATAGCGCAGGCGTTTACAGCGTCGAAATAGACGATCATGAAGGCGCTGTAAAAGTAGTCATTACAGCGTCCTCATCCACCACAATGATCTGCGACGCTCCGGACGGCTGTGGCACAACAGCCTTTGGTGGTTCCACCCCCCTAACCACCGATTTTAGCCTCTCTGCAATGGTTCCAAGTGTCGCCGATGCGGTAACAGCTACGGCGCATATCACCCCTCTCACCCATATGGCAGCCGTCTTCGCGGAAGAACAATCCAGCATTACTGCAACCGTCATACAAGAAGCGCAAAGTCAGCTCCAAAGTGCCCTAGGTATTAGTTTTGATATTCTTGAAACCGCACCTATAGATATAACAACTACTAGCAATCTAACCTCCATTAGCGAGGACCAACTTAACTACAGCCTATTTACCGCAGCAATCGCCGGACTTGCCGAATCTGAAGGGTCAGGTGGCGCAACTTTCGCCGCTAATCTCGACACCATTTTAACTAGCCTCGCAGCAGATTTTGCCGCCAATAGCGGTCAACTGTTTCAATCAGCAGCCAGCACCGGGTCCGGCTCCGACCAAGTGACCCTCGCGGAGATTCTTAGAGAATCCCAATCAGTAATTACCGCCATTGAGGATAAAGCGGTAACCGACAGCGTGACCCTCTCTACCGCAGTTACTATGCTCTTAGATGAAACAGAAGAAACGCTTGATGACAGCCAAACAATAGCCGAGCTAAACCAAGGCGAATCAACAACAGGCCAATCCGACCCCGACCCCGATGCCACCGATCTAGAAAAAGCAAAAGGCATGGTCGCGGATTTCAGGACAGTCGCAGATATTCTTGGGGATGATGACGGCGATTTAGATGACACGCTCGATGATCATTTCGCCGCAATCGATAGTTTTGCTCGCGGCACGAATCTTAGCAATATGAACCGAGTGCTTGTAAGCGTTGTCAACGCACAGCTTTCAGGGGTCTCCATCCCAACCAGCGCAAGCTTCAATGGCGTTACCTACTCGATAGATATGACCGGCGGATCCATTCCGTCCGAAGAATCAACCTCTCAAGTTATTACCCTCCCTACCGGCACTATCACCGGCAACAATGGCAGCGTTTTGACGGTATCCACAGGGTCGATGCTGACAGCGACGTACGCTAGCGCTACTCAGCTTAGCTCAGAATCCGACCTAGACTCCGCAACTGGCATCGCATTTACATTGATGGCAACAGTAACGATCACGGCTGCTGACAGCGCTGACCTGAACACATTCACAGGCGGGCTAATGATAGCTGCATCAAATCAATCGTCTTGCAACGAGTCAGCCATAAGCGCTTACGACTTCACAGGAACATTCAGTAGCAGCGCAGAGGCTAATAGCAATACCTTTAAAGTCGGGCTGGAAGCCAACATCAGCAATGCTAGCTGCTCCACGATCGACCTAGACACCGATGGCGTAATCGATGGTGACACAAACCTGGTATTTCAATCTGGCTTAACCGGCAGTGAATTCATCTTAACTATCCGATCAGACGTAGTCGCTGGCGAAGCCACAAACTCCAGCATTAAAATCATAGTCGGCTCGGTCATCATGGACATAGAAGAGAGTACCGACCAGGACGGCACTGACTGGCTGTTTGAAAATCAAGATCAAGTCACACTTACACTATTGTTAACCGACGGGGAAGTCACCTCTGGCTCCCCCATCGGGTCAATCTCCGTTGGAGGAACTGATTACGCATCCGTTACACGAAGCGACTCCACTGGCTACACAGCCACTTTCACCGACAACACAACCCTTTCATTCCCCTAGGACTACGCAACCTTAATAAGAAAGCTAAGCAAGCGAACTGTAAAAGGGGGGRRKTTTAAACTCCCCCTTTTTTTTCATTTAAAAAGAAGCGAACCTAATAACGTGACTCCTTTACTCGCCGTCCTTGCCTTTGCAACAACACCTCTACCCTCCGCAGCGACCGAAACCTGGGAACTCTACAGTGAATCTCGCGCCTTTATTTACAGCGAACCAGTCTCGGTTAACGCCTTACTCAACGACTGGAACGACACGCTAGAGTCTGGCGACATCGCCTTCACTCATAATCACTTTGAAGCCGGCGCCCGCTATAAAGGCTTTCGAATCGCCAAAATATTACGTTACGACTACGTGCTAAGATTTAACGGCCAAACAGCCAACGCATTCCATCAAGAACAAAATGACATAGAAATAAACCCAGACGAAAATTTTGACCTATTGCTTGCTCCACAACATGCCCGAAGTAATGGCCTTCTAGTGGGCTATCGCTGGAAAATCGCTCCCAACCTGCTTGCTGACTTTGCAATAACTCGCCTAGAGGGCATTCAACTRTTAGATGGTGAAGTGTCCATCTCCGTCTCAGGCGCCGATTTCGACGACGAGARCTTAGATAGGGCGAATGCGCAAGTAAACTATCACTACTCAGAACCCAAGCTATCCGAAGAAGATGACCGCACATATTATGATGCGGCCAGTCAAAGTTTCGGGCGCTGGAATCCCGACGAGCCCAATGGCGAAGGCTGGTCRGCGGACATCCACCTGAACTGGCAAATCGATTCACACTTTAATTTGGATTTACGAATCGAAGACTTATACCATTCCATAAAATGGGACCAAGCCCCCTTTACTCGAGACCAATACCTCTACGACCCTGACGTTCATATTTTGCCTACTTTCGAAGGCCATCTCGGAACAGAGAGCTTTAAACAGCGCTTCAAGGCCCGGCAGCAGCTTCGGCTCAAATACGACTACTCCAACCGCTGGGCAGCTGACATCTCACTTTATAGGGCTAACGGCGTAAGCTTCCCCCGAATCAGCGTTCAATGTCACTGGCTTTGGACTCAATGGAAAATCAGCTACGACACCAAGGCCAAGGCTACCGGGGTTTCACTGCACAACAAATATCTATCCTTTGACGTCCTCAGCGACAATCTAAAAGACCATAAAGAAGCCCATACCATTGGYCTTCGTGTTGGATTGCATCTGCCGTTCTTATAATTTAAAAAAATACACTTTAAAAGGCACGCACAAAAAAAGCGGCCTAGGCCGCTTTTTTAATGAAGCTTAAATCGCTGATTAGTTTTTAGACTTATCAACAATTTTATTCGCCTGRATCCAAGGCATCATKSMWCGWARTTTWGCGCCWACTTCTTCRATYTGRTGCTCACSMSMAATWCKACGCTTSGCNTTYAASKWNCGSWGCACCGGCTTGATTSTCMARAATAAAMTCWYKCGCRAACTYGCCKTKTTGAATMTCKNTYAAGANTWYKMKYCATTTCTTTYTTAGTTTCWTCMGTMAYAATACGMGRRCCANGARWCAKNATCGCCRTAYTCAGCMGTATTRGAAATTGAGTAACGCATGTTGGCGATACCGCCCTCATACATCAAATCAACAATAAGCTTTAACTCATGCAAACATTCGAAATAAGCCATTTCTGGTGCGTAACCTGCTTCAACCAAAGTCTCAAAACCTGCTTGAACTAACGCTGTAGCGCCGCCACAAAGAACCGCTTGCTCACCGAAAAGGTCTGTTTCGGTCTCTTCACGGAAGTTTGTTTCGATAACGCCCGCACGCCCACCGCCATTAGCAGAAGCATAAGAAAGCGCGATTTCTTTGGCTTTTCCAGACGCATCTTGATAAACAGCAATCAGTGAAGGAACACCGCCGCCTTCAGTATAAGTAGAACGCACTAAGTGGCCAGGGCCTTTAGGTGCAATCATGATGACGTCTAAATCGCCTCTTGGTACGATTTGCTCATAATGAACATTAAAACCGTGAGCAAATGCTAGCGCAGCACCTTCTTTTAAATTTGGCTCAACTTGCTGGGCATATAATGTAGCCTGGTGTTCGTCAGGGGCCAAAATCATAATAACATCAGCGCCTTTAACAGCAGACTCAATGTCAGAGACTTTAAGTCCAGCTGCTTCAGCTTTTGCCGCTGAAGATGATCCAGTGCGTAGCCCCACTACTACATCAACGCCAGAATCTTTCAGGTTGTTCGCGTGTGCATGACCTTGTGAACCGTAACCAATAATGGCAACTTTCTTTGCCTTAATAATGGAAAGATCGGCGTCTTTATCGTAGTAAACTTGCATTGTGATTTCCTAACTCTATGAATAAAAGGGTTGAATTTAATAATCTTAAAATCTTATAAACTTAATACTTTGTCACCACGACCCAAACCGGATACACCGCTCCGAACCACTTCAACAATGGGCACACCGTTCACAGCTTCAACAAACGCATCTAGCTTATCGCTAGTCCCTGCCAACTGAATGGTATACAGGGTGCTGGTGACATCAACTATCTGCCCTCGGAAAATATCAGTAGTGCGCTTCAATTCTGCTCGCTGCGCTCCGACTGCCTTCAACTTTATTAGCATTAACTCGCGTTCAAGGTGAGCGCCTTCTGTCAAATCCACCAACTTCACTACTTCAACGAGCTTATTTAACTGTTTAGTAATTTGCTCGATAGTACCTTCATCACCTTCGGTGGTTAAGGTTAAGCGTGACAAGCTTTCATCATCAGTGGGAGCGACTGTAAGTGAGTCAATGTTATAACCGCGCTGAGAAAACAAGCCGACTATACGAGACAGTGCCCCGGCTTCATTTTCCATTAGGATGGAAATAATTCTTCGCATTTCTAGCTCCCCTCTGCCTTGCTCAATACCATATCTTTAATCGTCCCGCCGGCAACTTGCATTGGGTACACATGTTCATTGGGATCTACGTATATATCCATAAATACCAACTTATCTTTCATGCTAAAACACTCAATCATCGCTGCTTCAAGATCTTCATAGCGATCCACTCGAATTCCAACATGACCGTATGCTTCAGCCAATTTAATAAAGTCCGGCAAAGAATCCATGTAAGAATGAGAGTGGCGTTTTTCGTAATGTAGATCCTGCCACTGCTTCACCATGCCTAACGCTTGGTTATTAATGTTGATAATTTTAATAGGCAAATTATATTGTTTGCAGGTAGACAGTTCTTGGATATTCATTTGAATACTCCCTTCACCGGTCACACACACCACATTGGCATCCGGAAAGGCCATTTTGGCACCCATCGCTGCGGGCAAACCAAAGCCCATCGTTCCTAACCCACCGGAATTAATCCATTGTCGAGGGCGGTTGTACTTATAATACAAGGCCGCAAACATCTGATGCTGCCCCACATCAGAAGTAACGATAGCATCGCCGTTAGTGACTTTAGAAAGCATTTCGACTACTTGTTGCGGTCGCATCAATGGGGATTCAGTCGGCTTGATTGCCAAGCAATCGATTTCCCGCCATTCCTCAATGGTTTTCCACCACGCATCTTGAGCCGTTTTATCTGGCACAATATTTAATTGCTTCACCGCCTCAATCATGTCCGTTAATACTTGCTCAACGGGCCCAACAATAGGGATGTCGGCGCGCACGGTTTTCGAGATTGATGCGGGATCTATATCAATATGAATAATTCTTGCACCCGGACAGAACTTCTCAGGGTCGTTGGTAACACGGTCATCAAACCGTGCTCCAACCGCTAAAATAAGATCAGCGTTATGCATGGCGTTATTTGCTTCATAGGTGCCATGCATTCCCAGCATGCCTAGATATTGCTTATCAGCACTATCAATACATCCCAAGCCCATCAAAGTGCTTGTTACAGGACAGCCCAAACTATGCACTAAATCTCGTAATAACTCGGACGCATTGCCCTGCACTACACCACCGCCAGCATAGATGATGGGGCGCTTGGCATTTAAAATCTCTTCCGTAGCCTTCTTAATCTGTCCCGCGTGACCGCGTAAAACAGGTGTGTAAGAACGCATTTTAACGCTACTTGGATATCGGTATTCAAATAGATTAGCCGGATTGGTTATATCCTTAGGAACATCCACCACGACTGGACCAGGACGCCCAGTACGCGCTATATAGAATGCTTTTTTAATCGTCAAGGCAATGTCTTCTGCTTTCTTAACCAAAAAGCTGTGTTTTACAATCGGTCGAGAAACACCCACCATATCGGTTTCTTGGAACGCATCACCGCCAATCAAGTGAGACTGCACTTGACCAGAAATTACCACCATAGGAATCGAATCCATATAAGCGGTAGCAATCCCCGTAATAGTATTGGTCGCACCAGGGCCGGAAGTTACTAGTACTGTACCGACTCTACCAGTAACACGCGCATAGCCATCAGCCATATGCGTAGCTGCTTGCTCATGACGAACAAGTATGTGTTCAACCGCTTTTTGGCGATACAGCGCATCGTAAATATGCAATGCTGCGCCACCGGGGTAACCAAAAATCACATCGACACCTTCGTCCGCTAAGGAACGAATAAGTATGTCGGCACCAGACAGTAATTCCACTGAGCGTGAATCCTCTAAATTGGATAATCAAATAAATAAGTGTTGCCCACTATTACTCACCCTGCTCACTCTATTGACACAGAGGTAGACGAGAATAAAGGCAATAACCCTTCTAATGGGCTCTGATTAACGCTTGCTCACTGGTACGTTTGCGTACGAAGAGAGGGCTTTCAATTGGTGAACAAAGAAAACCTTTCCTGCGCGGTATTTCTAAGATAGGGTCTCTATCTAGAAATCATCCAAAAGCTAAGGGAATTCAATTGCTTTTGGTCGCCGGCCTGGACAAAGGCCCTGCTCCATACATTGATTTAACCGGTCACCTGACCTAAAACCTTCTTTAAATCAGAATAACGACCAAAACACGCACCCATCCCGGCGAACCGTCGATTTTGACAGATATAAAATCGATGTCAATATGGCTCGAATAGAAATAGCACCAATACAGTCAATCCTCCATGCCCGGAGGCCTCCACGCGGAATTGAAGCCTTCACTAAGTACGCCACCTGACACATTTCACACTACGGCTAAGTCTTTGGTAAGGCGTCATTTAAGCAAAATATTGAACCAGTCTTCGGCATCACTCCTGCACTTTAGGTATATTTAACCAGCCAAAATTATTCATCGCACCCAACTCACAGCTATGAGCAAAGGATCTAGGCTATGCTAAAAGCAGCTACAAACTCTCAACAAGCCAACCAAGAGCTGGCGATGCACAAGGGCCGCCATTGATACGTATCGACTGCACACTTCAACATTCAGGGACTCTTGCGATGTATTCCCCCCATGGCTCATCAAAAAAAATATGGGCAACACGCCTTTTAGCGCTCACGCTATGGAGTGGATTGACGTTAAGTTCGCCCGCATACAGTGCTGAAGATTTTTATAAGTGGGTCGACGATAAGGGCATTACACACTACACACGCACCCCACCTACTTCGGAACAGCAAACATCCGTAATCACAACCTCATCCTCTCCCTCATCCGATGCAAGCAAGTCCAAAGAACGATTACTTCGCTCCCGAGAGGCGTTCAATACCGCTTCGGAGACACGTAAAAACGAAAGCATTGTGTCCCCAGAGGAAGCCAAGAACATAGAGATACGCAGTAAAAACTGTGAAATTGCCACAGCGCGCCTTAAAAACCTTCAGGAAAACGTGCGGCTTCGTGAGAAATTAGAAAACGGCGAGTACCAGGTCATTACCGAGGATGGCCGGCAAGGCCGCATTACCACCACAAAAAAACAAGTGCAAGATAACTGCAGCCCCAGCTAGATAGACCAGTGGCCCAATCTAAAGCAACACCCTCCGCCCTAAATAAAGCACCCCGACACAGCCCAAGAAGGCTAAAGCCCAAGCGACCCAATCGTCCATACCGAACGGGTAGATATCCGGCCGCCACGCCTGAGTTACGCCTGGAATACTAGGCAAATCCCCGCTTCCAGATCCCACTACTAATTGAGCCTTCATGCCCTTTTCCATGTGCTGGGCGATATCACAATGAATCAAATAGGTCCGGTTATCGCTGGGCACGATAAACGTCCCGGTCTTTGTCGCGCCGCCTGCGGCCTCTAGATGAAACATACCTTGAGGGTATATGTACTTTGGCAACTTATGGACCATCCATTGATGACGGACTTCATCTTCATTCACAAAGGTCACAGCAATTCGACTACACGGCTCGACCTTTAACTCATGCTGGTCCATACCAAAGATTGATCCAGCAAAAGGCTTCGCATAATCAGTCCCCGCACGTACGGTAAATTCGTAATCCCTCGAAATCGCATTACAATCCTCCGGCAACGTTGAATCGTTACTATTCATCACCATGCCTTCGGCGTCCAACGTCATATTATGATCGTGATGACCGCCGTGACCACCGTGCATGGAGTGATCCATCTTCATGCTCTTGGCTTGGGGCTTGCTATGATCCATCATCTGCCCATGTTTACTATGATCCATCGGCTTTGAACCCATAGACTTCGAATGGTCCATCGAGTTAACCGGACCTTTGTTCATCGCGTCGTACTTTTTAGGAGCCATTTCTTGCTTGCTCTGACCCGAGTCATCCGTCGCAACCGAGGCATCCRTTGACACCTCAGCAGCRCAAATGCCGCTCCAGCCCRCCCACAGTAAAAATACAGCACTGATAAAGAGGGAACTTTTTATTTTCATAATAGGCAAACCTTAAATCCTGGGGCTTCCATGTTTAGCGTTGCTTAGAGCGGCGCAATAATCCTAATAAACTCAACAAAAACACGCCCACAGCGATGCCTAGCGAGATCATTTTCACTAACCACTGCGAACTTGGCTCAACATCTGCGAATAAACCTAAAGGATCGTAACTTGACCATACGGGTACCTTTCGAGCGTAATATTCTGGGCTGAAGAACTTCTTCCAATCCACACCCAAACCACGAGGCATACCGCGCTCAGTAATATAGTCTTCGTACAAAATAGCCGAAATACTGCCCCCAGGCGCTAGACCATCATTGGTCACTGCATTCTCAACATGGTCATGAAAAACCCACGCACCCTCACCGTAGTTATGCAAACCATCATTAGTGGTATTAATATCAAGATCAACTCGTTGAGCCGGAGCAACCCAAACTACATCACGCGTAATTTGCGCAACAGGTGCCACGCCAACGCCGTCATAATGAGTAATCGTAAATTTATGGCCGTGGGTATGAAGAGAAATGCCCTCACTTCCGCCGTTCAACACGCGGAATTTAATTAGCTGATCCGGCTTCGCAGTAACCACTGACTCTCGGATGGTGTAAGGGAAAGAGCGGCCATTTAACAAGTAGTAATCTACGGTACTGTCGGTTATATCGTAAGTCCGATGCATATCTTTCACAGTCAAACGCGCATCGTTAGTGTCTTGAATCAGCTCATGCAGCTCTTTATCAATCGTCTGATAATGTAAATCGTATTCCCCATCGTATTTTTCAGCAATGGCAACAGACGGRTGACGCACCAGACCTGCTCCAACATTGAATGTTTGAAGCAAGTTGTTAGGTTTATTTTCCTCAACCACAAACATGCCTTGCAAGCCCATCATGATATGAATTTGAGGCTGGACATGGCAGTGATAAAACATCGTGCCAGTTTGTCGAGGATTGATCTCGTAGGTACGGCTTCTACCGGGTAACAATGGCACTTCACTGGTCTGAGGTACGCCATCATTACCATTGCCTTCAGCATCTACAAACGGGTGGTCCACACCGTGCAGATGAATACTGTGAGGCATGTAGTGCGTATTCTCTAAGGTAATTTTAATTTGATCGCCTTGCTCAACCCGGATCACGGGGGCTGGGGCACGGAGTAATGGATTAGCCCGTAATGATTCAAAATTTTCAGTAGACATGCCGAAGGTCTTGGGAGCAAACACCCATAGTCCAGGCTGGATCCCCGGAGCAATTTCAAAGCTTGTGATCGACTCTGCAAGATCGGGTGAGCCCCCATTAAGCTCCATCACTTCAAGCCGAATGTGAATAATGTCAGGGTCGCCATCGCCATCTAGGTCAGTGTGCTTAACCACCGCATCAGGCGCTAACCTCGACTGCATTAGCGTGGCTTGAGACACGTTATTGGTGCCCTTAACAGAAGCCGCTACCGTATAGGGGTTATCAGAAAGACAGGCTGCTGACGGCAATATATTTACACCATCAATAACCTGACCCGGGCGCCAGCCCTGATGATCAGGCGGACAAATCTCGTCGACGGTGAGTTCCTTTTCGGGAACACTTTGAGGCGACGCAACATAGGCACTCGGTCCGACCCATTTATAATATAATTTTTGGAATTTTTGAGGCATCCAGTCAATRGGCACCGTCACACTGATAAAGCACAGCGACAGTATGACTAATGATAGTTGAATTATCTTTTTCATAAAAAACTTTGCGCCCTATAACTTTCAGACCGGCTTGTTGGTCTGAATTCTATAACAATATGAGATTAAACGTTAAATCTTAGTAGTCTAAGGCCAAACGTTAGAGGAGAAATTTAAGCCTGCAATACTAGCAACCAGGATTTACCATTCGACCAAAATCATGAACCGAGGTTCAAACATTAACATCCGAAAGTAGCGTACAACGCTTTATTTAAAATAATGCTCTGAAGGGGAGTATATAAGCAATTACCGTGCAGGTCAGTGCTTTAGAGGAAGAAGGGGGAATGACTTGAAACAGAGTTACAGGAAACTCATGCCTGAATAATAACCCTGAAATAAAACCAACTGTTCTATTTCAGGGTAAGACAACACACTAAGGGTAATAGCGCACCGCCCAAAACCGCGCATTAATCCGTTACGCTACTGCGTTATCAGACTCGGCTTTTTTCTCTTGGCTTTTAACTCGACTTAAGAAAATCCCAAAAGCAATCGAAGAAAACACAATGATTAAGCCAATCGGCACGAGAAACTTAGCGTAGCTAGTAACCCCAACCTGAAATGGAAACACAGAAGTATATTTTCTTCCGCTATCAGGGTGAGTGGCTGAAACCAAGCCTATATATCGCCCTTCAGTAGGAAATTCAAACCGCACATTGATAGTGCCGCGAGGGAATTTCTTAGGTTCGTTATAATAAATTGTGGCTTTTTCAATATCTTCCTCTGAACCAAGATCCGCAAACGTGGCCTGATTACCAATATTATTAACGTCTTTAATGATACGGAAATCAGTATCCATTACCCGAAGGTCGTCACTAATAAAGTCCAACACAAAAATCGCCTTACCTACTACAGGAATATCTTCACAAAACTCCTGAGTGGCTCTTTTCTCAGGCTGGTAACCCGTGAAGTGAGCTTTATAGGGTCCAACCCGGATCACACAAACATCATCATCTACCGACACTCCACCATGACCAAAGGACACAGTCGAGCAAAGCATCAACGCCGCCGCTAAAAGAAATGTCTTGCAACCAGTTATTGTTTTTTTCATAACGCTCCCCAATTGAAAAAACAGCGAGACCAATTATTACCGGCCTCGCTGCTATTTAGGTCCATCTAAGACCGAATTTAACTAAACTAGACACGCTAGCGTTAACTAAACTCTGGCAACATCGCTCCGCCCACTTCGTAGTGGAAACGTTCGCCATCTTCATCAAAGAAGAACAGCATGCCAGCAAAGCGGCTATCGGGATCATAGATCAAGCTAGTTAGACGGTACGTCTCCCAAAGCGCATCATCAGCGTAAACTGAAATGATCGTTGTTTGACCAGGAAGAATAGCGCCACCTTCTACAAGCAAGCCTTCTGGAGCAATAAGATCTTGCTTATCGACACGCTTAAGGCCTGGCTGTACGTCTTTGTTGATAAAACGGATGTTGGCAGTGCTGAACTCGCCGACTCGTAATATACGGTCAGACAAGTTAGTCACTTCTAGGTCCAACTTAAAGCTTCGACCCGGAATCCGGTAAGTCGCTTTAATTACGTTGATATCAAGCACATGCTCTTGATCAGGCAATGCAGGAACTTCTACCTTACTAGTCTGCAAAGGAGTGGTGATTGGGTAGACGCTCTGAGCCCAATAATAACCGCCCGTAATAGAGACCAACGTGAACACGAAGAACAAGAAGGAAACCACCATGTCCTGCATAGTAATCAACTCACCCGCTCTAGCTTCACCCTCTTCAACGATTTTGTTATAGCGAGGCATGATTACAGGTGTTTTACGGAACCAGTAAAACAACCATGCGATCCCTACCACTAACCAAAAGCTGTGAGTCCAGATGATTGCAGNCAWACSTWNNCRRWYTSWWARTMKMYMSYSKCAYCNGTTRKAKWTTCKWYGRYRWWRRSARMGYCANTMTYGTKWWNCAGYMACYTCAASCCARGTWCCYKKAYCAAYMAKWGSRCCRGCRNCCTTSAMKWNTCAWWAYRGGATGARCATGATAGCGRCCCGSMRYACGCGCCYNNNTTWTAANNNTYTYAWATTCRTAMRYYTTRCCKAAWKSGAAWSYMGTGGAMCGMATCATCGGTACGCCATTAACACGCGAATCAATCCGCACGAAAGCAGGGCCAGCAACACCGATATTCAAGAAAGCAGTATCTTCAATGGAGGACATATGATCAGGCCACCAAGTTGAAGGGTTAAACTTTCCTTTAACTGTTACAACATCGTTCACTTGAACATTAACAGGCGAGATCTCAACATCGAACCAGTTCATGGTCCGCATTCTAAGTCCTGCTTGCTGCGCACGTTCTCCGTGAGCAAACGCCACCTCAGAGCCTAGGCCTAGAGGCAGCATCGTAGTGAGCATTGCAAGCAACGCCCACTGCATTTTAAATATTTTTTTCAACATTTTCTTCACTCTCTAAAAATTTCGATTTGACAGGGCTTATATTTGTATTTTCCCTGCGCTAACGCATTAAATTAACTTGGTAAGCCAGCGAGCTTGGGTCAGTTTGGAACCGATCCACACCCACAAATAGAAATTTAATATCGTCACAAATCCAGCAAAGAAAGCCGTCAAAGGCGTCACTGCCTCACCAAAGGTACGTAATGTCGATTCTTCGATAATTCGCACATACTCTGGTATCGCTGTTCGGATGTACTCATAGCCCATCAAGTCAGCCACAGTTACCAAGGTACCGTTATATTCAACTGGTACGTGGAAAGCCGCCATCATTGGCCAATTCAGTGGGTAGACCACGATTGCAAACAAGAATGCGCCAATCAACCCGGTAAAGTAGAAACTTCGGGTCACCAACATCACCGTATCCAGTAGAAGCGCCATACCAATAAACGTAGACGGAGCGATAAAGTTAACTGGGAAACCGGCAAATACATGGAAATTCATGTAACGGCTGATCAATACCCCAAAGGTATAGCCTACAGTAATCGCGGTACCCGCAATCGGTAGACGGAAATACGTCCAAAAGAAATAGGTAAATACTGCTGGACCAATAATCAATGAAAATGGAGTAACAAGAGGCCACCAACGACGGTCACGCCAATCTTGCCAGTAATCCCAATCCCCAATAGTCAAGGACACTAAAAATACAGTTACGCCGCCCAATATAATTATAAAGATTGGGATCAGCATGTAATCAAGGTTTTTATAAACCTCATTTTGTTGTGCCAGGGTAGTTACAGCAGATTTATTGCTCAACGGCCCCCGCTGAATTTCGTCTTCATTGTTGCCGTATGAATTCTCAGAACTCATAATTATTGCCTCCAACTTTCAACTTTCATTTTTATATTTAGTATCGCAGGGTGCTCTACCCTTCTGAACACTACTTTAGTAACACAAACACCGCTTCCAATTCCATGCTTCATGGTGCCAAAGAATTAGTCGCGGTGTTTAAATCTTAAGCGGCTGCTTTTTCAGACCCTTCTTCGCCCACTAGGCTAGTAAGGATTCGAACGCGCGCTAAACACTGAAGAATAAATCCAGCCATGCCAAACAGTCCCCAACCCATGGTTACAAATCCCCAATGAATCGGAGCAGCGAATAGCTCTTCAGCATAGAAGAAGGTGTGTCCCCACTCGTTAAGCCCCAAGTTAGGCATAATCAAGATAGGTGCCATAGCAACCAAACAAAGAGGAATAGAAACTCTGTTTTGGAAGTCAGGCATACGTGTATGAACCCAAATCCAACCCAGAATAATCGCATCCATCCCTAAAGGAATAGCCATGTAGAACAAACCAATATGCGTTGGCGTGAAATCAGTATCCCGGATGGTCACTTGGTGCCATGCAGCATCGGCTTCAACAAAAACAGCCAAAATCACCACAATGAAGAAGCTCGCGGCAGCCATAAGCGCAAAAATAAAGTTATAGATTGAAAGCTCTTGAAGCGGCTCCATATGAGCTACATCATTAGCATCAGGCCGAGAGAACCACACTAGAGCAGATCCAACTGACCCCACAAGCGCGATTATTACCAACTGAGCGTAAAGAAGGTTCATCCAGTAAGTATCAAACTCTGGTTCGAAATAATCCATGCCTACAGAGAATGAATACGTTTGTTGATACCAGCGATAGACGCCAAAAAAGCTGCCTCCAATCACTAATATTGCAATCGTAGCAACTGCTGGGAATTTAGGCATTCCCGAACCGCTTTTTGGATACAATAAACTGGACAAAATGCCTTCGCTCTCTTGCTGCATCCCACTTTTATCGTTTTGTACTACAGTGGCCATACCTGTTACCTCTATCTGATTTTATTTTTTGCTGCTGCTCAGCGTCAGTTCCGGTGATAGCACTCGACCACCCCGTTAAACATTGCCCTCAATCGAACATCAAGTTAACAACCATCAACTCTAACTTCGACTCAAAAACAAATACCGCGCCGACATAACTACAATTTCTACAATTACTACCTGGTAATTCCGGTGTCGCTCAGAGACTCAATGCTATTGGGTGCAATAAACACCTGAACAGAAAATCGACTTAACAACTTAAACCCGTCACAACCAGCCCAAAGTGAAACAAACTTACTTGCAACACCACAACCCTACGAAAATCATCTCTATGCTCTCGATCACATGACCGAAAAAGCTGGATAGGGCACTTTCTACTACAGGGGAATTTCAGTGTCAATTTTCTTTCACTGCGCCCCTGAAGATTCCTTTTCGCAATGCTAAACAGCGACACATTCTATGCGCCTCAATGACAATGTCTAGCCAAGCAATGAATTAAATTTGTTAACCGAATGAGCAGATCTAGCACCGCAGGAAACAAAAGCGAACATTATCGAAACTATTCGTTGACTTATGTAACGTACGCAAGGGTTTTCGCGTTTAAACAGTGGGTTTTTTAACTTATTGAAACATAACTACTTAAAACCACACATCCCTTTAACCGCATCCCTCAAGCCAATCCCTTAACCACAACCAAACAATCAAGGCCGGAAGCTCATTCATGACGCGCAGATTATACGGACTCAGGAAGAAAGATATATGACTTAAGGCAATTTACACCGATCTAAGAGATTAAAAAGTGTAATATTGACACATAGAAGGCCGGCCTAAACCATTGACAACAATGCATATTAGGCCTACGGGRAGGGGGATAATTTAAATTTGTAAACCTRYTTTRGCTCGAAGAATTAGAGAAAGGCCACGCTACAGGCCTTGTCACTATGCCTTAACAGCAGCTCTTACCCACATCATTCAGACTAAAAGCCCTTATGCAGCAAGCGATTGGTCTAACTATGTAGAAAAACGAAACTATCGTCTCTTACATCAACAAACACAGTCTGGCTGGCCCGGAGGTCGCCTCGCAATATTGACTGTGCCAGCGGGTTTTCAATGCAACGCTGTATCGCACGCTTTAATGGCCGGGCACCGTATACGGGGTCAAAACCCTCCTCAGCTAAACGATCGAGTGCATCCTCAGAAACCCTCAAGCCAATCTCCTGCTCTTCCAACCGTGATCGTAGAATTCCCAATTGAATTCCTGCGATGCCCCGAATCTGGTTCTGCTGGAGCGCATCGAAGACAACGACTTCGTCCAAGCGGTTTAGAAATTCCGGGCGAAAATACTGCCCCACAACCTCCATCACCTTAGCCTTCACTTGCTCATACTGAATACCGCCGGTCATCTCCTGGATCAAGTCAGAGCCGAGGTTAGACGTCATTACAATCACCGTATTCTTAAAATCRACGGTACGGCCCTGACCGTCCGTTAGCCGACCGTCCTCTAACACCTGCAAGAGTACGTTAAACACATCCGGGTGGGCCTTTTCGACTTCATCCAACAAGATAACCGAGTAGGGCTTGCGCCTCACTATTTCTGTCAAATACCCCCCTTGCTCATACCCCACGTAGCCTGGGGGCGCGCCAATCAATCTCGAGACGGAGTGCTTTTCCATAAACTCAGACATATCAATGCGCGCCATCGCTGAATCGTCATCAAACAAAAAATCTGCCAAGGACTTACACAACTCAGTCTTACCCACCCCAGTAGGCCCCAGGAACAAAAACGAACCGTTCGGCCGATTTGGATCTGACAAACCTGCCCGAGAGCGACGCACCGCATCAGAGACCGCTTTGACCGCCTCTTCCTGACCAACAACCCGCTGGTGAATCTCTTCTTCCATACGTAATAGTTTTTCTTTTTCGCCTTCCATCATTCTAACAATGGGAATACCGGTCCACTTGGACACCACTTCGGCGATGCCATCCTCAGTGACTTTATTACGCAACAAACGCATTTCCATCATTTCAGCTTGCGCTGCCATGTCGAGTTCTTTTTCCAATGCCGGAATCTGGCCGTATTGCAACTCAGACATCCGGGTTAGATCCCCTATGCGCCGCGCAGACTCTAATTCAATGCGTGCAATTTCCAGCTCCTCTTTAATCTTTTGAGTGCCGTGTAAAGACGCCTTCTCTGCGCTCCAAATCTCGTCTAAATTAGAAAACTCTTGCTCATATTCCGCAATATCGGCGTTTAGCTTTTGTAAGCGCAAGATAGACGCATCATCCTTCTCCTTCTTCAATGCCTCTCGCTCAATTTTCAGCTGAATCAGCTTTCGTTCCAGCCGATCCATGTCTTCCGGCTTAGAGTCCATCTCCATTCGAATCACACTGGCCGCTTCATCCATCAGGTCAATGGCTTTATCAGGCAGTTGTCTATCGGAGATATAGCGGTGTGATAACTTCGCCGCAGCAATCAGCGCAGGATCAGTAATATCGACACCATGATGTAGCTCATAGCGCTCCTTTAACCCTCGCAATATTGCAATCGTGCTCTCGACGCTCGGCTCACCCACCAATACCTTTTGAAAACGACGCTCCAATGCCGCATCTTTTTCGATGTATTGACGATACTCATCCAATGTCGTGGCGCCGACACAGCGCAACTGGCCCCGCGCTAAGGCAGGCTTGAGCATATTGCCMGCRTCCATYGMSCCYTCSSYCTTWCCAGCMCCMACSAKGGTRTGWARYTCRTCRATRAACARAATRAYCTKRCCKTSYNGCKTSGNNCAMGYNCATWWWGAANCKGRYWTTWGYCRYWNNTCAAWMKCRCCMCKGWNAMTKYGKMMSSKCMASCAMCKNNCGGYSRTRNCWARMGMYAMRRCCCGCCTGTTTTTTAACCCTTCCGGCACCTCGCCATTAATCACTCGCTGTGCCAAGCCTTCGGCAATCGCGGTCTTGCCCACGCCAGGCTCACCGATTAACACAGGATTGTTTTTAGTGCGGCGTAATAACACCTGAATCGCGCGACGAATCTCATCATCTCGCCCGATCACCGGATCTAATTTGCCCTCTTCAGCTAGGGACGTTAAATCAACGGTGTATTTATCCAGGGATCGCCGATTCTCCTCCGCATTCGGGTCGGTAACACTGTCCCCGTCACGCAAGCGATCAATGTTTTCCTCAACGATTTCTTTGCTCACCTGATATTTTTTGAGCAAGCGCCCCAGCTCGCCGCGATCCTCCAGCGCAGCCACCACCACTACATCACTGGAAATAAATCGATCTTTACGTTTTTGCGCGAATTTATCCGACAGATTCAACAAACGCACTGCGTCATTCGACAGCTGCACATCGCCATCATGGTTTTGAACCTGCGCATAATGATCTAACACAGAATCAATTTCTTCTCGTAACTTATGGATAGGAAATCCAGACTCCGCCAACAGCGGCTTTATGGAACCGTTTTTTTGAACCATTAACGCCACAAAAAGATGAGCAGGCTCGATATAATTATGATCCCGACCCAAGGCGATCGATTGCGCCTCAGAAATTGCAGTTTGCAAACTGGTGGTTAACTTATCCATTCTCACTATAAATCGCTCCCCCTTCGATGACGTACACTTTCCTGCCATTCACCTATACATTAGGCCACAAGTAATGGGTTTGGGCGTACAGCAATGATTTCAAGCAAAGAGAGTTTTAAAAAACCACAAACATCAATCAAAGCGCACTATTAACCCATTGATTAACTAGGGAGATACAAACGATCACTGGGGAGAGTAAAAAAGGCTATGGARAGACAATAAAAACCAGGCGTAGTARATCGAAAGGGTATTGCAGAGCAAACGCATGCGCCATCATCGTATTCACAAACTAAGCCCGCAACAAAATCACCGAAGCCATTCGCCCCGCTACCCCATCACGACGGTAAGAATAAAAGCGCTGCTGATCAGCAAAGGTGCAAAAACCACCCCCAAATACCTGCCTCACGCCACACGCCATTAACCGAAGCCTTGCGAGTTCATAGAGATCGGCATACCAACGTTCATCGTGTTCGCCGAGGCGCTCACAGGCATCTCGTTTAACAAAGCATTGTTCATTTAAAGACTGCCCCTGAAATGCTTGCCAGACCTCCTCCCCCACCTCGAAGTGCTGGGGGCCTATTGCCGGGCCTAACCAACACAGGACTTGATCTGGAGGACAATTAAATTTTTCGACCGAGCGCTCTAAAATGCCATCACTTAAACCACGCCAACCGGCGTGGGCAACCGCTATTTCATCCCCCGACCTTGAGCAAAAGAACACCGGCAAACAATCTGCGGTGAGCACTGCGCATGCGATATCAGTACGCGTCGAATAAAGACCGTCGGCGGACATGAGCGCTAAACCGGAGTCCGGCTCCACCACCTCGCAACCATGCACCTGATTCAACCACTGAATTTCACTGCACTGTAAATGCTCGGCTAACGCCGCACGGTTCGACTGAACTGCACGTTCATCATCCTCGACATGAAATGCAAGGTTAAAACCGTCATAGGGCGCTTTGCTTACGCCACCCAAGCGCGTGCTCGAGCATGCAATGACATTGGCGGGGGCCGGCCAATTGGCCTTTATTARRCTGTCCAMATTAAACTATCCACGGCAAGCTCGCCCTCATCGCCAAGGTCAACTGCCTCACGCACTATTTACTGCCCGCTAATCGGTCTCGTTGCAGCACATCAAGGAGATACTGAAAGTCCTCACTTAAGTCCACTTCCCACTCCACCCACTCGCCAGTCTCTGGATGCACTAGGCTCAGTTTCTTGGCATGCAAGGCCTGACGCTTAAACTGCCGCAAACACTCATCCAATTCGCTAGTAATGCCTTTAGGTAAACGCAAACGCCCACCGTACACCGGATCACCCACTAATGGGTATTGGCGATGCGCCATGTGCACCCTAATCTGATGAGTCCGCCCAGTCTCCAGACTTAAGCGCACGTGGGTAAAATGCTCAAAGCGGGCCGCGACTCGAAAATGAGTGATGGCTTCTTTTCCGCCGTCGACCACTGCCATTTTTACTCGCTGCTGAGGATGTCGCCCGATAGGCGCATCCACTACGCCGCCGCCGGTGAGCACACCATTGACCACCGCTTCGTATTCACGATGCACTTCTCGGTGCTGCAATTGATTCACCAAGTGATGATGTGCTTTTAAGGTTTTGGCCACCACCATTAACCCGGAGGTCTCTTTATCAAGGCGATGCACAATCCCCGCACGGGGTAAGTTCTCTTGTCCGGCGCAATGAAACAACAAGCCATTGAGCAACGTACCGGTGTAATTACCCACAGCAGGGTGGACCACTAAGCCCGACGGTTTATTAATCACTAACAAACTGTCGTCTTCGAAAACGATATTCAACGGGATATCTTCTGCCGCCCACGAGTCGTCTTCAATCTCTAGGGTCGCAGCAATATTAATGGTCTCCCCTCCCCATACTTTGTCTTTAGCCTTCTTTGCTTGGCCATCAACCAGTAATTGCCCGGCTTTAATCCAAGTTTGTAATCGACCGCGAGAGTAATCGGTGAACATTTTCGCCGCTACTTGATCTAAACGCTGACCGGAATATTGTTCGCCAATAATGGCTTGATGCTCTATTTTTTGATCCATCGAGTTAAACGACTACCTTAATTCAAGTGGGTGAACTATTTTCTTTACTGAGGTTTCTTTTTTGGAACTGAGCGCTAGCGGCTTAGAATCAAAGAGTTGGCTAAACAAGAAGCCATTCAAACTGTCTAATTATAGTCCTGTTTAGAGGAAACCCTTTGCTCTATACTCGTGCCACTTCAGACGCACACTANTTTGTAGCCGGTAGTATATTAGATACACTGCAGCGATAAGGAAAATTTATGAATAAAACTCTCTGCCTGGCATTAATACTTTTCGCCTTTGGCTTAAACGGCTGCGCAAACCAATCCGGCAAAAACAATGGTTCCGTTAAACAACGCGAAAATTCCGAGCAAGGATTCTACCAATCCGCTCAAAAAATGATCACGTCAGGGCAGTTTTTACAAGCCGCCGACAAACTGCAAGCACTTGAAGCCCGCTACCCTTTTGGACGATACGCGCAACAAGCGCAACTTGAACTCATTTACGTCCACTTTCGTAACCTCGACTACCTTGAGTCTACTATTGCTGCCGAACGATTTATACGCCTTCACCCCGACCACCCTCAACTGGACTACGCCTATTATGTAAAAGGTCTAGCCGCCTTTCATATGGATCAAGGCATATTTGATCGGTTTGTTAAAAAAGATCTTTCTCAAAGGGATACCGGTGCAGCCCGACAATCGTTCGAATACTTCAACGATTTAATAAACGTATACCCCAATAGCCCTTACGTCGCCGACGCGCGCGCGCGCATGATCTACTTAAGAAACTTATTGGCCAAGTATGAGGTCAACGTAGGGCAGTTCTATATGCGCCGACAAGCATATCTAGCTGCGGCCAATCGGGGCCAGTACATTGTTGAAAACTTCCAACAAACACCTTCAGTCGGTGATGGCTTGACCTTAATGGTTCAAGCCTACCGTAAACTAGGGCTGATCACCCTAGCGGACAACGCTTTGGCAGTCTTAACCCACAACTACCCGAACCACCCAAGCTTGGACGACGGGCAAGACGTGGAAGAGTATCGTCATATCGACGACGACAATATTTCCTGGTTAAACTTAGTGACCTTCGGCTTATTTGGATAAAAGACTCATTAGACACTCTTGAATAATCAGGAGTGTCTATATTCCTCCTCACCCCGATCTACTCCCCCGCAGGCCATTTACACGTAATAGGATAACGCCGATCCTTACCAAAACCTCTCGCAGTGACTCGAACCCCGATCGGCGCCTGACTACGCTTATATTCATTAAGGTCCACTAAGCGCGTGATTCGATACACCACGTCACGATCAAAGCCTCGCGACACAATCTCATCGGCGCTTTGGTCCTGCTCCACGTAAAACGCCAATATCTGATCCAAATCACTATAGGGCGGCAATGAATCCTCATCCACTTGATCAGGCGCTAATTCAGCTGAAGGCGGTCGATCAATCATACGCTGGGGAATAATCGGATAACCTGCCACTCGGTTACGGTATTCGGACAATGCAAACACGAGKRKYTTRGGCACGTCTTTWAGTGCSKWRWASCCCCCTRCCATATCSCCRTACARRGTWGCATARCCCACCGMCATTTCACTYTTATTGCCSGTGGTYARKACMAKCGARCCCTTCTTATTGGAAATTGCCATTAATAAGGTGCCGCGRCAACGCGCTTGCAARTTYTCTTCACTTTTATCSGCCTTAAGCCCAGCAAAGGGTTCGCTTAGAGCGCCGATAAACGCATCGTATATKCCYTCWATAGGCARGAYTTGRTARYTCACACCAAAATTTTTGGCTTCAAGGGCTGCGTCATCCAARCTAATCTGCGAGGTATAACGRAATGGCATCATRATCGCCTCTACYCGCTCAGGCCCCAAAGCATCCACAGCGATRGCCAACGACAAACCGGAATCRATACCRCCCGACAARCCTARACACACGCCTTTGAAACCATTTTTATTGACGTAATCYCTCAACCCAAGAGTCAGCGCTTCRTAGATRCACGCCTCTTCCTCCATCGGARTCGCCGCCTCAGGGAGCGATTCACGATTAAGCGTCAAGCCCTTGGRGCCTTGCTCGAATTGAACAGGAATCAATGTTTCTTTAAATTCTGCYGCCTCAAACCCCAGCGTACCGTCAGACTCCATCACCATGGACGCGCCATCAAAAACCAGCTCATCTTGCCCGCCGACTAAATTGACGTACACAATGGGCAACCCAACTTCTTGAGCCCGCTGAGCCAGTACGGCTTTACGCTGCGCAAGCTTACCAATACTAAACGGAGACGCATTGAGATTAAGGATGACCTGCGCACCGCACGCTTTCGCCTGAGCCACAGGCTCAGGAAACCAAATGTCTTCGCAAATAGTTAAGCCCACCGTCACCCCATTGACTTCAAACGCCGCGCCTTGCGTACCGGGCTGAAAATAACGCACTTCATCAAACACCTGATAATTCGGCAARTTTTGTTTGTAGTAGCGGGCAACTTGGCGCCCGTCTTGAATCACTAGCGCGGCATTATAAAGCGCGCCATCGTCTAAGATCGGGCAACCCAAGACCACAGCAATGTCTTTTACCTGGTCCTCAATCGATTTCAAAGCCACCGCCACTCGACCTTGTAAGCTTGGCCGTAGCAGCAGGTCTTCAGGCGGGTAACCTGTTAACGTCAACTCAGGAAAGACAATTACATCCGCTCCCCACTGCGCCTTTGCCTGCAACGCAGATTCAATCACTCGGCGGGCGTTTCCAGCAATGTCCCCCACAAGAAAATTTTCTTGTGCCATCACGATCTTTAATGAATCAGACATAAAAACCCTTCTAAATTTCTGAAATGTTTAAATTGCTATCAATCTTATAAGCGATATTCTACCAGGTGAGAGGCCAACATTGAGGGTTCATTGATGACATGAATTCATCGATCGTATTCGATTCATCACGCTCAATCAGCTTCAATCAAATCACACGCAATAAATTTCTTCAGGAAAGCGTATTTGCGTGACTTAATGGTATAAATAACCTTCGTTATCTTTTAATAAATAAGTGGCACGCCACTACTCAGGGCTTTTTTTAAAAGCTCACACGTGGCCGCCGTTTTTGTATTAATATTCTATCGGATCGAAGCCCCTCATAAAGRGCACTTRAAGGGGCGTATGGATTAATAACGTCACCCGCCCGCCCATCACGCCCAACATCTATATTTTCAAAGGAGTTCTCATATGGGTCGTTTAATTGYACTTCTAGGCTTAATCAYCGGYGCTATCGTACTGTTTCGTCGAGTATTTGGCAGTTCTCTGCCCCATATTGCAGATAAAATCAAAGCGGCTAAAGCAAAGCCCGCGAAACCTCAGTCAGACACGCTAGACGAGCCCATGCTGAAATGTAAGCAATGTGGCGTGCATAGTCCTAAATCCAAGAGCGTTAGCGAAGGCAACGATTTTTTTTGCTCCACCGAACATAAATCCCAATTTTTGAGCAATACTAAGAAAGAGAACACCAGTTAATTCAACCTTATGAGCAATAGCAGTAAGACCTCCCCCGCGTTAGCATGCGCAGAATTTACAGACTCCACGAGCTGGCGCCCGCTTCGAATCTACGGCTACTATCGGCTAATCGTCTGCTCCGTACTGCTGATATTATTTTACAGTGGCTCGAAAATCAGCCTCTTAGGCAGCTTTAACCCCAGCCTATACCTCAACACCTTACATATTTACCTCATACTCAACGTATTAGCGATATTTCTCAGCCATCAAAAAACACTGGAATTCAAGCGCCAGGCGTTTCTCGAAGTACTGATGGACTTATTTTGCTTAACACTCTGCCTACACGCCAGCGGCGGGATCACCAGTAGCCTAAGCATTCTGCTAGTCGTCTCTGTGGTAGCAGGAAGTATTCTTATTGTTGGCCGGCTGTCTACTTTTTTAGCCGCGACGGCCTCTATTGCTGTGCTTTTTGAAGAGTTTTATTTCTCACTTTATTTGCCGGGTGAATCGCCCTTTCAAACCACCCAAGCGGGCACCTTGGGCATTGCGTTTTTTGCCGCTGCTTTTTTGTCCAATGGCCTCTCTACTCGCTTGAAGGCCAGTCAAATACTGGCCAGCCAAAGCCAATCCGAGCTCAACGAATTACAACAGCTCAACCACCAAATCATTCAACGCATGCGCACCGGCATCATTGCCCTGGACGACAACGGCATTATTAAGCTCATTAATGAATCCGCTATACAGCTTCTTGATAGCCCCAAAGATGCCGAGAAAAGAAGTCTCACAGAGATATCCGGCCAGCTCATGTCCAGCTTGAACGCTTGGCTCAATGACCCCAACCTACGCACCGCGCCCTTTCGAACGACCCCTGGCGGCCCTGAAATTATCGCTAACTTCACGCCCTGGGGGGAAGGCCAACACGCTGAGACGTTAATTTTTATTGAAGATAAAACCCAAATGGCACAACAAGCTCAACATATGAAGCTAGCCTCTTTAGGTACACTCACCGCCGGCATTGCACACGAAATACGCAACCCTTTGGGTGCAATTAGTCATGCGGCTCAATTACTGGAAGAGTCTCCTGACTTAATCGAGGCCGACATTCGCTTAGCTGAAATCATTCAACATCATTCGGTACGCATGAATGAAATCATTGAGAACGTCTTGCGCCTGTCTCGGCGCAGCCCCTCGCAATTTTCCTTATACAACTTGCAA
Organism: Gammaproteobacteria bacterium; assembly: GCA_002402085.1. Classification (GTDB taxonomy): domain Bacteria; phylum Pseudomonadota; class Gammaproteobacteria; order Pseudomonadales; family UBA3067. The sequence goes on from NVVB01000053.1 coordinate 26,311, forward strand.
GAATGGCTAGAAAAGTTTCTCCTCGATTTTGCAGAAACCCAAGAATTCGAAATAGATGTCCGCCTCAAAGTATTTCCCCAAAGCGCTAAGATCCGTGTAGACAGTAGTCAGCTCACACAAGTACTCACTAATTTATGCCAAAATGGCCTTCGTTACAGCAAACAAAAGACAGGCCAGTCTATTCTTTATTTATATGGCCAGGTGACCGAAGAAGGCCTGCCCGTATTAGACATAGTCGATCAAGGCAAAGGCATTACCTTGGAGCAAGCCGAGCACATATTTGAGCCGTTTTACACCACCGAAGCCAGCGGAACCGGCTTAGGTCTCTACATTGCCAGGGAGCTCTGTGAAGCGAATCAAGCTCGCTTAGATGCGCTACCCGCGGAAGAAGGAGGTTGTTGCATGAGGATTACATTTGCTCATCCGGGCCGAATCGCTCAGTGACCCGAAAAGTCATCAACGCGATCCATTAAAACACGCAAGCGCAGCCATGAAACGCATAGCACCAGACAGCAACAACAAACCACATTGCATAAGGACGGTATAAACCCCGATGACAGCACGCCATGTATTAATCGTTGATGATGAACCAGACATCCGRGAATTGCTCGAGATAACCCTCGGCCGCATGGACATTAATACCAAAGCAGCCAAAGACYTAAGAGAAGCAAAACAGCTTCTTAAAGAYTTCTCTTTTGACTTATGCTTAACCGACATGAAGCTGCCTGACGGCAACGGCATTGAACTAGTAGGGCATATTCAAGACTGCGCGCCCCATTTACCAGTCGCCGTCATTACCGCGTTTGGCAGTATGGAAGCCGCCATTAGCGCCCTTAAAGCGGGCGCCTTCGACTTTGTTTCAAAACCAGTGGACTTACAGCGACTAAGAGACCTGGTCAACGCGGCCCTGAAATTAAAAGTCGCCTCCAACGATGACTCTGTAGAACCCTCGCCCTCTGGCATCATCGGACAATCAGAAGAAGTACAACTTCTCAAAAGTAAAATCCAAAAACTAGCACGCAGCCAAGCGCCGGTGTATATCAATGGCGAATCAGGCAGCGGCAAAGAAATGGTCGCTCATCAAATTCATGACCTAGGCTCCCGATCAGAGCACCCCTTCATCCCYGTCAACTGCGGCGCGATTCCTTCTGAGCTAATGGAAAGCGAATTTTTCGGTCATGTRAAAGGCAGCTTTACCGGCGCCAATGACAACAAAGAAGGCTTATTTCAAGCAGCTGATGGCGGCACCTTATTTCTCGACGAAGTCGCCGACCTGCCTCTTAACATGCAAGTTAAATTACTGAGAGCCATACAAGAAAAAGCCATACGCCCGGTAGGCGGACAAAAAGAGATTAAAGTCGATGTGCGTATTTTAAGTGCCACGCATAAAGATTTGGCCAAGGAAGTAGAGCTTAATCACTTCCGACAAGATTTATTTTATCGAATCAACGTGATTCAACTGATCGTACCGCCCCTTAKSRMTMRMARMRAWKWMATTSCMTYKCKCMCTKWAWMSYTTWYMWWYSKMKTYSYMWTSMMMTKRSWWRCRSCYKTRCCTACGCTAAGCCAAGCAGCCATCGATGCCATTAACAATTACCAGTTCCCTGGTAACGTCAGGGAACTAGAAAACATACTCGAACGCGCTTTAACCCTGTGCGAGGACGATTTAATCGAAATCAAACATCTTCAATTACCTGACTACGATGAAAACCTCGATAAACACAGCCCACCGCAAGTCGCCAGTATTCAGCCCCTTGAGAATACAGCGTTTGAAGAGACGCTCACCAACGACGGCGAAGAAGCTAACGGCTCGCTAGAGGACCATTTAGTCAGCATAGAAAAACAGGCCATTCTCAAAGCCCTCGACGAGACGCACTGGAATAGAACCGCAGCGGCGAAAAAACTTGGCATGAGCTTTCGCGCCTTACGCTACCGATTAAAAAAACTCGGGCTTGATCAACAACAACCGTAACTGGCGCTTATAGCGCCCTGGCAAATATTCAAAGCCAGTACTATCGATTAACCCGATACGGCGCAGGATCAATATCAACATCACGCGCCAACATTAAATCAGTAATTAACTTCGCTGACGCTGGCGCCATAATCAAGCCATTCCTAAAGTGCCCCGCATTAATAAACACATTAGGTTTCCCCGGTACCGTCCCGATATAAGGCACCCCAGCCGGAGACCCAGGACGCAAGCCCGCCCACTGTTTTACAATCGGATAACCCTTTAATCGGGGGATTAAGTGATAAGCAAACTCAGATAAAGAGGACTTAGCCTGATCAGTAATACAAGCATCAAAGCCGGTCTTCTCCAACGAACTGCCCACCAACACATGCCCGTCATTTCTAGGAATCACATAACGTCCGCCACTCAAGACCACACGCTTAACGACCCCAGGCTCTGCCTTAATCAGAAGCATTTGGCCTTTCACCGGTTCAATCGGGACAGTGGCCGATAGTTGCTCAATCAACCCTGCACTCCAAGCACCGGCAGTGATCAACGTTTTCTCGCATTTAATCGAGCCCATGGAGGTCTCCACGCCTTGGATTCCCCCCTGCTGCTCAGAAAAACCCAGTAACTCGCAATGTTCAACCAAGTTCACCAGAGGATTCCCCGCCAAACTGGCTTTCAAAGCCTCAAGAAACACTGGATTACGGACATTGGCAACATCCGGCATCCACAGGCCTTTTTGAAACCCTCCGCCAAGATTCGGCTCGAGACGCGCAAGTTGCTCATCTTGCCGCGCCTCAATCAGTTGCCCGTGCTCCTGCCCCCAGGCCAGCGCAAATTCATGATCCGGTGCGTCTAACGTAAGCAGGCCACAGGTAATGTGTTGGATATCAATGCCAGTCTCACGCTCCAGCTCGCGCGCTAAAGCCGGATACATCGTTTGACTCCGCTGCGCCAAGCAATTAATCGACCAATCATAGCGCCATGGATAAAGCGGCGACATAATCCCCCCGCCAGCCCAAGACGCCTCGCGGCCTAATGGGCCTTTATCGATCACAGTTACACGAACGCCACAGGCCGATAAATTCCGTGCGGACAACAATCCAAGTACACCGCCTCCAACAATAACAATATCGGTGTTTCTGGTGGCAGGTGTTGGTATCATTCTATTTCAACTTTATTCAATCGATTCGTTTTCAAGCACGCCGTCGCATCAACACTAGGCAAGATAGCCCGCATCAAGTACTCTACTGACCATGTAAGCCATAGGCTGAACAAGCCTGGAGACTATAGGATCTTTCGAAAGGAGCGTTCATAAGCGGCTTATCACTACTTAGTGAAACCATCAATCATCGTTAACTGATTGATCGCCAATGTAAATCAAATCGCCTCTTAACTCGAGGATTTATTGGCCATAAAAAACATAACATCAATACTGAAACGACTCTACGGCCATATGCCTGCTTTAAACGGGGGGGCCTTAGCATTAGATAATCAATTTGCGTATGAAACATCATGAAATTATTCCGATCTCTAAATAGCTACCACGGATTCACTCTTGTTGAGCTGCTAGTAGTACTCACTATCTCCACCATTTTACTCAGCGTCGCAGCACCCTTTTTCGGAACTTTCGCTAGAGAAGGAGAAGCTAATGCCAACTTTAATCAAATCTTTAGATCCATTCAGCTAGCACGTTCTACAGCCATAAACGAAGGCACCTTCGTTTCGGTTTGCCCCACGAATGATAATTTAGCCAACAATGCAGTCAACTCAATTAACTGCTCCGCATCGGGTACTTTCTTTGTCGCATTTAGGGATTTAGATCAAAATGGAGTTTTAGACACTAACGATGCTAACCCCTTTAACCTCGGAGTTATTCAATTTTCATCGCTCGGGGGGACTGGCACATCGAGAACCACTAACGACCCAAATAATCCGGCTATTATCTTTCAGCCCGACGGAAATACCTTTAATGGGGTCAACGCTGGAACCATTTATTATTGCGCGGCTCATCTTGAACTTGACCAACAAATCCGACAAAGTGCTGTAATTTCGACTACCGGGCGAGCTCGCACAGGAGACTGGAGTAATGACGCATTTGACGGGGATCCGTGCGCGGCCTAAAGAGTGGCCGATAAAATACAACCATTAAAAAGCCGCCCACATAGAAGCGTGGGTAACAAAGCGATCTTGTTATAAATCCAGAAACTTAATCGCTTTAAAAGCGCAATTTATTATCACGCTAACCGTCTGAAGTCACAGTCAATCCTATGGCCAACAAACCGCACTTGAATCATTCAGTCCAGCATCCTGAGAACCTCGTACGCCCAAATTATTATACGTAAGTACTTGGCAATCAATGTCGTCCAACTGCCTTCCAGTTGCTTCCGCCGTTACGGTGTAGGCAAACCCATTACCATCAACCACCACCGCAACATCATATAAGTCTATGTCGTCGGGTAACAGATTATTTAAGCGACCTTGCTCATAAAGACCAAAGAGCGCAAAGCTCCGCTCGGCCGCCTGAGAGAAATTTGTTAACCTTGCCAGCATATCCCCTCGGGTCCCATCTCGAGTATAAGATGCATAGTAAGGCGTAGCAATCGCAGCAGTAATACCAATAATCACCAGCACAACCATCAACTCGACCAAGGTCAAGCCCGCTACCGAGCGTTCATAAAACCGATTCACCGTAATCGTCTCCATTGCTGCCGCCCAATCCCGCCCAAAGGTTCCCGCTCGACTACATTGACCAACGAGCCAGTAGACGTAYTCACTACTTTTAAATCCAAACCAGTTGCAGGGTTAAACAAAATAGTAGGATCACTGTACACACCCGTACCATCGACTTGAAAGCCTGCCGTCACTAGCTCGCCAAACTCGTCCTCTTTAGTGACAACAAAATCACCATTATTATCAAACGACTGAAATAAAGGCGGGCCACCGGACTGGGCGTTTAATTCCATAATAAAACTTGAACCACCGGGAGAACATAAATCACCACTTGGAAGTAGCGTAGTGAAAATCACGTTGCCGCCTCTTAGTAATGGATTACTTGGCACCAACTCCCCCTCTGAAAAGTCAATAAACCACCCCAAATGCCCGCCATTAGTCCCTGCAACCCCACCACGACCACTGTTGTCGGGGAAGTCGTCACCGTTAAAATAGCGAATAGGCGAATCACTCACCGTTCGAATGATCACCTGARGCGCCCCAGGAAAGGCCGCTGTTTGAGTGATGCGTTGCTGTAATAAATGATCTCGATCAAACCCWTTGCCCTCATGCCTATCATCAAAATSAGGRTCTAGCGTACCGCTATCGATAAACCGATCATTTATACGGTCCCAGACAGCGTAAAACGTCTGCCTTTCATCGACCGGCTCCACATCATCAGGCTCCAGGTATTGGCCAGTGCCAAAATAAACCATCACGCCAGARCGGCCACTTGGATGCCGACTRACTACCGGTTGCCCCGTAATSGGCTGAGCCACRCCGTCACTACTTTTTGCCGCATAGACTAAGGTCACAGACCAACCACTGGTCGAGTCAGCGCGCAAATCGAAGCGCCACATATTGCCGTATAAATCGCCGGCATAAGCCACGTCAGCTTTGAAGTCTTGATTTAAATCCACCAGAAAAGGCGCGCTTAAACCGTTAGGGATTGCTGGATTAACATTGGCCCCCAATGGATTTGAAAGAGAAGTCTCAGGCCCCACGCCGGTGTCGAGTTTAATCACTTCTTCCCCTGTCTCGGGGTCCAACAAATACAATACTGCATGCTCATTGCTACTGTTATAGCCATTCCCAAAGGCTACCAACCAATCTCCGATACTACGATCGCCATCAGAGTCGTTAAGATTACTTTTAACCAGAGAGATCTCGCCAAACAGAAAACCTARATCAGCTTCATCTTCATCAGACAAWGTCGATCCAGAAAACTCCCACAACACATCCTCTTCATCAAAATTAGCGGGGTTAGTAATATCAAGTGCGAACAGCCCTTTACCGCCGGCTCTAAAGCCGCCTACCAAAAGAGTCTGCCATTGGTTATTAAAAAACACGTCACCTTCGGTTAGGTCACCATCCACATAAGGGCGATAAACAAACCCTGGCTCAGTGGACTCTSCAAGCGTGGCGAACATTTCACTGGGTAGATACAAAAACTGTTCTTCCAGGGTGTCTGCATCGTAAGCATGAAGAAAACCATCGTTTGAAGCGGCATAAACAAATGCCGGGCGATCAGCCACAGAGCCGTCCCCCACCCTTCCGATAAAACTGATGTAAGAACGACCTGTGGGAGAAACCCCATTCGGGAAAAATCGGCGATATGCGCCACTCTCGGTATAGCCATTGCCCACATACACAGGAGCTGACGACACTACAGCGCCAAGTACCTTCTGTTCAAAACGGCGGTTTCTGAATGATTGCAAGCCACCTGCACTGCGGACTTCATTGGACTCATCACCCAACACATAGTCAAGCCGCGCGCGGCCATCTTGCTCTTGATCGTTATCGATCAAGGCATTTTGTTGGTCCGCGTTAAGAGAAGCCCATCGAGCGGCCCCACCCGTTAAATCAATACCACCATCATTAAAACTAAACACCTTTCGGTCTGCCCAGCGTACAATATTGGCATCTTCACGCCCCAAACCACCTAAAGATACTACTTTACTGACTGGGCATATCGTCCCAGCATCAAGGGAGTTACACGGATCGTCGTCACTACCACGGCCATCCGAAATCCTAGAGCCTTCCAGAGTACCGGTCCAAAACTGAGTTTCAAAACTCACTTGAAAGACTTCAGCCCCACCCAACAAGCTTGGACCACTGACGCCTACACCGGCCACTGAGCTCTCGGTAAAAACCAATGCATCAATAATTTCCTCTAGCGATGACTCCAGCGTTGCAGGGTCAGCAGCACTAAACGCCTGCCCTCGACTATTGATCGAGGCATGCCATAGATCATCAATACGCGCATTTTCCCGATCTTCTTGATTAGTCCCGAATGGATCGCCCCATTCAGCCTCTCCACGTATAAGATTGTTATAATCGACTTCGGAAGTAAAATCATAATTACCCGTAACACCAAAACCAATAAAATAATTGACCATATGCTGCCAAGTTGCGGGGTCATTTTGAGGGTTCCAATAATCCGCCTCGCTTAACTCACTCGGTGCGCCCTCTCCTTCACTAATAGCTGGCGGAACATTATCATCAAGGTCAGAGCGAAGGTCCAAAGCCCAATAATTAAAGGCTATATCCGCTAACGTATCACTCACCTGATCGGAAAATATTGTGTAATCGGTGTGATTCGGGTCATAAGACCTCTCATCAGGTAATAACTCAATAGTCGAGCCATCAACATTGCCCAGAGAGATTTTTTCAGTAGAATAAATCCCATCAGTAAGGGTGATGTTGAAATTGCGTCTGCATGAAAGCTCCTCTTTATCAAAGGTCGAAGAGCCACCCGGATTACGTACATAGGGGTTATTCGGACCTTCGCGTTGAAAGAACTCCCCCGCATCAATCACACTCTGTCTAAGCGGAGTACCATTAGCCGGAATAAGACCAAAAAGCCAAGAATAAAAATCATCTCGCCCACCACCCACGTCATCTGTGAAAGGTCTAACGTAATCATCCGCTTCCACAGGGTCATTAAAGCTTTGACGAACAATTCGCACGGATGAAGGTAAGTTCCTAAATGATCGAGAAATAACAGACTTACCCGCAGTTATTCGCAAAGAATAATATTGGTACCAATTAGCAARGTTTTGTTTTTCTGCATCGCTTTCAGGGTGTGCTTTGGTATAACACTGGTTACTCTGATCCGTTGAAACGGGGCAACTAGTGTTGCGCTCATAATAATAGGCCGCTTGGCCAGGAGCACTAGAGTCTCCATCATCCGAATCGGTGGACCAAAAACGTCCGGCGTTACTTCCCAGCGGCAAAAAAGGCGGTCGATAGTTCTTGGACAGATCGATCACCTAGTATTGAATTCCTTCGACTTGACTCGATACATAGATACC
>NVVB01000054.1 GCA_002402085.1 Gammaproteobacteria bacterium
TAATGCTCATCTCGAACAAACTCAGTTAACAACTCTTCCGTTAACGCACAGCTTGACCGGCAATCCGCCCCAATCGCCACCAGCATATCATCCGACTTGTAATCCCAGATTTTTGTTAGCGAATACAATTTGCTCTTGAGCCCTGGGCGAACATTATTGCCATTAACATTATGCCAATAAATTGATACCCACTGCGCCCCAAAAGAATTCGCCCTTACTGCATAGGTAACACTAGCCGGGATAGTCACACCTAAAGAATCTTTAAGCTCCACTGAATGCTTAGATTTAATACGCCATTGCTTCTTATCGAACACTGCATTTTGGCTATTATCTAACTCCTCTCCTTGCGCTTGAGTCGAATAAAGTAAAACGCTTAAATCTATTTCCCGACCATCCAAACTATAACTCGCATTATGCTGTTTTGTTGCGCCTGAATAACCGGGGTACCAAAAACGATCGTGACGAACAAAACGCTCCCAGCTTTTCAATGGCATATCGAGCCGAATAACGGTTCGAGAACGGTTAGCATTATCAAGCCAATACTGCTCACTCGCCTGAGGTAATAGCAATACCGTTAGCGCACACACCAAAGCCAACAACCGAGCACTTACCGCCTTCACCGAGAGGTTTTGCAGCACTAAAACCGATTCGCTCGTCGTAGGGGGAGATTCACCATCGGATGCGCGCTTCACGCCTTTGGAGGACAAGTAAAAGAAGGGGGTCATCATAATCAGAAAAACCACCCAACCCAAATTATCATGATCAGCCATTAAAGGGTGATCTAACCCGCTATAATAGCCAACCAGGACTAATATAAATACTCGAACCCAATTCGCAACGATACTCAAGCACAACGCCAATCCAAGAATAGGAAGGGACTTAAACAGGCTTTTCCTGTCATAGGCAATCACCATCAAAGCCAATGTCGCCGCTGTAATTAAATATTTCTGCCCCGAACACCCTTCTTTTATCCAAATTACGCCTTCAGGCACATTAATATAAGCACCTTCTATATAAGCGGTCATCGAAGTGAGTCGAATGAGAAATGTAACCACGTCAATGGTTAGTTGCTGCAGATAAGGCAGCACCAAATACCCTGCGGGAAGAACAACGATCACCAGACAGCAAGGCACCCAGGTCACTGCCCAGAATTCACGCCCCAGTACCGCCAGTGCGACAAAGGGAAAACCCAATATAATGCATAAATGACGAAAGGTTCGAATTTCAAGAAAGCTACCCAGCCAATAGACGCATGCAATGCAGGCCAAGGCAAGCAAAGACCAATAGAAAGGCTGTGTTTGCTCGATGAACTTTGAATTGCGAACCATGACCATCGAAGCAAAAGCGAGTATAAAATACCCGTACTCCAGGTCTTGAGGCGTAGTCCATACTTTATGAAGGTCCGCTGCGTCAGCATAAAAAAATAAAACCACCACCAAAAAGTAAGTCAGTAAAACAAACAGAAACTCCATTTGAATACGACTTAAACGCCCAATCTCTTTTATCTTCTGGATCCAACTCATTCGAAAATAATGCCCGCCGATCTATAACCTTCAAAAAAACCCACAAAGAGAAGTACACCAAACCACGTTTGCGCGACCTCTAAAGCGCTCCTAGAGGAGTGTATCCACCAGCGTTACAACTGTTCACGAGCCTGATCTAAATGGCCCTGAATCTCCAAGTTATTTGGCGCGTGCCCAACAGCCTTTTCCAGCACATTAATTCCTTGTGTCAACTTGCCTTTACCTACTAACAACCATCCATAAGTGTCTGCTACTGCGCCATTTTCAGGCGCCAAGTTATAGGCCTTTTCTGCAGTAGCTAACGCTCTCTGGTCGCCCACCTCAGAATATAGCCAGGCCAAGTTATTGAACGCAAGTACATTCACCGGAGTAAGAATAATCAACTCCTCATAAAGACCTATTGCCCCAGGAAAATCTTGCTGTTTTTGCTTATCCAGCGCCATAAATAAAATAGGCGTGCCACTTTTAGGAAGTCGTTGACGCCACTGCTGAAGGATTCGATTGGCTTTCTCGGGTTCATTCTTACCAAGGTATAATTCATACAGTTTTCGCCCCAGCAAATCAGAGGGCTGAGATTCCCACCCACTCAAATACGATGATTCTGCCTCACTCAGCAACTGTTTTGCAATACCGAGGTCGCCTTTTAAAATATCTGTAGCTGCAGCATCCGGAAATAGCGCCTCAATCTGACTGATAATTTTAGCGGCCTCATTATGCTCTCCGGCTTTAATTTCTATTTCCGCGAGCACACCCAACAGCCTCATATTGCCAGGCTCAATTCGCACCGCTTCTAAGATGCTTTTTCGGGCCTCGGCATAGTTTTTCGCGGATGCCTCACGAACCCCACCCCTGAAATAAGCTGCGACTAATACTTTCTTTGCAAAAGAGAATGTTTTATCTCGCTCTAACGCCTGTTTACCAAGCTCAATGGCTTGCTCTATCTCCCCCAACTTCAGAGAGTATCCTGCCCGCACAGCAATCGGCGCCGCAAGATCTTTGCTCTGCTCCCCCTTTGCGGTCAAAACTGCCAACGCCTGATCGACGGTATCAAGCTGAATTGCACTGGAAACCAGCCCACGATAACCATGAATTTGTTCTGGGCTAGACTCGATTACCTTCGCAAAAGCCTTCGAAGCCCCCTCAAAATCTTTTTGGACAAAATGTAGCTCCGCAATCCCCAACTTTGCACTGGCAAGCCCATCTTGTAACGCTAACGCATCATTAAAATAATTTTTCGCTGCTTCATACTTTTTAAGCTTAAACGCAACCCCCCCTGCCGCTGCGCTAGTTTGTGCAACTGTCGGATATTGTTTCGCTAAAGACTGCGCCACAGACCAAGCTTTATCATCTCGCTCCATCACCAACAATTGCCGTAAGTAGCGATTCTGAATATCGGCATTTGAGCCGGAATTATSRAAGGCYTTCTCCAACTGCTMCAACGCCTTTAACGGTCGTTGGTTACTATTTAAGTATTGCGCCAAGGTCAGCCGCAACTGCTCTTTAGACGGGTCAATTTCAATCGCTTTCTCAACAGTCTTAAGCGCACCGCTATAATCATCTTGAACCAATGAGACCAAACTCAGAAGCGATAGAAGCTCTGCATCATCAGGCGTTAACTCAAGCTTTTGTTGTAATATTTGAGCCGCTTTTTCAGGACGATTGAGCTGTAATTCAGAGCCTGCCCAAGCTTTCAACAAGTCAGCAGAGGCCGTCTCAGGGTCAAGATGCTCATTGAAAAAAGTATTAGCTTTTTCAAAATCACCCTGAGCGTAACTCACCATGCCCAGCATGGTCCCACCTAAATCACTACTCTTTCCAGACTGCTTATAAAGGTCATCAAGAAGCCCTTCGGCATTCACCAAATCGCCCCGTTTGTAGGAATCTATGGCTTCAGTAAACTTAATTTTCATTTCCTGGACCATGGGGTTGGCGTCCGCTAAGATCTTGGAATACACCAACGCTTCCGCAGACCGACCTTGCTGAATTAGTATATTGGTCAACCCAGTCAACACTCTGACTCGTTCAGGAATCATCACATCACTGACAGGAAGCGCCATTAACGCCGAACTAAACAACTCCTCCGCATCGTCTATACGACTGCTGTTTAGAGCAAGTATGCCTTGAAGAAGCAGAGCCTCCGAATTTTCCTGGATACTTAAAGATTGCTCTAGGAATTGCAGTGTTTTCTTTTCGTCACCCTTAACCGCCGCCACTTTCGCGAGCCCCACCAATGAAGCGATGCTTAGTTTAACATCCCCTTTAGATAGACTCTGCGCCTGTAAATAGTACTTTTCGGCATTATCGAATGTCTGTAAACCAAAACTAGTTTGCGCTTTTAAAATCTCAAGCTCAGCCTTTTCCACATCAGTGGCGCCGACAGGAAGCTGGCTGATCATATTTTGAGCTGAATGATATTTCTTCAAATTCAAGAGTGCTTTCACCTGCTGCACACCGAAAGCGAAGTTTTTTTCACCCTGGTACTTATCTAACTCCTGGAGTGCTAACTTCCCTTGGCTTAATGCGTTAAACACCTTCGAAATTAGCACATACCCTTCGATCTCGTTCGGATTCAGCTGCACCGCATTCCTTGCTTCAATCACGCTGGCCCGGAACCTACCTGCACTATAGTGGCGCTCACCTTTTTGAATCAACGCTTGAGTATTTCTTGCTGAAGCCTCATTTGTCTCCGCAGCTTGGTCTTGAGAGCAGCCCGCCATTGAAAGCAAGGCGGCCGCTAGAGCTAAACTACTAAGAGCAACCTTTATAGCTCTACCATAGCTATAGACTTGACGACTTACTGCAATTCGGCCACGTTCAACCATAAGAATATCCTTCGTCACATAGGGTGTTTTCAACAAGTAAATCCCATCAGCTTTCCCAAGGTCCTCGCATTAAGCAAAAGGATAATTGATGCTATGAAACCAACTCATAACCAAGAAAGGCAAGGTAATCCACGTAGAAACTTGATTGTATTTCAATATAATTAAGCTCTTGATGGTAACACAACAAGAGCTTTTCAGTATCATCAAAGGCAGGTGCAACGTTTCGTGTCAACCATATTTGATACGTAAGACACTTTAATCTTTTTAGCGTAGAGCTGGTCGATAGCTACATTGACCGCATGTCAAAAAACCACTTTTTCGCTAGCTGCTTTTTTTATTCTGCCAGGGTTTTTACCTTACTCGAAGTTCATTCAGCTCACTTTATAATAATCCTTGTACCAGCGTACAAACTCTGCGATCCCCTGCTCTACCTTTGTACTGGGTTTATAATTTACATCTTTAATTAAGGCATCAACGTCCGCATAGGTATCTGGCACATCTCCTGGCTGTAAGGGCAATAAATTTTTCTCCGCCTTTTTACCCAAGTTCTCCTCCAAAATCTCAATATAACGCATCAATTCCACAGGGCTATTGCTGCCAATATTATAAATTTTATAAGGCGCCTTACTGGATGCAGAATCAGGAGTCTGGCCACTCCAATCTGGGTTCACCTCAGCAGTATGATCTAAAGTTCTGACCACGCCCTCAACGATATCATCAATATAGGTAAAGTCACGCCTATGCTTACCATAATTAAATACATCAATGGGTCTACCCTCCAAAATTGCCTTAGTAAACAGGAATAGCGCCATATCAGGGCGACCCCAGGGGCCGTAGACCGTAAAGAACCTTAAACCTGTGGTAGGCAAATCATACAAATGGCTATAGGTATGAGCCATTAATTCATTGGACTTTTTGCTTGCTGCGTACAATGACACCGGGTGATCAACATTGTGATGCACTGAGAAAGGCATTGTTTCATTCATCCCGTAGACAGAGCTAGAGGACGCATAGACTAAATGCTGGACTTTATTATGCCGACAACCTTCAATGATGTTGGTGAATCCAAAAATGTTACTCTCAATGTAAGCATGAGGGTTTTCAATTGAATACCGAACACCCGCCTGAGCCGCTAGATGCACGACCTTATCAAATTTCTGCTCAGCAAATAGCGCTTCAACCCCAGGCCGATCCGAAAGCTCAAGCTGATGTAAGGAGAAATTGTTCGCGTGCGAATTTGCAGCAATTTGCTTCAAACGATCCTTTTTCAATTGGACATCATAGTAGTCATTCAGGTTGTCCAAACCCACTACGGTATCTCCGCGATTCAATAGATACTGACTTACATGAAACCCTATAAAACCCGCTGCTCCTGTCACTAATACTTTCACTCGAATTCCTCATAAAACTTACTAATTAATATAACCTAACTCAATCAAACGATTCCCGAGCTGCCTTAGAATAAATGATGATGAGCCTACTTCTAAGGTGCGCCAAGTAAAAAAACAASGATTGTGCGACCTTTTACTTAAACCGTCTATATTTTTAATTTATCATTACCGCTATCTTAACCTTGAGATGACCAGATCCAGACATCAAAAACTTCCCCTAGGAAAAGTATATGCAAAATCTAGACGGCGCACACATAGCAATCATCGGTCTTGGCTACGTGGGGCTGCCTTTAGCCGTTGAGTTTGGGAAACAATTCCCAACCATCGGTTTCGACATCAACCAATCGCGTATTGATGCCCTAGAAAAAGGTCATGATTCCACTCTAGAGCTCAATAGCGACGAGCTCAAAGAAGCCACACAGCTCAATTACACAGCGAACCAAGAGGGGCTCAAACAAGCCAACATCTATATTGTTACCGTTCCTACCCCTATCGATCAACACTGCAAACCAGACCTCACGCCATTAGCGTCAGCCAGCCGCCTTATTGGCCAAGTCATCAGTTCCAACGATATAGTCATTTTCGAATCCACGGTTTACCCAGGTTGCACCGAAGAATTCTGTATTCCTATTATCGAAGAAGTATCAGGGCTCCACTATAACCAAGACTTCTATGCAGGCTACAGCCCAGAAAGAATCAACCCAGGTGACAAAGAACATCGTGTCGCCAACATAATCAAGGTTACCTCGGGCTCTACCGAGCAAATTTCAGACTTGGTTGACGAGCTCTATCGCCGCATTGTTATTGCTGGAACGCATCAAGCCAGCAGTATTCGCGTTGCTGAAGCCGCAAAAGTGATCGAGAACACTCAGCGTGACGTCAATATCGCACTGATCAATGAATTAGCTATTTTATTCAATAAACTCGACATTGATACTGAAGACGTTTTAGCCGCTGCGGGTAGTAAGTGGAATTTCTTACCGTTTCGCCCCGGCTTGGTGGGGGGGCATTGTATTAGCGTCGACCCCTACTACCTAACCCATAAAGCCCAAGAAATTGGCTACCACCCTGAGGTTATCCTCAGCGGGCGCCGCATCAACGATAGTATGGGCCGCTACGTCGCAGATTCAGTCATTAAATTAATGACTCAGAAGAAAATTCACGTTGTGAACAGTAAAATATTGATCATGGGTTTCACATTCAAAGAGAACTGCCCTGACATAAGGAATACCCGAGTCATCGATATCGTCAGTGAACTACTGAAATATAATGCAGTAATCGATATTTATGACCCCTGGGCAGACGCAGCTGAAATGAAGCAAGCCTATGATGTCAACGTGATTGACCCACAAGCAGATCAATACGATGCAATCATAATTGCCGTAGGGCACTCCCAAATTAAAGCAATGGGGGCAGAGGCAATCAAAGCTTTGGGCAAAAAGGATTTCATCCTATATGACGTGAAACATTTGCTGCCTAAAAGTGAAGTAGACGGCCGCCTTTAAACGCAAAGGTTTCCCGCCGTCACCCGCCGCTATAATAGGCGCGGGCCACCTCTAGTCGAGGACTAAAACCATAGTCCTCGGCATCATCTAAGTATAGGKATCATCACAAACCTATCGATCATCCCCCCGAATTATGGCTCAAGCCTAATTAACACACGGTAACACACCGTTGTTTTGCATACGGATTAAGCCCAAGCAAGAGATACCCCCCCGACTTAAAAGTCGTTATGATGCACTCTACTTGTCTTACTCCAGGAAAATTGTAGCAATGCAATTATCAGTCGGTTTTATTCTATATTCCGCCAGCACGCTGACGTATCTAGTCCTCATGGGCTTTGTCTTTGCTAGCTGGCGCAAAAAATACACCGGTCGCGCACTAAGCCTTGCCGCTACATTAAGTTTTTGTTGGAGCTTATCCATCGTCTGCCAATTCAATTTAGATTGGCCCTCGTTTGAAACCCGAGTTTCATTAGAGGTTCTTCGGAATAGCGCTTGGTTCTTCTTCTTACTCAGAACCCTTGGCGTCACTAAAGACTCCTTAGTCAACAGCAAAGAGAGTTCAATTCGCTACCTTACGCTGATTGCGTTAATGATTACGCTCATTCCGCTGGCCATGCTCGCCCTATCGCGACTCAACATTCAAAATGTCTCAGACCGAATAGAGATAGGCTCCAACTTCTTAACATTTTTCCTGATCGCGACTATTTTTGGCTTGGTGTTAGTCGAGCAAGTACTGCGCAATACCCGCGCTGAAAAGCAGTGGCATATTAAATTTTTAGGCCTTGGGGTCGGTGCCCTCTTCGCCTATGACTTCTGCCTATATTCGGATGCGCTTTTGTTTAACCGTATTAGCCCGATTCTTTGGGACGCCCGTGGTGCAGTAAATATTTTCGCTGTCCCATTAATCATTATTTCTTCTCAACGTAGTCGTGCACAGCCTTTAAAATTCAACCTTTCCAGAGAGTTTATGTTCCACTCTACCGCTCTCCTCGGAACAGGGCTCTATCTCTTGATAATGTCCATCGCGGGATACTATATCCGCATCTTTGGAGGCACTTGGGGTAGCGTGATCCAAGCAGTGTTCTTTATCACCGCCCTAATCATCTTGTTAGTCATTGTTTTCTCAGGAAAAATAAGAGCTCGATTCCGGGTCTATGTGAGTCGTAATTTTTTCAACTACAAGTATGATTATCGAACTGAGTGGGTGCGCATAACTCAAACGTTATCTCAAGAAGGCGACGAGCCCTTAAGTCAGCGAGTGATTCGGTCGCTTGCGAATATTGTTCAATCCTCCGGGGGCCATTTATGGCTAGAGTCTGATGCAGGCAATTTCGTACTCGCAGATCGAACTTCCCTACCTTCACCAAGCATCTCCTTAGAGCCAGGAAAAAGTGTATTTTGCGAGTTTCTACGCAACTCTCAATGGGTCATTGATATCGAAGAATTACGACGAGACCCTGACCTATACAATCACTTAGTGCTTCCCGACTGGCTTACCCAGCTGAATTCCGCCTGGCTAGTGGTGCCCCTCATGCTTCATCAATCCCTGTACGGTTTTGTGGTAATCAAGAGTCCTTCAAGCACCCACTCATTGAACTGGGAAGATCACGACCTAATTAAAATTGCTGGGCGGCAAGCCGCCAGCTACATCGCCCAAGAACAAGCCACTCTCGCGCTTTCTCAAGCAAGAGAATTCCAGGCCTTTAATCAGATGTCTGCGTTTGTGGTTCATGACATCAAAACCCTTATCGCGCAGCTTTCACTACTGGTCAACAACGCAGAAAAACACAAAACCAACCCTGCATTTATTGACGACATGATTAAAACCACCGATCACTCGGTTAAAAAAATGACCCACCTGTTGGCTCAATTCAAAAACGGCGACAGCTCGGAAGCCAGCCAAACCATCAATTTGAAGAAACTACTGGCAGACATTATTGTCTCCAAAAACAAGCAAACCCCACAGCCCACACTATCGATAGCCCAAGATCACGAAAGCCTTCAAGTTGACGCAGATCACGAACAACTCCACACCGTACTTGGCCATATTATTCAAAATGCACAGGAAGCCTGCACCCAMGAGGATCAAATCCAAGTCCAAATTACYCGCGATGAAGGYTGGGCACTGATCAATATCAAAGACACCGGCAGCGGCATGAGCGAACAATTTATTAAAGAGCAACTCTTCCAGCCATTCCAAAGTACCAAGGGAGTCACTGGCATGGGCATCGGCGTCTACCAATGCCAACAATATATCCAACGTTTGGGCGGCGGCATAAAAGTAAAAAGCGAATTGGGAAAAGGCTCAGAGTTTGATATATTCATTCCAGYYATTCAATAACTGAGGCGTTACACATTTTGGATAAACAAGACCGAACACTGCTCATTATTGAAGACGACCCCGGCCTACAAAGTCAGCTCCGCTGGTGTTTTGATGAAGAAGAAGTCCTCACTGCCGACAACAAAGACTCTGCCCTCGCCCAGTTACGTCGCAAAGAGCCCCAGGTTATTACCTTAGACCTAGGGCTCCCTCCTGACCCAGGCGGTGCAACCGTTGGGTTTTCTCTTCTTGAGGAGATTCTTTCTCTACTGCCTCGGACTAAAATCATCATTATTACCGGCCGAGAAGAAAAAGAAAATGCCGTGCGAGCCATCGGCATGGGTGCCTATGACTTCTATCAAAAGCCAGTGGATGCAGACACACTCAAATTTGTTGTCGATCGCGCCTTTAGATTGCACGCTCTAGAAACCCAAAACCAAACTTTAAAAACGAGCCAAAGCTCCACATCAGTACAAAACTTAATCACCTCATGCCCGCAGATGCTCAGCCTATGCCGCACTGTTGAACGAGTCGCGCCCACAGACGCCACCACCTTAATTTTAGGTGACACAGGCACGGGCAAAGAGCTCATTGCGCGGGGGTTACACCAACTGAGCAGTCGCGAAAACGAAAGCTTTTGCGCTATTAACTGTGCCGCAATCCCCGACGCGCTGCTTGAAAGTGAGCTTTTTGGTTATGAAAAAGGCGCCTTTACCGGCGCGAGTGGCGCGAAACAAGGAAGAATTGAACGCGCCAACAAGGGCACCTTATTTCTAGACGAAATAGGCGATATGCCGCTAACGCTGCAAGCTAAAATGCTGCGTTTCCTACAAGAACGTGTACTTGAACGGCTGGGCGGACACAAAGAAATCCCCGTTGATGTACGCATTGTCTGCGCGACACACCGTAATATTGAAGAAATGATCAGTGAAGGCGAGTTCCGTGAAGATCTCTATTACCGCCTGAGCGAAATTGTTATGACCATCCCGGCCTTGAAAGACCGCGAGGGAGATTCAATAATTCTGTCCAATGCGTTTCTACAACGATTTAATCAGCAGCAAGGGCGAAGTATCAGCGGTTTCACCGACGACGCGTTAAAATCCATCGAAAGTTACGCTTGGCCAGGCAACATACGGGAATTAGAAAACAAGATTAAACGTGCGGTGATTATGGCCGAAACCAATATGATCACCAGTGAAGATTTAGCGATTAAACCCAACAATCCAGAAGACGCCATTCCACTTAATTTACGTGAAGTCCGCGACGCAGCTGAAAAAAAAGCCATCTCCAGAGCACTGAATAATTCTGGCAACAATATGGCCAAAGCCGCACGCCTGCTTGGGATTACTCGCCCTACGTTATACACCATGGTAAGCAAGTACAAACTAAACATTTAAACGCCAACTTAATGCCGTTAAAACCTGTAGTTACAGGTTTTCAACGTCATCAAGAGCGTCTATTGCCGAGACATCAGCGTCATTGCTGGCCTGTTTCCTAGGCCACTCAATGTAGAATTTCGCCCCGCCTAACCTACTTTTACCCACGTTAACCGTGCCTTGGTGCCAAAACGCAATACGCTGCACAATTGACAAGCCTAACCCGTAGCCTCCCGAAGAGCGATTTCGTGATGTATCTAATCGAGCAAAAGGAGTGAACACGTGCTCCCACTCTCGCTCTGGAATCCCAGGACCGTCGTCTTCTACATCAACACGACAATTCACACCATCCACCACAAAGGAGATATGAACTTGACCTTGTGCATACCGAATCGCATTACCCACTAGATTTTGAATAACCCTGTGAATATACCGTTCTTCGCCTTCAACAATCCGATGCTTATACGGTAGATTTTCAGGTACATGGATTAACTTTACCTGCGCCCGAATTGCTGCCGAGTCAAGATCCTTCTGGATTTGCTGAATAATAAGGTCTACGTCAATCATTTTAAAATTAAGTACTGGAGACCCTTCTTCCAAGCGCGCATAGGTCAAGATCTCATCCACCAAGCCATCTAACTCTTCGATGTCCTTATCAAGACTTCTCAAATACCGGTTTAAATCATCTTCTCCTTCGGCATCCTTAATCATCTCCAAACCAAAACGCAGCCGGGCCACTGGTGTTCTTAATTCATGGGAAACCGCACTGGTTAATTCGCGTTGATTGGCTAATAAACGCTGAATATGTTCAGCCATACCGTTAAACGCTTCAGACAACTGCCCAATCGCATCCACACTGTCGACATCCGCTCGCGCATCTAAATCACCTTTCTTGATCCTTTTGGCGGCTCGTTGCAGCTGCCTTAACCTAAGTTCCAAGGGCCGAACCAAGCGATACGCCACGAACCCTAGAAATGATCCTCCCACGGCTAGCAACAATGCAATAGCACCCATCGGGTAAGCATCGAATTGACGAATCGGGCCCAACACCAACAGGTCACGCCCTCCAGGCAAGGACGCAAACACCTCAAGCGTTGCACCATTTGGATTGATAGTGACCACGGGTTGATCGTTATTAATAGTACTTAACTGTCTCGGCCCGAGTACTGCCTGCTGCAACGGCTGCAAACTCACACCGTAGACAACTTTCGATTTCAGCTGTTCGATTAAACCCGGCCACCGATCCGGTTTATGCTGAGTCAGATGGTCACGAATCAGCACCGCCGTGGCCTCAGCGAACTGCTGAGAGAAATGACTCATTTGAATGCGTAGATATCGATTATTGGACGCATCAATTGCTTGAAAATAGAATTCTGCATTGCCTTCAGGCATGGCTTTTACAACAAGCTGYCCTCGCTGTAATCGCGCATTCTCGTTATTGGTTAATTCGAGCTTTTCAAGCGTAAAATGTGCGATCGGAGCCCCAAGCAACCCCTCATACGTTGAAACACATTGCGCCAATTGGCCTTCAGGACAAGCCGCCAATGCGTCTGCAACAAGACTAATGGTTCCACTCGAAATATCAGCCCGATACTGCATCGCTCGGAAGTAATTGGTCGCTTCCATAGCGCCGTAGGACAACACCACGACCAATAGCAGCGCTGCAATTATACCGCCGTAAATACGTAAAAATATCCGTGTCATAGTGGTTCCGCAAAGCCCTTAAAATTAAGCAGACACAACCTCAACGCTCACCCACAGCCTCATTGCACGCAGTTAGAGCCAGCCTGGTAAATAGAGTAGTCAACAAGAGTGCGCCCAAACCACTGGAGCCATTCGTCAGTCAGACGTAATGCAGAAAAAAACAAGCTCCAGGACCCCTATAGGTACGCGAAGCCTGTATTCGCAGCGCACTCCCCATAAAAGAAATGGTAAGTGGCATGTTAGGCAGCGCTAGGCGAGTTCCTTAACAAATAAGTAGCCTTTACTTCGTACCGTTTTGATGCGCTTAGGGTTCATTGGGTCATCACCAATTTTGGGCCGAATACGAGATACTCTGACATCAATTGACCGGTCCTGACCATCATACTCAATGCCTCGCAGTGCCTCGAAGATCTCTTCCCTCGATAAAATTTTCCCTGCATTAGAAGCAAGCAACCAAAGCAAATCGAACTCTGCACTGGTAAGGTCCACAGAATCGCCATTTAACATTACTTCTCGAGCACTGTGGTCAATCATTAAATTAGCAAACGTTAGACGAGTCGCCGAAGCCGCCTCCGATTGGCCTTGCTCAGCCTCTGAYGTACTATTTTCAACTCGGCGCAGTAAAGCCCTAATCCTAGCCAACAAAATACGTGGACGAACCGGCTTGGCAACATAATCATCAGCGCCCATTTCCAGGCCTAACACTTGATCCACATCATCGGTTCGAGCAGTCAGCATCAGGATCGGGTTATTGTATTTACCTCTCACTTTCCGGCAAACTGTAAGCCCATCAACTCCAGGGAGCATTACATCCAACACCACCAAATCAGGTTGATCATTGATTATACGGTCAATCGCACGACTACCATCCATTTCAACTTCAACGTGAAGACCATTCCCTTCCATATACTCTTTGGTAAGGTTGGCTAACCGCTCATCATCCTCAACAATTAGAATATTTGGCATTCCTTGTTGATCTTGAGTGTGTGTTTGTTCATTCATGGCTATACCCTTAAAATTTCATCGAGTCACTGCAACCTATTCACTGGCACACTCACCCTGGAGTGTCCCTTCCAACGTCTACAATGCTAGGTCAACTATCCGTCGAGAATGAGGTTTTTGAACAGTGATAACCCTCTATCCGCCCAACCCCCTCCACTTCACTCGCCTTGACTACAGGCTGGAATCAATCTGATTCCGTAATTTCAGACTGTTAATATAATATAGGTGCAGTGTTTTTCATCCCGATTAGTTCAAACACCCACTGTGGACTCCCTTACAGTTTGTAACGAAAAACCCCACTTTTTGACGAAATCAATGAATTCTTTAACATTGAGACATAAAAGAACACCTCAGCCCTATTGCAACCATAGCTCAAGATTTGCCTGCCAACACACCCGGTAACTATTCGACGGTACGATTAATCGATAACACAACAAAAAGCCTCTTAAGCGAGTGACGAGCACACAGAAAATTGACTCCTTCGCTATTTATTGAGAGCCTAAAAAACCCCATATCTTGTGTTTCCTTTATGCTGCAAGGGATAACAGGTAAGGAGCTGCAAACATCCCAAATAGTCCACACTTTATCCACAACATATCCCTATTTTTACTACTTGCATTCCACACATAACCGCACTATCTTGTACCCTAAATTATTATAAACACTACATATTGGGGTTTTAACCCACTTAACAGAATTAAGGCGGCTTAGTTGTATTGACAATTTGTTTTGCTTTTTGGTGCAATGAGGGAAACCTATCAACACTTAATAAGCTCTCCCAAAGCGACTTATTAACCGATGAATGGCCTAATTACCCAATACCGAAAACACTACATGTTGTGTTTTTTCCCTAAACAGCCTAGTTATAGCAAAGTCAACAAAATGTCAGTTTTAACTTGTAGTAATTGAACAGTGCACTTTAATCGGCCAGGCTTTCGAAATGCCTGCCCTGCACAACCCCAGTATCGAGAAGCTATGGCTACACAGGCTGTGGCTAGAGGCAGTACCAATTAGTATCAAAACCGAACATTACTCATTAAGGCGGCGCCTACACACAGCAGTATCACTGATTAGCCGCACACAAATAATTGGATCCTGATCCAACAGCGAAAGCACTCATTGCCCCGGTTGAAAAACAGAGGCTTTTGCACCCACTAAATTCATATTGAACACATAGCTACGGAGTCCCATGCTTACCGAAACAGGTCAAAAACCAGTGTCCGAAAATACAGCAACGCCCTCTTCATCCCAGCAGCCAGGCATTGCACCCGGTCAAATACGCGTTATTAAACGCAATGGTACCGTGGTCAGTTTTGACAACAACAAAATCTCTGTCGCAATCACTAAGGCCTTTTTAGCCGTAGAAGGCGGCACTGCCGCCGCGTCCAGCCGAATACACGATATTGTTGCACGCTTAACACAGCAAATTAGCGACACCTTTCACCGCCGTCTGGCCAGTGGAGGAACCATTCATATAGAAGAGATCCAGGATCAGGTCGAACTAGCCCTAATGCGTGGAGGTGAGCACAAAATCGCCCGTGAATACGTTCTTTACCGTGAAGACAGAGCGACCAAAAGGTCGGACTCTAGTACTGATGAAGAAAGCGCCTTCAATGTCTATGTCACGCTAGAAAACGGCCAACGATCCACATTAGATTTAGACCGCTACCGAAAGGTAATCATCGAAGCCTGCGCACAGCTTACCGACGTAGACCCCGACATCATTTACGATGAGTCCATTAAGAACCTCTACGATGGAGTCTCACTGAGTGACGTATATACCTCGTTAGTGATCACTACACGTACATTAATTGAGCAAGAGCCTAACTACAGTTTCGTTACCGCGAGACTACTCCTTGACTCACTTAGAGGCGAAGCGCTCAACTTCCTTAACGTTGCTGATTCGGCCACTCAAAGCCAAATGTCAGAGCTCTACCCGTCAGTATTTGAAGTCTACATCTGTAAAGGTGTTGAACTAGAGCTGCTCAACCCTGAACTGCTTGAATTCGACCTCAGTGAATTAGGTGAAGCCCTCAACCCAAACAGAGACCTTCAGTTCACCTATTTAGGACTACAAACGCTTTACGACCGCTACTTTATCCACAGTGATGAAGTGCGCTTTGAGCTACCACAAATATTTTTCATGCGAGTCGCCATGGGGCTTGCGCTTAAAGAAGATGATAAACAAGCACGCGCAATTGAGTTTTATAACTTAATTTCAAGCTTCGACTATATGTGTTCCACGCCAACACTGTTTAACTCGGGAACACTAAGGCCTCAACTGTCTTCATGCTATTTGACTACCGTACCCGATGACTTGTACGGCATTTACGACTCCATCCGAGACAATGCCATGCTCTCCAAATGGGCGGGCGGTCTAGGCAATGACTGGACTCCCGTTCGAGCACTTGGGTCTCACATTAAAGGCACCAACGGTAAATCTCAAGGCGTAGTACCGTTCCTTAAAGTAGTTAACGACACCGCTGTTGCGGTCAATCAAGGCGGCAAGAGAAAAGGCGCCGTATGCGCCTACCTCGAGACTTGGCATTTGGACATCGAAGAGTTCCTTGAGTTACGCAAGAACACCGGTGATGATCGCCGCCGTACTCACGATATGAACACCGCCAACTGGGTACCTGATCTGTTTATGAAGCGAGTCTTCCAAGATGAGCAGTGGACATTATTCTCCCCAAATGACGCGCCCGATCTTCACGATCTTTATGGTGCCGAATTTGAACAGCGTTACTGTGAATACGAACGCCAAGCCAATAACGGTGAGATCAAACTCTTCAAGACCGTAGTCGCTAAAGACCTCTGGCGTAAGATGCTATCCATGCTGTTCGAAACAGGTCATCCCTGGATTACATTCAAAGATGCCTGCAATATACGCTCGCCCCAACAGCACGTCGGTGTAGTACATTCGTCAAACCTTTGCACAGAGATCACCCTTAATACTTCTAGCGAAGAAATAGCGGTCTGTAATTTAGGCTCCATCAATCTAGCGAACCATGTCAGCGAAGAAGGCCTAGACCAAAACAAACTTGAGCAAACCATTCAGTCAGCCATACGTCTTCTAGACAATGTCATCGACTTGAATTTTTACGCGGTCCCGCAAGCACGCACGTCCAATCTGCGTCATCGTCCTATCGGCTTAGGACTGATGGGCTTCCAGGACGCCTTGTACCTTCAAAAAATCCCGTATGGATCCAAAGAAGCAGTCGATTTCGCCGACAATTCAATGGAAATGATTAGCTATTTAGCCCTTAAGATGTCGTGTGCATTGGCGAAAGAGCGTGGCGCCTACCCAACCTATGAGGGTTCACTGTGGAGCCAAGATATCCTACCCATTGACTCACTAAAAAACTTAGTGAAAATTCGGGGCGAGGCATTTATTGAAGTAGACACCTCCGAGCAGCTGCCTTGGGGCCCTCTTCGAGAGCAAATTAAACAATACGGCATGCGTAATTCAAACGTTATGGCCATTGCTCCCACAGCCACTATTTCCAATATTACCGGGGTTACTCAATCCATTGAGCCCACCTACCAAAACCTGTACGTGAAATCCAACTTGTCTGGCGAGTTCACCGTTATCAACCCTCACTTAGTCCGTGACCTCAAAGCAATTGATTTGTGGGATAACGTGATGATAAACGACTTAAAATATTACGAAGGAAGCGTACAAAAAATAGATCGAGTCCCCGAGCACCTAAAGAAAATTTATTGCAATGCTTTTGAGATTGAGCCGCGCTGGTTAGTGGACGCAGCCAGTCGGCGTCAAAAATGGATCGACCAAGCGCAATCTCTCAACTTATACATTAACGAAGCGTCAGGTAAGAAGCTCGACATCACCTACCGTATGGCGTGGTACCGGGGCCTAAAAACCACTTACTACCTTCGCTCGCTAGGGGCCACCACAAGCGAAAAATCCACTGTTGCACAAGGCGAATTAAACGCGGTTCAAAGTGGACCCAATAATGCTGATTTTAGTCAAGCAGCAGAAGTGCCTAAAGCCTGCTCTATTGACGAGCCAGATTGCGAAGCCTGCCAATAACCCCTAGCAGACTTACTGAATTAGAACGCGGAGAAAATTAAATGTTAGATTGGGATGATTACCATGTCGATGAGAAAACGCCCTCGAGGCCCCCTGTCCAAGAAAACCCGAGTCAAGTCGCGGCAGCAGAAACAGCGGCGTCAAATGCAAACCCTGCGGAGCAAGCCCGTAGAGATACCCCCGCAGTAGCAGAGTCCACTCCGGTCTACGATACGGTGATTGAAGGTGACACGTCGGCGACTAAAATGTCTGCCGGCTTTATTTCAGATGCCAAAACACCTGAATCCGTAAGCACTGATGCCTCGGACGCGGAACCCAACCAGACAGGCAACCACTCAGACCAAGTCAATGCTGCCCTGAAACAACTTGACGCAGCAGAGGGCATTGCGGAACTCGAAGGCGCCAGCACGCGCGTCCGAGTTGACGATAAAGCCATGATTAAC
The DNA here is from genome assembly GCA_002402085.1 of Gammaproteobacteria bacterium. Classification (GTDB taxonomy): domain Bacteria; phylum Pseudomonadota; class Gammaproteobacteria; order Pseudomonadales; family UBA3067. The sequence goes on from NVVB01000054.1 coordinate 18,138, forward strand.
TGTCGAGCCGACCTCAACCAATTGGTCCCCTTCAAATACGATTGGGCTTGGCAAAAATACCTCGACGGCTGCGCCAACCATTGGATGCCTCAAGAAATCAATATGACTGCTGACATCGCATTATGGAAATCAGCAGACGGCCTTAGCGAAGATGAACGACTCATCATTCAAAGAAACCTCGGATTCTTTGCCACTGCTGATTCGCTAGTAGCCAACAATTTGGTGCTCTCCATCTATCGGCACATCACCAACCCAGAATGTAGGCAATACCTTCTGAGACAAGCTTTCGAAGAAGCAATTCACACCCATGCGTACCAGTATTGCATTGAATCCTTAAGCATGGACGAAGGCGCAATATTTAACATGTACCATGAGGTCCCAAGTGTGGCACGTAAGGCCGCATGGGGATTGAAGTACACACAAACCCTAAGTGACCCCAACTTTCAAACGGGCACACAGGAAACCGACCAGCAATTACTAAGAAACTTAATCGCATTCTATTGTTGCTTAGAGGGAATCTTCTTCTATTGTGGGTTTACACAAATCCTTTCCATGGGCCGTCGCAACAAAATGACCGGCACATCGGAACAGTTTCAGTACATTTTGCGCGATGAGTCCATGCATCTAAATTTTGGCATCGATGTTATTAACCAAATCAAGCTAGAGAACCCTCACCTTTGGACTGACGCCTTCAAAGAGGAAGCCACGTTAATGATTCTTGAGGCCACTCAACTCGAAACAGAATACGCCCGGGACACCATGCCTCGAGGCGTGCTTGGCATGAACGCGGCAATGATGGAAGAGTACCTTCAATTCATCGCTAATCGACGACTGGTTCAATTAGGTCTAGAAGAAGAGTTCCCTGGCGCGCAAAATCCTTTCCCTTGGATGTCAGAAATGATGGACTTACGAAAGGAGAAGAACTTTTTCGAAACACGCGTAATCGAATATCAAACCGGCGGCGCTTTAAGCTGGGACTAAATAAACCAAATAACACATTAGCCCCTAATAAATAGGCCAATGAGTGACGTAAGTACGCGACCGCTTTACTTACGTCACTCTCAATCACCTTCCGAGCGCAGAGAGAACATAACAAAGAGATCTACTTACACCGGTAAGATCTATCTCTAACGAGCCTGCTCATTCCATATCTCCCCAACATGAGTGCCACTCACAATAAGATCATCAAGACAGTGAAGACAAAAAAGAACTAGAATAACAACGGCTGAACCTTTTACCTTCAAAACCAGCATTCCTATACTGTCCATTTAAATACCAGCGCTTACAATATCAAGTGGTAAAACATTCAAAATCACGTTGAATTATCAGTCCAGTCTCCGAAGCCCAACCAGGAAGAAAGTAGATATGGAATATCGATACTACACCGCAGATGTTTTCACTGACAAAGCCTTTGGCGGCGCGCAAATTGCCGTTTTCCCGGAAGCAGACAAGCTCGACTCCAACACGATGCAGCGAATTGCAAGCGAGATAAACCTCTCTGAAACGGTCTTTTTGAGCCAATGTGAGGCCCCGTCATCCATTGGGCTAAGTAAACGAATGAGAGTCTTTACGCCCTACCAGGAACTAGACTTCGCCGGCCACCCTATTATTGCTGCCGCCTACATCCTTACAAAAACAGGCCAGATCTCATCTAAAGACGAAACTGCAATTACTTTTGAACAAAACATAGGCCCAATCAAAGCCTATGTAAGTAACACCCTCGAAGGCTCCCCATTTATCCAATACTCCATGACCTGCAAAGCCAGTGTAGACAGCTTTGTGCCTGGAAATCAGGAGTTATCGGAAATACTCTCGCTAAGCAATTCTTCTGAAATTTCTAGCGCTAACTTTCACAGTAAATTAATCACTACAGAAAGCAGTTACTTAGTGATTCCCTGTGATAATTTAGAGTCTCTGCAAAACGCCCACTTCGATGCGAAAGCCTGGGCACGTTCATCAGCACCATCCACCAATGCAGGGCACCTTTTATTATTCAGCAAAAGCACTTACACAAGCAAAGCAAACTTTCACCTTCGCCTTTTGGGGCCCACCATCGGTGACGAAGACCCACCGGTAGGTTCAGCATTAACGGCGTTTTCCAGTTACCTCGCCTCTTTTCACAGCCTGCGACAAGGGACATACACCTTTGCTGTCGAGCGCGGAACCCCCGACACGCGCTTGAGCTTACTGCAGGTTGAGATGGACAATAAAGAAAATCAAACCATAGTGTTACGTATTGGCGGGCCAGCGGTATTAATGACGCAATCAACATTATATCTTTGATTTACAGGAGCTTTGACTAACCAGCACAGCACCGTGAGCGCTCTATAGCAATGCATCACAGGCTCAATTAATCAGCGGCACTCATACGACAAACGATTCCCRAGTGCTCGCCGCCTAGCGCGTAATTTATTGCCTTTAGGCTCGGAATAACCGGCCCTTAATTGATTCTGAATCAGCGCTAATTGCTTCCTATAACGCGCACAAGGGCTTCGTTTCTTAGCAACGCGCTGAGTGGCCTGCTTAGATCTAGGCCTCGACTTGACTCGCGCGCCCTCATAAAACTTAACATTCGGGGTGGATTTCCAATCGAGGTAGTTCACCGGTGCATCCGGTGATTTTACCTTCGTAACACGATCAGACTGCCGGTCAGGGAGTGCTTTTGGCACTGAGCCCAAGGCGTTACCCACTCCTGAAGGTAATTCGACCGAGCGCACTTGCCGCGGTGGCCGGTCAGAATAAACGACATTATTCTGTCTATCACTCCATTTATAAACATCCGCAGTCGCATTTTGACCCAGGCTCAGCAAAAACAACACGACTGAGACGCTCCCCACTTTCACCAATCCATTCATATTTACGCACTCTAACTTCCCTATAGAATCCGGTCATTTTAATCACATAAAAACCTATAGAAACAAACCTTTTACGCTTAATGAGAGCCAATTATTCACAGACATCGACATCTATACGTGATCTTCAGACGTTAACATCAAGCCAAACCCCGCTCAAAACACCTCCTTCCTATCATCTCGCCTCTAAAAGGCTATCGCCAAAACACTATTCGCAGGTTACTCAGCCACTTAAAAAACACCTTCGACAGTTATTTGACGACCACTGAAAACTTGTACATCGCTTTACGAAAAGCAACCAATTCCTGTCTTGAGGTAAATCAGGCCAGTAAATATAATTTCAGCGCATAACCGGGACCTATTTAATAACTACCTAAGCAATTTAAACGTTCCTTTTCCAATTCGCTAAACATCACCAGTTAAGTCATACCTATGAATTTTCAAGCATTATATACATTCGAACAAACATGCCAGCTTCTTCACCTAAATGACGCACAGTTACAAGATCAACTGGATAACAAAAAATTGCGCGCTACACACTTTCCCTTTGGCGTTCGCATCACAGGCAAAGAGCTAAAAACATACATTCGTAAGCATCAGCATAGAAACACACCGAAACTGGGAAAACGCCCAGCCATTTTCGCTAGTGCACTGCTAATGTTAACTACGACTGCATTTGCTATGAGTAGCTTTCCAGACTGGCAGCATATTCCAGCACCGGCGATCAAATCCATTTTTTCTAACTACGACTCCACTACTGAGTTTTTCACTCAATGGTTGCGAATCGACGCCCCGATTCAATTCAATCGTTTCAACGATCAAGCCAATATAGTCGGCTCCGACTCCACTCATTCAGTTATGAGCTTGCAATTCAATAACGAAGTAAACGGTGGAGAGTCATTCCCTTGGCCACTATTTGTTAATTTAGATACAGACCACGGTACCGGCGATGGCGTAAGTGGTTTATTTCGGCTTCACAACAGGGATTCAGGGTGGGGAGCTTCTACCCACGTGGATGGCTTTGCTTACGGTATGGGTCCCACGATCGGCAGTAATATCGAAATGCTCAACCTCAATGAGGCTAATCAATCAGTATTTGGCTTAAATATTCAAAATAAAGCTTATGAAGCACAAAGTGCAATCAATATCCAAACCGCTCCCATCCCATCAAACGATCCCAATTGGAGACCAGGCATGGAAGGCAGCTGGAAAACAGGTATTAGCTTCCAAAGCGGAAGTAATATAGACAGTCAATTCACCACAGGCATTGATTTTGGACCCAACACTTATGGCGATCGCGGCATATGGCTACAAGGGGATTTCGAGGCGGGTATAGACATGGGGGCCAACAACCTACGAATGAATGCGGGATCAAAAATAGAATTGGAATCTACCGGGCAAGTCGCCATGCGTTACAACCCCGAGACCTATCGAATCGAATTCCTTTACGGAGAAGAAGTGATCGGTTTTCTGAACACCTCAGATAGAGACATCAATTTAGCCAACGGCTCGACTCAATAGACCCAGCCGCCAAATTTAAGCATTCGTAATGAAGGGGTAGGTGTTTACCTATCCCTCTAGCGCCCTAGCGCCCTAATAGCATCCCCTTTCACTCGCCCCCTTCTCATGAGTCGTTATTTGACGACAAATTCTAGCCCTCCGTCGAAACCTCGAGTATTCAGGCCTCATAAGCTCAAATATCGTCTGTATGTCACTGGCCTTAAATACCCAAGCATATTAGTATTGGTTTAGAAATCACACAGTGGTCGATTTGCTTGGAAGATTCATTACCTCTCAGCAAATAAGGGCAGTAAAAAGAAACACCCAAAGAATCAATAAAAACAAACCCGTTTCTTATTTTTCACCCTCCAAAAACCATCTGTTGCGGGCACCGAAAAGAAGACAGCAAGATCAAACCATAGCCGTCCAGTGCCAAAACATTATAAAAACCAGACTATAAATAGAAGAAGTGGAGCAAGTAATGAAGAAAGCAAGTCTTTGGATGTATCTACCCTATTGTGTTCCCATGGCAGTCGCCGTGTTCGGCGCGCAATTGGTTTTTACCAATTCATCCGCTATAGGTTACGGATTTATCGCCTTACTCGCTATGGTGGTATTACTAGAACCCATTTTAGGTGAAGACAACGAAAACTATGAATGGCAATTCCCCAATGTATTTCTAGGCATGATGTACCTTTATGCGATGGGTACCTTCGCAACCTTTCTTGGTTTCCTCTGGGTCATGGGCCATGCTCATAATGGCGGAGACTTACTGAGCATTGCTGCAGCAACTCACGCTATTACAGGCTTTGACATGCTTGCGGTTCACGCCAATGACGGACTGTTAGAATATGCCAGAGCAACACTGCTATTCAGCGTCACTGCCACCATCGGCACAGTGTCGATCGGCCATGAACTTTGCCATCGAACTCACGAGCCCTTATCAGTATTTTTTGCACGCGCTATGGGCAGCCTCGCTTTATTTAGCTATTACGCCGTTGAGCACCCTTACGGGCACCATCTGACAGCAGGAACGCCACACGATTCCAGTACCGCACTTCGAGGCGAAAGTGTTACGACATTCTTTTTTCGCACGTTCAAACAAGACTACGAAATTGTCTGGGAAATCGAAAAAATAAGGCTAGAAAAGCTAAATCAACCGCTCTGGTCGCACCACAACAGCTTATTACTAGGATATGCCGCAGAGTTTTTATTAATCCTTACTGTTGCGGCCTTAACAGGATTTGTCGGTCTATTATTTTTCGCAGTCGCTATACTAAATGCCCATTGGGGTTATAAAGTGGGGGTATATGGACAACATTACGGCCTCGTCCGAGATCCAGAATCACCATTGGAAGTGCACCACTCCTGGGGTTGCACTAACAAAGTAACCAACTGGTTTGTAGACGGCATTGGTCGTCACGCAGATCACCATTTGGCTCCACAGAGAGAGTTTTGGAATTTAGAGCCTTACCGTGAAGGACCTCAGTATGAGTTCGGATACTTCAAAACCATGGCCATCGCCAGAAGAAAGAAAAGCTGGGATAAACTAATGGTACCCAAGCTTATTGAGTGGGATAAGAATTATGCCACGCCAGAGGAAAAACTATTAGCGATGCAAGCCAATGAAAAAAGTGGCATTCCTGAACTCATTGCGCATGCGAAACAGCAACGTCAAGAGCTTGAAAAAGCAGGGCTAATTGCGGGCGCCGAAGCGGCTTAAGCACTCCCACCACCAAACTGTAAACAAAAAAAACCCAGTAATTAACTGGGTTTTTTTGTGTCTAATCAAAGCATCAAAAGAAAACGAACTAAGCCACTCTCCTTCAATGCCCTGATTTATAGCGCGGCCAATAACGCAACCGAATCGCTATTTCCAACCTGTCGCTTCAGCAAGTGCTTTACCCAGTTCAGCAGGGTTACGAACCGTGCTTGCTCCAGCGGCTTCTAGCGCTGCAAACTTCTCTGAAGCGGTGCCTTTACCACCAGCAATGATSGCWCCMGCATGCCCCATACGCTTGCCAGCAGGCGCAGTGACGCCTGCAATGTATGAAACCACTGGCTTAGTTACATTCGATTGAATGAATTCAGCCGCTTCCTCTTCAGCAGTACCACCGATTTCTCCGACCATTATAATCGCTTCGGTTTGATCGTCAGCTTGGAACATTTCCAATGCATCAATAAACGTAGTACCCGGAATAGGATCTCCACCAATACCAATACAAGTACTCTGACCAAAGCCTAGTGCAGTAGTTTGATTCACGGCTTCATACGTAAGCGTACCCGAGCGAGAAACAATCCCTACTTTACCAGGCAGATGGATTGAACCTGGCATAATGCCAATTTTACATTGGCCTGGAGTGATAATACCTGGGCAATTAGGTCCGATTAAGCGCGCGCCTGAGTTTTCAACATAGGCTTTTACATAAAGCATATCGATCGTTGGAATGCCTTCAGTAATACAAACTACCAGTGAAATCCCAGCGTCAACCGCCTCAATGATTGAGTCCTTACAAAAAGCAGCAGGCACATAGATAACGCTCGCGTCAGCGCTAGTTTCAGTCACTGCTTCTTTTACCGTATTAAATACGGGTAAATCCAAATGCTTCTGACCGCCTTTCCCTGGAGTAACGCCACCTACCATGCGAGTCCCGTAAGCAATGGACTGCTCTGAATGAAGCGTTCCTTGAGCGCCGGTAAACCCCTGACAAATTACTTTAGTGTCACTATTAATTAATACGCTCATGCCTACCCCTCCACTGCTGCAACAGCTTTCATCGCGGCGTCATTAAAACCACTGGCTGCAATAATATTAAGTCCACTTTTCGCGAGTTTCTCACTGCCTAGCTTGGCATTGTTACCCTCTAACCGAACAATAACAGGGACTTTGACCCCAACTTCTTCGACCGCACCAATGACACCGTCAGCAATCAGGTCGCACCGTACGATTCCACCAAAGATATTCACAAGAACAGCTTTCACGTTAGAATCGGATAAAATTATCTTGAACGCTTCAGTTACACGCTCCTTTGTTGCGCCTCCTCCAACATCAAGGAAGTTAGCCGGTGCGCCACCGTGTAATTTAACCAGGTCCATCGTGCCCATAGCCAAACCAGCGCCATTGACCATACAGCCAATATTGCCATCCAACGCTACGTAGTTGAGTTCCCAGTTTGCCGCAAGACGCTCTCTTTCATCTTCTTGGCTAGGGTCATCCATTTCCACCAATTCAGGGTGACGAAATAATGCGTTGCCATCAATAGCTACTTTGGCATCTAGGCAATGAAGGTCGCCGTCTTTAGTTACCACAAGTGGGTTGATTTCTAATAGAGCTAAATCTTTCTCTTCAAATAATTTAGCTAGCAATAAAAAAATCTTAGTGAACTGCTTCACCTGAGCATTGTTTAAGCCCAGCGCGTAGCCCAACTCTCGACCTTGGTAGGCTTGTGCGCCTACGATTGGATCAATGGATGCTTTCAGGATTTTTTCTGGAGTTTCTTCAGCAACCTTTTCAATCTCTACGCCACCTTCGGTAGACGCCATAAAGGTGACACGTCGAGTGGCTCTATCTATAACGGCGCCCAGGTAGTATTCCTTTTCAATATCGGTGCACGACTCCACCAATACTTTATGAATAGGCTGACCCTTTTCATCCGTTTGAAACGTCACTAAATTAGTGCCAATTAACTTATCAGTAAAAGCTTCAACCTCAGAAAGGTCACTCAGCAGCTTAACACCCCCGGCTTTTCCTCGACCGCCAGCATGTACTTGCGCCTTAACGACCCAAGTATCTCCGCCTATGGCTTGAGCTGCTTTGACTGCTTCTTTTCCATTCTCGCACGCATAGCCTTGAGAAACTGGAAGTCCATATTCAGCAAATATTTGTTTTGCCTGATACTCATGTAAATTCATTCTCTAGTACCACTAATAGTCAAAATATGTTTAATAACGAGGCTAGATAAGGCTGCAAAAAACAATCCTCAGCCCTAAAGAAACCCAATGACAGCCCTATCACACTAAGGCTAGCCGTTATTTCTTCTTTCGTTTACGTTTTGCGATATGAACCGCTTTCCCGTCCACGTCCAACGCTGCTTCGTGCACCACTTCCGAAAGAGAAGGGTGAGCGAAAACCATCAATTGAAAATCTTCAACACTGGCCCCGAACTCCATTCCAATCACTGCTTGCTGGATTAATTCCGATGCCTGCGCCCCTACAATATGAACGCCCAAAATGCGATCAGTCTCTTCATGAGCAATAAACTTTACAAGTCCAGCGGTTTCATTGGCAGCCATCGCCCTRCCTGATGCAGCAAAGGGGAAAGTACCGACTTTATATGGTTCGCCCGATGCCTTCACCTGCTCTTCAGTTTGCCCAACCCAAGAAATTTCAGGGTGCGTATAAACCACCGAAGGGATCRCATCGTAATTCAACTGAACCGGCTGTTCTGCGATACGTTCGACTGCCATTACKGCTTCTTCCATGGCCTTATGCGCAAGCGCTGGGCCCCTGACAATATCACCGATGGCATATACGCCCGGCACATCAGTCCGGCAATAAGAATTAACCGAAATTAAGCCACGCTCATCTAAGTTAACGCCACTGTCCCCAGCCAATAAGTTTTCTGTGACAGGACGACGTCCAACGGCCACAATCAGCTTATCCACAACTAATTGCTGATCCCCAGCAGCATCACAATAAGAAACCGTAACTTCACTGCCATTCACTTCCGAGCCGGTCACTCGTGCGCCTAACTTAACGGCTAGACCTTGTTTTTTATATTGCTTAAGAGCGTCTTTGGCGACAAATAAATCCACCATAGGCAGAAACGTCTCTTGCGCCTCAAGGATAGTCACTTCGGCCCCTAATCGGCGCCAAACACTACCAAGCTCAAGACCTATGATGCCTGCACCGATAATACCTAAACGTTTCGGCACCTCGGTGAAATCAAGAGCGCCCGTTGAATCCACGACTAAATCAGTGTGAAGCGGAGCACTGGCTATTTCAACGGGTACACTTCCGGACGCCAAAATCACGTTATCGGCGTTAAGCGTTTCCGTATCAGTTCCATCACTGGGTACAAATTCTACGTGCTTACCCGCTAACAATTTACCCGTACCTTTAAACCAACTAACGCCATTGGCTTTAAATAAAGAGGCAACCCCCTTGGTTAAATTATTAACAATGCCGTCTTTACGTGCTTGCATCGCGGCAATATCAATGGACAATTCTTTAGCATTAATGCCGTGCACACTAAAAGATTCTTTTGCTTCAATGTACTTATGAGAACTATCTAGCAATGCTTTAGAAGGAATACAGCCAACATTTAAACAAGTCCCCCCCAATGCCGCATCGCCTTTCTTATTGGTGTGCTTTTCAATACAAGCCACCGAAAACCCCATCTGTGCTGCCCGAATCGCGGCAACATACCCGCCGGGTCCCCCTCCAATCACCACTACTTCAAATGATTTGGTCATATAAATCCCTACCTGTTAAGCCTTCCGAACGTTGAAATAGTTTGCTCTATATTTCCAATAACAAACGGGCTGGGTCTTCTATAAACTGTTTAACTTGTACTAAGAACCCAACAGCTTCTTTACCATCGATCAAACGATGATCATAAGAAAGGGCTAAATACATCATCGGCAACACGACCACTTCACCGTTCACTACCATGGCCCGCTCTTGAATTTTATGCATGCCAAGAATGCCGGTTTGCGGCGGATTTAAAATTGGAGTAGATAACAACGAGCCGAACACGCCGCCATTAGAAAGCGTAAAAGTACCGCCGGTCATGTCATCTAAGGTAAGTTTACCGTCACGCGCCTTCAGCGCTAAACCAGTAATCTGAGCCTCAACTTCTCCCAAGCCTTTTTTATCTGCGTCTCTAAGCACAGGCACCACTAAGCCTCGGCTAGAGGACACGGCCACGCCAATATCATAGTAGCTGTGATAGACCACATCATTGCCATCGATAGAGGCATTCACTTCAGGGAAACGCTTTAACGATTCAACCACGGCTCTTACAAAAAAGGCCATAAAGCCCATCCTGACACCATGCACTTTCTCGAACTGCTCTTTATAGTTCTTACGCATTTCCATAATCGGCTTCATATTGACCTCATTAAAGGTGGTCAACATAGCCGATGTTTGTTGAGCTTGTACCAAACGTTCAGCGACGCGAGCGCGAAGCCGAGTCATAGGTACACGCCGTTCAATACGATCTTCGCTCGGCAAGGGCACGCCTCCAGGAGGTATTGCCGTTAATGCGGGACTTGGAGCTGCAATTTGTTCAACTTTTTTAACTGCTTCAACGGCCGCAACAGGATCGCTAGGCGTTATAAAATTAAGCACATCCTCTTTTAAAATACGGCCATCCTTACCACTGCCTTTAATGTTTGCAGCGTCAATGCCGTGTTCCGCCACCAACTTTCTGACAGCCGGACTTAACGCAAGCGATGCAGAGCCTGCGCCGCTCTCACTGGCACTTGGCTCAGCATTTGACGCTGAAGCTTTCTCAGCTGTAGTTCCTACAGATGCAGAGCCTTCCTCAAATATTGCAAGCAACTCATCACTTAATACCGAGTCACCTTCGTTTTTTAATAACGTCTTAATTTGTCCGTCTGCCGGGGCAACCACTTCAATTACCACTTTATCGGTTTCAATATCAACCAACAATTCATCACGCATTACCGGTTCACCCGGCTGTTTGTGCCAAGTAGCAATGGTTCCATCCGCAACGGATTCAGGGAATTGGGGGGCGTTTATTTCTATGCTCATTGACTTACCTTTGAAATCGCAAAAAATCCAACTGCGTAATTTTAATCAGCCCCAACTTCAATTTGAGGCAATACCATATTCCCAACAACGCACAAGGCTAAACGTTAACTTTCCGCGTGGCCAAATGCATCTTTAATTAATGCTTGTTGCTGCTCCACATGCAGGGACATTGAGCCTGCGGCTGGCGCTGCAGACCTGACTCTACCGACGTAACGTAAATAGAGTGAAGGCTTATATTGCGCGACAACATGCCTAATATGATGCTGGCTATTAAACCACGCACCTTGATTCATTGGCTCTTCCTGACACCACACTACTTCCTCAAGATCGTAGCCTTTCAACACCTCAAGCAACGCGTCCTCAGGAAACGGATAAAGTTGCTCAATACGAATAATCGCCACATCATAGATTTCATTGGCGCGGCGGTATTCCAATAATTCGTAATAGACTTTACCACTACAGAAAATCGCCTGGCGAACATTRTCAGGCACAACCTGCTCATCAATCTCCGTCAAGATTTCTTCAAACTGCCCGTCAGCAAGCTCTTCCATAGTCGATACTGCCAACTTATGGCGTAGCAAACTTTTGGGCGTCATGACCACTAAAGGCTTTCTCAGAGGGCGAACCGCTTGCCTTCGCAACATATGATAGATTTGCGCGGGCGTAGTGGGCACACAGACTTGCATATTATGCTCAGCACAAAGCTGTAAATAACGTTCTAGGCGAGCAGAAGAATGTTCAGGTCCTTGCCCTTCATAGCCGTGAGGCAACAATAACGTTAAGCCACACAAGCGGGTCCATTTGATTTCACCCGAAGCGATAAACTGGTCGATGACCACTTGAGCGCCATTAGCGAAGTCACCAAATTGGGCTTCCCAAATAACCAAAGTCTTCGGCGCTGTGGTTGCATAACCATATTCAAACCCGAGAACCGCTTCTTCCGACAACAAAGAGTCATAAATATCAAAACTTGTGTCATCTTCAGCCACATTTTTTAACGGGACGTAAGCGGTACCGTCTTTTTGATTATGAAGTACGGCATGACGATGGGAAAAAGTACCTCGTCCCACGTCTTGCCCTGTTAATCGAATCGGAAACCCTTCACTTAACAACGACGCATAAGCCAAGGTCTCTGCAAACCCCCAATTAACGGGTAATGCACCGGCCGCCATTTTGCGCCGATCGTCTAATATTTTGGTCACCTGACGCTGCAATACAAACCCTTCGGGGAGTTCGTCAAGCTTGCCATACAGCCGTTGCAATTCTTTATAATCCAGCGAAGTATCACAATTATCAATCCAACCGTGGCCTAGATAAGGACTCCAATCCACAAACATATTCTTATCAGGCGCTGAAACCAAACTCTTCACTACATGCTCGCCGTTATCCAACATAGTGCGATAGTCTTCGAGTAGCTCTTGGCCCCGCTGCTCTGTTATTACACCTTGCTCAACCAAAACATCGGCGTAAATACTCCGTGACGTGGGTTGATTACGGATGGCTTCATACATAAGTGGTTGAGTACCAAACGGCTCATCCGCTTCGTTATGCCCACGACGTCGATAACAAAATAGATCGATAACCACATCTTTCTTAAATTCTGGACGGAAATCCATGGCCATTTGCGTGACAAAATGATACATACTTCTCAACAAACGTTGGCATTCGACCCTATACTCAGCATCTGAAATTTCCAGATCAGGATCCAGAATAATCACATCTTCGGAATAAACCTGTAACTGAAATATCGCCTCCAACAAAGAGATATCAATCACACTGGTCTGATTTGCTGCCTTGAACCGTTCAAATATCGACGACAAATTCTGACTCATGACCAAATAACTAGCATCAAGCTGGGTGAATATGGAAGAAAAAACTAAAACACTTTGAGAATCCAGATAACCTTTCTCAAGAAAATATGCACCAAAACTCTCAATTTTCCCAAAACTCTCTAACGGTAGTTGAAGCTCAGTCATTAAAAATGACGCTATATTCAGTGACAGCACATCATCATCGTTTAACAAACCTGCCTCAGACACGATAAGCACCCCCAACCGATGAGTTTGTACCACCAAATCATTGGCACTAGCAAACACACTATAGATACTATCTCCTTCGGTCCCCCCATTACGACGCCCAGATACAACAGCCATCGCAAGATTGCTAATCGCTAGTTTTATGAGGTTATTCCGAACAATTGATGGCCTACCCTCCAATACATCCAACGCTTCAAGCGCTGCTGTTTTATGCTTATCGCTATCACTGTCTATTGACGGTTCTGGGTGTATTAACGTTCGTGCTCGATTATTTCTAATCACAGCAATATGCCGACTCACTTTCTGGATATCATCTAACCGCTCCACCGCGATTAGTTTTCGCTCCAGCAGTTCTATYTTATGAAAATGTTCTACTGTCTCATTAATCACGACCAARATAAGAGGCACRGCAAAYAATGCCGTTGCCACAGCAAAYTTACTSACRTAGGTTAGCCGACTCATCAACAGCACTGCCGGAGAAAACCACGTCTCTAATACTTTTGAACTAAATTTATCGTTCATTCATACCAAGTCTTAACCACACCTGCTTCTAGGTAATAAAATGCACATTGATAAAAGTATAGAAGACCCTATTCGTTTGGGTGAACAATTGGGTTGCAGCCCACCTACTTTTTACATACTTTCTTGTCCCGTTCAGCGCCACCTTTTCAGAGTGTTGATCCAAAGCCACAAAATCAAAAAAAACACCCATAAATAACAATCACTTAGATAACATATGGAAAGGGGCATCAGTGTTTAATCTCATCATTCAAACTGACGAACAGTTAACAGCATTTACTCTTAACAATGTCATGCTTAATCCCTTCTAGGGCGTGTAGATTGAGGCCCTAAGCATACCCAAAACGTGCGTAGCACTCGTTACGCCAAGCACTTTAT
>NVVB01000139.1 GCA_002402085.1 Gammaproteobacteria bacterium
ACAGTAAGTAGATTGGTTCGGTTGTACACCCTCGATGATTGGAAGCGTTGAAGTATCAAAAGTAACTTCTCCGGTCAGCGGATTAATCTTCATTTCATCTAAGTGACAATCAAGAGACCAATTGAAGAACGGAACCGAATTTATTAGTGATGGAGTAAAAGACCAGATAGCACCATTCGCCACAAACTGTTCAGCTGCATACGACGTGTTGACAATTGGAGCCGCAAACGTAGGAGCAACACCGAACAGCCCCTGCGGATCGATAAACCTACGGACACCATCGGGCGCAGGGTTAACGATGTATGTTTGCGTTGCTATTGTCATAAAAATCTCAAAAAAAAGACCGCATCATTGCGGCCTGTCATATGTATATATTTCTGTAGTATTTATTTACGCTTATCACGCCAATCCGAAAAAGCCTGCAATATCTTAATCACCTGTAGCACTGCGACTAACGTAGCACCCACCGCCCCCATGGATGCTGAAACAAGATCAACAATATTTCGCAGCGTTACAGGTTCGCAGAATTCACCGAAATAGCATGCCCATATCGACACTAGAAAAGCTGTCAACTGCTGTAGTGAATCATTCATTTTAATTTATCCAGAAATAAAGGTGGGGCTGGCAAAACATTCTTACCAGCCCCTAGGGGGGTCGACTTATTCAGGACAAAAAAAAGGCCACCCTAGGCAGCCAATTATCTCTAAATTATTTTTACGGGTTAACTAAATTAAACACATAATCTTTCTCGCTTTACTCTGCTGCTATTAATCTTTGTGGGTTAACCCCAGGATAGGCACAATCTCTCATATCCAGGGCGCCCGCGCAACACTATTTACTATATATTTTTACAGCACTGTATACACATACAGCTTACCCATAATAAATGTTACTGCGTAATCCTTTTCTCGTTTAACTCTGTCATGACTTACGTCAAGTTTTCTTGATATTTCTAGCAGTGTACGTCTACGCACATAACGAAGTAACGCTACTTTGTACGCTAACGGTAGTACTTCTCTTAGACCAACCATTCCGGCCTCCACATCTTCGGCTTGTTCATCAGACATTAAGGCCAAAGCTTTATTATCCGGATCTTCCGAAGCATCTGAAAAAACACAATTACCATACCCGAGATTAATGCCACTCGCTCTAGACCATCGCCCCCAGCGCTCTAGATCTAACTCCGTTTCCCTGAATGCAGCCTTACTAGCGTCTACTGACATGTTATCCCCTTAGTGTTTTGTTTTTTGTCGGCGGCCCGGATTTTTTGGTTAGGCCCAGGATTAATTGCTTATGCTTTTTTTATCCACCCCCATACTTACCTACTCCCTTGTTTATTGTTTATTGTTTAGTGCCGGCCCGGCATTTTTTGGCTCCAACCAATTGCTACGGCTTATCTTTTGCTCGACCGTTTCGTTCATGCTCCTTCCCATATAATGAGCTACTTTATCTAAGGCCCTCGTTGACGATTCAATCTTATAAATGTAATACCTCTCAAGCCAGCAATGATCAAATACAACCCGACCCTTCAATTTTCCGTAATTCCATATCTTATCTACATCATGTACATCACACTTCAGTACATCAATGATAATACCCTTGCCTGCGGCCTTCAGCTTGAAATCGTAGGCACTATAAACATCTAAAAAAATAACCAGATCACCAGACTTTAAGTGCTCCAGCATATTTGTTGTTCTGCCAGTTTGAATTGCACCCCTGAAATATATCTGAGCACAACCCTTAATAGCTGATCCTATTCCGAAAATATCCATTAAATTAATCCCCTATCTATAAAATACATTACTGTTAATACGATTGAAGCCACACAACTACAGGCCCAAATAAGAAAAAGCCTTCTAACCTTGACCGGTGCATTAACTGAATAGTAATTAAAACTGTAATTAGAATATTCCCTAACCGACCTATCTAGAAACACCCTGCTAACGATAATAAGTAAATTACAGATAACAACAAAAACAATCATACCTCACCCCTTACTTATCTTGATATTGGCATTCCGTATCCAACACATGCCTACCGTCACTTAAGCGTATTATAGTAACGAACGGTTTCTCTCTATCTGCACGAACAATCACACCATCAATGCAATGCTCAATGTCACGATGAAAACATACATTCACCTCTTGACCGACTTCGCTGCTTTGTAGCGGAAACTTGTCATAATCTATATTAATTTTACTTCCCATCTAGACCACCCCTTATGTCTCTTGTGTGTTTAATTTAATAACTTTTGCATACAAACTTATCACCAGATTGCAATATTTTAACAAGCTGACTCATATCTCTTTTTTCAGAATACTGATCATGCAGAAAATTTAAGTCAAGAATGACTTTTACATTTTCATTCTTTATCGTGTCGTAGTGATATCCACAAACGAAAAAACTAGCCCTATTTTTCGATGTAGCAGTATCACCTTCCTTCATTTCAGATAGCTTTTGATACTTCTCAATAAATTCTACGTCCATACCTTTCCCCTATGTGTCTTTAATTAAATTGTCTTTACGACAGAATATTACGTGTTATTCGTTATCTTCCCATGGCATAGGCTCGCCCTGTATTGCGAGTTTTGCTAGATTATCTAATACAGCTGACAAGGTTAAATTAAACGAAACTTTTGCAATTTTTCCCGCTTCTTCTCCGATGGTTTCTGATGATAAATCAGGTCTTAGAGCTATCAATTTGTGTCTAGCTCGCGTTATTTTTTCATGCCATTCATTAAGATTCATTTCTAGTCTCCTTTACGACAAATCAGCGCGTTACGCTGCCTTGGTTTGCTTTGCTTTGATTGGTCATAAATACCGATGCCGTAAACAATCGCATAGAGACACCAGATATAATGGAAAGTGTACTCTTTGAATGAGTGATCAAATAAATCGATAAACGCATGGCCGTAATCTGATTTGAATTCATTAGCAATGCTATAATCGTGACTTTCGTCACCCTCAAAACAATCCAAAACATAATCATTTAGCTGCTGCATGACATCTTCTTTTTCTTCGTCCGTTTCAAATTCCCAGCGGTCTTCTGTGATTTCAAGCAGCGTAGATTTTAGAATCTCTTCTGAGTACCTTTTGTAGCCTTCTTGAGTTCCCGTGGCCTGAAGCTTTTCGCCCCAATATCCGGCGTTTATATTTAGCTTTCTATCTTTGGAATGATTGAAGTCGCTCTTGTCCATTCTGAAAAACTCAAGCATATCGTGCAAACGAGAAAACACATAAGTACCACAATCGCCACTAATACAAAGATGACCAGGCCAGGTGATCAGGTCAAAACGGTAGACGCTCGATCCATTATCTGTAAAGCTCATGTGTCGGTGGACACCATCATCTTGAATGATTTCCATGGAATGATTGCTGGTGTCTCTTAAAAATCTATCTTCTGTACATCCTGACATTTTTATCCCCTTATTAAGTAGTGATGTTTCGACAGCAAAGCGTCTTAGTGTTCTACAGCCCTGTGAGGCTTTATCATTTCGTTGTCATTTATCGCGCCTCTCAGGAAGTCTTTTTTAAACTTTTTCCCTTCAATTCCGTGAATCGTTTTAGTGGCCAAAGTTGTGATCATTTGGCAAAACTCGCTTATTTCCGATTCGCTGGAGCAAGTTTGCACACCTTCTTCGAACTTCTTCATGGCCAATTCATGGGCTTTTTTAGACATCTAACTTTCTCCTATTCGACAACAAAGCGTCTTAATCTCTTCCTTATCCACTTCCTTATCCACTTCCTTATCCACTTCCCGATCCTTTTAATTTGAACTCTTCCATGAACGCAACCCCTAGCGCTGTTAACCTTTTGTCTGCACCGCTTTTGTCATCATGTAAAAAGCCTCCGTTCACAACGAGATGATAAGCAGTATGTCCAGACCAATACCCGTTAACCTGATTTGATAGGGTTTTCACTATCTGCTCTCTCTGCCTTTTAGTGCTAGCAAGAATCGAATCACTAAACCCTGTACCTTCAAATAACTTATTAATGTATTCATCTTCCAGTACTGTATAAGCCATTTACCCGTCTCCTTTCGTTTTCTGAATAATAAATACAGCCTATGACCCGCATAACCTAAGCCAAAACAAACAACAAGCTTGAAACAATAAATGAGTATTTCACTCATGACGCTAGAGCACATTCATACATTGATGCATCTAGCTTGTCTGCATACTCTCTTAGTAGTGCTGTAACGTTTGGTGTATTTTCTCCTCCGTCCCACTCTAAGTGTATTTCTAAAAACTCTTGTAATACGTCCTTAAGATCAACCGTCAATACACCCTCGCCGTCATAGCCTTCCGGCCAACTTCCGTCAGGCAATGAAAAGGATATGTAAGGAGGTATATCTTTTTTAATTCCACTACATACTGCTAAATCAAAAATTGGTGTGTTTTTTCCTGCTTCAGTGCATTTTGCTATAGTCATTTTCTTCACTCTCTGTTTTATATTTTGATTTAAATTCGGACCCAATATTTGGAAGTTCCGAAAGGTTGATTTGCTCGTTTAGAACAGTTAGAAACTCTTCCCTTGCTGATGCTGGATGTATGTCAATCTCCACAGGGTTAACAATACCTAGAAAGTCCCCTTGTTTTTCGATCACCATGTGCCAAGCAGGGAGATCCACGCCATTAGGTAACATAATTGGAATTTTATGAGGGTTAAAAACTATAGCCCATTCACTATTGACTTGAAGTTCAAAGCACCCCGGTACTTTTTCTAAATCTCTTAAGCCCCGCACATGCGCTAACTCAAGAACTTTTACAAACACATCTTCTAGACTTTCTATTTTCATCATCCACCCCCATCAGCAAAGCAATATATAAAACCTATAAAACAAGATGTGATCGCCGAGGCAATAAACAAACGTTCAATAAAACTTAATAGAACTGCTGGTGGTGGATTAGGTCTATTCACGTATCTTATAATTAGCATCGCTATTAGAAATGCGCTACTAAACAAAAGAAATGTTATTAGCGTTTTAAGTATCATCAGCTAAACCTTCCTGCTTAGTTTTATTATGCTGCGCACTCCTCTTAGCTTTATTAGGATCAATTAAAATTCGGCGGACTTCGCTTAACCTATCCCTGTATGCAGACACCATTAATCGACCGTGTTCGTCACGCCCC
>NVVB01000055.1 GCA_002402085.1 Gammaproteobacteria bacterium
TCTAGCCTTAGCCCACCCCTCGGTTCAACACTGGGTTTATATGTGCCCACGTCATAATCCGCGCCATTCAGGCCTGGCCCTTGAACGAGGTTTTACTGCAATATTGGAATTGCCAGCAGGCCCTCTCTCAATACAAAACAAATTGTTGGAATGCCTCAGCAGCAAACCTAAACCAGAGGCTCACCCGCCCCCTAAAAAAACCCCCAATACCCTCTACCCAGAATTTAAAACACTGGTTGCCGAAGATAATCCGGTCAATCAAATCGTCGTTAAGGCCGCCCTTAAAAAGATTGGCATCATTCCCGATATAGCAAACAATGGGAAAGAAGCCGTAGAGCTTATAGGTAATGGCGAAAAACAATACAGCTTAATTTTAATGGATTGCGAAATGCCTATTATGGATGGATTTACAGCCACCCGTATCATTAAAGGCTTAATTCTTAATAAAGCCCCCTATATCTGTGGGCTGAGCGCTCACGCTAACCAAGAATCTAAGGACAAAGGCTTTGACGCAGGCATGGACCATTACTTAACAAAACCACTCAATAGAGACGAGCTGTATCGACTTATCGAATCCGTTAACTCGGGGCTCCTGAATGATAATGACTCAGCTCTAAATACTAACCAGAACCCTCAATAGCCGCCCCCGCAATCACCGCACCAGGGCCTAGCGGCATAACACGAATAACCCCCCCCCGGCGACCGCACCACACCAAACACCATCTCATCAGACACCACCGCACCTTTCACCATGGGATTAGAGCCCACGACCTGCATAATAAAGCATCACACTTATCATTTAAGCAACATTATCGCCTAGAGGTATTGCGAAATAAGGTGGTTTTTATTATGGTGAATGGCGGGTCATATATGGCCACACTAAAAGCAATGCAATGAAGCAATGTTTTCCCGCGACAGCAGCCAAGCACAACGAGCTCAAAAATAACCCGTAATAAAGGTGCTCAAAAAACACGGCACAACAAATAAAAAACAAGCATAACAATACTAATCAATACGCTCTAAAAACGATAAAAATATCACTAAAAAACGCCCAACCAAAAAATAAAACCACAATTAAAATAGTCAGGGACACAATGAATCTATTCCACAACATCCAAAAACCAGCGGTGCTTATTGCCGCGCTCTTAAGCTTTTTTAACTCTTTTGCGCACGCCGAGTACGATAGTATTTCCCCACCAGACTTTCAAAAATTTCTTACCCAATACCAAGCTAAACCATCATTACTACGCGAGCAACCCGAACTACTCAAAGCGCTCAACAAAGACCAACTAAGTGAAGCCATTGAATCCTTAGGCCTCGATCACTTTCATTACTTACACCCTGTAGTCATCAAGGGTGATCAGTTTCCCAAATTAGTAGGTAGAAATTCCAGTGATATCTCTTTAGCCACCGTCCGTGGCGGCAAACTGATTAGCGTACCTTCACAAATTGATGACCTAGATACCTCCGGCTGGATCTATGTTGAAGGGCAATCGTCCAACCCCCTCACCGGAACCCAAGGCGTGTTTGACTCAACCGACGAACTCATTTTCATGTATCGAGATACCGGTTCAAAACAATACATCGATACAATCCCCAACGCCACCGGCGGCGAAGTGGTGCAAGAATTAGTATTCACCGACAATAAAAATCAGCAGCGTTATGCTTATGTGATCAACAAAGCAAAGCAACTCTCGACCGTCGACTATGTAAGTTTCGATCTAGAGCAAGGCAAAGCAGACACTACTTTCTACAACTTTAAAGTCGACCCTAATAACGTTTTGGATTTCCAAGACTTCAAAGCCAATGTCGGCGACTGGCAAGATCACCGCCTTTTAGACGCCATCTTTTTCGAAATTAATACTGGCATTTTTTCTCGCTGGACCACAATCAGTCTTGATAACTTTAATAATTTTGAAGCCACCCCCGTGGCGGTAATCGATGGTCCTATTAGAGCGGCAGTGTTGTTAAAAATATGGGTTAAATACGGCAATATTCCGTTAATGCGTATTTGGGGTCAGCTGAATGTCTATGACCAAAGCCTGGCGATCCCTTTAAAAATCGAAATCCCTGGTGGGGACATTTTGGCCAAAACCTTAGTCGATCCGAAAATCGACTTCCTATTAGACTTCAATGGCTACGAAGGCGCTAGAATTGCAGCGTCAGGAACGCCCGAAGGCCAATTCGGCGTAGTCGATGGCGTCATGAGCGACTTTGAAAAAAATGCTGACATGTCCAATGACCAACCTTGGTTATGGATGGAAAGCGGCCACAGCTGGGATCTTTTTGCCACCGCACAGATTCCAAAATCCTGGCCAGCTAAATTAAGCCTTGCCTACCTCGATGATTTTGACGACGAAGTCGAAAACGAAAACTTTCCAGGCGCATGGCCTAGAGCAGGCTTCAGAGTCAGCGAACTTCCCACCGATTCGCTAGACATCAGCCTTAATATCGACCTTCGTTTTCCTGATACCGTCGGTAAAGCAGGGCCTCACGAATTTGCCAAATTAGCGCTGAACCCTCCTGTGCTGCAAGTACAGGAATTCAAACTAGCCGTTCAATAGCAGCATTCAATTACAAACCTTCATTCACAACAACAAATGAATGCCCATAAAAAAACACCCGTAGCTTAATACGCTCACGGGTGTTTTTTTGCTTTATTTAAAGCTTCTTCGCTACAACTCTAAATTATAATTCCTTCGTTAACCCCATAATTGCCATCTCATCCGTCGGCGAGCTAGCAATCACATAATTCTTAGGGTCCATAATCTGCTCTAAGTTATCACGCATATCTTCAGCACTGATATCGGCTTTCTTTATCCCTGGCGTTACACCCCAGAAAATTCGACCGATGCGCCCGCCTCCGGCAGAAAAAATCTCGCCGTTAACGCTGCAGTCAGCATGCGCACAATAACCCACCACCGGCGTCACCAATTCAGGATGTAAATCTTTCGCCATCGCGCCCATCAAATCTTCGGTCATTCGGGTGCGCGCCATAGGCGCCAGTATATTTGTGCGTATATTGTGCTTAAGCCCCTCTTGAGCCAAGGCCTTGGAAAACCCAGAAATGCCCGCTTTGGCAGCACTGTAATTTGTTTGCCCATAATTCCCAAAGCTTGCCGCTGAAGTCGTATTAATAATCCGACCGTAATTTTGCACCTCATACATAACCGGCCAGGCCGCCTTACACATCCACACGGTCCCCAGCAAATGGACATCAATCACTGACTGATAATTCTCTTGGCTCATATTTTTAAACGACTTATCCCGCAGGATGCCCGCATTATTAACCAATATGTCTACTCGGCCATAATTATCGATGGCAGTATCAATAACAGACTGGGCATCATTATAGCTGGCCACATTGTTAAAATTGGCAACAGCGACGCCACCTGCTGCGACAATTTCATCCACCACTTTTTGAGCTGCCGATTCAGAACTGCCTTGGCCATCAACACTGCCACCTAAATCATTGACCACGACTTTGGCGCCGCGAGACGCTAAAAACATAGCATGACTGCGCCCCAAACCATTTCCAGCCCCAGTCACAATAGCCACTTGATCGTCATAACGTAATTCAGACATCGTACTCTCCTCGAATAATCTAATTTTTATTGGAATTATATATAATTACATGGTGTTAAATTTTCGCTCAAGCAGTCTAGCCGTTACCGTTCCAGCGCGTCACTTCTCCAGCAGCTCATCCCCCCCAACGGCCTTGCTAACACTTAATCCACTAACTCTACCGAGTCTTGCTGCTTCACAGGCTCAGCGTCATTTAACTTTGCATTCACGAACTCGGCTATCTCTAATAACGCCTCTTTGGCCTCCGGCATTATCGCTGCGAATATCTGCCAAACGTGCCACATGTCTTGATACACGCGCAGGGTTAAATCAACCTCATCACTTAACGCCCGCTGCTCTAACCTTAACGAATCATCCAACAACACTTCGTCCGAACCTACTTGTACTAGTAAAGGAGGCAAACCTTTTAAATCACCATGCAACGGAGAAATCAGCGGGTTCTTAGGATCTTCTAACTGAACGTACAAAGTAGCCATTTCCCGCAGCCACTCAGCGGACAAAAACGGATCAATTTCCTCATGAGTGCGCATCGAATCCCCGTCGCAACTAAGATCGGTCCAGGGCGATAAACAAACCCCCGCAGCAGGCAACGCCACACCTAACTCTCGAAGATTAATCAACGTAGATAACGTTAATCCACCGCCCGCAGAGTCTCCGCAAATCACTAAGTTTTCAGCGCGATAGCCTTGATCTAACAGCCAACGATACGCATACGTGGCGTCGTCTAATGCAGCAGGAAAAGGATATTCAGGTGCAAGCCGGTAATTAATAACAAGCACCTTCATTGCGCAAGAGTGAGAGAGTCTTGACGCCAAATCAGCGTAGGTTTTAGACGAACCAAACGTATACGCACCGCCATGTAAATAAAGCAGCACCCTATTTTCATCCGCATTTTCTGCGTCAATCCACTCCGAAGCAATGCCCCCCACGTCAACAGTCTGGCGCGTAAACTTAAACGAAGTCCAAAAAGGCAAAGAGGCTTTTTCTAAACGCGCGCGCTGAACTTGCGGGCTTACTTTCAACGAAAAATTTCGAGATGCAATGTGCTTAATAGCAAAGCGGAATACCTTACTGCTTAAACTGGTCATTAAATCATCCTTATATTAACCACCCAACATAGGCAGCACTACACAGATAACAACAATGAAAACCACTCAGCGAACCACACACAAAACCAGCCCAATAAAAACGCCAACGATCACGCGACTATAAGCACTCATCAGATTAAGTCAGAGGCCTCCAATTGATATTTTTTCATCACTTGATCACAATATTGAATCTGCCCYGTCATYTCCTGCGCATCCACGCTACACAATTTCAAACACGCTTGAGCCATGTGTTCGACCGGTGTAGCAAARGCTTCATTTTGCTTGTTGATCAATTTATGATGCACCACTCCCGGCGTTGCCACCAAACCTGGAGAAATAACATTCACGGCGATATTGTCGTTATACACTTCTGAGGCCAAGCCAGTGGTAAAACGTTCCAATGCGGCCTTGCATGTACCATACACAG
This sequence comes from Gammaproteobacteria bacterium, assembly GCA_002402085.1. Lineage (GTDB taxonomy): Bacteria > Pseudomonadota > Gammaproteobacteria > Pseudomonadales > UBA3067. The sequence goes on from NVVB01000055.1 coordinate 5,101, forward strand.
TCCCGCCTTTACCCAGCACACTCATCGTAGGATTAGGATGAATGGCTGCATGCGAAGAGATATTCACGATCCAACCGGATTGTTTTTCTATCATGCCTGGCAGTACTAACTGAGATAGATGAAACGGCGCATAGACCTGCACTTCAAACATGGTGTCATAGCGTCTTTTAGTAAAATCCACCACCGGCATAAAGTAGGTCACGGCGGCATTATTAACCAAAATATCCACCGGCCCAAAGGCTTCCTCGGTACCACGAATTAGGTTTTCGCGATCCTCCTCACGACTTAAATCCGTTTTAATCGCGATGGCCCTGCCGCCCGCCTCTTCAATGCGGTTGGCAACATCAATAATAGTACCCGGTAAAAAATGGTCCTCTGGATCTATTGTGCGTGCGGCAATTGTCACCTTGGCACCTTCCATCGCCAAACGAATCGCCACCGCCTCACCGATACCACGACTGGCGCCAGTGACTACCGCCACCTTCCCCGCTAGAATTCCCTTTGTATTTACTTCAGCCATACACTACCCCTTGTTCCCTTTGCAGATATTTCTTTGGCAAACCAAGAATGAGCAACACTAAAGCCCAACACCAACCCACAGTGTTAGTGAACAGCACCAGTGAGCCTTGCCGGCATATAATTCTAGGGTAACTCGAAGGAGTTCGACTTACCGAAGATGACACAAAGCAATCACACTGGTATCCAAAAAAAATATTTCGAATAAAAATATTTGGCCTTAATTCATAGCCAATGAAACATTTTCAGTTTAAACGCGCAGACCACATAATACGGCTGGCCCATGACAACACGTGTCAAACATCAACCCGGCAATGACCGAACATAAAGTAAGACATGCGCACGAGAACCGTCTCTTATTCGAAATTATTTAATTATCGTTTGCAGTTAGAATTTAGAAATGTACCAGTGATAATAATGGGTGACTAGTACTTTTTAGGAATTAATATTTCATACTGTTACTTTCGCCGATAATCCGTACCCTTCTGCCGGATGGATACAGATCTCAATTACGGCGAGAACCATTTACTCGATTAAATCAAACCCTTTAAATCGTACAGGTCGCCCGGCATTATTCATCGAAGTCCCGGTTACTTTCGCGTTAATAATCGAAACATTCTTTTCTGACCTATAAATCGATTGTTCAAAAACAAACTTAAGTCTGGATATCTTTTTCAAGCGCGAACCAAGCCAAAACAAATCACCCGCACGAAGTGGCGATTTGTAATCAATTTCGACCCGAATCACCACTAAATTGATTCCCTGCGCACTTAACGCAACAAAGTCTAAGCCTTTTTCGATTAAAAACTGATGCCTGGCGTGCTCCAAATAATTTTGATAAACCGCATTATTAACGATACCTTGGAGATCACACTCATAATCACGCACTTGAAAATCCAATACATGCTCGTATTCGCCTTGAAGCGTCTCGGTGGCTAAACGTTCTTCACTGGCCTGCACATCAGTCATAATATACTTCTCATTAATGTCGCTTTTAATTCTTACTAAATTTCAAGCTAAAGGCCAAACCATAGGAATAATAGACAGCGCAATGACCGCCACGATCACACTCAATGGCCCTCCGATCTTCAAAAAATCGGTAAAACAATAGCCCCCCGGTCCGTACACCATCAAATTAGTTTGATAGCCAATGGGCGAGATAAAACTCGCCGATGCCGCAATCATAATTGCCACAGTAAAAGGCTGCATATCATAACCGAAATTCAACACCACCTCRGCAGTCACTGAAAAAGCCAACACCGCCGCCGCCATATTAGTGATTAGCTCCGTCAAGACCATCGTGATCACGTACACTAGAACAAGCAGCAACCAAGGCGACGCGAACTCTTGCATCGAAAGCAGCTGAGCCAGTTCGCCGCCTAATCCAGTCTTCTGAATCGCAAGACCATAGGCCAAGGATGCAGCCAACACCAACAACACATGAAGATCAATCGCATTACGAACCCGCCGAACGGAACAACACCCCGTCAAGAACATCACCGCAGTGGCCAACATTGCACCATGAAGAATAGAAATAACCTCAAACGCCGCCAACAATACCATCGAGATTACACATAACCAGGCAATCCACGCTTTTTCAAATTCAGGGAGCTCAGAGTCCTCCACTAGATTCAGCAATAAAAACTCCCTTGAATTACGATACAAATCCACAAAGGAACTATGCCCTTCCAACAAAAGCGTGTCGGAAGCCTTTAGTTGGATATCACCAATTTTTTTTGGGATTCGTTCACCGTGGCGCGACACCGCTAAAACTGCAGCGCCGTATTGAGTTCGAAAACGACCGTCTCGAATAGTCTTCCCGACCAWTGGGTTTTCTCTAGACACCACCGCCTCTATAAAACAGCGCTCATCCATCATGCCACGAAGCTCAAAAATAGCACTTTCAGCAGGCACCAGGCCGCGAATTTTTCGCAAATCAGCAATAGATTCTGGTAGCCCTGTGAACACCAATCGATCCTCGACCGATAATTTCAACTCAGGCGTAACCGGGGCAATCACCCGATCACTTCGAAACACCTCGACTAAATAAAGCCCGGTCAATTGCCGAAGCCCTGCCTCACCCACACTACAACCCACCAATTCACAATCAGGCTGAATCATCAATTCAACCGTATATTCTTTGGTGTTTTCAAACACCGCTGAAGTTGCTTTCCGATCCGGAAGCAACCACCGGCTCACCAGCATGACATAAACAACCCCTACCACGGTACAAGGTAAGCCCACCCATGCCATTTTGAAGAAACCAATGCCCTCACCGCCTAACTTAATCAACAGGCCATTGGTCACCACATTGGTACTGCTGCCAATAATCGTACAGGTGCCCCCCAGAATCGCAGCATAACTCAGCGGGATTAATAATTTTGAAGCAGGCAAGCCACGGCTCTTCGCCCATTCGCRAATGGCGGGTAAAAAAGTCGCTACCACTGGGGTATTGTTAAGCACTGCACTCAGGGTCGCCACGACCACCATCATTCGGCCTTGAGCACGCCAAAGCGATCCTTTTGGGGTCAATAAGAGACGCACCAGCGCATGAATCCCGCCGGTATTGTGAATCCCTTGCGCAATGATATAAAGCAAGGCAACCGTGACCAAGCCTTCATTGGCAACCCCCTGAATCGCCTCTCCTGGACTAATYACCCGAAAGGAAACCAGCACCAACACGCCAAACAAAAAAATTGATGAMGGCGGYAATCGAGACRCGACCAAGGCCACCAAGCTCGCAACAATCACGCCGATCACTACAAAATAATCCATAGCTCCCTTTTCAAGCACGTTTGCCGTTTATTCTGAATGACTAATAATGCTTAAGGTACTGGCGTGAAATAAAACCATCAATAAAGCGATGGGTACGGCGCAATTAAAAGGCCGCAGCACCACCTTCACTTCTCGGATCACTCATGCCCATCAAGACACCGTCCTTAATCATCACAGAATTGGCGTCACCCATTAACCAGGACGACTCAGTCAATGCACGATGGTTCATTTCGGTCAGTCGCCGTTGTGCATCCACAGAAATACTGTAAGGCTCAAACACGATACGGTTAGGCTTCCACTGATGATGAAACCGAGGCAAGGCCACAGCGTCATTCAAAGGCATACCATGATCGATAACATTCACCAACACCTGCAAAGTCGTATTGATGATGGTAGACCCTCCAGGGGAGCCCGTAACCAAAAAAGGTTTACCGTCTTTCAATACAATAGTGGGCGACATCGAACTTAGCATACGTTTTCCCCCCTCAATTGCATTGGCTTGACTGCCCAAAAGGCCATAGGCATTGGGTGAGCCGGGCTTAGCGGAAAAATCGTCCATTTCATTATTGAGCAAGAAGCCAGCGCCCTCTACGACCACTTTATTGCCATAGCCTAAATTAAGCGTGGTGGTCACCGAGATGGAGTTGCCTCGACGATCCATAACAGAGTAATGCGTGGTTTCCAGGCTTTCGGCAGGGCCTGCTTTACCCGGAGAAATGGCATCGCTATCACTGGCACGATCCGAATTAAAATCAGCGAAGCGCTGACGTGCATAGGCTTTTGACGTRAKTTGAGACACCGGCACAGGATAAAAGTCAGCATCCCCTAAATGCTCCGCCCGATCGGCGAAAGCACGGCGCTGAGCCTCTACCATCAAATGAATTAACTCCGTACTGCCCCACTTCAAMGCCCCCACATCATAGGGCTCTAAGGTATTTAAAATTTGCTGAACCAACACCCCGCCCGACGAAGGCGGAGGCATTCCCAATACCTCATAACCTCGGTATTGCCCTTGCACAGGCTTACGCCAAACAACGTTGTAATCTTTCAAATCTTGTTTGCTTATCAAGCCTCCCCCGCGCTGCATTTGAGACACCAGTAGATCCGCAGTAGGTCCTTGGTAAAATCCAGCCCGGCCCTGGGCAGCAATTCGTTTCAAGGTTTTGGCTAACAACGGCTGCTTCCAAATCTCGCCCGCTTGATAGGGTTTGCCCGCCTGGGTAAACTTCTTCCACGAAGCGGGATACGCTTTCATGACCGGCAAATACTTTTTAAACTGACGGGCGATATCGTAATTAAGTGGGAAACCGTCCTCCGCCAACTTAATCGCCGGCGCGAGCACCTGCGCTACAGACAAAGTGCCATGCTTCTCCAGCGCCTCTAACAAGCCCGCCACCGAGCCGGGCACCCCTACCGCTAAAAGGCTTTTGGTTGAAAGGCCTTTAACCACTTCACCGGATGCGTCTAAAAACATATCTTGATGGGCTAAAGCAGGCGCTTTTTCACGGAAATCCAATGCGAACYTTTCACCTTTTTCGGTGTATCCCACCATAAACCCACCCCCACCCAGGTTACCTGCAGAGGGATACGTCACCGCTAAAGCGAAGCCCACGGCCACCGCGGCATCAATCGCATTGCCGCCAGCTTTCATTATTTCCACCCCCACCTCAGAAGCCAGAGCCGACCGAGACGCCACAACCCCTTCGCTGCCCCGCACCACAGCGGGACTGGCAGCAAATAAATTGACCGAAAATAGAAGTAATATAAAAAAAGGCAACGTTCGCCGTATAAGGCCAACTAACAGATGAAATTGATTCACAAATAAAGTCCTTAAGTTGAACCAACGCGTATTAAGTCAGCAAGCTAAACCCACATTGAATGCCTAGAAGGTCAACTTAAACGAAGCGTTTCCGTTCGGCGTTTAAAATTCACCTATGGCAACGGAATCAGCTAATACGATCGGTCACTAGTAAAAAAACCAACATGACTGGGGATTATTTGAGATGGGCCCATAAATTGCAAGCCTAGTTTTGAGGAAACACTTTGGTGGATCACATACTGCAATCACCAACACCACGCATAAGGATTTATGCTTGAGAAAGAGAGGGTATTAAAACGTCTGTCATTGAGCAGACAACATAAGACACATACGGCTTAATTTACAGGCCTTTATTCAAACGTTGCGACGTATAAAAATCACAACATTTACTTATAGCCAGCGGCGTAAACTGAACTCCATTTGCAGGAAGTCTTTAGTCCCACTAGGGCCGCTAATCAACAATGTAACCGGACCATTATTGGATTCAAGCGTGAGCTGATAGCGCAGAAACGAATTACATATTCTTTCCAGCACTAACCACTCCGTCACTAATGCCACCTCTAAATCCGAAGTACCAAACCGAAGCACATAGCCTTCGTCCATTTCTTCAACGCGTTTAATATTATCCAACACCACGGGTAGGATTTCCGCGCGCTTTTCTTGTATTTCTTCTTTAGTAAATTCTACGTTACCTCTAAGACTATGCATCTTATTCTCCTATTAGAGCCTGGTTTTAAAAAACCAGTTTTTACTACAGTAATGGCATATATATCCGTAAGTAGCTTTTCTAGGTTAGACCTTTTCCCCATTCTGAGCAAAACTATTTTAAGACTAATTTTGACTGTCTTGGGCTTTTTAATTCCAGTATTGCAACGTAATATTCAGAAAAACAAACCAAATTCAGTTTGTAATAACTTTTTTTCAGGCAAAAAAATAGGCGGACACAATCCGCCTATTTTTCATGTTATTTAACCGCCGATATCTTGCTGATTACTTCAAGACACACACATACTGCTCGGTTAATTCAATTACCTGCACTCAACGCTATGCGCCAACCAACTCCTGCAACAACTTATTAATGCGTTTTACGTATTCGTTCGGATCTTTTAACTGCGTACCTTGAGAAAGGCTCGCTTGATCGAACAAAATCCAACTTAGATCAGCAAATCGATCTTCATCAGGTTCTTGGTCTAAACGTTGCATCAACGCATGACTCGGATTAATTTCGAAGGTCGGTTTATTTTCTGGTAACGCTTGTCCCGCAGCTTCCATGATCTGACGCATTTGCGCGCCCATGTCATGTTCACCAACCACTAAACAAGCAGGAGAATCAGTCAATCGACTAGTCGCGCGTACCGCTTCAACCTTTTCACCTAGAACGGCTTTAAGTCGCTCAACTAAGCCTTCGCTTTCCTTCTCTACTTTCTCTTGTTCCTTCTTGTCTTCCTCAGTGTCCATGGTGCCAAGGTCAAGATCGCCTTTACCAATATCCTGGAACTGTTTGCCTTCAAATTCATTCAAGTTACCCATCATCCACTCATCGATACGATCGAACAGAATCAGCACTTCAATGTCTTTCTTACGGAATACTTCCAAGTGAGGGCTGTGGCTAGCAGTAATGTAGTTTTCAGCGGAGATGAAATAGATCTTATCTTGACCGTCCTTCATTCGCTCAACATAGCCGTCAAGGCCAACAGTTTGCTCTTCTTTATCCGCCGTCGTGGAGCTAAAGCGCAACAACTTGGCAATTTTCTCACGATTCGCGAAATCTTCACCGGTGCCTTCTTTTAAAGTCTGGCCGAACTCTTTCCAGAATGCTTGGTACTCATCAGCGTTATCTCTAGACAACTTAGCCAACAAGTCCAAAATCCGCTTAGTCAGCGCACTTTTCATGGACGCCACGGCTTTATCTGTTTGCAGAATTTCCCGCGACACGTTCAAGGACAGATCGTTTGAATCCACGACACCTTTCACGAACCGAAGGTACAAAGGCATAAAGTGCTCAGCTTCATCAAGAATGAACACCCGTTGTACATACAGTTTCAAGCCACGAGCAGACTCACGTTGATTCAGATCAAAAGGCGCTTTTTTAGGCACATACAACAAGCTGGTGTACTCAAGCTTGCCTTCAACTCGGTTATGGCTCCACAACAAAGGCTCTTCAAAATCATGAGAAATGTGTTTGTAGAACTCTTTGTATTCACTGTCTTCGACTTCACTGCGTGAGCGAGTCCAAAGCGCAGTGGCTTTATTGACTATTTCTTCTTCGATAACAGGCTCTTTAGGCTCAGCCGGTTCACCGTCTTCGCTTTCAGGAGCAGCTTCATCAACCACTTCATGATCCATATAGATAGGAATATCAATATGATCCGAGTACTTKGAAATGATGTTCCGTAGACGCCAGTTATCAGCGTACTCTAATTCTTCTTCCTTAAGATGCAATACGATTGTAGTACCACGGGATTCCTTATCCACCGGCTCTATCGTGAAATTACTGTCAGCCTTAGACGTCCAGCGAACGCCCTCAGCAGCGGCAGCGCCTGCTCTACGAGTGAACACTTCCACTTCGTCAGCCACTACAAAGGCAGAGTAAAAACCCATACCAAATTGACCAATCAAATGGCTGTCTTTTTTCTCATCACCGGATAAGGTTTTTAGGAAGTCAGCAGTACCTGATTTAGCAATGGTGCCTAAGTTAGTAATCGCCTCTTCACGGGACATGCCTATACCATTGTCAGCAATGGTAACGGTCTTAGCTTCGGCATCAAATTCGATCTTAATCCTTAAATCAGCATCATTTTCAAATAAGCTGGCATCAGTTAGGCCTTCAAAGCGCAGTTTGTCCACCGCATCGGAAGCATTCGAGATTAGCTCCCGTAGAAAGATCTCCTTGTTGCTGTACAAGGAATGGATCATCAGGTGGAGTAATTGTTTGGTTTCAGTTTGAAACCCTAAAGTTTCTGATTGCGCATCAACAGTCATGTTCGGTGTCAGCTCCCAAGTAGTCGCTATGAATTCGGTTAGTTTTAACCTGTTAAAAGAGGTCTCGCCGGGTGAACTTCGGCTTTAGCCCGCTAACATGGGGGTAAAACTGACAGTTTCAAGCCAAATCTAGATCAATTCCTAGATCTTTGCCTGTAAAATCGCAATTAGAGGCAAACCGCCACATCAACCCGGAGTTATAAGCCCYTGCCCTTGCCAGGGTCCCTCCAAGAAGCCCCAGCAAAGCACCCCCAACCTATCATTCCGCGCAGTGCTTTAGAGAGGCAAAATCAGACCTCAAGCAATGACAGGGTCTGGCTTGGTAATTCAGAATGACTCGGGCTGACAGATAAATACAGAGATAGAACGGCGAGTTCAAGCGTACTCACCGTTCACTAGATGGGACTTGCTAAGGGGTAAATAGTGGCTAGACCGATGATTAGAACTAAACCTGTCCAGCCCATACAAGGAGACCACCCGGCCTACGCCCTAGGGCGTGACAGTTGCGGTCAGCAATCGAATACTTTCCAACTGATCCAGTTTAACAAAATACTCTACAAGCCCCCCGCCTAAGCGGGTCTCGATGACCAAGCGTTGCTTGCGAACGCCGGTAAAAAGCCCCTTTACAGTACGCCCATCCTTGGCCGATACAGCCACTAACTTTTGCAGATAAGAATCAAAGGATTGCTTTTGCGGCGCTGCAGCTTCAACCGTAGGCGTACGTTGGTCGTCTATGCTCGTTTGTTGTTGCTCGGAGCYTGCCAGCACGTCAGGAGATCGAGGCTCGGGGGTACTTGGCGGGCCCTGTTTGCCGCGTCCAGCAGACCGCCTGGCCGCGTTTAGTAAACCAGCTGAAGTAGGAATCGACAGCGGCGTTGCGTTACTCGCTGAGCGAATACTCTCAGCGCCACTATTCTCATCAATAGGCACAGCCTCACGCTCAACTGTTTGGGGCACAGTGGGCGTCTCTATCGATGCCTCAAAAGTTGTATTAAGAGCAGGTCTATCGAGAGTAGTTGTTTTAGGCGTGATTGTTTTAGGCGTGATTGTATTAGGCCCAGCGGTTTCAGGCCCAGTAGTTTTAGGAATAGTAGTTTCAGGAATAGCCACATTAGTATTAATTGCACTAGCAACAGTCGTACCGGGAATACCCGTCTTTACTACGGCATTACGTTCACCGTTAGGCCTAGTATTGACGTTTACTTGGCCTTGCAACTGCTCAAGGGACACAGTGGTCCGCCCCTGGGCCAATGATTCAGTACCATTAGATGTGCCAGTTTGCCTGGCAGTATTTGGCCCTTGGCTATTTACAGCCAACGTATTCGAAGAGCCTTTATCTAAAACCACGTTCGTTGAGCTGCCTGCATCTAAAATGACTCCAGTTGAGGTGCCAGATGAAACGCCTGCAGTTTGAGTACTAATTCCTTGGGCGGCTCGATTAGCGGCATTCGTTTTCGAAATTTGAGTCGCCGCGGGGCGCGTTAAGCCTCGTTCTTGGGGTCGGTTTGCGCTCGAACGTGCGACAACTGCCAGATTCGGCGTAGTATCTTCGGCGTCTCGAACCGTATTCTTCTTTCTCTGCCTATTTCTAGCGATTGAATTGATCTGACTGTATTTTTCTAACGCCGAGAAGTCTGATCGAAACGTGTCAACGCGCCAACCTTCCTCGGCTTTTTCCAACTCAAATATTAGCGCCGTTTTGATGTTCTCGCTATTGGCAGTGGTGACGATAATTCGCGCTTTTGGCTCGGGGTCATAGCGGTTTTTAAACGTAGCTTCCGAATAACGAGTGACCTGCAAGCCTTTAAATTCATAGTGATTCTTTAGATGCTTATCGATCACGTAGTGCAACGTTTGCTCGGAATCCCAAAACCGGTCCACCTCACCATTGGTGTAACGCATATGACTCAAATGTGCATCAAAGGACCCTACTAAGAAAGCGGACCTGGCATCGGGAAGTATTAATTCCATCTGGGCATGAAGCAGATTATCCGTCACCGCCTCCACTTGTAATTCAAGGCTATATCCTTGGGTATAAATTTTAGTTTGAGGCACTGATTGCCCCGGCTCAACCCAAGACACGTGGATCACCGGCGCATTCTCATCCCCAGGCGTAAACAACAACTCAGACCACTCAGGCAAGGCCCCTTGCTCCAAATAGATCCGTATCTCCAACTCCGAGTAATAGCCACCCCGCTGACTTAGCGCGAGTACGCCATCAATGTATTGAGCCGACTGAACATTAAAAGGATAACCATTTAATTTACCGCTAAGCGCACCCGACTTTTCAAGCCGAGCCGCTTGCAAGCGGGTCTTGTACGGACTGCTCAATTCACTGGCTTTAGTGTTGCGTAGGTCTTGAGAAGAATGAATTACTAAATCTGGCGTCGTTCGAAACTGAGAATCTGTAGAAGACCATAAAAGTAACCCGCCGATAAACATCCCAATGCCAGCAATCTGCAAATAGGCGGCTAAACGGAAAGAATATCGACAGCCTCCAAAATACACCCACGTCAACGGGGGGATAAGCAACGCAACCAACCTCATACCTCGGTCGTTACGAAGCGCATGCCTGAAATAAATTGAAAGCCCGGTGAGAAATAAAGACAACCCCACGATAAAAAATAATGAACTCATGAATTAGTAGTTCTCAGGCCCCAAGGCCGGTCGCAACACACAAATTCGGCATAAGCCGTCCCTCTAGCGATCAAGCGAATAACGTTCTTTGTCAAATAGAACAACCTTCAACCTCCTTCATTACTGACCCTTTGAAACGTTTCTCGTCCAACATCATCCTCTCCATCACTCGCGCCATCCAAACGCCCCGTTCAAAAGCCACCCCCAAATCACGTCCACCACATTGCGATCTAATGATGGGCGAACGCTTTATTCATTAGGTATAAGTAAATCCAATCCAGCACGAAACCCGCGACCCTCTCCTTCATCGAGTACTCTATCAACAATAGATGTTTCTAATCTGTTTTTCTGCTACTTAGCGCTAGAAATCAACGCCGCTCACGCCTAAAGCGCCCAATTTTTTAATGCCGTCACCTTCAAGCGAAAAACTACCAAACCCGCAAAGCTCGCCTATCATTATAGGATTTCATGTTTTGCGTCTCGGCGTCATTCATACGCTTATTAACTAATAATTTCCCACACATAGTTCACATACAACTTGTGCACAATACTCACCGCTGCTGTGAAGCGTAAATTTTATACTGCAAAATCGACACCCTAAACCCTAAACCGCACAACCCACTCGCTGAAGGCTTGTCACGAGGAACCAAACATCACCAAGCGGTAAGGAAAGTAACCCATAGATGACCGATAAAGACCTACAAAAAATCCAGCTATGATCGAACTAGACTCCATTTTTGAAATGGTACGCGCCRGTATTGACTGGCTACAACCCCTACTGCTATTGATCAAAGGCCAAACTTTGTATTTTAGCCTGTCCTTAGCCGCAGCCAATTTCGCACTCTTATTACTCGTCAGCCTAAGGCACTACCCGAGTCAGCCAGCACTGAACACCATTAAGTTATTTCTAGTGGTGCCCATCCTGCTTGCGGTGAGTTCCGTTGCCGTCAACTTTCTCGACAATCAAAAAGCAAACCTCGCGCTCAATCGAGTCCAGCAAGAAAACACCACCTTAACCCGACTTAAAGACCGCCTCACGCATCTTCATGAAACAAATATGGAACTAGAAGATAAGCTCCGAAGTAGCCAACAAGAACATGAGGCCGTTAAGAAAAACGCGCAACAGTTAGAAGTACAACTAAACCAAGGCCTCACTAACAGCAACCTAAATAACCTGAAGCATATTGCCGGCTTATCCTCTGACAGAGTCTTAAAGAAGGAAATCGCGCGCTTCGAACAGTTCTTTGAAAGCCGTAAGATACAAATAAGCCCACAACAGTCGGCCTATTTTTTAAACAAGCCCAGCTCCACATTGAAAATAACCGTGGGTTTCCCCCCTACCAAAAACACCATTTCATCCATTGAAATTGAAAACATTTACCTGGACCACATCGCTCTACCCGAAGAATTAAGCGCCTATTCAGAACTGACCTACTTTGGCTACACAGAAGATATTATCAAAGCCATCTACGGCCCACCCAAGCAACAGCCCCAAGGCAAAAAAGCGCTCAATAACAACACGCAGCATAATACAATACGTTATTACCTAGCCATTGATGGACAGCAAAACTTAGTCGCCGACTTCACCTTTAAAAAAGACAAACTGGCCATTATTAAAGTTTCGTGGCCCTAATCAACCCCTTCACGCGCTCGAGCGCTGGCACTAAGACCCATTGAATATTCGAAATCATTCTTTCCCCAACGAAGCGAATAACGAAGCCAACAACCACGCTTCGAGTTCCACTTCTTTTGCGGTTTTTATTGCTGACTTAAAAATTTGGACTAATGTTCCAAGGAGCAACCTGCCCTAGATCAAGGAAAGCATTGATGACGGATAAGCATTCGTTGGACCACCTCGAAAAATACCCCCTCGGAATGATCATTCTGCCCGTTGACAACTTAGACACCGCATTAACTTTCTATAGGGACTGCTTGGGAATGAAAGTAAAGTTCCGAGACCAAAACCGATACTGCTCCCTCACCTCCGGCAATTTCACACTGGGACTTGCGACTCGAGAAGACCGAATCACCGATCACCCCACATTGGCGTTTCATACTGACAACCTGCATTTGGCCCTGGATCAATTAATTTCCCGAGGAGCAAATCAAGGTGCCGGCGTGACCGTAGAAGAGAATGCCAACCGCTGCGTATTGACCGACCCCGACGGCAACGAATTTATAATCTAYCAATCMAACTCCAGTAACCGCTAAACCTAAACCTTCAATCAAGACCAACCAATCGACTAACTCCCAAAAATTCTATTCAGCGACCTGCTTATCTCAGAAGGTACTGATAAATAACTCCAATTTTACAAACCGTGCAAAACAATCTATACCTAAATAAGGTGAAATTAACCTAACTGCGCCCGTTTAAAACATTCAGCCGACCCTCAGGCTTCGGTGACAATCCAGAGAAGTTAACGATGAGTGCACCCCTTCCTGCGAGCACCGCCTACACCAACCCCTCGCAACTGAAAATGCCCCCGTACTTTCTCTACCTAGTGCTCATCGTCTGTATCGCCCCCTTTTTACTGTCCCTGCTGGGCGTTAGCTTTGCGTCCACTAGCACCTCCTTCGATTTAAACGCTGCCGCCGACTGGCCTAGACATCAGCAATTAGACGCATTTTTTTATCAATTGTCCGGCGCCTTCACCCACACCCTACTTGAGTGGACGGCATTCTGTGCGGCCATTTTTACCGTCGCCCTGGCCTTTAGTCACTACGTCATGTCCAAGGACTACACCACCCCAGTCATTGGTGCCGCATTATTCTTGGCCGGTTGCATGGACGCATTTCATACCTTAGCCGCGGATCGACTTATTGAAGCGGTGGCTGACAACCGAAACCTGATCCCATTTACTTGGGCAATCTGCCGAATATTTAACGCCATCATATTAATCGGCGGCGTGAGCCTACTGTTGATTCGAAAACCCGGTGCAGGGCAAGCAAATCTAAAATTCCTTGGCCTGGTTTTTTTAATCTCCGCCACGGTCGCCTACGCCATCATTCACTACTGCGCAGTCAGTAACACCTTACCCCAAACCCAGTTCCCCGACAGTTTCATTACGCGTCCCTACGATGTCGTACCCCTCGTGTTGTTTGCCTTCGCGGGTTTATTTCTATTTCCCTATTTTTACAAACGACAACCGAGTGTATTTGCCCATGCACTGATCATCGCAATGATTCCCGAAGTGGTGGTGGAGCTGCACATGGCCTTTGGCTCCAGTGCATTATTTGACCATAACTTTAATATTGCTCACTTCCTTAAAATATTTGCTTATGTCGTGCCTTTTTGTGGCTTATTGGTGGATTACATCCATACCTACCGAGCGAAAGAACTAGAATCCGAAGCGCGCGCCAAGACTCAAATCGAATTACAAACTTACACTGAAGAACTTAAACGATCTAATGAAGACCTTGATAAATTCGCCCACATCGCCTCTCATGACTTAAAAGCGCCACTGCGCGGCATCGATCACCTAGCCTCTTGGATCGAAGAAGACAAAGACGACCAGGAAGCCCTTGCCGAACACCTGCCATTAATGCATCAACGCATTGCACGCATGGAAAAACTATTGGATGACTTACTGGCCTATTCCAGCATTGGTAAAGCTGATCAAGCCCAGAAAGAAATTGAAATTCGTAGCTTAATACAACAAACCTTCGAATTATCATCCCCGCCTAAAGACTTCTCATTCCACCTCAATGGCGATATCAGCCCGTTTTTCACCGCCCTGGTGCCCCTTGAAACCGTCCTACGGAATTTACTCGGCAACGCAATAAAACATCGTAGCAGTGACCATGGCAATATTACCGTCACGGTTAAAGAACTTGACCAACAGATGGAACTAATAATCGCCGATGATGGCCCCGGCATTGATCCAAAATTCCACGACAAAATATTCGAAGTATTTCAAACCTTAGAACCCCGAGACGAAGTCGAAGGCAGTGGGATCGGATTAGCGCTGGTCAAAAGAACCATCGAATCCCAGGKGGGCAGCATTCGCGTTAAATCAACCCTAGGTCAGGGAACGCAAATGATTGTGCATTGGAAAATCGATCGCGATCAATCCGGCGTGAGGCTTACATAAAATGGCCACACCTCAAGATCGTTCAAAAGAACCGATCAACAAACCAAGCATGGCAACGCAATCGAATCAGGCGTCTGATGAGGTCAACATGCAGGACAATTCTCCCCCTAGCCCCGCACCAATCACCCGCCAATCATATCAACACATGATCAGCGCCATTCCTCACCCAATTTTAATTACTACCTTACAGGGGGTCATTGAATACGCCAACTCAGCCGCAGCTCAGTTACTGGGTTTCGAAAAAAACGAATTAAACGCAATGCCCATGGGTAAATTAATCCCCGAGTGCGCCGACACCTTCCGCGTATTCCGAAGTAAACACTTCAGTCAAGACACAGAACCTTTATGCTTGGGAAAAACTGAGCGTGACGACTTAACACTCAGTGAAAAAGAAGGCCTCAAAATAACCCGYAAGGATAAAAGCAGCCGCTACGTAGAGCTAAGCYTATCCTCATTCGAGRCCGYCGACAGTCGTTATGTGATTGTCTCCATCGTAGATGTCGATAATCATCGTCGAATCTTAGACGAATTATATCGATCCAATCAAGAACTCGATCAATTCGCCTATATCGCTTCGCACGATTTAAAGGCACCGCTTCGAGGTTTGGATAATTTAGTCACTTGGGTCTACGAAGATATTGATGACAAAGAACTAGTCTTAGAACACGTGCAAATGATGCGTATTCGTTTGCACCGCATGCAAACCTTACTCGGCGATTTACTCGAGTATTCCCGCGCCGGAAAAGTTGAACAAAATTTAAGTCAAGTCGATATTAACTACATGGCGCAAGACCTGTATCTACAATCGTCACCGCCAGAAACCTTTAAACTAGAACTCGGCGAACCTATACAACCGATAGAAACTCTTGCCACACCGTTAGCCCAAGCGCTTCGTAATCTAATCAACAACGCCATTAAGCATAACCAACAAGACAAAGGCATCGTCAAAGTAACCGCCCAAGAACAAGGTGATTTTATCACGATTACCGTAGAGGACAACGGCCCCGGAATAGAAGCACAATTCCAAGAACAAATATTCGAGATGTTTGAAAAACTACAATCCAACGACGAAGTAGAAGGCAGTGGCATGGGCCTGGCCCTGGTTAAAAAAATCACCACCGCAGTAGGAGGATCTGTCAGCGTTAGCTCCGCCCCGAATCAATATACCCGTTTTTGTATTCAGTGGCCCAAGCACCTGTCGGGTCAGCCTCATTGAGCTTGGAACCCGAAACATTAAGAATACTACTCGTAGACGATGACGAGGTCGATCGTATGGCCGTCAAACGAGCATTGGCTAAAACAAAGAAAAACATTCACATTAATGAAGCCTGCGACGTTTCTCAAACCCTCCAATTACTCACTCAACATCAATACGATTGTTTGCTTTTCGATTATCGCCTCGGCGGACAAAATGGCTTGCAGCTGATTCAAAAAATACACGTTGAAGGCTTAAGCCAAGCCCCCATTGTTATGCTCAGTGGCGTCGATGATGAAACCATCATGCTCGACTGTTTAAAAGAAGGCGCTCAAGATTTTT
The DNA here is from genome assembly GCA_002402085.1 of Gammaproteobacteria bacterium. GTDB lineage: Bacteria > Pseudomonadota > Gammaproteobacteria > Pseudomonadales > UBA3067. Next base: position 21,458 of record NVVB01000055.1, read on the forward strand.
TACTCAAGTCTGAAATAAGCAGCCACTCCTTAGTGCGTGCCATTCGCTATGCCCAAGAACGCAAACAATTAAGCATTCAGATGCGCTACCTCGCGCAACACGACGCGTTAACRGGGCTCGCTAATCGCACATTATTTATCGAYCGMGTTAAACACGCCATTGAACAAGCGCAAGTAAAAAACACTTACGTGGCTATCATATTCATTGATGTGGACAATTTTAAAAGTGTAAACGACACCTTAGGTCACGAAGCTGGCGACCAACTGCTCACACTCCTTGCACAACGACTTCAAAACACATTGCGCAGTGAAGACTTAGTCGGTCGCTTAGGAGGCGATGAATTTTCTGTACTGGTAGAGGGCATTTCACAACAAAAAACCTTAGTCAAAATTGCCCAACAATTACTCGACGTAATTAGAGARCCAGTGGTTATTTTTAATAACACCATTCACACCAGTGTGAGCCTGGGGATYGCSACCTACCCCACWTGCTSYAARGATGCYTCCAAGYTWATYAARTGCGCCGATTTRGCCATGTACAAAGCCAAACAAACCGGCCGCAATCACTACTGCTTTTACTCCGAAGAYCTYCARYGTTTRGCCAATGAATACGCCACCCTTAAAATCGACCTACACAACGCCCTGCTTCGCAATGAATTTGAGCTGTACTACCAACCCCAAATATCAATCAAGGACTGGCGCATTGCAGGGGTTGAAGCATTAATCCGCTGGCATCATCCCAGCCGTGGCTTAGTCCCCCCGGATCAATTTATCCCAATTGCGGAATCTGCGGGCTTAATCAATGCCATCGGCGACTGGGTCATCGACCAAGCGTGCCAACAGCTACAAATATGGCTGTCGGACCCTGTCCAATCAAATACCGACCTGACGATGGCCATTAACGTCTCCGCCTTACAAGTCCGCCAATCAGATTTAACACACAAAGTCTGTCAGCTAATCGATCAATACCAGCTTCCCTATGAGCAAATCGAACTAGAGCTGACTGAAAGCGCACTGATCGAAGACATCGATCAGTGCGCCCTCAAACTGCAATCATTATCAAGCCTCGGCATTCAAATGGCGATTGATGATTTTGGTACGGGTTTCTCTTCCTTTCGCCACCTTCAACAAATGCCCTTAAAAACATTAAAAATTGATAAAACCTTTATTGACCAAATTTGCCAAGCCACGAAAAACCATACCATCGTCAAAGCCATCATCGCCATGGCTCACGCCTTACAAATGACCGTGGTCGCAGAGGGCGTTGAAACCAAAGAGCAAGCAAGACTCCTTCAAGCAATGGACTGCGATAAGTTACAAGGCTTCTATTTTAGCAAACCTCTGTGCGCCCAAGACATGACCGAATTACTCTATAACCCCCACCCCCAGATATTAAACACACAAGCACTCAATTCCCAAACACAAAACTCCCAAACACTGGCCTCTGAGCAAGATAGCCCCGCCGCCACCGACCTTCAACTTGACCAACAAAGCAATAATTTAGTTTCAACCCGCCGTCCCCCAAAAGGCCAAACGAATGAACAACGCAGCACTTTCGAATAAGGATGATCTAACGATATTGTTAGTCGACGACGACGACCTGGACGCAATGGCCGTTGAACGCATGCTCAATAAACTCGACGCCCCGCCTAAATTAGTGCGGGTTTGTAATGGCTACCAAGCGCTCGAGAAACTTCAAACTCAGACTAAACAATCCGTGCAGCCGCCTTACTTAGTTCTTTTAGACCTCAACATGCCCAAAATGAATGGCATTGAATTCCTGGCAGAAGTTCGTAAAGACCCCAAATTACACGCCAGCGTTATTTTTGTATTAACCACGTCATCGGCCGATCAAGATAAAGTCGCAGCGTATGGCAATCATATCGCCGGCTACATCGTAAAATCTGAAGTCGGGCCCGATTACAATCGCTTAGCCAACATGCTCGACCACTACCGAAACACTATAAGTCTACTACACTGATTTATTGAGATTAGCCGTGTTAAACACAAACAAGACCTTAAACCGATACACAATGGCTCCGGAGTTCCCATGAATCGTAGCAAAGAGGAAGTGTCTTTATTAATGGTTGAAGATGACGACCTCGACGCCATGGCCATCACCCGAGCGTTCAAAAAACTCAAATTACTCAACCCACTCATTCGCGCCAAAGATGGCGTAGAAGCCTTGGAATATCTTCGCGGTGACAATGGACGAGATAAAATCCCCAAACCCTTTATGGTCTTACTCGACCTAAACATGCCGCGTATGAATGGCATTGAATTCATGGCCGAACTTCGAAAAGACCCAGCACTCTGTAGCAGTGTGGTCATCGTACTCACCACCTCAGCGGCTGACAAAGATAAACTGGCAGCCTACGACACCCACGTCGCCGGCTACGTGATTAAATCAGATCTAGGCAATAGCTTTCTTGAGGTCATAGAATTAATCGAATGCTACTGGAAAATAGTATCACTGCCCGCATAGCATGTGGGCAACTGGTCAACACGAAAACARGCAAYACTACTTTAAACTCATAAGCGAACGCTAAACGCGATTGAATTTGGATATTATCAATTGAAAACCACCGACCGACTTTTAATTTGCGATGACGATAAAATCGACCGAATGGCGGTAATGCGCGAGTTACGTAATAACGACTTTGAATTTGTYGAATGCAGCCACGCTAAACAAGCCTTCGAGCACCTTAAAAAAGATCACTTTGATTGCATTCTGCTCGACCTCAATATGCCCGACACCAGTGGTTTAGCCGCCCTCAAACTAATCACTAAAGAACACTTAACCAGCGCCCCGATCATCATGCTAAGCGGTCAAGAAGACGAAGCCGCAGCCACAGAATGCTTACAATTTGGTGCTCAAGATTATATTTTAAAATCATCTTTACAAAAGGACGCACTCTTACGCAGCATTCGCCACGCCTGCGAACGCAAACGTTTAGAAGAACAATTACAAACCGCACTGGCTGAAGCCAAGAGTGCCAATGCCGCCAAATCTGATTTTTTCGCCAACATGTCTCACGAGCTGCGCACGCCCTTAAATTCAATTATTGGTTTCACCCATCGCATCCTCAAAGCGACCCGCGATACGCTCCAAGAAAAACATTACGTCGCCCTGCAAATCGCCCACAAAAATGCGCAAAACCTTCTGGAAATGATCAATATGATTCTTGATCTATCCAAAATTGAAGCGGGCAAAATGCAGCTTGAATTATGCACCATCGACCTGCGCGGCCCTATCAAAGGCTTACAAGCAACCCTTGATCCAATCGCCGAACAAAACAACACCCAAATCAAATTGCTATTAACCGATCACCCCATCGCAGCCGAAGTCGATCCCCTAAAAATGACCCAAATTGCTTCCAATTTGCTGTCGAACGCAATCAAATTCACCCCCGACGGCATCGTCACACTGAAACTGTTTCTAACCACGCTAGAGGATCAACAAGAAGCCTTCTGCATAGAAGTGAGCGACACCGGCATAGGCATTAAAGAAGAAGATCAACATCACCTGTTTCAGCACTTCACTCAAGTGCAACAGAATTACACCAAGATAGGCCAAGGCACTGGACTGGGCCTTGCCATCGTTAAGGAATACACCCAATTGCACGGCGGCACCGTCTCATTTTTCAGCACCTTTGGCAAAGGCAGCGTATTCAAAGTCATCATTCCGACTAAGGTGTCAGAACAAAAATCTGAGGCATGACAGGAAAATATTTGACTCAACCATCCCAGTCACGGCGATTAAATTCCCAGGCCGTGATGCAGTAAATTAAATCAACGTTGTAAATAATAGCAAAGGGTTCGATAATCTAATTTCGAATACCAACGTTAAGTACTTCGAGATCAACACCCCTAATTAAACACCACCAAATAAGACTTCACATTCACACGCGTTAGCAAAACAATCATCCATGTCCGCCATCCATCGCCTTATTCCAACGCCATTAGCCATCGTGCTTAATCTTTTCGCTCTATCGCTGGCTATGTCCCTCAGCGCATTAAACAGCGCCCAGGCCACCGAGCTTAATAATCACTTGAGCCAACTAGGCTGGCAAATCCACCACCTAAAATCCGCCACGCATTATCAACCCCTAGAAATCGCCGGTGAAGCCATCATTCAATCCACCAGCAAACAATCCGCCTCATTACTCATCAAACAACAAACCGTCAACCTCAACAAAACACCGCTACTCACTTGGTCATGGAGAACCGACGCACTGATCAAGTCAACCCACCCCAAACCCGAAAAAACAAAATCAGGGGACGACTTCGTAGCCCGAATTCACGTGGTCGCAAAAGGTTTTTTACCGTGGCAGGTACACGTTTTAAATTACGTCTGGTCAGCGCAATACCCCGTAGGGGCTGATTGGGATAATCCCTACACAGACAAAGAAAAAATGATTGTGGTAGAAACCGGCGACGCAGGGTTACACCTATGGCAAAGCTATCAACGCAATATACAATCCGATTTCAAACAATATTTTGATTTAGACGTCTCGAAAATATCCGCCTACGCGATTATGACCGACACCGACAATACCCAAGGCGAAGCCAGCGCATACTTTAAAGACATTCGTTTTATTGCGGGCCAACATTAAGGCCGCGTTTTCAGATACTAGGCCTTAACCGCATAGCCTTAACCGCATAGCCTCACTACTAATCCTAAATACCAATCCTAAACATCAGGCCTCATTCGACACCCCATGAATCACATGGCCCGCAGGCACATGCTCACTGGCCGACTGGCAATGCCCTTCCTGATCATCAAAAAACACATCCGCGCCGAAGTTTTTAAGAAACTGACCTTTATCCAAACCGCCTAAAAACAACGACTCATCCAAACGAATATTCCAATCCCGCAAGGTGCGAATCACCCGTTCATGGGCCGGTGCCGATCGCGCCGTCACCAATGCGGTGCGGATTGGGCAGGCATTATCCGGAAACTCACTTTGCAAGCCCTGCAAGGCTTGTAAGAAGGCCTTAAACGGTCCGCCGGTTAACGGATGTTTGGCCTCCATGCGTTCATTCTCAGTAAACGCATCCAAGCCCTTTTGACTATAAATACGCTCCGACTCATCCGAGAACAACACCGCATCGCCATCAAAGGCAATCCGCAACTCATCGGACTTATTACTCTGACCACCGCCGGACAAGATGCTCGCAGCCGCATAACCGTCTTCCAAGGCATGACGCACATCATCTTGATGGGTAGATAAAAACAAATGCGCACCAAACGGCGAGATATAACGGTACGGACTGCGCCCCCCCGAGAATGCCGCACGGGTAATCGGTAACTCCCAATGCTCGATGGAATTAAACACCCGCAACCCCGTGTCGGCACTATTTCGCGACAACAAAATCACCTCCACTCGAGGGCCGCCCTCAAGCAGGTCATTAATCGCCAACAGCTTCTGTACCAAAGGAAATGCATCGCCGGGTTGCAACACATCGTCTTCGTGGGCGATTTGAAAGGTACGATAAGCCTCAAGCCCCTCATTCAAAAACACTTCATGAGCGTCGTCTAAATTAAATAACGCGCGCGAAGACGTGGCGATTACTAATTTTCCAGCAAACGAAACGGGCATGGTCTTATCCTTATTGGCGATTACTTACGAGAGAGATTACAGGAGCGGTCAAAAATGGCCACTTATCCTCTTTACTCTTTTTCCGCTGATTTGTTAGAGTTTGCAGCATAAAGTCCCAGTAGATCCACTTTTAATAAAAGGCTCACCCCCATGAGTGACTCCGAAATACCCTCAAACCCAAGCACTTCAAATACAGACATCAATGCCCAAGGCCAATGCCCCTGCGGCGAAACCCAATTTAAAATAGTCGGCAAGCCCATTATACGGGCCATCTGCCATTGCACAATCTGCCAAGAGTTTAATCAGGGGCCCTATGGCGACATCGTGATTTTCCGCAACAAAGACATTCAACTTCCCAAAGACAATACAGTAGCCTTTAAAGCCTACGCATTCCCTCCCGTGGTCCAGCGAGGCAAATGCACAGCCTGCAACCAACCCGCCATCGAATTTATTCCGGGGCTCACCATTGTGCCCAGTCACACCCTTAAAGACAGCGACGTATTACCCGAAGTGTCATTCCACTCCTTTTACCATCGCCGCGTAGAAGACGCCCAAGACCCCCTCCCTAAATACAGCGGCTATTTAACCAGCCAAGTTTGTTTTATGGGCAAGCTGATGGCCGCATTACTTCGAGCCTAGCGCCGAATCCGGTCGGATCAAACCTAGAACCAACACAATACGCTGCCATTATTGCACAACGAAAAATTTTGATTCAACACGGTGTTGGTCACACTTTACTGGAACCCTTAACCCTTAACCTTTTGCCGGTAACACAGAGGTGCGTGGCAAGGCCCTGGTCCGCCTTATTGCACCTGGCGTCCAAAACATTATCGTAGAAGGTATTTTATAAACGGGATCAGGTCATTTATACAAAGGCTTGTTAAAAGCCTATGGTTTAGACAATGGCGATGATAAAGACGCATTTATTTCTGAGGATTAAAAAATTTCAACATTGCCTTCAATCTCTTGCGTCTGGTCTGAATCATAGGCCGTTTGAACTTCAATAAAAGAGTCCAATAAATCACCGTGGCTTCTCGTGGCATTTTCAAGTCGTTCAAGGATGAAGGCAAATGAGGTGCGGAGCTGTTCGCCGGCATCCATTTCGTCCATGGTTTTCATGATCGAGCTTTCAATTTTATTTAACAAATAGGATTCTTGCTCAGACTCCAAGCCCATATGCATCAGCTCTATATTAATGTCGCTTACAGTGGCGGCCATATAGTCATGACTACGTTGCCTGTTATCGACAATGGTGGAGGCCAGGTTAAACAGGTTTTTACGTATACCCAGGAACGAGCGTTTAAGCCCTTCACTTTCTTCCACTAAGACTTTGTAGGTGCTAAGGGTGCTAATTCTGATGCTCGCTGCCGACATCAATACCGGCAACATGTCTTTGATACGCCCGTAATGCTCCAGGTCGTCGATGGGCATATTTCTAACCAGCAGTTTTAAATTGGGGAAATAAACCACTGTCCGACAACCAAAATCCATAAATCGATGGCCTTGGTCGCTGGTTTCTACCAACTCTTTTTCCAGAGGGCTAATGGTTCCGCTGGACGCAAACCATAATGGCCCTGAGTCAGCATCTACGCGTATGCAACCATCAAGGGAGAGTTCATCAAGGGTATAGAGGAGACTCTGAATAGTTTCGTCGACGGTTGTGTGACTGATACTTTTTTGAGTGAAACGAAGCACCAAGGCCAGCTCACTACTGCCGGTCATTGAAGTAATCGCAGTTTGCCGCGCCAATAGGTACTGTGACTGGAGTTCTTTGCGTTCCTCTTGGTATTTACCCAGCACTTTAACGCGGGCCAATAAGTGCTCTGCTTCAAACGGTTTTACCAGGTAGTCATCCGCACCGACTTCGTAACCCTGTAGGCGCTCTCTAAGGGAACCATGAGAAGATAAAAAGACAATGGCCACGTCTTTCATCTCGGGAATTTCTCGTAACCGCGTGCACACTTCATAACCGTTAATGCCGGGCATCTCCACATCCAGCAAAATGATGTCAGGTTTATCCTCCACTGCCAGAGAAATGCCATCTTCACCATTACTGGCAACCATAGTAATGAAACCACCGGGCTTAAGTGCGCGATTAACGACTTTGTGAATAAACCGGTCGTCGTCAATGGTTAGAATCTTAGCGGGCGAGGACACTGCAATCACCACCTTGTTGAAAGCTCATGAGTTGATTGTTGATTGTTGATTGTTGATTGTTGATTGTTGATTGTTGATTGTTAATTGTTAATTGTTAACGATTAACGGTTTATGGATTAAGCTTTATAGCTAACTATAGATGATCTTGCTTCGCTTGACTGCCAATTTGAGTCTCTGTAGGCGGGCGACCTACCCCCCCATGGGGCCATCCCTCGCATCAATGATGATTGAGATAATAGGCCGTGCGGGTCAAACGCTTCGATGCTATTTCCGCCACTCCCAGGCTCAATTAAGCAGCGGGTGAAGGCCAAAGCTTTCCACCCCTCAACATATGACAACAATATTTACATGTAAACTTTATTGTCATATGATAAAGCCATGCTAACGTCAACCTTGCCCGCCACTTTACCCATCACCGAAACACTGCGCCTAGACCGCCTAGAACGTTTCCGCCTACTCGAAATCATCAGTCTCTGGGAAGGCCGCCTTACCACCGCCACCCTGCGCAACGCCTTTGGCATCAGTCGGCAACAAGCCTCCAAAGACATCAACACCTACCTCAAAGACATCGCCGCTGACAATCTAAACTACGATAAAAGCCTTAAATGTTATGTGCCTACCGATGACTTTAAGCCTGTTTTCACAAGTGGCCAAGCCAGTGAATACTTAACCTGGCTACAAACCCAGCAACAGTGCGTCGCACTTCTTGGCGGGCAGAGCACCCCAAGCCCGCAATTCACCGAAATCATCAGCCTGCAATCTCACGCCATCAGCCCCGAGATATTACGCCCCCTCATTGCCGCCATTCGCAATCAAGGGACCCTCCAAGCCGACTACATTTCGTTATCATCTCAACGCATTAAAACCCGCACCCTCACCCCCCACACACTGGTCAACAATGGCATCCGTTGGCACGTGCGGGCTTATTGCCATGACCAAGAAGAATTCCGTGATTTCGTCATTAGCCGTTTTCAAAACACCCCGCAAGCGCACATAGCCCTCGATACCGAATCCAGTTCAAGGTCCAGCAAAGACCAAGACCATCAATGGCAGCAACAAGTCACCCTACAAATCATCCCCAACCCAAAGCTCAGCCAGATCCAACAACAAATCATCGCCAAAGACTACGGCATGCACGACCATCAACTCACACTCACCACCAAAGCTGCCCTAGTGCAGTATTGCTTGCAACACTTTCGCATCGACCTTAATGCCCACGACACCAGAACCTCAAACAGCAGTACTTCAAACACCAGTACCTCAAACAACAGCACTCAATCAGCCTTGGCACAGCCCATCGTGTTAGCCAACGCCACCGACATTGAACCTTACCTATTTACAGGGGCCCGATAACCATGCGCGCACTTTTTGACATTCAACCCTTACTTCCCCACCTCGCACCGGGCAACTTAATTCTCACCCCCAACCAACGCCTGGCCAGCAAAATACTCGAGGCCCACGAACAACACCAAGTCCAACACGCAGACTTCTGGCTGCCCCCCCAAGTACTGGCCCTCGACAGCTGGATGAAAGAAAACTGGCTGGCGTTATTAGACAGTGGTCATCCCATGGGCCACGGCCGCTTATTGCTTAGCCCAGCCCAAGAACATTGCCTCTGGCAAGGCATCATCGAAAGCAACCCACTGGACATCCCCTTACTCAGGCCCCACGCCACCGCCGATGTCATCCAGCAGGCCTATAAAAACTGCCAATTGTGGGGCCTGGATTACGAACTTGAAGAATTTCACAGCACCACAGAATCCCAATTCTTCCGCGACGCCGCCCAGCAATTCCAAATCGCCAGCCAAGACAGCGGCCAACTCAGCCAAGCCGACTTACCCGCCACACTGTGCGAGGCCTTCGGCCAGCAAATCTTGCCCTCAGTCGACAACATCATCCTGGTAGGCTTCGACGCCATCGCCCCCCGACACCAAGCCCTGCTCAACAGCGCCACCGACTCATTGCTCGAACACCCCATCACGCCTCAAGACTCCCACACCATCAAACTGGCTGTGGCCAACGCCGACCAAGAAATCATCCAAGCCGCCCATTGGTGTAAAGGCATTTTAGAATCCCAACAAGACGCCCAAACCAGCCCACGTATCGGCATCATCGTGGAAAACTTAGGCCTAGACCGCCAAGCCATCGAAAACGTCTTCGTGCGGGTCCTGCAACCTCACTACCTAAGCCCAGGCACCGCACGTTACGTGCAACCCTTTAACTTCTCAGCTGGCACCCCGCTAGACCAAGCCCCCGTGATCCAGCACGGCTTGCGACTCCTCAAACTGATCGCCGGCCAAGCCGAATTCAACGACGCCATCACCCTGCTGCGCTCCCCCTTTACCGTTTATAGCCCCCAAGAAATCGACCTGCACAGCCTGGCCGAACAACATCTGCGCCGCTTCGCCAGCCCCAACATCACCCTCAGCGCATTACGCCAAGCATTGGAATACGCCGAAAAGAGATCCGGTCACAGCCCCGCCGACGTCCTAGATAATTCAGAAAACCCAGCGCCTGCGCAGCCATCTCAAAATCCAGCACAAGACCTAGCACAAGAACTAACACAAGACCCGCAAACAGACCCACAATCAGATTCAGCCAACACCCTAAGCCAACGACTCTTAACACTAACCACCCAACTGCGTGAACAAAAAAGCCTCAGCAAAAAACAGCCCCCCAGCCATTGGTCCAATCAAATCATCACCTGGCTCGAACAAATCGGCTGGCCCGTCCAAACGGGTACCAAACGGGTCCAAACGGGTCCAAACGGGTACCAAACAGGTCCAAACGGGTCCAAA
>NVVB01000056.1 GCA_002402085.1 Gammaproteobacteria bacterium
AAATATTCTCATGCGGTGAGAGGACAAACACCTTGGCGACAGACAAGCCGAAGATTCCGACAAGTAAATCACTGTGAATAGTTTTAATCATTTAGAATTTATTTGCAGTAATTAGTAACTAGCACTTATGTTATATTTGAACTAATTTGTTAACCTTATTTGGTTCATTGTTCTTGTGTTTTTCTATTTTTTTGTCATTGAGTTTGTTTGCGATATTCTAGTGTGAATGATTTCAATGCAATATATAGGAGTAACCATGACCGAAATGTTTGAAGGTCCCGATGGTAAGGCGCGTTGTCTGTGGACGGGGGGTGCGCCGGAGTTTCTTGATTACCATGATACGGAGTGGGGCTTTCCGGTGGCGGATGATCGGCGTTTATTTGAGAAGTTGTGCTTGGAGAGTTTTCAGTCGGGTTTGAGTTGGCGGACTATATTAGTCAAGCGAGAGAACTTTCGTGCGGCGTTTAAAAACTTTGAATTTGATCAAGTAGCGCGTTTTACTGAGCGTGATATTAAGCGCTTGCTTAAGGATGAAGGCATTGTGCGCCATCGCGGGAAAATTGAGGCGGTGATTAATAATGCCCAACGCACCCAAGAGATTGTTAAAGAGTTTGGTTCCTTAGCGGCGTTTATCTGGACGTATGAGCCGGCCAAGAAAGACTTAGCCGCGCCTCAATCGGTGTCTACGTCGCCTGAATCCATTGCATTGGCGAAGATGTTAAAAAAACGCGGCTGGAAGTTTGTCGGTCCCACTACGGTGTATGCGTTTATGCAGGCCATGGGGTTGCTCAATGATCATGTCGAGGGCTGTGTGGTAAGGCGTAAGGTTGCGCGTGATCGTAAGGGCTTTCAAGTGCCGTCTTAGCGCGGTCGCGATGACGTTATTTGTTCTTAGGTACACGCTGACGCGGCGTAATCTTATTTATAAGCGACAGCGGTGCGATGGGGTACAGCATTAATTGGCATTTCCAGTGAATATTTAGTACATACCTTAGAAGACTTTATAGGTGGATGGATTGATGGGCTGAGTTGGTGGGGTGAACTAGTTTGTTAGGTGTTTAGTTTGTCCGGATAAGCCTTAAATTATGCTGTTTAACCGAGAAAATAACGCTCCGAGCAAGCTGTTTTATTGGGAGTGGATTGATTTTAAGGGAGAGTGATCAATGAACACTGAGGTTCAACGTTTTACGCCAGCGTCTGTGGATATTCATGCACGTAAAATCACCTTTGCATCAGCGGTGGATAAAGAACGCTACTGGATGGCTGGCAGCAAATTGTTTACGACCGGGTTTAATTTTGCCTCGATGTTATTTCCTGAAGGCGAGACGTTTTTTATTAAGTCCGTGCAAAATTTCCAATCGCAGATCGTCGACCCGAAATTAAGAGACGATATCAATGGTTTCATCGCTCAGGAAATCACCCACGCCCAAGAGCATGAAAAATACAATGAAGATGCCTATGACAATGGCTTCTATAAATTACGCGGTATGGAAAAGATCTTGCGTAGTATTTTGGTGGGCTCCCATCGCTGGGTGCCGAAAAAGTTTCAGTTATCCTTTACTGTCACGGCTGAGCATTTCACTGCCATTGGTGCCAACATCGGTTTGCAGTTCCCAGACCTGATTATGGGCGCGGTAGACCCTAAGTACCGTGAAATATGGCTTTGGCATGCGGTTGAAGAAACCGAACATAAAGGCGTGGCGTTCGATGTGCTGAAAGCCGTGAGTGGTAATTACTGGCTGAGGATCATGCCCTTAGCCATTATACTGCTGTTGGCCCTGGTGTCTTCAGTAATCGCCGCAGTGATACTGCCGCCTTTGGCTTTGATCAATAAAATCCGAGGCAAAGGCATATTCTCGAAACCCAAAGGCAGACCGTTGCCTAAGTCGATAAAACGAGAAATCGTGCTAGCGCGTAATATGTTTTTGAAGGATCTGTTTTCGTTTTTTAAACCGAGCTTTCACCCATGGGATTGTGATAACTCCAGTTTTGTTGAGGACTGGAAAAGCAATTACGCAGCCACGGGTAAGTCGGCGTTGACGCAAGAAGCTTGAATTATAGTTGCCGTGTGTCGCTGTGATGCGGTAGTTACTTTAGTGGTGATGTTCCTGGCTCCTTATATGTATTAAGGTTATGTGACATACGCCTATGATTGACTTGGGTTTGAACGTAAGCCAGGCGCTCAAACTCCAGCGTATTTTGAATTACTTCGATAAATTGAAAAATCTATTATTCGATGGTTGGTTGCTTCTTGGTAATCGTCTTCATGTATACCTCTTCGTCCGGTTTCCCTTCTAATTAAGTCGTTCTATTTATATCTCCTCGAGCTTTACCGACTTCGGCTCGTTGGCTAAGGTTAAGTTTTTAAACCGTAACGCATGCCAAATGGATTTGGAGGTTGTTAGCGATGGGCTTTTGTTTCCGTAAATCACTCTTTTTTAGACCGTTATTATTAATCACCGTAATGAYCTGTGCGGCGATGCTTGTCCAAGGCTGCTCGGAATCCAGCAGTTCGAGTACTACGGCTGCGGCTGATAGTGGTGGGGGTGATTCCAGTGGTGGGGGAGGTTCTTCAGGGGATGATGCTGCGGATACGAGCTTGACGATTACCGGTACAGCCGTGGCTACGGCTGCCGACGTGACTGCCGTGGCTACTTTATTTGAAAAGGTAGAGTCCTGGCTTGCCCGCGTTAACCCTTTTCGTAAGGCTTGGGCAGCGGCCAATACTGGGGCTGCGGCGAATCAAATGCTCCCGGGTGCGACGGTGACGCTGTACAAGGTGTTTGGTGAGGGGGAGGCAGAAATCCAGGTGGATATCGGTACGGTGACTACGGATTCAAGTGGTGCTTACAGTATTGCTGAGGTAAGCCCAGTACCGGATGCAGAATCCACTGATACGGATTTTTATTACGAGGTACGCATCGCGAAAGGCACGCTGGAGCTGCGTTCACCTACCGCGCCCGATGCCGCGACGGAGGTGAATGTATCACCGGAGTCAGACCTTGCTGCGAAAATTCTTTCTGATGTGGTGTCGGTGCCTGGGGATACTGCCCCGCCTATTCCTTCTGCGGATATTATCGAGGCGACACGGGAGTTAGTGATCCAGGATTCGGGGGATCTGATTGATGAGGGCGCGATTGATATTCCCACCGCGGTGGGCGCGTCGGGGGATGTGGTGGTGGCCACGGCCAATGGTGTGGCTTCTAACGGCGGGAATTCGGAGAAGATGTTTAAGGCGGCGTCTTTTGAGGCGGAGTATGCGTCGCTTATTGGCGATGAAAATACCACTGACGCGCAAGCAGCGGGCTATATTCAGCGAGTCACTCGAGAGGGGTGTAGTCMGGCGACGGGTGATTATTTACCTCAGACCATTGCGGATGCCTTGGGGGCATTTTTTAATAGTGAGGACAATACGGTTACCGTCACTGAAATAGTTTCGGCTTACAATACTAATTTTTCAGGTACTGACTTAGTAGCCAGTACGGTAGTGACAAGCTTTTCGGGAATGATGAGCGACGTCAGCGATAATTTGACGGCTGACGCGGAAGACGCAAGTGATATTGATGACGCGGATCAGTTGGCTTTATTCACCCTGCGGGACTTGGGTGATCAGGCGTTGGCGGTGGACACTGCGTTGAGTATTGACCAAGCGATGGCGGTTATTCAAACCTTGGTGGGGGGTGTGAATAATGTGTGTCAGACCGATCCTCAGTTGGATATGTTTGGGTTTATTGGCGATTTAATTGGCAATACAGTAATCAAACTGCCTATCGTGGCGAATGTTGAGTTGTATCACAACAGTGGGTTTGGTTGTAATGAGGGCGCGGGTGAGGGGCATTTTTACGCGCGAATCTCGGTGTATGAGGGCCTGAAGACTGTCGATACCTTAGTGGTGACTTCTTCTGATAGTACCGCCCTTGGGGGGGATGGTACGGAAACTTTGAACCTTGAGGGTGGGGCTTACGTGAGTAATACCAATGGCGTGTGTGTCGCGTTAGGGACTAGTGTCACCTATACCGTCAYGGTGACWTTTAATGATGCGAGCACTGTGAATAAAGTAATCGCTCGTAATCATCCTCGTATTCCTGAAGCCAGCAGCACGGTCTTGGTGGGGGGTTCTTTTGTCTCTGGCGCGGATAACGCTAGTTCGCCTACGGTGGTGACGACCACGCGCCCGCTCTACCAATGGACGTCGCCTGCTAGCATGCTGACATCGATTATTAACGACGCCAGTAATACCGGTGTGACTACCGATTTGGCAGCTAGTGCGGCAGTGGTTAAATACACTTACGAGTTCGCGCATGTGGATACTGGCGCTGCTCCGGTGTCGCCCGCAGGCAGTTGCGCGCAAGTGCCTGCGGGTAGGCTTTATTCGGTGGACAGTTTTATGCCATCAGAAGAATGTGACGTCTCGACGTGTGCGACCGCGTTGGGGGTGGGTGTTGCTAATATCGCTTGCCGTATGAATATCCAGTCTTACTATGTGGATGAAAACGATAGTATTTTAGGGCAAGCGGCCGGTCATTTTCGGTACTTCTGTGTGGATGTCGATGGTGATGGGAATTGTGGTTAGCGATATTGTCGCTCACGACATGATGTCGAGTTAATATTTCTCCGTGTCCAGTAACAGGTTATCGATAATAGTCCCTAGGTGCTTTCGTGTAGGCAGGAAAGCACCTTATGCTTCTTAAAACGTAACCCTCTTCTTAAAAACGTAATTCTCTTCTGCACGGATTCCTTTGCTTTTCCCTTCAAAGTTTTGATTAAACCGTCAATCAATGGATTCTCCTATTGTGGCGTGTTATTTTCCGTAACCGTTTAAATCCAATCGTATTAAACCTGAAGTATTTCAGGTGAGAAGGTTTTTATATGTCAGGTGATCCACTATACAAAAAACAGGGTGATCAGTTTATCCCCACCGACCGTACTAACTCCCCCTGGAGTCCCACGCTCCTGCACGGAGGTGCGATTTCTGGAATATTGGCCTATGGCCTTGAGCAAGCATTGCCGAACCCGGACATGCACTATATTCGAATCACGAATGATTTGTTTAAGCCCGCGCCCAAGAAGCCTTTTACACTGGACACTGAGGTGGTCAGAGACGGCAGTAAAATTTGCGTCATCATTTGTAAATTGATGGTGGATGGCGGGGAGGTGGCACGTGCCACGGGGCTTGCTGCGAAAGTGCGGGATGTTGAACTGCCCGATTATGCGTTGTGTCAGGCGGAAATGCCCCCCGCGCATGAGGACTTACCGATTCGAGGCTTCTTGGGTGAAAAAACTTCGCCCGATATCTACGTCCCCGGATTGAATTATGCCATCGATGTAAAACTGATCAGTGGTTTTGATTTTCAAGGCAAAGGCAGTGCTTGGTTAAGAATGACTTCGCCGTTGATTGAAGGCGAAGAAAATTCTCCGCTGACCTATATGGGCCTGCTTTCAGATTTTGGTAATGGTTTAGGGCAAGCCTATTTGGGGGGGGATAATGCTTGTATTAATGCCGACATTAATTTGAGTTTGTACCGTTATCCAGAAAGTGATTGGATTCATTTAAACTCTATCACGCAAGTTCAAACTCAGGGTTTTGGYACCACTGAAACAACCTTTACGGATGAGAAAGGGGTGGTGGGTAAAGTCACTCARTCCTTAATCGTAAAACCGTTCTTYGGTTAGTCTAGRATTGTTATTCAATTACAGTGTTGTATTAACGTCTTACTAGTGCTTTAGTAGGGTGGTGATGGCGCTATTAGGGCGCTGTGATTGATTTCTGTGTTTGGTAATCCCGTGCCGATTTGTTTTTATGATTTTATTTTTATAGGGCTGCGCTGGTTTTTCTGACTGGGTTCGGCACGTCTAAATTCGGCTATTTAAAATAATAATTAAGTCATTGCGCCGTACTCAAAAATAATAATAAATACCTTCATAATATTAGTGCAACTCTCTGGATTTAAAGGATTAAACCATGGATTCTGACGTTCGTTCTGAAACTGCATTAGGGCCTTATACCATCATCGATTTAACCACCTCTGAGTCGTGGTTATGTGGCAAATGGCTGGCTGATTTAGGCGCGGATGTTATTAAAATAGAACCGCCAGGCGGTGACCCTGGCCGAAACCAACCACCGTACGCCAACAATGATCCCAATGCTGAAAATAGTTTACGTTGGCAGTTTATGAATATGGGTAAACGATCCCTGGTATTGGATTTACATTCAAAACAGGACCGTAAGATCTTCTTGTTTTTAATTAGCCAAGCCGATGCCTTGATTGAGTCCTACCCGAAAGGATGGTTAGAAGAACGGGGGTTGGGGGCTGAGGTGTTGCAGCAGATTAATCCAGGGTTGGTGCTGACGTCTATTTCACCATTTGGCCGCAGCGGCCCTTATGCGGATTACCAAAGTACGGATTTAATCTTGTCGGCATTAAGTGGCGCGATGTATTTAAGTGGTGATGAGGATCGTGCGCCCGTACGCGTGTCGGTGCCGCAGTACGATATGCATGGCGCTTCGGAAGGTTGTGTGAGTACGATTATTGGCATTCATCACAGCCAGAAAACAGGGCGGGGGCAGTGCATCGATGTCTCCAGTCAGCTCGCGAGTGTCCGTTCGTTAATGAATGCCACGCAGTTTTATCACGGTGAGGAAAAGTTAGTCAGACGTCATGGCAGTGAGTTAGTCATTGGTTTGATTCGGTGGCCGTCTATTTTTAAAGCGCGAAATGGCCACGTATGCATCATGATTGCAGGAGGGAAATTAGGCGGCATTAGTTTGCAAGGGTTTATGGATTGGGCGGCTGAGGAATTCGAAATCCCTTCCTTGATTGCCGATATAGATTGGTTAACTTATAGTTTTCGCAAGGCCACGTTGGACCCCGATCAATTGGATCAAGTGACTGCGTTGCGAGACACTTTAAGCCGTTTGTTTATCAATCACACCAAAGAAGAGTTATACCACCGAGCTGTAGAGAAGCGTATGTTGCTGGCACCGGTGAGTACCGTGGAAGATATTTGCGCGGACGTACAGCTAGCCGCACGGGAATATTTTGTAGACATTGATCAGTACGACGGCAGTTCGGTGAAGTACCCCGGCCGTTGGGCGCAACTATCGAATACGCCGTTGTGTACGGATCAGCGAGCGCCCTTAATCGGTGAGCATAATCAAGAAATCCTGTCTGCGTTAACGTCTGAGTTACAGCACAAAACAGTGGTGTCGGATACTCCAGTGAACACATCCACTAAAGCCAATATATTTGAGGGCTTGAAGGTTTGGGATATGTCTTGGGTGGGGGTCGGGCCGCTCACTTCACGTTATTTAGCTGATCATGGCGCTACTGTGATTCGCCTGGATTCATTAACCAGCTTGGATTTTCTACGGGCCGTGCCCCCTTATAAAGACAAGCAAAGTGGTCCCAACCGTGCGATGTTTTACAGTGATTTTAATTGCTCTAAGTTGGGCCTGGGTTTAAATATGAAAAAACCCGAGGCGCAAAGCATTGCCTATCAATTGGCTATGTGGGCTGATGTGGTGATTGAGAGCTTTACCCCAGGCAATATGGCCAAGTGGGGTATGGACTATGAGACCTTAAAGGCGGGTAATCCTGGGTTGATCATGCTATCCACTTGTATGCAGGGGCAAACTGGCCCTCGCGCGTCTTACCCTGGGTTTGGTAATTTAATGGCTGCGATGTCTGGGTATTGGCACATTACCGGTTGGCCTGATCGTGGACCGGTGCCAGTGTATGGTGCGTATACTGACTTTGTGGCACAACGGTTTACTACGTCGGCGTTAGTGGCTGCCTTGGACTCAAAGCGTCGTAGCGGTGTTGGACAATTTATTGATGTATCGCAATACGAAGCCGCACTGCAATTTTTAGGGCCTGAAATTTTGGATTATCAGGTCAATGATAAAGTCGCCAATCGTCGCGGTAATGATTCGGACCTAATGGCGCCGCATGGCGTATATCCTTGCTCTGATGACGATAGTTGGATCGCTATTGCCGCGAAGGATGATGAACAGTGGATGCACCTAAGGCATTGTATGGGGGACCCCGACTGGAGCCAGGCACCGGAGTTAGACAGTTTTTCAGGGCGTAAAAAAAACCAATCATTAATCAATGGCAAGATAGCGGCGTGGACTCAGTTGTATACGGCTACGGCATTGGTTGAACGATTGCAGCCGCAAGTGGCCGCTGGGAAGGTGAATGACTGCAAGCAATTGAGTTGCGACCCGCAAGTGCTGTATCGGCAGTATTTCAAGGAGTTAGAGCACTCCTTAATGGGGGCCATTCCCTATAACGGTGCCCAAGCTGAATTTTCCAACGCGAATAATACGCCACGCAAAGCATCGCCGTGCATTGGTGAAGACAGTGTTGAGGTCTTGACTCGTTATCTCAATATGACCGAGGGGGATGTGCAAGCCTTGATCGCAGACGGTGTAGTGCAAGTGCTGTTGGATTGAATGTGCTGGGGTTGTTGTTGAGTAGTTGGGTGGTTGAACAGTTGTGTATCCGTGCAGTTGAATCGTTGCGCATAAATAGAGGAATATAACGCTAAGTAACGCAGGCTGGATAAGTAACGTGAATAAGACGTATAGATAAGGTGGTCAGTGGTGCACTGAGAGGCTAGGCTTTAAGTTGTCGTAGGTTTTTATAAGTGGCTTCCGTGATCGTATTTTCGTTAGTGATCAGTACAGAGTTGTACCAAAAGTTTGGCAGTGATTTTCTGCAATCGCTGTCATTACAGGTCTTTTCTGTTTCGCATCCGGATCAATTAAATAACATTACTGCGGATATTGTATTACTCGATGCAAGTCTGCTGGCTCTCGTTGACCGTAGCTATTGGAGTGATGTTAACCCTAGTTGTATTACCATTGCCTCTGGACAATATCTTAATGCCGATTTTTGGGTGCCCGATTGTTGGGAACGATCGGCGGTGGAAAAAATCGTCAAGGTTGCACTCGATCAGATTCGCCATGGTAAACAGATTGATTCCTTAGAAAAAGATATCGCTCTTTCTAAGAAACAATTAGAAGAAATTAATCACATCGGCATTGCCTTATCTGCGGAGAAAGATCTTCAGCGTTTGCTTGGGTTGATTCTAGAATGCGCGCGACGTTTGCTAGGCTGTGATGCGGCCAGTCTTTATTTAATTGATAAAGCGGATAATGGCGTTAAGAAACTAATTTTTAAATTGGCTCAAAATGGTTCTGTTTCCTATGCCTTTGAAGAGCACCCGTTAAATCTGGACAAAACCTCCATTGCGGGTTACGCGGTATTAGAAGGCAAAGAACTCAATATTGCCAATGTGTACGACATCAATGATTTGTATCCGTTTCAGTACAATAAATCCTTTGATGAGGAGTTAGGGTACCGGTGTATTTCGATGCTAACCGCGCCGATGTATAACTACCGTGGCGGGGTGGTGGGTGCGCTACAGCTGATTAATAAAAAAGCCAATCCTGACGTGCTGCTCACTTCTGCGGAATTAGCCTTGCAGCATGTAGTGCCTTTTGCCGAAAGTGATTTACAGTTGTTACGCTATGTCGCCAGTCAGGCAGCAGTGGCGATTGATAACGCCAAGTTAATCGATAACACCAAGAAGCTATTTGAAGGCTTTGTGAATGCTTCTGTGACAGCGATAGAGCAACGTGATCCGTCTACCAGCGGGCATTCATTTCGTGTTGCTGAATTAACTACGCAGCTTGCGGTGGCGTTAACGCGTTCAAATCGGCCGCGCTTCGAACGCATTTGCATGACCGAGAAAAAACTTACCGAGCTGCGTTATGCGTCCTTGTTGCATGATTTTGGGAAGGTCGGGGTGAGTGAGCGAGTCTTGGTGAAAGCCAAGAAGCTAACCCCTCCACAGTTAGAAATTATCCAATACCGCATTGCCTTGGAGAAAGAACGTACCCGGAATCTCTGGTTGCAGCGCCGTATAGATAAACTGTATGGCCTTGATGAGAGTAAAAAGGGGCTTAATTGTGATCTTGAATTGGAGCGTGCGTTAGCGAATTTAAGCGAGATGGAAGCAATCATCGTTGCCGCTAATGAGCCGACGGTATTGCCTCAGAGCGCCACGTATGACCTTGAGCGTGTGCTGAAGTATCCTTTCGAGACAATAAGTGGCTTTAATAGTACTTTATTGAATAAGAATGAGTTCTTGCATTTATCGGTGCGTAAGGGGAGTTTGACGGAGGATGAACGTAAAGAAATCGAGTCCCATGTCGTGCATACCTATAACTTCTTAAAGCAAATTCCGTGGACTGAGGAGTTATGCGGTATTCCGGCAATTGCTTCGGGTCATCACGAAAAGCTCAATGGCAGTGGCTACCCGTTGGGCCTTACCGCTGAGGAGATTCCTTTTGAGGCGAAGATTATGGCGGTCTGTGATATCTACGATGCATTAACCGCCTCTGATCGACCCTATAAGACTGCTGTGAGTGGCGAGAAGGCTTTGGATATCCTTCTGGAGGATGCGCGCGCAGGAAATATTGATCAGGACATTGTGGACGTATTTGTGGAGAGTAAAACTTACGACTGTCTTGGTGTCATGGATGAAGCTACATTTCGAGGTATGGGCATGGGCCGTGGCCACCTAATTAATTCCGTATATGGACTCGGTTCCCGTCATTAAATATACTCGCACCCTATAGATTTACGGGGCAGTTATTCTTATCTTCCTATCATTTAATTGCCTTGGGCTGGGCTAGTGAGGGAAAGTAACTCGTACAGCGTTTTTGTTATGACGTGTGCTGTTGGGGTTGTTTTTCTTTGTGGCGTATCAAGTGGTTTAGGCAGGTCAATTATTGTGCTTGGTTGTTAGGCGTGCTGTATAAAAACAGCAGGCGAGTATTGTGTAAAAATTGAGTTTAGTTGATTCAATTAGATTGTATTTGGGGTGTGTAAAAAAATGAGTGAGAACGCGTGATTTATAAATTAATTAAAATACTTTCCGATGGACAGTTCCACTCTGGGGAAGACGTAGGCAAGCAGCTGGGGGTGACTCGCGCTGCGGTATGGAAGGCGGTACAAAAGCTGCCTGCCTTGGGTTTGCAGTACGACTCGGTGACGGGTAAAGGCTACCGGATTCCCGCTGGCGTTGATTTGTTGGATAAAGAAGCCATTGAGGCGCATCTAAGTGATGAGGCCAAGCCGCTTTTTAGTGGGCTCGAAGTATTTGACGTGTTGGGTTCGACCAATGATTTAGTTGCTGACCGTGTTAAATCGTCGGATACGTCCGGGGGGCACACTGGCTTTTTTTGCTTAGCTGAGCAACAAACAGCAGGTCGGGGTCGTCGGGGTAAAGAGTGGGTTTCTCCCTACGCTAAGAATATATACCTGTCTTTTGCGTGGCAGTTTGAGCGAGGTATTGCCGCGATAGAGGGCTTGTCTCTTGCGGTAGGGCTTGGCGTTGCCAATGCTTTAGATCAGTGTCAGGTGCCTGGGGTAGAGTTGAAGTGGCCGAATGATTTGTTAGTGTCGGGTAATAAATTAGGCGGTATTCTAATTGAAATGACGGGTGATTTAGAGGGTGCGTGTCAGGTGGTTATTGGTGTCGGGGTCAATGTCAGCATGACTGAAGCGCAAGGTCAGTCTATTGATCAAGCCTGGCAGAGTATTTCTTCGCTAAATGCGGTGGCGGCAAGTGATCGTAATAAATTGGTGGGTTCGGTGATGAGTGAGTTGTTGTTAACGTTATCGCGTTTTGAGTCCGAAGGATTCGCCGCTTATCGTGATCAATGGCAGGAAAAAGATTATTTCCTTAATAAGCCAGTCACCTTAATGATTGCTGAAAACCCGATACAAGGAATCGCGCGAGGTATTGCTGAAAATGGCGCGCTGAGATTAGAAGTTGATGGTCAGATCAAAGAGTTTAGTGGTGGAGAAATTAGTTTGAGAGCGCGCGCATGAAACTGTTAGTCGATATAGGCAATACGCGTATTAAATTTGCGTTGTGGGATAGCGGAGTTATTGGTGAGATGCAGGCGTTAGCGCATGGGGGTGATGTGCGCACTTCCTTGTTGGCTATGGCTGAGGATTTGCCGGCGGGTGTGGATCAAATCATGGTGGCTGCGGTCGCAGGTAAAAAGGTGTTGGCTGATTTGGAAGAGGCGTTGTCGTTGAGCGCGTCCGCTGAGGTATTGTTTGCTAAGACAGAGCGTGAATTCCAGGGGTTGATTAACAGCTATGAAGATCCTAGTCGAATGGGGGTCGATCGTTGGCTTGCAATGATCGGCGCTCTGGGGCGTAGCGAAAGCCCAGTTTGTGTAGTAGATTGCGGTAGCGCGATTACTATCGATGTAGTATCGCGCGACAGAATACACAAAGGCGGCTATATTGTTTCTGGATTACAGCTAGCCGAAAGAAGCCTGTTGAGCAAGACCGAAGACATTATAGTGAAGGAGACTGTTTCCTTGGGGGATGTTTCCTGGGGAACCAGTACAGAACAAGCGGTTCAAATGGGTGGCATGATGATGGTCACTGATTTTATTCGGTCTTGTTTAGGGCGGGTCATTGAGCAGGAAGGCGGACTCTCTACGCTTGTTTTAACAGGCGGTGATGCAGAGTCAATTGGCTCCCATCTTGGGGTTGAGTTTATCTTTGCGCCCTTGCTTGTGCTTGAGGGGTTGGCGCTTAGTCAGGGTTTGTATTTGGGTAAAGTATAATAGGCCGGTCAGGGCCTCCTTTATAGTCGGTAGTGTTTTAGCGTTGTTATTATTTTAAGAGTGCCTTCTGTGAGCGGTGGCTTCTCTAGGGTGGGCGAAGTACAAATGCGTTGGATTTTCCTAAGTTTAATTTTTTGTAATGTGCTGTATTTTGGCTGGCAGCAATGGCTACAGTTTCAGGATGCGCCTTCGGTTCAGTATTATCAGTCAAGCGATACCGTTCGAGGTGCACCGAAGGTGAAGCTTTTGAGTGAAAGTAAAAGACCTCTGGTAGCTTTGCCAAATCAAACTATAGTTGTAGACGTAGCGCCAAGTCGACTTCCCCCTAAAAGCCCCGCTTTATCGCGGTCGTCGGTTTGTCAGGTGTTAGGGCCTTTCTTAGAGCGCTCGAAAGCTCAATTGCTTTACTCTGAGCTGGAGGTGGATGGGATAGTTTCAGCGCTTTTAGAGAAAGAGGTGGTGGTTGAGTCGAAATATTGGGTCTATTTACCACCCTTGAGCACCAAAGAGGGTGCTTTGAAGCAATTAAAGGGGCTTCAATCAAAAAAAATTGACAGTTTCTTAATTAGTCGAGGAGAGCTTAAAAATGGAATTTCGTTGGGCATCTTTTCCAGTGCTGATTCCGCTAATGGTTTGCTTGTTCGTCTGGAGGCCACGGGAATTGGTGCTTCAGTGAAAAAAACCGATAAGTTTGAAACTCAATTTTGGATTCGCGTTGAGGAAAATTCTTTAAGTGGAAAAGCCAAAATCCTCTATCAGGAGCGAATTGAGCAGCTCAGCGGAATAAAAGTTGCTCAATCAGCGTGTTAGTGGATTGCACATTGAGTTTTTTTTCATTAGAATGCCCTCCCTTGATTATATGCAGGTGCAATTAAGGGCATGTAAGCTGGCGTAGCTCAGTTGGTAGAGCAGCTGATTTGTAATCAGCCGGTCGGGGGTTCGACTCCTCTCGCCAGCTCCAATTTTTTGTCAGTCAATGAGTGAATAGCTTAATTGACTGGAGTTTAGAAGTTGGAGGTTTTTTCCTGCAGTGTTGTAAATTGTTGTGGAGGGGTTCCCGAGCGGCCAAAGGGATCAGACTGTAAATCTGACGGCTCAGCCTTCGGAGGTTCGAATCCTCCCCCCTCCACCATTAACTAGCAGCGCATAGATATTAGAGCATTGAAGTCGGCAATTGCGGGTATGGTATAGTGGCTATCACCTCAGCCTTCCAAGCTGATGACGCGGGTTCGATTCCCGCTACCCGCTCCATTTTTGTGTTAGTGAATGCTTGTTGCTCATATAGCTCAGTCGGTAGAGCACTTCCTTGGTAAGGAAGAGGTCACCGGTTCAAATCCGGTTATGAGCTCCATATTTGAGTGACTTTGCTAAAGTAAAAGTAGTGTTAAATTAGAAAACTGAAATGTTATATACAATGAGTTCTATTAAAATGTTCTCACTTATTAAGAGGGGTACCTAAAGTGTCCAAAGAAAAATTTGAACGTACTAAGCCCCACGTAAACGTGGGAACAATCGGCCATGTTGACCATGGCAAAACAACATTAACCGCAGCCTTGACTCGCGTTTGTTCTGAAGTTTGGGGCAGTGGAGATGTGAAGGATTTTGATCAAATCGATAATGCACCTGAAGAGCGCGAGCGTGGTATTACAATCGCTACCTCTCACGTTGAGTATGACTCACCTGCACGTCATTACGCTCACGTTGATTGCCCAGGTCATGCCGATTACGTTAAAAACATGATTACTGGTGCGGCGCAAATGGATGGAGCCATCTTGGTTGTATCTGCTGCTGACGGACCCATGCCTCAAACGCGTGAGCACATTTTGTTGTCTCGCCAAGTAGGTGTTCCTTACATTGTTGTATTCCTAAACAAATGCGACGTGGTTGATGACGAAGAGTTACTTGAGCTGGTAGAGATGGAAGTTCGTGAACTTCTAGACCTTTATGAGTTTCCAGGTGACGATACTCCAATCATCAAAGGGTCAGCGCTTAAAGCACTTGAAGGCGATACTGGCGAATTAGGCCAGGTTGCAGTTAAAGAATTAGTTGAAGTTTTGGATTCGTATATTCCTGATCCAGAGCGAGCCATTGATCTGCCGTTCCTAATGCCTATTGAAGATGTATTCTCAATCTCAGGTCGTGGCACCGTTGTAACGGGCCGTGTTGAGCGTGGCATAGTAACTGTTGGTGAAGAAATTGAAATCATCGGTATCAAAGACACTGTAACAACTACGTGTACTGGTGTTGAAATGTTCCGTAAGCTGCTTGACGAAGGTCGTGCAGGCGAGAACGTTGGTGTCTTGTTGCGTGGTACTAAGCGTGAAGATGTTGAGCGTGGCCAAGTACTTGCTAAGCCTGGTTCAATTAATCCTCATAAGAAGTTTGAAGCAGAAGTGTATGTCTTAGGAAAAGATGAAGGCGGACGTCATACTCCATTCTTCAAAGGCTATAGACCTCAGTTTTACTTCCGTACTACGGATATCACTGGAGCTTGTGAGCTTCCTGAAGGCGTTGAGATGGTAATGCCTGGTGATAACGTTCAAATGGTAGTTGAGCTAATAGGCCCAATTGCTATGGAAGAAGGTCTTCGATTTGCGATTCGTGAAGGCGGACGTACTGTTGGTGCCGGTGTTGTAGCAAAAATACTAGACTAAGTTTTTGTCAGTGTTTAAATAAGCCAAGTAGAGAGGAGACTCTTTACTTGGTTTGTTGTTTCTCCATGATAGGCCAGTAGCTCAATTGGCAGAGCAGCGGTCTCCAAAACCGCAGGTTGGGGGTTCGATTCCCTCCTGGCCTGCCAAATTTATAGGTTTAACGACCTATTTACTATTATGGATTAGACTGTCAAATAATTGATTGGTGTTTTAGCAATAATGTAGCCAAAGGTAGGCCCCAAAAGATAGGCGTAGTGGATGAATACAAACGCGGAAGTAGAACCCTCAAAATTAGACTCCCTTAAATGGGTAGCAGCGCTCGTGTTTTTTGCAGCTGGAGTGGGGGGGAACGTTTATTTTTCAACTGAACCACTTCTCTATCGGATTGTCGGCGTTGTTGTACTAAGCTTAGTAGCAATTTTTATTGGCTTACAAACTGAGCAAGGAAAGTCTTTTTCTGACTTCTTTAAAGCTGCACGAGTCGAGCTAAAGAAAATTGTGTGGCCTACACAGCAGGAAACTCTTCAAAGTACAATCGCTGTAGTGTTAGTAGTGTTCGTGATGTCTCTATTGCTTTGGGGGTTAGATTCTTTATTGAGTTTCTCGGTGAAGCTGTTACTCGGATAAGGGGAGCTGTATGTCAAAGCGCTGGTATGTTGTACATGCCTATTCAGGATTTGAGAAGCAGGTGAAGCGCTCGTTAGAAGAACGAATCGAGCTCGCAAGCCTACAAGATTTATTTGGCGATATTTTAGTGCCTACCGAGGAAGTGGTCGAGATGCGCTCCGGCCAAAAGCGAAGAAGCGAAAGAAAATTCTTCCCAGGTTATGTGCTAGTCTCCATGGATATGCAGGATGAAAGTTGGCATTTGGTTAAAGAGTGCCCGAAAGTTATGGGCTTTATTGGCGGTACTGCAGATAAACCAGCACCTATCACCGTAAAAGAAGCCGATGCAATCTTGCAACGTATCGAAGATGGCGTTGAGCAACCTAAGCCCAAGCGTCTATTTGAAGTGGGTGAGGTAGTACGAGTTATAGACGGCCCATTCGCAGACTTTAGTGGCGAAGTTGAGCACGTTAATTACGAAAAGAGTCGTTTACAAGTAGCGGTACTCATTTTCGGTAGATCTACACCGGTTGAACTCGAGTTCAGTCAGGTTGAAAAGTCTTAATAGAAGAAGCTGTTTGATTGTTTTTATATAACAATCAAATATTTATATGAAACGCAGGGGAGCTAGCCTTTAAGTAGGTCTAGCGTTTGAACCCAACGAGGTAAGTTATGGCGAAGAAAGTTGAAGCTTATATCAAGCTGCAAGTTGCGGCAGGTAAAGCAAACCCAAGTCCCCCAGTAGGTCCCGCACTAGGCCAACACGGTCTGAACATCATGGAATTCTGTAAGGCGTTTAATGCCCAAACTCAAAATTTTGAGCAAGGCATGCCAATTCCTGTTGTTATCTCTGTATTCGGTGATCGAAGCTTCACATTTATCCTTAAAACGCCTCCTGCAGCAGTATTGTTATTGAAAGCAGCCGGTTTAGCTAAAGGTAGCGGTGAGCCCAATACTAAGAAAGTGGGTAAGGTTAATCGTGCTCAGCTAGAAGAAATCGCTACTACTAAAGAGCCTGATCTAACAGCTGCGGATATGGATGCAGCGGTAAGAACAATTGCGGGTACAGCTCGCAGCATGGGTTTAGAAGTGGAGGGTGTTGAGTAATGGCTAAGCTAAGTAAAAGACAGAAACTTATCAGTGAGAAAGTTGTTCTTGGGAAAGCTTACTCCGCAGAAGAGGCCATTGGCCTACTAAATGAATTTCCAGCTCTTAAATTTAAAGAAGCGCTAGATGTTGCAATTAATCTAGGCGTAGATCCTCGTAAATCTGATCAGGTTGTACGTGGTGCGAGTGTATTGCCAAACGGAACAGGCAAGAATGTGCGAGTTGCTGTATTTGCACAAGGCGATAATGCTGAAGCGGCCAAAGCTGCAGGAGCGGATATCGTAGGTTTCGAAGACCTCGCAGAAAAGATTAAAGCCGGGGAAATGGATTTTGACGTTGTAATCGCAAGCCCCGACGCTATGAGAGTTGTTGGTCGGCTAGGTCAAATTCTTGGGCCTAGAGGTCTTATGCCTAACCCTAAAGTCGGAACTGTTACTCCTGATGTTGCTAATGCTGTTAAAAATGCAAAAGCTGGTCAGGTTCGTTACAGAACTGATAAAGCTGGAATTATACATTGTTCAGTAGGGCAAGTTGGCTTTGGCATTGACGCTGTTAAGCAAAACCTTGAGCATCTTTTGGTTGACCTTAAAAAGGGCAAACCTGCTTCAGCTAAGGGTATCTATATTAAGAAGATCACCATCTCAAGTACGATGGGTCCTGGTCTAACGATTGATCAAGCTTCATTGTCGTTCTAAAAATTTAGTTGGTCCGTTGATTCTTTTCTAGTGTCAACGGCCACCAGACTTTGCTATCAGTAACTAACGTTGCTGGGCGTCAAAGACCGTAGGCGTTTGGAGTAATTCAAACTTAATTTCCTGCGTAGATGCGGTGGTATAGATTCTTTGGTGAGTTGTACTCCGTGTTAAGAGCTCTCTTGGATTTCCAGGAGAATCGAAAATCAAGTTAGGAGGTCACACCGTGGCATTAGGACTAGAAGACAAGAAGGCTATTGTTGTCGAAGTCAATAAAGCTGCATCCGGTGCCCTATCTGCTGTAATTGCCAATTATCGAGGTTTAACGGTTTCTGAGGTCACTGAGCTCAGAAAGCAAGCGCGCGCACAGGGCGTTTACCTTCGAGTAGTGAGAAATACACTGGCTCGTATCGCTGTTAAAGGCACTGAGTTTGAGTGTCTATCTGACTCGTTAGTTGGTCCTACAATTCTTGCATTATCTATTGAAGACCCCGGTGCTGCGGCTCGGCTAATCAAAGAATTTGCAAAAGACCATGAAAAATTGGAAGTGAAAGCTCTTGCCATTGGTGGTGAAGCGTTCGCTGCAAGCGAAATTGACCGTCTTGCAAAACTTCCAACTCGCGATCAAGCATTGGGTCAGCTTGCTTCAGTATTACAAGCTCCAGTTACCAAACTGGCGCGCGTACTCAACGAAGTACCTTCCAATTTTGTTCGAGTGGTTGCAGCAGTCAAGGACCAAAAAGAAGCGGCTTAAATTATATTCTTACCAATTTGAGTTTTTTATACTACATTTTGAATTCAGGAGTACTGAATCATGGCTCTATCAAAAGAAGACATCTTAGAAGCAATTGCGGAAATGAGCGTGATGGACTTAGTCGATCTCGTATCTGCCATTGAAGAAAAATTCGGCGTTACTGCTGCAGCACCTGTTGCTGTTGTTGCCGGCCCTGCTGGTGATGCAGGCGCTGCAGCTGAAGAGCAAACCGAGTTTGACGTTGTTTTAGCTTCCTTCGGCGAGAAGAAAGTAGGCGTTATCAAAGCAGTTCGTTCAATTACAGGTCTAGGCCTTAAAGAAGCGAAAGCACTTGTTGAAAGTGCGCCTACTAATGTTAAAGAAGCTGTATCTAAAGATGAAGCTGAAGACATTAAAAAGCAACTTGAAGATGCCGGTGCTACGGCGGAAGTCAAGTAGATCTGCCGAATCGAATTATTCGATTTTAGGTTGATTACAGATTGGCTGGTGACTATTGAAGTCGCCGGCCTTTTTGCAATTGTGTAATTTGACTTGATTTAGCAAGGTTGAATAATAATAGACCGATATGCGTTTTTGTATCTTTGTAGTGAAGGCGCAGTAGTAACAAAGGACGTAGTTGGCGCCAATTTTGGTTTGGTTTTAGGCGCTGAGCTCATAGCATGGTTTGTTCGAATGCTATTAATAGCTCGATAGTTTTAGTAATTAGGTTTTCCGTTAGTTAAAGACGTACTTTAGTAATTGATAAATTCAATACAAATAGGGTTCTATGAAGAACTCTATTTGTATTGAAATTTAGCGTGTTATTTTTGAAAGGCTTTTAGGTCTATTTAAAAATGTACGAACATACAGTTGCTCGATCTCAATTTCTGTCAGAAATGCAATAGCAGAGGACATCAAATGGCATACTCCTTTACTGAGAAAAAACGAATTCGAAAGGATTTCGGTACTCTTCCACAAATAATGGATGTACCGTATCTATTAGCAATACAAATGGATTCGTATGAAAAGTTTTTACAAGCAGGATCGGAAGGAGATGATCGATTAGACAAGGGGTTGCAAGCGGCATTTAAGTCCGTTTTTCCCATTGTCAGTTATTCAGGTAACGCCGCTTTAGAATATGTGGCTTATAAGCTAGGTACCCCAGCGTTTGACGTCAAAGAGTGTCAAATGCGAGGCGTGACCTTTGCCGTCCCATTAAGAGTTAAAATTCGGTTGATTATCTATGATAAGGAATCATCGAATAAAGCAATAAAAGACATAAAAGAGCAAGAGGTCTATTTCGGCGAAATACCTCTTATGACGGAAAACGGTACCTTCGTTATCAATGGTACTGAGCGGGTTATCGTATCTCAGTTACACCGTTCACCGGGCGTATTTTTTGATCATGATAAAGGCAAGACGCACTCTTCAGGCAAGTTACTCTATTCTGCCCGTATAATTCCCTATCGTGGTTCTTGGTTGGATTTCGAATTTGATCCTAAAGATCTATGTTTTGTACGTATTGATCGCCGTCGYAAGCTGCCATGTACGATCTTAATGCGCGCATTAGGCTATAAGTCCGAAGAAATTTTGGACATGTTCTATGAACGTAATGAATTTAAAATCTCCAAAGACGGTTACCAATTAACCTTGATTGCGGATCGTTTACGTGGGGATACAGCACTATTTGACATCAAGGACGACAAAGGCAAAGTTATTGTCGAAGAAGGGCGGCGGATTACCGCTCGTCATATTCGTTTGATCGAAAAAGCGGAGTTAAAAGTACTGGATGTTCCTGAGGAATATCTGTTCGGCAAGATGCTTGCGAAGGATATTGTTGATGAAAGTACCGGTGAAATCCTTATTGAGTGTAACTCCGCGCTGACTTCAGAGTTGCTGGAAATCTTGGCCAATGCCAATGTATCTAAGATTGAGGTTATCTACACGAATGAACTGGATTGTGGTCCATTTGTTTCGAACACAATGGTCGCCGATCCGACCTCTAATCAGCTCGAAGCGTTAGTTGAAATATACCGAATGATGCGCCCCGGTGAACCTCCTACCAAGGAAGCTGCTGAAAGCTTATTCAAAAATCTATTTTTCGCTAGCGAACGTTACGATTTATCTAAAGTTGGGCGAATGAAGTTCAATCGTCGTTTAGGTAATTCAGATATTGAAGGCGATGGGATATTATCGAAAGAAGATATCGTTAATGTATTAAAGACCTTAATCGATATTCGTAATGGTAAGGGCATTGTTGATGACATCGATCACCTAGGAAACCGACGTGTACGTTCTGTTGGTGAGATGRCWGAGAACCAATTCCGYGTYGGTCTRGTTCGWGTYGAGCGTGCTGTAAAAGAGCGTTTGAGCTTAGCGGAATCTGAAGGCCTCATGCCTCAGGATCTTATCAACGCTAAACCTGTTTCTGCTGCGATTAAGGAGTTTTTTGGTTCGGGACAATTGTCTCAGTTTATGGATCAAAATAATCCGTTATCAGAAGTGACTCATAAGCGTAGGGTTTCTGCATTGGGGCCTGGTGGATTGACTCGTGAGCGTGCCGGCTTTGAAGTGCGTGACGTACATCCAACGCATTACGGACGTGTATGTCCTATTGAAACGCCGGAGGGACCGAACATTGGTTTGATTAACTCCTTGGCGGCTTATGCGCGAGCGAACGAATATGGGTTTTTAGAAAGTCCTTACCGTAAAGTAGTTGATTCGATCGTAAGTGATGAAATTGAATACCTTTCCGCGATCGAGGAAGGCAATTACGTAATTGCACAAGCAGATGCGTCATTGGCTGACGATAACCGCCTAACCGATGATTTTGTATCTGTGCGTCACTTAAGTGAATTTACGCTGAAAGCGCCGGAAGATGTTCAGTACATGGATGTCTCCCCTCGCCAAGTTGTATCGGTTGCTGCTGCTTTGATTCCTTTCTTAGAGCACGATGATGCTAACCGTGCGTTGATGGGTTCAAACATGCAACGTCAAGCGGTGCCAACATTACGTTCCGAAGCGCCTGTTGTAGGCACAGGAATGGAAGCAGCGGTAGCGCGTGATTCGGGCGTATGTGTTATCGCGGAGCGAGGCGGTATTGTTGATCGTGTTGATGCTTCGAGAATTGTTATCCGGGTAGATGGTTCCGAGATCGCTGAAGGTGAGGCTGGTGTAGATATTTATAATCTAACCAAATACACCCGTTCTAACCAAAACACCTGTATTAACCAGCGTCCATTGGTTAAGCCTGGGGATAAAGTTTCTAAGCGCGATATCATGGCCGATGGGCCGTCAATCGATCTTGGCGAACTCGCCTTAGGGCAGAACATGCGCGTAGCATTTATGCCTTGGAATGGTTACAACTTCGAGGATTCGATCCTTATATCTGAGAAGGTTGTGAAAGACGATCGTTTTACCACGATCCATATCCAAGAGCTGACATGCGTAACACGTGATACTAAATTAGGTTCAGAAGAAATCACTGCTGATATCCCTAACGTGGGTGAGTCGGCGCTATCCAAGCTGGATGAGTCGGGCATAGTTTATATCGGTGCTGAGGTTGTTGGCGGTGATATCCTGGTGGGCAAAGTAACCCCTAAAGGCGAGACACAGCTTACTCCAGAAGAAAAACTTCTTAGAGCAATATTTGGTGAGAAAGCTGCTGACGTTAAAGATTCTTCTCTTCGTGTACCTACCAGTGTGAAAGGTACTGTCATCGACGTGCAAGTATTCACTCGTGACGGTGTAGAAAAAGATCAGCGAGCGCTCCAGATTGAAAAATCTCAATTAGACAAATACCGTCTTGACCTTAAAGATGAATATCGCATCTTCGAAGAAGCGCAAAAACATCGTTTATTAGAGCTTCTTGTAGGTCAAGCCATCAATGGTGGTGCAGACCTTGCGAAAGGGACTGTATTAGATAAAGAGATTTTAGAATCCCTGACCTTTTCTGACTGGTTTAGAATCCGGCCCGAAAATGAGCAGGTTGCTGAGCAATTAGCGAAAGCAGAGGCTTTCCTAGAACAAAGCAATGTTGAATTAGAGAAGCGTTTCGAAGATAAAAAGCAAAAAATCACCGGCGGTGATGATTTGGCTCACGGCGTACTTAAAATAGTGAAAATCTATTTGGCGATTAAACGTCGTATTCAGCCGGGTGATAAAATGGCGGGTCGTCACGGTAACAAAGGAGTTATCTCTGTTGTAATGCCTGTGGAAGACATGCCGTATGATGAAAAAGGCGTACCGGTTGATATCGTTCTTAACCCGTTAGGGGTTCCGTCTCGGATGAACGTTGGACAGATCCTGGAAACCCATTTAGGTCTTGCTGCTAAAGGCYTGGGTGAGAAGATCAACAGAATGCTTGATACTCAAAAGGCTGTTGGTGAAATTAGGGCGTTCTTGGAAAGAGTTTATAACGAAGTTGGGCAAGCCAAAGAAGAAGATCTGGATAGCTTCACTGATGAAGAGATCCTTGAGCTAGCGGGTAACTTGTGCAACGGCGTACCCATTGCGACACCCGTATTTRATGGTGCTGCGGAAATCGATATTAAGAAATTACTAGAACTTGCAGACTTGCCTGCTTCAGGTCAAATGACCTTGTACAACGGTAGGTCCGGTGATTCCTTTGATCRTAAAGTAACCGTGGGTTACATGTACATGTTGAAATTGAACCATTTGGTTGATGACAAGATGCATGCACGATCCACTGGTTCATACAGCCTGGTAACCCAGCAGCCATTAGGTGGTAAAGCGCAGTTTGGTGGGCAGCGGTTTGGAGAGATGGAAGTATGGGCACTAGAGGCTTATGGTGCAGCGTATACCTTGCAAGAAATGTTAACTGTTAAGTCAGATGATGTGCAGGGCCGAACCAAAATGTATAAAAGCATTGTGGATGGTGATCACAGTATGGATCCTGGAATGCCTGAATCCTTTAACGTACTTGTTAAAGAGATTCGCTCGCTAGGGATCGATATTGAATTGGTAACCGACTGAGCCGAACAACCCTACTGAATAAGCACGGGCGATTAATCATCGCCCTTTAATCGCTGCACAGAACCATTTTGGAGGATTGCCTTGAAAGACTTATTGAATCTACTTAAATCTCAGGGACAAGTTGAAGAATTTGACAAAATTCGCATTGGCTTAGCGTCACCGGAAATGATCCGCGCGTGGTCTTTTGGTGAAGTAAGAAAGCCTGAGACCATCAATTACCGTACCTTTAAGCCCGAACGTGAAGGGTTATTTTGCGCCAAAATATTCGGCCCAATTAAAGATTACGAATGCTTGTGTGGGAAATACAAACGCTTAAAGCATCGTGGTGTAATTTGTGAAAAATGTGGCGTAGAAGTCGCTTTGGCTAAAGTGCGTCGTGAGCGTATGGGCCATATTGAATTAGCCAGCCCCGTAGCGCATATATGGTTTTTGAAATCATTGCCTTCACGGATTGGTTTGCTTCTGGATATGACACTTCGTGATATAGAACGGGTCTTGTATTTTGAATCCTTTGTAGTAATCGACCCGGGCATGACTACGCTCGAAAAGAACCAGCTGCTCACCGATGAGCAGTACTACGATGCGCTTGAAGAATTTGGCGATGAGTTTGATGCTCGTATGGGAGCCGAAGCGGTTCAAGCGTTGTTGAAAGACTTGGATCTTGAGCTAGATGCTGAAGAAATTCGTGAAGAAATCCCGAATACATCCTCTGAAACTAAACTTAAGAAGTTTACTAAACGTCTTAAGTTGTTGGACGCATTCCTTGGCTCCGGTAACAAAACAGAATGGATGATACTGACTGTATTGCCCGTGCTGCCACCCGATTTAAGACCGTTGGTTCCACTTGATGGCGGACGTTTTGCGACTTCAGATTTGAATGACCTGTATCGCCGAGTAATCAACCGTAATAATCGTCTAAAAAGACTCTTAGATCTAAATGCGCCGGACATCATTGTCCGAAATGAAAAGCGTATGTTGCAAGAAGCTGTTGATGCCTTGCTTGATAACGGTCGTCGCGGACGAGCCATCACTGGTTCAAACAAGAGACCGCTTAAATCGTTAGCCGACATGATCAAAGGTAAGCAAGGTCGCTTCCGTCAGAACTTGCTGGGTAAACGTGTTGATTACTCTGGCCGTTCAGTAATTGTGGTTGGACCGACACTGCGTCTGCATGAGTGTGGATTGCCGAAGAAGATGGCGTTAGAGCTATTCAAGCCGTTTATTTTTAGTAAGCTCGAAGGTCGTGGATTAGCCACTACCATCAAAGCGGCTAAGAAAATGGTTGAGAAGGAAACCCCTGAAGTATGGGATATTCTTGCTGAAGTTATCCGTGAGCATCCGATTCTACTTAACCGGGCGCCCACCCTGCATAGACTTGGAATACAGGCGTTTGAACCGGTTTTGATCGAAGGGAAAGCAATTCAGCTTCACCCATTGGTTTGTGCGGCGTACAACGCTGACTTTGACGGCGACCAAATGGCCGTTCACGTTCCTTTAACCATTGAAGCTCAGCTTGAGTCTCGTGCGTTAATGATGTCTACCAATAATATTCTTTCACCTGCAAACGGTGAGCCGATTATTGTTCCTTCGCAGGACGTTGTATTAGGTTTGTATTATATCTCTCGGGATAAAATCAACGGTAAGGGCGAAGGCAAGCACTTTGGTTGCGTAAGTGAAGCGGTACGCGCCTTTTTGACCGGCGCTATTGAATTACATGCCAAAATCAAATTACGCGTCGATAACGTAATCATTGAAGCTGGTGTACGTCTCAGTGAAGAAGTTAGCATTATCGAAACTACCGTTGGGCGTGCAATGTTATGGGACATCGTACCTGTAGGTCTGTCTTTTGATCTAGTTAATCGCCCGATGACGAAGAAAGCGATTTCTACGTTGATTAATTCCTGTTATCGACAGCTTGGTTTGAAACCGACTGTAATTTTTGCGGATCAACTGATGTATCTTGGGTTCTCCCAGGCTACTTTGAGTGGCGCATCCGTTGGTATTGAAGACCTCGTTATTCCTGAATCGAAAGCGACGATCATTGATCAAGCAGAAGGTGAGGTACTAGAAATACAGGAGCAGTACGCTTCAGGTTTGGTAACGCAAGGTGAGCGTTACAACAAAGTAGTTGATATCTGGTCGCGTACCAATGACCGTATAGCTGCGGCGATGATGGAGACTTTGGGTACTGAGTTAGTTATTGATCGAGATGGCAATGAAGTAGAGCAGCAATCCTTTAACTCTGTTTAYATGATGGCRGATTCTGGGGCGCGKGGTTCWGCKSMGCAGATTMGKCAGYTRGCWGGKATGCGKGGWTTGATGGCRAAACCKGATGGKTCGATCATCGAGACTCCGATTACCGCTAACTTCCGTGAGGGGCTATCAGTTTTACAGTACTTTATCTCTACTCATGGAGCGCGAAAAGGATTGGCGGATACCGCCCTTAAAACCGCGAACTCAGGATATTTGACCCGGCGTCTGGTTGATGTTGCGCAAGATTTGGTGGTTACCGAAAGTGATTGCTCGACTAGAGAAGGCTTATTTATGACGCCTCTTATTGAAGGCGGTGACGTAGTAGAGCCTTTGGGTGAACGTGTATTGGGTCGTGTTGTTGCGCAAGATGTGTTGTTGCCTGGTGACGAATCTATTTTAGCGGTACCGGCTGGCACCTTGATTGATGAGAAATGGGTGGACAAGTTAGAGTCCATGGGTGTAGACGAAATGATCGTTCGCTCCCCAATTACATGTACCACTCGATACGGTGTATGTGCGACTTGTTACGGACGTGATTTGGCGCGCGGACATTTGGTTAATATGGGTGAGGCCGTCGGCGTAATTGCTGCACAGTCAATTGGAGAGCCCGGTACACAGTTAACCATGAGAACGTTCCATATTGGTGGGGCGGCCTCTCGGGCGACAGCGGTAAGTAATATTCAAGTCAAAAATAACGGAACTATTCGTTTCCATAACTTGAAATCAGTTACTAAAGAAAATGGTGATCTAGTTTCAGTATCTCGATCAGGTGAGCTTGCTTTAGCTGATGAACGAGGCCGAGAACGTGAGCGTTATAAATTACCGTACGGTGCAGTGATCTCTGTTCAGGAAGGTCAAAAAATTGATGGTGGCGATATCGTTGCTAATTGGGACCCGCATACGCATCCGATCATTTGTGAATTTGCCGGTAAGATTCAGTTTAAAGATGTGGAAGATGGTATTACCGTAAACCATCAAACCGACGACTTAACTGGCTTGACCAATATAGAGATTATTGATCCAAAAGAACGCTCAATGGCAGGTAAAGATTTGCGGCCTGCAGTGATTCTAGTGGATGATGCTGGTGAACCAATGTGTATGGATGCAGGCAATGTGCCGATCATCTATTACTTCCCGGCCGGATCTATTACCTCGTTAAGTAATGGCAAGGAAATCGGAGTCGGTGATGTAATTGCTCGGATTCCTCAAGAGAGTTCAAAAACAAGAGATATCACCGGTGGTCTTCCGCGCGTTGCTGACTTGTTTGAAGCACGGAAACCTAAAGAGCCTGCAATTCTTGCTGAAATCACGGGTGTGGTTAGCTTTGGTAAAGAAACTAAAGGTAAACGTCGCCTTGTGTTAACGCCTACGGATGGCAGTGAAGTATATGAAGAGTTGATTCATAAATGGCGGAACTTGAGTGTGTTTGAGGGTGAGACCATTCAAAAGGGTGAAGTTGTATCTGAGGGAGCATCGAATGCTCACGATATCTTACGTCTACTCGGTGTTAGCGCAGTTGCAAACTACATTGTGAATGAGGTGCAGGACGTGTACCGCCTTCAGGGTGTAAAAATAAACGATAAGCACATCGAAGTTATCGTTCGTCAAATGCTTCGAAAAGTAAATATCGCTGACGTGGGTGATTCAGGATTTATTCTTGGTGAGCAGGTCGAGTTCGCACGCTATGTGGCGGAAAATAAGCGTCTCGAAGCTGCAGATAAAGAGCTCGTTAAGTGTGAACGGATGCTATTGGGTATCACCAAAGCCTCTCTCGCGACTGAGTCGTTTATTTCGGCAGCCTCTTTTCAGGAGACTACTCGAGTACTTACCGAAGCGGCTGTAACGGGTAAGAAAGATGATTTACGAGGCTTGAAAGAGAACGTTATTGTGGGGCGTCTTATTCCCGCTGGCACAGGCTTTAGTTATCATCAAAATCGTCGTCGTAAAGCCGAAGGTGAAGTCATGGATGCTGAGCCAGTTCAGCATACAGTTACCGCTGATGAAGTAGAGCAAGCCTTGAGCGAAGCTTTGAACTCAGCAGGTGAATGAAGCTAAACATCGATCATGTTTAGTCTTCACGAGCGCAAAGTAGAGCAGGGGATCTGATCTACTTTTGCAATCCGCCTACCTTTAGTCTTGACTTGGTGGTAGGCGGTCTTTAGAATCTCGCATCCTTCCGAAAAGGGTGTAAACGAAGGGATATTTTTGAAAATGCCCGAAATATTGGAGTTACGCTAGATGGCAACCATCAACCAATTGGTTCGCAAGCCCCGTAAAAGAAAAGTTACCAAAAGTGATGTACCCGCGCTTCAAGGCTGCCCACAGCGCCGTGGAGTTTGCACAAGGGTCTACACTACTACGCCTAAAAAGCCGAATTCGGCACTTCGTAAGGTTTGCCGTGTACGGTTGACTAGTGGTTTTGAAGTGACCTCCTATATCGGTGGTGAAGGGCATAATCTACAAGAGCATTCCGTGGTACTTATCCGCGGTGGTCGTGTAAAAGATTTGCCTGGTGTACGTTACCATACAGTGCGCGGTACGTTAGATACTTCTGGAGTGGCCGATAGAAAGCAAGGTCGTTCTAAATACGGTACTAAGCGACCCAAATCCTAGTTATTTGTTCCTAGTATTGAGCTTGAGAGCAATAAGTAAGGCTGAGCTTTGTCTCAGATTAACCCTGAAATTTAAAGGATGTAGTTATGCCTAGAAGACGAGTCGTTGCAAAACGCGAAATCCTCCCAGATCCAAAGTTCCATAATCAAATTCTTGCCAAGTTTATCAACCACTTAATGGTTAGCGGTAAGAAATCTGTTGCTGAAAAGATCGTTTATGATGCAATGGATACTATGGCTGAAAAATCCTCAGCCGATCCAGTTGAAGTTTTTGAAAAAGCGCTTGATGCTATCCGCCCTGTTGTGGAAGTAAAGTCTCGCCGTGTTGGTGGTGCTACCTATCAGGTGCCAGTAGAAGTTCGTCCAAGCAGACGTACTGCATTGGCGATGCGTTGGTTAGTTGAAGCAGCAAGAAAGCGTGGTGAGAAATCCATGTCATTACGTCTTGCTGGTGAGTTGTTGGATGCGTCCGAAGGAAAAGGGTCAGCATTCAAGAAACGCGAAGATGTTCATCGTATGGCTGAGGCCAACAAAGCATTTTCACATTATCGTTTCTAAAACCCTTTGTTTTAATGAGGGCTCCGACAATAGCCGCCTTTTTTACTGGCGGCTATTTCGTATAGAGGTTTGTAAGTATCTAATTAGTATCCAATCTGCATTGTTTAGGGAGTCACTGTGGCGCGCACAACCCCGTTACATAAGTATCGAAATATAGGTATTTGTGCCCACGTAGATGCAGGAAAAACCACCACCACTGAGCGAGTTCTTTTTTATACCGGTGTTTCTCACAAAATAGGTGAGGTGCATGACGGCGCTGCGGTCATGGATTGGATGGAGCAGGAGCAGGAGCGAGGAATCACGATTACCTCGGCTGCTACCACGTGCTTTTGGCAAGGCATGGATAAGCAATATGAAGAACACCGAATTAACATCATAGATACGCCAGGTCACGTCGACTTTACAATTGAAGTTGAGCGGTCCTTGCGCGTGCTTGATGGCGCTGTTGTTGTCTTCTGTGGGGCTTCAGGCGTGGAGCCTCAATCTGAGACGGTATGGCGCCAAGCTAATCGCTATGGTGTACCTCGTATTGTTTTTATTAATAAAATGGATCGAGCTGGGGCGGACTTTTTTCGAGTCGTTGACCAAATAAAAGATCGTTTGAGTGCTCAGGTTGTACCTGTGCAGATTAATATTGGTGCTGAAGAAGAATTTAAAGGTGTAGTCGATCTTTTTCGCATGAAGGCTATTTACTGGAGTGAAGAAGATCGGGGTACGAGCTATGAGTTGGCTGATATTCCAGACGATCTTATGGATCTTGCAAGTGAGTATCGTGAGGCCATGATTGAGTCGGCCGCCGAATCCTCTGAAGAATTAATGGATAAATACCTGGAGACGGGGGAACTGACTAACAGTGAAGTTCGTCAGGGGCTTCGTGCACAGGTAATAAAGAACGAAATCGTTGTCGCTTTATGTGGTTCAGCGTTTAAGAATAAAGGCGTTCAAGCAATGTTGGACGCTGTTGTTGATTATCTGCCCGCACCTGATGACGTCGAATCCATCAAAGGGGTGCTGGATGATGCCAAAGAGACCGAGTCCTTTCGGCGATCGTCTGATGACGAGCCGTTTGCTGCCCTGGCATTCAAGATCGCAACAGACCCATTTGTCGGTAATTTGACGTTTTTTAGGGTCTACTCAGGCGTACTTAAGTCGGGTGATACGGTCTATAACCCAGTGAAGGGTAAGCGAGAGCGAATTGGACGCTTGCTGCAAATGCATGCTAATTCTCGAGATGAAATTGATGAAGTTAGGGCAGGTGATATTGCTGCTGCGGTAGGGCTGAAGGTGGTAACCACCGGTGATACCTTATGCGATGGTGATAATATAATTACCCTTGAGCGAATGGAGTT
This sequence comes from Gammaproteobacteria bacterium, assembly GCA_002402085.1. Taxonomy (GTDB): domain Bacteria; phylum Pseudomonadota; class Gammaproteobacteria; order Pseudomonadales; family UBA3067. The sequence goes on from NVVB01000056.1 coordinate 30,221, forward strand.
TCCGGAGCCCGTTATCTCAGTTGCWGTGGAGCCTCGYTCGCAAGCAGATCAAGAGAAGATGGGGTTGGCGTTGGGTCGTTTGGCTCGTGAAGACCCTTCATTTCGCGTCGCTACAGATGAAGAGACCGGCCAAACCATCATTTCCGGTATGGGAGAGCTGCACCTTGATATCCTTGTTGAGCGTATGCGCAGGGAGTTCGGAGTTGAGGCCAATATTGGTAAGCCTCAGGTAGCCTATAGAGAAACTATTCGTAACAGTATTGAAATTGAAGGAAAGTTTATCAAGCAGACGGGTGGTCGAGGTCAGTACGGCCATGTATGGCTGAAGCTTGAGCCCCGTGAGCAGGGGTTGGGTTATGAGTTCGTTGTTGATGTTGTTGGCGGCTCCGTGCCTAAAGAGTTTTTTAATGCCGTAGATAAGGGTGTTAAGGAGCAAATGAAGAATGGCGTAGTTGCGGGTTATCCTATTGAAGACGTTAAGGTTACTTTGTATGACGGCTCGTATCATGACGTAGATTCAAATGAAAATGCTTTTCGAATGGCCGGCTCAATGGCGTTTCGAAGTGGTGCTCGGGAGGCAGATCCTGTCTTGCTAGAGCCTATTATGAAGGTCGAAGTAGTAAGTCCTGAGGATTATATGGGCGATGTTATTGGCGATCTTAATCGTCGTCGAGGCATTGTTCTTGGTATGGATGAGATACATGGCGGAAAAGTTGTCCGCGCTGAAGTGCCGCTTGGGGAAATGTTTGGTTACGCAACTGAGATGCGGGGGTTGACTCAAGGTAGAGCGACCTACTCAATGGAATTTGAGAAGTATAATGAAGCACCTGCAAATATTGCGGAAGCAATCGTAAATCAATTCTAAACTATTACAATACACACTCTTTAAGGGGTACCTAAAGTGTCCAAAGAAAAATTTGAACGTACTAAGCCCCACGTAAACGTGGGAACAATCGGCCATGTTGAC
>NVVB01000057.1 GCA_002402085.1 Gammaproteobacteria bacterium
GTATACGATGATTTTCCTTTACCTGGCATCACTGCTGTTTCAATAGTCAGCAATTCACCACCAACTTCTGTCCACGCCAAACCTGTTACTTGACCAACTTGATCACTTTCTTCTGCTCGCCCATATTGGTAGCTTTGTACCTGCCACATCTGTGGATATCGGCCCCATAGACCGTATATTTACACGTATTGGCTCTTCAGACGACCTCGCTGGAGGACGTTCTACATTCATGGTGGAAATGACAGAAACCGCCAACATCTTAAACAATGCCAGCGATAAGAGCCTTGTATTGATGGATGAAATCGGCCGAGGAACAAGCACTTTCGATGGCCTCTCTTTAGCCTGGGCTTGCGCGACCTATTTATCCAAGACCCTGTCCTCCTACACCTTATTTGCCACCCACTATTTTGAGCTCACACAACTGCCAGAAACCCTCAAGAATGTTGATAATGTTCACCTTACTGCGACCGAGCATGGCGATAAGATCCTATTTCAACATCAAGTACAACCTGGACCCGCCAACCAAAGTTACGGCCTGCAAGTAGCTCAGTTAGCCGGTGTTCCTAAGTCGGTAATCAAGGATGCCAAGCAAATCCTTACCGAACTTGAACGTTCGTCCTCATCAACGCCCACCAAAAGCATCCCTGCACCAGAGCAAGTAGACCTATTTTCCGCCCCCCCTCCGAATAGCAAGGCAATGGAGTCTCTTGCGGACTTTAACCCCGACGAAAGCACCCCCCGACAAGCCCTTGAGTACCTTTATCAGCTCAAAAGCATGCTCGATTCGTAGTTTCTTATAGATACGCTATTCTTAATTGCCAGCCTAATTAGAAAACATTACACTACGCGTCAATTTAAGGTTGCCAGGAGTTTTCACCATGACATTTGTAGTAACGGACAGCTGTATTAACTGTAAATATCTGGATTGTGTTGAAGTCTGTCCCGTGGACTGCTTTTATGAAGGCCCAAACTTTCTGGTAATTCATCCTGACGAATGCATTGATTGTGCGCTATGTGAACCAGAGTGCCCTGTAACCGCCATTTTCTCAGAAGATGAACTCCCTGACGACCAGCAAGAATTCACTGAATTAAATGCTGAGCTTGCGGAAAAATGGCCCAACATTACTGAAAACACCGGCCCACTGCCCGACGCAGATGAATGGGACGGCGTAGAAGACAAGATTAAATTATTGAAAAAATAATACCGAACTGCGCTCAGTATAAAGGGCTCACTGAGCCCGCCTCAACACGCAGTCCTCGGCATTAGAAAGTACAGTGCGAATTATAAACACGCACAAAAAAAGGACGACCAATTGGCGTCCTTTTTTTGTTTTTCATTTAAAATGAAAATGCGGCCTCCATGGCCATTACTACTCCCTGTATATCTCCCTGAAGGTTAAACCCTTTAACCACTCTCCCTTGCATCCATCCTTAGCTGCATATTAAAACTATAGTTGATAACTTCTCGCTAGCAAGTCATGCCGGTAATTAAACCTTACAAAACCAATAAAATCGAAATGCGCGCGATCAAATATTTATTACTGCCCAGGAAAAAATCAAACACCTGGACTTAAGAATTCTAAAAAACAGCACTCACTGGTAACACCTGAAAAATCAAACTCAAAAACCAGCATTAAAAACGGTGCAGTCTTTTCAACAAACGTCCTCCAAAAGAAGCAAGCCGGGCGGACAAGCCGCCCAATCCTACATCCACGCTATCCATAGCGCGATCATCCTTAACCAACGCGCATCCTGCGCTAAACCGTCCTTGAAACACTACCATCCTTGGTAGCTCCCTGTTTAGCCTTCCTAGGCTGGCCGACGTCCTTGTTACCTCAACTAATTTAACAGACCTCTAATTGCTTACAAGCACCCACAAAACCACCCCGCGAATAGAAAGCATTAAAATTATATTTTTTAACTTAGATTACAAAGACTTATGGATTCAACGAAGAAATAACGGTGTAAAATTTATACTAACAAACCTTTATTTCCTACAAATCTATAGGCGAATATCTCACATCCACTGCAAGCACTTACCCTTTCTGGCCGCCGATTAAACGAGAGGGATTCTCTAATCAGCCGAAGCCATTGTTAGCGATCGTTGCCGCTACAAGACAACCGTACGTCATAAGTACAGCGAATGCCAGCACATCGTGCTGACTAATCAATCGATTAAATGCAAAACAAAAGCTCAAACAAGCCCATGCCGGTTTAAGCTCTTGCGACTCAACACGCTCTTTCACTACCGTCTTAAAAAACAAAACCCGCGCTTAGCTAAACAAAGCGCCGCCACTAAGGCCTTGCTTCTCTAAGATATCCCTCAAGCGTTTGAGGGCCTCGACCTGAATTTGACRTACTCGCTCACGAGTCAAGCCGATCTCACGCCCTACCTCCTCAAGTGTACTGGTTTCATAGCCCCAGAGACCAAACCGCCGGGCAACCACTTCTCGCTGCTTCTTAGGCAACTGAGACAACCAGTAATCAATATTGCTTTTCAAGTCATTATCTAACAGTAACTCCGCCGGGTCCGACATATGCGTATCAGCGATTGTGTCCAATAGAGACTTATCAGAATCAGGCCCAAGAGGAGTATCTACTGAAGAAACCCTTTCGTTAAGCCCCAACATTCGTTTCACATCTTCGATGGGCTTATCCAATAGGTCAGCAATTTCTTCCGGCGCGGGCTCGTGATCCAGCTTTTGCGTAAGCTCTCGGGCAGCACGCAAATAGACGTTAAGCTCTTTCACAACATGAATAGGCAGACGTATGGTACGAGTCTGATTCATGATTGCCCGCTCAATGGTTTGTCGTATCCACCAAGTCGCATAAGTAGAGAACCGAAAACCTCTCTCCGGATCAAACTTCTCTACCGCTCGAATCAATCCTAAGTTGCCTTCCTCGATCAAGTCTAATAAGGACAAGCCACGATTTACATAGCGACGGGAAATCTTAACCACTAAACGCAAATTACTCTCAATCATACGCTTTCGGGCGCTTTCAACGCCTTTTAGTGCGCGACGAGAAAAATAAACTTCCTCCTCTGGCGTCAGCAAAGGGGAGAACCCTATTTCATTTAAATAAAGTTGAGTTGCATCCAACGTTTTCTGAAAGGCAACGTCTTCTTTTTTGGGTCGGCCTTTGGCCACCTTAGTCGCATCTGCGGCTTTCGCTTTAGGCTTCGCTTTAGGTTTAGCCTTAGCTTTTGTCTTGGTTTCTTTTTTCTCGGATGTTTTAGCTTTTGCCACTTTCTTCGGTTTTGCGGCTTTAGCACGAGGCTTTTTCACGACTTTAGCCTTGGCCTCCACCTCAATCACTGGCGCGTCATAAACAACGCCTTCCAGCGCATTCACAGAGTCGAGTGCGCTACCTTTGCGCTCACCGACGGCGTTACTCGTCCCAACGCCAACTTCAGTACCTGCCTCGATCTCGCCCATGCGCCCCAGTTCATCACTCACCACAGCTTTCTCAAGCGTAGAAGTTTTAAGCTGCTGTTCCCTTTCTGCATGCATTGCGATTTACCCACGTCAAATTAGATATCCCAAGCAGGTGCGTCTACAAACGTAAAACACACCGGCATCCTATCGCTCCGTGATTACAATCCTCTAAACTGATTCCCAAACAGCGAAGTCACACTAGCCTCGCTGAGGCAACAATTGTAGTGGATCTACAGGAGTACCCTCACGACGAATTTCAAAATGCAATTTTTCTAGATTCGTGCCACTAGAACCTATTTCGGCAATTTTCTGCCCCGCTTTAACACTTTCGCCTTCTTTTACGAATAAACGGCGATTATGGGCATAGGCACTTAAAAAGATTTCGTTATGTTTTATTATTATTAAATTGCCGTAACCAACCAACCCGCTGCCGCTATAGACCACTTCACCGTTTGCCGCAGCTTTTACAGAATCGCCCGCTTTTCCAGAAATGTCCAGTCCACGGTTACCTATGCCATTACGAGAAAACCCCGAAATGATCGCACCGTCATAGGGCCACCGCCAGTTCAGGCCGCTTTTGGGGGTCGCTTTAGGGAGTGCAGGTCTCTTGCTCAACGACTTCTTTGGCCGTGAATGAGCGGGTGATTTACCAGCAATTCGAACTACTTTCGGCTTAGCTTTACGGTTAGGCTTGACGCGTTTCGGACTCGTTTTTTTTACAGCACGTCCCCAATAAAGCACCTGCCCCGGGTAAATAGTATAGGGTTTGGTAATTCGATTGCTCTGCGCTAATTCTTTGTAATCTTTATTTAAATACCAAGCAATGGAATAGAGGGTTTCTCCCTTGCGAACTACATGGCTTTGTTTAGTTTCAGGCGTTGCGAAGCGACCTTCTTGCACGGGCACATTTATTTGAGACACGCAGGCTTGCTGAAACAGGCCTATGCCAATAAGCAAAACATATAAAAAGTACTCTTTTTTGCTCCTCGAGCTGCGATTATTTTGCACGAAAATTGTCGCCTAATTAACAATCCATTAATTTCTTATAATAAGCAATTCAAATAAAAAGCCAGCTTTATATGTAAAAACGATATAAAAAAACATAGACCTAATATTTTTAAATCCGGCGAAGGCTATACCCCTTAGGCCTAAAAACTCCCAAAACCAAAACTAGCTCTCACTTTTATTTCTGACCTAACTTTTCACCCAACAAGGTCAATCCATAAACCAGGATGATCGCCAACAGCATCAACCCGCAGCCAGCCATCAAATGAGCATCATTACCTGTTACCGAGAGATAATCAGTGGGCCATACATTCTCTCTCAAAAAAGCCACCTGCTCACCATGACTATTCGTCCTATAAGAAAGCACCTGTTTCCAAGGCCACACTGCATTCAGGGACCCCACAAGAAAACCAGTCAATAATGCCAGCGTTACCCCCCGGTAATGTGAATAAAACCAGGACAATATTCGACTAAAAGCTAAAAGCCCAATGCCAGTCCCAGACATAAACACCAATAAAGTGGGCACATCTAGATCTTTAATTGCCCCAATAATGTGCCCGTATAGCCCCAGAATTAACAATATAAAACTTCCTGAAATGCCGGGCAAAATCATTGCACAAATAGCCACCGCTCCAGCAGCAAATACTTTCCAATAAGAAGGCTCCACCACCGCCGGCGCACTGACAGTCACCCCATAAGCAATAACACCCCCCACAATCACGGCCAGGTATGCTTGAATATTCCACTGCCCGACTTGTCGCGCAATTAAAAAGCAAGACACGAGAATTAAACCAAAGAAAAAGGACCAAATCAGCTCCGGCTCATTGTCCAGTAAATAGGAAATGCCCTTCGCTAAAGAAAAAATGCTGGTAAAGACACCGGCAAACAAAACCACCAAAAACAAACCATTAACTCGGCGAAAAAACTCAACGGGGCCCGACTTCAATAATACCTTGTAATTTTCAAGGCGTGAGAACGCACTAATAGAGTCCAATAATTCTTGATAGATATTAGTAATAAATGCAATCGTCCCWCCAGACACGCCAGGCACTACATCAGCCGCGCCCATGGCCAATCCTTTGAGGTATAAACTGCCATACTTTTTCAACCTGCTCATCGAAGGCTCCCCGAAATAAACGGCACAAACTGAACAGACTGAATCACTTGTTTCTCAAAACTATCCTGTCGACGGGTCACAAGCACTAAATCTTGCGAACTGCGATCCCCAACAGGAATCACCATACGCCCACCGTCCACCAACTGCTCTAATAATGCCTCAGGAATATCCCGGGGGGCCGCAGTCACAATAATACCGTCGTAAGGCCCATGCTCAGCCCACCCGTCAGTACCATCGCCGTATTTAAATAGCACATTATTAAGCTTCAGCTGTTTAATGCGTTGACGCGCTTTATCTAGAAGGCCTTTAATCCGCTCAACCGAATACACCTGCCCTGCTAATTGGGCCAAAACCGTAGTTTGATAGCCGCAACCACTGCCCACTTCCAAGACCCTGCCCATAGCCCCGGAATTAACCAGCACTTCGGTCATTAACGCCACAACATAGGGCTGAGAAATAGTCTGATTGAAGCCTACAGGCAAGGCGGTATCTTCATAGGCACGGTGAGACAAGGCCTCATCCACAAACAGATGGCGTGGCGTACTGCGAATCACTTCCAGCACGGATAAATTTTCAATGCCTTGGGCTCTTAACCGCTCCGCCAGCCGATCTCGGGTACGCTGAGAAGTCATACCAATACCTTGTAAGTCTACCCGCTGCACGCTTCACTCCGGTGATTTTCTAGTTCTTATCTCAATAGCTCTCGTGATGCATTATCTAAATATCACCACACTTACTTCGGCTATCCTTCTGGCCGACGATTATAACGACTCCAGAAATCATTTGTCTCACCATTCAACATATTTATTAAACCAAACTGAGACCTAGCGGCTTGATTTTGAAAGGCTAGCGCAGAGCACCAAACCAGAGCGCGTACCAGCGGCACGACTACACGACCGCACCCAGACTACAGGCTAACGCGAATAAAGAGGGCTAGACGCACCCTGAGCAATTAGCCGCGCCTTGGCTGCGCTCCAGGAGGCCGCCTTTTCAACTAACGTAGATTAATAACAAGGGGGAGGGGCGAGCGCTTACTCACGATACGCCCTGTAGAAATAAGCCTAATTGAGCAACGCCACAACTTAGCTAAAATACACTCAATTCAATTGCGGTTTCAGAAGTGATTGACCCAGTCGCCCATACTGTCGATTGATTTATAATCGGTCATATCGGCATGCAAGGGAGTAATTGACACAAAGCCTTGCCGAACAGCATAAAAATCAGTGCCAGGCCCAGCATCCTCTTCCTTTCCAGCCGCGCCGATCCAGTAATTGGCGCGACCTCGAGGATTGATTACCTCAACCACATCTTCAGCCGGCCCTCTCGAACCTAAGCGAGTCACTTTGATGCCCTTAATTTGCTCAGCGGGTAGGTCAGGCACATTAATATTAAGTACCGTGTGAGCCGGGATCGATAAATCAGGCAGCTGACGAATCACGTTCAAAGTGATTCGAGCAGCGACATCATAATACTGAGGGTTCGCCCCCACCACTGACACCGCTATAGACAAGGAATTCAAAAACCGCCCTTCCATAGCCGCCGCCACTGTACCGGAATAAATCACGTCATCGCCTAAGTTAGCACCCGCATTAATGCCAGCAACTACTAGATCAGGCGTAAACCCGAGCATACCGTTCAAGGCAAGATGCACGCAATCAGCCGGCGTGCCATTCAGCGAAATGAAACCATTGGCTATTTTTCTTGGTGCCAGGGGTTTTTCCAAGGTCAAGGCGTGACTAAACGCGCTTCGATCGCCTTCTGGCGCCACCACATGAATATTACCTAACTCAGCTAATACGCTGGCATGCGCCGCCAACCCAGGCGCATTCACACCATCATCATTACTTAATAGTATTTCCATAATACAAAGGCCTTATTCACCCAGACACAAATCGAAAGACAGCACGCCGCCTCTCTAGAACACTCAGTATTATAGTCAGCAATTCCAATTTCGCAGGCTCTATGCCAATAGAATCACTCCCAGCACTGATCGAAACACGCGCAAACGAAGAAGAGCTTCATCGCCACTCAGCTCACTTAATACGCCTTAAAACAGCTCTCGCATCAAACTCGTGGCATAACTGCCTTTAGGCAAATAAAAACTTAACTCAACCACATCATCGTCCAACCAACGCCACGCCATATCACGAGGAATGGCACGTAAGCTGCGACGAGAAACGCTCAACCCAAAAGATTCCAAAGCAAGCATCAACGACTCAAAGGGCTTCAAACAATCCGCTTCCAAGCGCCCGGCTTTAAACAAGGGGTGATAACTTGGCTCCCCCCACAACGGTCCAGTCGGGTGAATCACCCCTTGCTGTACCCGGCCTTCTACATCATCACTTTCTTGCGGCGATAAATAAGGAAAGTTACTGCCTGAGCCATCAAGACTTAACAAGTCACCCAACACAGGCTTATTCCAACATTGGTCATTGACGCGGGCATGCAACACCCAATTAAACAACCAAGAGCGCATCGCAGAAAGGTACAAACCGCGCTTATGACGATTTCGAACGCGCTTCTCACCCAACAACATTGCTTGGGCTAACTCAAGATTTCCGCCGTTAAAGCCAAAGCGCTGTTCACCAAAGTAATTGGGGAAACCATCATTGCGCACCTGCTCTAAGCGCTGCTCGAATTCCCCTCGATCKCCCTGAAACTCCCGTAAAACCAATTTAAAATGATTGCCGTGCAAACTGCCTGTGTGCAGTTTCTTCAAATGCCGAGACCGAGATAACACCTGATACGAGGCATCTTCAAACAGCGCCTCGGTTAACTCAGTTTTTCCAGGCAGGTGCACACTGAACCACTGGCGGGTAATCGCATGACGGTCTTTCATACCCGCATAACTGACAGATTTACGCTGCACGTTAGCCCTGCGCGCAATATCTTCAGCGACGAATTCGGTATTAAGCCCCTCTTTTTCAACCCATAAAAAATAGTGCTCGCCTTCTCCTGAAGGTTCATAACCCAGATCCTCAACCACCTGAAAGTCAGCGTCATGGGTTCGAATCTGAGCCCTGGCACTCGGTTTTCCGTAGGCAAAAGAAAGCGGTTGGTCATACAGTTCGGAAGGAAGACTTGAATGGCTCACAACACGATTACTCCTATTAACATCTTCACTACTAAAATCGCCTCGACTCACTAGAAACTAACAACAGCCATTCCAGTCATCCTCTAAGCCTTTAATTTTTTTCTATTAACACCACAGCATGACACGCAATGCCTTCCTTTCTACCCGCAAAACCTAAGCCTTCGGTAGTGGTGGCTTTAACATTAACCCCCGTACGATCCAGCCATAAATCGGCAGCTATATTCATACACATCGAATCGATATGAGGCGCTAACTTAGGTGATTCAGCCACCACGGTTAGATCGCAATTACTCACCACGTAGCCTTCACCAGCCAGCAAATTCCGTACACTGGTGAGCAACCCTCTGCTATCCGCACCTTTGTATGCCGGGTCAGTGTCGGGAAAGTGTCGGCCAATATCCCCTAGAGAGGCCGCCCCCAACAATGCATCACACAAAGCATGCAACACCACATCACCATCGGAGTGGGCCAACAGCGCTTGGCTATGAGGGATTTTCACCCCACCTAAAGTCACGAAATCCCCTTCAGCAAATCGATGTACGTCGTAACCATGACCGATTCGAATTTTTGTCATACTGAACTACTCCGCTTGGCGAGCTAAAAATATTTCTGCTAAACCGATATCTTCCGGATGAGTGATTTTAATATTGTCTTTACTGCCTTGAACCAAGATAGGTTGCTGCCCAAAATGTTCGACCGCCGACGCCTCATCAGTAACCACAGCCGCATCTTGTTGCGCCTTCTGCAACGCCTCTAACAACAGTCCAAAGCGAAACATTTGCGGCGTATAAGCCTGCCACAACTGAGCACGATCCACGGTTTCAAGCACCCGCTCGCCGTCAGACCGTTTAATGGTATCTTGCACAGGGAAACCCAGTAACCCCCCCACCGCAGACTCCGCCACCGCATCCACAAGCTTTTCTATATCGCTTAATCGAATACAAGGCCGAGCCGCATCATGGACCAACACCCAGTCCATTGCATCGGCGCTGGACTCAAGGCTTCGCAAACCTTTCAACACCGACTCCGACCGCTCAGCACCCCCGGCTACAGATACCACTTTAGCATGCTGACTGAACTCCAGCTCAGGCCAATAGGGATCCTCTGCACTGACAGCCACTACCACCTGTTCTAACTTAGAGAACCCTAACAAACGCGCCAGAGTACACTCAAATATAGTTTTTCCAGCAAGAGGGAGGTATTGTTTTGGCACATGGCTTTTCATGCGCGCACCAATTCCTGCGGCAGGCACAACACACCAATACTTCGGGGAAGAACTCATGAAAGAACCTAGGATTTTATAAACGAATGGGACTCAACGATTACCTTGTAATGGGAACCTTTTAACGAATACTTAGCATCAAGTGCCTAGTAGCCAGTACCTAATAACCAGTACCTATTAACAAGTACCTATTAACTACGGGTGAGAGCGACCCGTGGGTAAACTGTGTCGATTCTACGAATAAACCCGTCACTGCCGTCATCCGCGGATTTAAATTTAACTGTCTTCGTCGATTAAGAAAAAAAACGTTTCGCCTTCCTTGACCATCCCTAGCTCTTTGCGCGCTAGCTCCTCAATGGCTTCTAAACCCGACTTTAAGCTTTCTACTTCAGCATTAAGCGCCTGATTTCGTTCTTTAAGCACACTGTTTTTTTCGACAAATCGCTGCTGTTCCTTTTCCAGCGCGAAGACATTGGCAATGCCTCGATCCCCCACCCATAAAGTGGCCTGAAAATACACCGCGATAAAGGCCAGGAGCGCCACGATAATTCGATAGCTTGATGTCATTTTAAATGGCCCATCGGTAATATTCTCCTTGGCATCAGCGCGCTACAAAAACAGCAACGCGCCAGTAAAAGGAAGCCTACTAATCGTTTAAATACTTAAACTCAGCACGCCCTTTGTATTCAATACTGCCCTTGGCATTTCCTTCGATACGCAATAACTGATTGTATTTTGCGACACGGTCAGAGCGACACAAAGACCCAGTTTTAATTTGTCCTGCCGCAGTAGCAACCGCTAAATCAGCAATAGTGGTATCTTCAGTTTCACCCGAGCGATGAGAAATTACCACGGTATAACCCGCCTTTTGAGCCATTTGTATGGCCTCTAAAGTCTCGGTCAATGAACCAATTTGATTGAATTTAATCAAAATAGAATTGGCTACTTTATTATCAATGCCACGCTGCAAGATCTTTGTATTGGTTACAAAAAGGTCATCCCCAACYAAYTGMMMWCGATCWCCKATHRAWKCDGTNWRBSYWNKWCCABCCWKMCCAATCRNNTNCVTCNNCAANACCATCTTCGATRGAMASRATKGGGTATCGATCTGCTAGGTCCTTAAGGTATTCGGCAAACTCTTTGGAGCTTAACACTTTGCCTTCAGACGACAGGTGATAACTCCCGTCTTTGTAGAATTCTGAAGCGGCACAATCAAGCGCTAACGTCACTTCAGAACCTGCTTTATAGCCTGCATCAGCAATGGCTTCCATAATAATTTCAAGCGCCGCTTCATTGGACGGAAGGTCTGGAGCAAAGCCCCCTTCATCCCCAACAGCGGTATTCAAAGATCGCTTTTGCAATGCCTTTTTAAGCGCATGGAAAATTTCAGCGCCACAACGAAGGGCTTCAGCAAAGCTTTTTGCGCCGACAGGCTGAACCATGAATTCTTGAATATCAACATTATTATCCGCATGCTCACCGCCATTAATGATATTCATCATTGGCACAGGCATTGAGTAGTTGCCTTCCGAGCCGTTGATGACAGCGATATGCTCGTACAAATCCACGCCTTTAGCGATAGCCGCGGCTTTTGCCACTGCAAGGGAAACCGCTAAAATGGTATTAGCCCCTAGATTTGATTTATTCTCAGTGCCGTCTAAATCAATCATTACTTGATCAATTTTACGCTGATCGTTGGCATCCAAGCCCAAAACCGCTTCCCGAAGCGCACCATTAATAGACGCTACTGAGCTCAGAACGCCTTTGCCTAAATAACGCTGACTATCACCATCACGAAGTTCCAAGGCTTCACGAGAGCCAGTGGACGCACCTGATGGAGCACATGCGCGGCCTAACGCACCGGACGCTAATTTCACTTCGGCTTCTACAGTAGGGTTACCCCTTGAATCCAATATTTCTCGGGCATATACATCTACAATCGCACTCATCAATTACTTACTCCGATCTGTCATTCGTGATTTAACATTCACTTATTAATAATTTAAGTAGCATCAACAATGGCTACTTAATAACTTATTCGGTATCAACAGTCTCAAACTGTTTGATCACATCATCCAATGCTTTTATCTGGCTTAAAAACGCCTCTAACTTATTCAGGGGTAACGCGCACGGGCCATCACATTTAGCGTTATCGGGGTCCGGGTGAGATTCTAAAAACAAGCCACCCAAGCCTTGGGAAATACCTGCTTTAGCAAGTTCAGTGACCTGACCTCGACGACCTCCCGCACTATCCGTTCTGCCCCCAGGCATTTGCAATGCGTGGGTAACATCAAAAACCACAGGGTAGGAAAACTCCTTCATAATCCCAAAGCCAAGCATGTCGACCACTAAGTTATTATAGCCAAAGCTGCTTCCTCGCTCACACAACAATAAATTACTATTGCCCGCCTCTTCAAATTTCTTGAGGATATGACGCATTTCATGAGGCGCTAAAAACTGCGCTTTTTTAATATTGATTACCGCATCAGTCTTGGCCATAGCCGCCACTAGATCAGTTTGTCGCGACAGAAACGCCGGCAATTGAATAATATCCACCACCCGAGCCGCCGCTTCCGCTTGTTCAGGCTCATGCACGTCGGTTAAGACTGGCACATTAAATTGGCTTTTTATTTCTTCAAATATTTTCAAGCCYTCATCAAGCCCTGGCCCACGAAAAGAATTAATAGAGCTGCGATTGGCTTTGTCAAAGGAAGCCTTAAACACATAGGGAATGCCCAGCTTTTGAGTCACCTCAACATAAGCCTCGGCCACCCGAAAAGCCATATCTCGCGACTCCAACACATTCATCCCACCCAACAACACAAAAGGTAGGTCGTTAGCGATTTCAATATTGGCCACTTTAATTCGAACGGGTGATGCCATGATTCGGTTCCTTTGAACATTCGCAGAGCGCCAACCTATTCATTGCAAGCAAAAGGCAGACTCACGCTATCGAATGATCTTTTATTGATATTGAGCTATTGGTATTGGTATTGGTATTGAATTATTAGAGCCCAGTGATTGACTTGTTTTAAAAAAATAACGCGAAGGCAGCGTATGAATCACACGCTGCCTTATCTCTTCACTGAGTTAACGCTTGCTCGATTTAAAATGATTAGCAGCGTCGATATAACCCTTAAACAAAGGGTGTCCATCGCGTGGATCTGAAGTGAATTCAGGGTGGAATTGACAAGCAACAAACCAGGGATGATCAGGTACTTCAATAATCTCAACCAGCTCACCGTCTTCAGACGTTCCAGCCACCCTCAGACCTGCATCGACCAACTGGTCCACGTACTGATTATTCACTTCGTATCGATGACGATGACGCTCTGTGATGGTTTCAGTGCCGTATAAGTCTCGGACAATACTGCCTTCTTTTAAACGGCAGACCTGGCCGCCTAGTCGCATTGAAGCGCCACGGTCGGCATTTTTAGAGCGCGTCTCTTTATGGCCATCTGACTCGGTCCACTCAGTGATCAAGCCCACCACGGGGGTAGATGAATTCAAATCGAACTCTGTACTGTGGGCATCAGGTAAATTAGCCATATGACGTGCGAACTCAATCACCGCGACCTGCATTCCTAAACAGATACCCAAATAAGGCACGCCATTTTCTCGCGCAAAACGAACCGCAGCAATCTTACCTTCAGTGCCTCGCGTACCGAACCCACCCGGCACCAGCACCGCATCAAATCCACTCAGCAAGGCGTCAGCGCCTTTTTGCTCAATCTCTTCGGAGTCAATGTAACCAATATTTATTTTCGTCCGTGAACTTAGGCCGGCATGTACCAACGCTTCATTAAGCGATTTATAAGCATCCACTAATTCAGTGTATTTGCCCACCATGGCCACTTTGACAGATCCGGTAGGATTAACCTTGGCCTCAACGACCTTATCCCACTCAGTCAAATCTGCTTCATTGCAATCAAGCTCAAGCCGCTCGACTACAAAAGCATCTAAATTTTGCTCATGCAACATGCGAGGCACCATGTAAATGGTTTCGCAATCTAACGCAGAGATAACCGCCCGCTCTTCAACATTGGTAAACAAGGCGATCTTTTTTCGCGCTGACATAGGGATTTCATGATCTGATCGGCAAATCAGCACATCAGGCTGCAAACCGATTGATCGCAGTTCTTTAACCGAATGTTGAGTCGGTTTAGTCTTAGTTTCACCCGCCGTGGCGATATAAGGCACCAAGGTCAAATGAATTAATAACGAACGATTTCGGCCAAGCTCAATTTGTAATTGTCGCACCGCCTCCATAAACGGCAGTGACTCGATATCCCCCACSGTRCCACCRATYTCWACRATGGCMACATCKACATCACGGGTNMCYTTTAANAATATTTTCTTTAATKGCATCAGTRATRTGRGGAATCACCTGSACMGTSGCGCCGTTATARTCACCRCGMCGCTCYTTACGAATMACTTCTTCRTARATTCGCCCRGTGGTRCAACTATTATCGCGRGTCATTTTRGTWCGWACGAAYCGYTCGTAATGSCCYAAATCRAGATCCGTYTCKGCRCCATCTTCAGTCACAAAGACTTCRCCGTGYTGATACGGGCTCATRGTRCCGGGGTCTACATTAATRTAGGGGTCGAGCTTTTGGAGGGTGACTTTAAGTCCACGGGTTTCTAGAAGAGAAGCCAACGATGCTGCAGATATCCCCTTACCTAAAGAAGATACAACTCCGCCAGTGACAAAAATATAACGGGTCATTCAGATTCCATCACGAGTAAKTTAAATTAACAATAGCCTAAAAATAGACGAAGAATTTCTAATCCCTGACGGACACGTAGGGTAACAGAAGGTCCATTCGAGCTCAACGAAGATACCGATAATTGGTAAAAAATCTACGCTTAAAAATAGCGCTTACCAGGCCGTTCATCAAACAATTAATAGCGGCAATACTGGCTCAAATCGCTGTACTGATTCAGATAAGGTCACTTACATTGAATATCACGGATTTTACAGCGAAATAAGCGACCGACAATACTATTTCGCGCAGCCATAGAGACTCATTAACTCTAGAAAGTAATCTAGAGAAGTCGAAACTTAAGCGGGAATTTTAAATATAGAGGGGTCTTGGTATATACGTTTTAAAACATGGTGCGCCAGGAGGGAGTTGAACCCCCACGCCTCGCGGCACTGGAACCTAAATCCAGCGTGTCTACCAGTTCCACCACTGGCGCACAAATCGTTTTAAACACTTCCTTTACAAGCCAACATTATCAGTAAACGACTGACGAACTATTTACTGCAAAGGCTTCTTATTGGGCGTCCCAACAAGAGAGCGGCATTCTAACAAGAAATCAGGCTTATGCAAGTCATTTTTAGCACTTAGCGACCAACTCCTTACTCCAGTGATCGCAGCCAATGAAATACCCGCCACAACACTCACTCAATTCGGCAATAAGCCCTACGGCTGAGGATCCTTGAGAGTACTATCTACTAGTCTATACACGCGCTCACTTTCCCGCTGAATTCTTTCCAGGTTTCGATTCAACTGAGCCCGATGCGAATCAATGGCCTTGATCGCTTGCTCATTCACCACAATCCGCTGCTCCAGCTTTTGAGCACTCAAGACAAGCGAAGCACGTAACGACGTCACTTCAGCCGAGCTGACGCTGGCGCCCGCGCTCGCACTAACGCCCAGCTTAGCAACTTGGCTTTTAATCGCATTAAGGGAGTTCAGCTCACTCGCCAAACGGTCACCCAGGCTCGACTGCAGCAATTCAATCTGAGCCGCCCTCGCCTGCATACTCCCCACACGCTCCTCAACATCAGCCTGACTAGCCCTAACCTGCTCCAACGCACCGAGCACAGAAGACAAGGCAACATTATTTTTCGCAGCCTCACCACTCACCTGCTTAACAGAAGCCTCAAGCTGTTTTGCTGACGCAGCAACCCGCTTCTGAGAAGCCTCAAACCGACGTTTATTGCTATCAATGGCCTTCTTATTGCGCTTATTCGCAACATCCCACAACTYTCTAATCTCTGAGTCATGAAACTTCAACTTACCGTCGACATTACCGCCCTCTTTGGAAATAGCCTCTCCGGTCTGACTAAGCCGGCCACTCAACAGCTCAACTTGCTCGGCCGCCACTTGGCGAGCAGAACGCAGTTCCTGCTGCAACTCTTGAACCTGCCAATACAAATAACCGCCACCAAGGCACACCAATACAAAACCCAGCACGCTCGCAGCCACAAGAAACGCAGACCCACCAGCAGACTCACTCACCTCAGCCGAAACATCATGCTCACGAACAACATCCTGCACCGCCGGTTTGCCACGCACCTGCTGGCGAGTAACCACCTCATCTTTGGAAGGTGAGAGACTGGGCACAAAATCCAGATTATCCGATTTTCTTTTGGGCATAAAATTTACTCTAATCCTATTTACACGCTAATACGTGATTCTCTAAGGGCAAATAAACTATTGAAAAAGCTACCCAGTGTCCAGTCTATAGGGCATTAATTTGCCCAATTCAGCATCAACACAGCATTCACCACCCCATCGCCCACAAAACAGCCCACAACATAACCCAAGGTTACAGCTTCCAACCCAAATAATAGCCGTAACCCCTCGCAAACGCGGGATATTATTAGGACCGATGAACTCTACGGACTTAATTCTACCGATATATACCTACAGACTGAACGCCACAACAGAGGAAAAAGATCAATTTCTAGACGCGCAGAGACCTACTGCAAAAAAATCAGCATTACAAACAAAAAGAGAGGGGGCGCTACAGAGAAATGGCCTTAGTCGAACGACTAGCCAAATACAGAGGGGAAATACAACCCAGAGCAAATGCTCTGGGCTGTATAGGGAACGCTATATTATGCGACTTCGATAAGTCCAGCAGCACCCATACCACCACCAACACACATAGTGATGATCGCGTATTTTTGTTTCTTACGCTGTAGTTCACGCGCAGCATGACCTACCAAACGCGAACCAGTCATTCCGTATGGATGGCCTACAGCAATAGCGCCACCATTTGGATTTAGTTTCGCAGGATCAATTCCTAGCGTGTCACGACAGTAAACTGCTTGTGAAGCAAATGCTTCGTTCAACTCAATGATATCGATATCATCAAGAGTCAAGCCAGCCGCTTTTAACAGCTTGGGCACTGCAAATACAGGTCCGATACCCATTTCATCAGGCTCACAACCAGCAACAACGAAGCCGCGGAAGTATGCTAGAGGAGTAAAGCCTAGCTCAGCAGCGCGATCAGCACTCATAAGCAAAGTCATGGATGCGCCGTCAGCCAACTGCGAAGAGTTACCAGCAGTTACTGTACCAGTAGGACTGAAAGAAGCAGGCAAAGAGCTCAATGCTTCGATAGTAGTAGTCGGACGGTTACACTCGTCACTGTCTACAGTACCGGAGATTTCTTCTTTGTCGCCAGTGATCTTGTCTTTCTTGATCCATTTCACGTCCATAGGAATGATCTCGTCTTTAAACAAGCCTTCCTCTTGAGCGCGAGCAGTCCGTTGTTGGCTAGTTAAAGCCATTTGATCTTGAGACTCACGTGTTACGTTATAACGAGTTGCAACAGTTTCAGCTGTTTGACCCATTGGTAAGTAAATACCAGGCTTTCTAGAGCCAACACCTGGGTTCATAGCACCCATCATGTTTGGAGTTTTCAACAAAGAAATAGTTTCTGCACCACCAGCGATGATGATGTCATCAAAACCTGAAGCGATTTGGTTTGCAGCAGTAGAGATTGCTTGCAATCCAGAAGAACAGTAACGGCTTACAGTTTGACCGGAAACACTAACAGGCAAATCAGCTAAGATAGTTGTAGTACGGCCAATGTTCATGCCTTGAGGACCTTCAGGAAGTCCAGCACCTACTATACAATCGCCAATTTCAGCTGGGTCTAACTTTGGGTTACGAGCTAAAATAGCTTTAATAAGGTGGGCAACCATATCGTCTGGACGAGTTTGGTTAAAGCTACCACGATGAGACTTAGCCAGTCCCGTACGTACACTATCTACGATTACGACATCACGCATGATGTACTCCTAATTGTTAGGTTTATTGAAAGGTTGGGTATATTTAGTAATCGACCGATACTATCAAATCAGCGGAACAAGCATTTTAAAGACTAGTAACCCAGCCACAATCGAGTGAGTATCTTTCCTAAATTTTTAACTGCACCACTCCTTACCCCTTAGTTGGAGTAAGAAACTACCCGTTTGGTGCGGGTGCTTGATACTACTTGGGGGCAAAGCTTTGTTCAAGCAAATATTAGCCCAACTCACCTCTACCACAAAGCATTGATTCCAGAGCGCTAACGGCCCCACATAACAAACACGTCAAACTGTCCACAAAACCCACGCCGCGAAACGAGCGCCGTTACAATTCTGCTGCCAACATATTTTGGTGATAAGAAGCCAATAGGGTAGTATCGAAACCTCGCCCTCCTAATTAATCACTTTATATAGAAGCATCAAAATGATCCCCAAAAACAATCGCTGGATGATTTACGGCGCAAGCGGATACAGTGGTCGTCTTATTGCCCTGGAGGCAAAAAAAAGGGGCCATAAACCCTTACTGGCGGGGCGTAACGCTGAAAAATTAAAAGTGATATCAGATAAATTAGGCCTCCCTTATCGCGTCTTTAGCTTAGACACGACGGCTGAAGAACTAGACGCCCAGCTTAAAGACATACAACTACTCCTCAATTGCGCTGGACCATTCTCTCAAACCAGCGAACCACTAATTCAAGCCTGCCTAAGTGCGAAGTGCAATTACCTAGACATCACCGGTGAAATCAATGTCTTTGAAGCGCTCTATAAGAGACATTCACAGGCTAGCGAAGAAAACATCGTAATTTGCCCCGGCGTAGGCTTTGATGTGATCCCCACCGACGCTGTGGCGACCGTGCTCAAGAACGAACTTCCTGACGCAACACACCTCTCTTTATCTTTCTCGGCCCCTGGCGGCATCAGCCCTGGCACGGCAAAAACAGGCATTGAAGGCCTTAAAGAAAAAACCAAAATCAGAAAAAACGGCAAACTAATCTCAGTCCCSGCGGCCAAAGCACGCAGAGAAATCCCGTTCGCAGACAAACGCAGAAAAGCCTCGCTCATTGGCTTGGCCGATGTTGCAACAGCCTTTTACAACACAGGCATCCCCAACATCGAAACCTGGCTGCCTATGCCCACCCAAGCCCACATGCAACTCAAGGCCTCCAACTACGTACGTGCGGTATTAAAACTCACCGCGGTTCAATCGCGCTTAAAAAACAAAGCTGCAGCGACCCTAAAAGGCCCCAATAAAGCACAAAGAGAAAAGTTTTCCGCACAAATTTGGGGGGAGGTCACCAACAAAGCGGGCGAATCCGTCCAAGCCATACTGACGACTTGCAACGCTTACAAATGCACCATTCATGGCGCATTGGGAGTTGTCGAATACGTGCTGAGTAATCGCAAACACATTCAAGGCGGCTACTACACCCCCACTCAACTAGTTGGGCCTCAATTTATCTCCACCTTGCCAGGCTGCTCAGACATTCAGATCCTTCCGGAAGCACTGCAAATCAAACGCGCCAGCGCCTAAATCAATCGCCTCCTTAAAGGAGGCGCGCCTCGAATACTGAGACCTCACCTCCCTAACGCCACCCCCACAATCACACCCACCAACATTTCCTGCCAACAGGTCCGCAACGCGTTAAGGGGCCCACATCAAAGAAACGTGCATAAACCTCGCGTTTAGCATTAGCTCTGGTTAGAATCCCTGTTCTTTTCAACGTAACTCGTTTAACGCATCTATTTTTCATACCAATCGTATTCACACTTCGATTCTTTTACGAATTCAAATAATGATGCTAAACGGCCAAGCCAATGGCTAGGTTAAACCACTTTATTTCACACAACCAAAAGGACTAGCACCATGAGCTACGAACTACCCCCTCTGCCTTATGAGAAGAATGCCCTTGAGCCCCATATCTCTGAAGAGACTTTGGAATTCCATTACGGCAAACATCATCAAACTTACGTAACCAACTTAAACAACTTGGTTAAAGGCACCGACAACGAAAACAAATCGTTGGAAGAAATTGTTAAATCTTCCACTGGCGGCCTGTTCAACAACGCAGCGCAAATCTGGAACCACACATTCTACTGGAACTGCTTAAGCCCCAATGGCGGCGGCGAACCTACTGGCGCTTTGGCCGATGCAATCAATGCTAAATTTGGTTCATTCGCCACATTCAAAGAAGAATTCAGCAAAACCTCCATCACTACTTTTGGTGCTGGCTGGGGTTGGTTGGTTAAAAATGCAGACGGATCACTTGAGCTAGTCAGCACAAGCAACGCCGGCTGCCCTATTACTGGCGACCAAACACCTCTTCTGACTTGCGACGTATGGGAACACGCCTATTACATCGACTACAGAAACGCACGTCCTAAGTACCTTGAAGCATTCTGGAACTTAGTAAACTGGGAATTCGCTTCTGCAAACTTTGCAGGCTAGTTTTTCAGTTGAGTATTTCCAGCGGCGCATTAGCTGTTGGAAATACTTCTCTTCCTAATAATCCCTCTCAACGCCCCTGCACCTAAGCACCTCCGACCCTATCGCTTTCCTGCCCCCAAAAAACATCGGACATTATCCAATCTGGGCCAACGACGCTGAAATATAGCAGCACCGTAGAATCCATACTCACTCCTTGCAGGAACCATATCGATCCGCTAATGATTGGCACTGCACTAGCGAAAACTCTTTAGCCCAATTAACCGACTCTTGAATTTCAGTCCCATGGGCCAACATCGCTTGCTTCAATCCTTCCGATTGAGCCAAATCAACAGGCAAACTTTCAATCTCTGAAAGAATCGCTATAAAAGGCATAAAATCCACATCATTGGCATACGCCCCCACCTCATGACGCAATGCAGTCAACTCCATAGCACCGATCAAATAATGCACCGAACCATCCAGCATGCCTCGCGCCACGACTCCAATTCGAGCTTGTTTTAATTTAACGATTTCTTCGTGATTCATAATGTTAATGGTTCCATAAGCCTAACGGTTAGCAGCGGTTTAACCCAGTTCAAGCCCCCTCATCCTCACGATAAACCAAAACTTTAAACAGCGTACCAATAGGCGTACCACCGCTCACAAACAATACGTTGGTATCCGAGTCGTATTTTGGGCTACCGACAAAAAACGGCCTTTGATGTCGGCGAATGCCGAAAATCGAGTGATAATAAGGCTCAACTAAAAAAGCACCTAATTGCACCCCAGAGTTCGAATCATAAACATARACCCCTCTAGAGTTTATAATAAGTAATAAGGAATCCTCATCATCATNAAACACACCGAGCCCCGCCCCTCCTGGGGGTTTAATGAAGATTGTTTCCGCTCCCTTAGAAAGACACACTTTCCCGCGTTGATCCACTAGATAGAGCGCCTCAGAGGATGGCTGCAAAAAACCAAATCCTATTACTTTTTTACCCATGTCTTTACATTGGTGCACCTGGCTTTCTTGGAAGTCATACATACCGTAGAGGTAAATGTCCTGCCCATTTGAATACGCAACGCTCTTTCCTTCAAAGGAAACCGCAACGCCTAATGTCGCGCCAAGACCTACCACCGCCAGCCGGCTCGCTTCCGCAAAGTCGCTAAGGGAATACACATAAACCCCCTTACTTAGCCGGACCGCAAAAACGCCGCTTTTTTCCGAAAATGAAATCTGTTCTTTCAAGACTCTACCGGCAAACACCCTGGATTTAATGAACTTTGCGTCGAGGTCATACAAAGCAATAGTGGAGTTGACTTTTGCTGTATCACTTCCCTCATACCTCACATGGACTATTCGAGCAGTTTCTCTATCAGTCCCTAACAAATAAACATGATGTACTTCTGATTTTTTCTTAGTACAGCAAAGGCGGCCTAATCGTTTTCTCGACCGCGTTTCATAGATCGATATATTACCGGGCCGCAGATTGGCGTATACCTCTCCGTCAGTTGAGTACGCAGGCCTTGACACAAGCGGGTCACGAAACATCTCAACATCGAAAACAACTTCTGCTTGAACTTCGAAAATCGCACAAACAAAAATAAGTGCTACGAACCCTCTATACATAACCCCGTCCTTTAGTCTCATTTTTTGGCTTTAAGCTAATATACAGCACCGCTCAATTGTAACCAAAAACGCAGACCACCTCCCACGCTAACGTCCTAGAAAACGCGAAGATAAATTGAACGATCCGACAGAGTGATAATAACGTGTCTACTGAAGCAGGCGTAACCGCGATGTTAGCTGCAGCATGAACTTACCCCCCCAATTAAGAGCGAAGCAATGCTTATGAGCTCTGCAACGACGCCACCAATTCAGCAAGTACTTGCTGGCCAGCCCTAAACACCGGCCAACCATCTCCAGGCAATATCGCCTGAATGCCTTCAATGCCCGCAAGCCTTTTCACCGACTCCACAGCGAGCTCGACATCCTTTAATTTCTTATCAGGAAGCAAACAAAGCGCGCCGCCACGGTGCGCTCGAATTAAATCCCCGGTCAATAGCGTATCCCCGTCGATCACAAACGCCAGCTCGCCCGGAGTTTTTGAGCCGGCTAAGCAATACACGTCCAAGCCTTCGATGGTATTGGCGCCCTCCTCCAACCAAGCGGAACACGCAATAGGAAAGTCATGTTTTTCCCCCGCGGGCCCCAGGAGCTTGGCTTCTGTAGTGGCAGCCAAAAGCGCGGCATCGCGGACATGATCTGAATTGGAAATAATAATGTGGCTTACTCTCCCCAACGACAAAAGGTGACGCTGGTCATGTTCGCTCAAGGGCAGTGGATCAAACACAATATTGCCTTGTTCTCTGACCCAGAGATAACTGTGAAAATCGATGTTCCGATCCTCGTCAAATTCACTCCAACAGTACAAATTACTTTTATGTAAGGTTTTCACTTTGCTTCCTTCAATTTTCTATTCTTCAAGACCCAAAAGGGGTTTCTATTATCGTTATAAAATATATTGGTCAATACTCGCTTAAATAACAAAGACAGCCTACGACCCACTCCTCCACACCAACGCCCGACTGATAAATGCAGCTACCTATAAACCCATAAGAAACTCAACGACAAAACCGATTCATTACCGTTCAGTGAAAGCCCGATTCAATCCGCCGCAAACCAAACGCTCACATCGACCTACCCGAAGCATGTGCCAAAATAAAACGCTGGTAACAGCAGACGTCAATTAACCCAACAACACATCTTCAAAGATACGCCTTGATCAATGAGCGCAAAAAAACATTGTATCCATATCGGTCTGCTATATTAAAGTATTTCCACTTTAATAATACGCCCGATGGACGAAGATAAGCAGCCTACCGCCCCAATCAAAAACACACCATCGCCCAGCTTAAGGTTAGCCCTCTATGGCGGCGCTGGCATTGGGCTCTTGTTTGGCATCATCATGGGCACTAGCACGACCCCTACCGTCGCAACCGTATTAGGCGCACTGACCACCATGCTTGCGGCCATACTGGGGTTAAACGATAGTTATTTCAATAATGTAAAAGCAGTGCGCATTGGCTCCTTTGGATTTGCTTGCGTTATTGGCGCTTATACAGGCTTATACGTTAGATCGCATAATTTATTATCCCCCTCCCTCGACAGAATGAATGCCCAATATCAACAACTAGGCTTTAGTGAAGAACAAGCACGCCAACTAATACTGTACAAAGAGTTTGGCTTTTTTCAGATTCCGACATCACTTGCCCCGGCCTCAAATAATGCACAAAACACCCCCTCATCCGGCGCCACTTCGAGTAAAGAACAAACCAATACCAACGCCCCTGTAGTCGCCATACACCCGACCATCCCACAAGTAAATAAGCAGCACAGCAGTTTATTATTCGGTGCTGAAGTTGATCTATCCGGCTGCGAGGAACTGACCGAAACGGACACCACGCTTCCTTTGGACGAAATACTTAATAACTTCGAACTCACGGGCGGCCCTTGGGAAGCATTTGCTATTTCCACGGGCGAACAAATACTTCCCGCATATCAAAGTGACCTCTTACTTGAAGCAAAAAAAATAATCTGCGCTGACATTAATCAAGAAATCATGCAAACAGGATGCGACGCCTTACTTCACTCGTTCAATGCACATAACCCAAACATGACACCGCCCGAAAACCAATCTACCGGCCACTATGAAACGCTTCTCACGAGCTTCCTCACACAATCTGGGTCGTGGTCAGAGATCGGGCGTACCATCGATAGTTTCTCCTGGCCCCAAGCGCAAAAATTGAAAGCGTTATACCTAATCCAAGAAAGCTTTTGCAGCGCAAACGAGAACCTCTGAACATGCCCCCAACACGTCTCGCCTCACTACTCGGCATCCTAATGTTCGTAGCGGGGAGCCACTTAAGTTACGGTAATTCGCAATTCGATCCTGAGTTATTAAGCCAATCGACCGTCAGGATACTCATCAAGCAACGCAGTCAAATAATCTCGGCGGCCACCGGGTTCGTCTGGCAAAAGCCGAATCAAATAGTCACCTCGCTACACGTAATGAACGACCAACCAGGCACCAAAATAATTATTGAATTTGAGAAAAAAAAGCGCCTCGCCACGGTTAAATCAGTTCTAGCAGGTGCAGACCTGGTATTACTGGAAGTGAAGCGCCCCATAGAAGGCTGGGTCCCCCTACATCGTTATAACGCCGAAAAACCCAAATATAAAACAGACATTTCCGCCTTAGGTTTTAATAAAGGCGCAACAGGCATGAGCACCAGAGAACTAAAAAAAGGCTACGTAAAGCCCGAGACCCTCGAGGTATTACTACCACCCCATGCCTTACACCAATTGGCGCAGAGCAATATTTTAGATTTAAAGCTCCCCATCTATTACCTCGACGGCAGCTTATTGCCCGGCTACTCGGGCTCCCCCATAGTAAATGACCAAGGCACCTTAATCGGCATTGGCGACGGTGGTTTAGAAAACGGGGCCGGTGGTGTGAGCTGGGTCATCCCCGCATACCAGTTAGCCAACCTAACCCAATCCGCCACGCAGTCTTTGCCCAAGTCCCTCGGTGCAGCCCGCAGCATATTCAGCACAGACAACGTCGTGCAGACTCAAAAACGCGCAGCGATCACGCCTAACTACAACCCTAGCATCTGGAGCAACTTCTTAATCAACTCCGCTCAAGCAGGCGTTTCACCCTCAGGCACCGAAAAACCAACAGACGAATTTGAGCAAGATCGCTGGCCCGAAGAATACAAGCAAACTGATTATTTCCAATTTAGCTTTATCAAAACCAAATCACGAACCTTCAATCAAATACTGAACTCAAGCGATCACAGCAAAGGATTAAAAAAGATCTTCACCGTGTTTAATTTATATTTCCACGACTACTCCGTGGACTATGGTTCGTTTGTCTTTGACGTCTACGAAGACAGCCAGTTTGGCCTTAATATAGTGGTGCCCTCGGGAATCAATCTCTCAGTGGATAAAAATAAATATTTAGTGGCTGAAGGAGAAATACTCTGCCGCACCTGCCCCTATGAAATCCAATACCACATCCGAAACATTAATCAAAAAAATCATCATGCCATCACCGAGACTCCGAATAAGTTCCTCAATGAACTTGCAAACCAGCATTGGAACGAGCTCAACGCCGAAGGCGACTACGGAGAATATACAGAGTTCCGAGAAATCGAATCGTTTGGAAACAATAAACATATATTGCGGGCTGCATTCTCAGACCTTGACGCAAAATATCAAGATCAATTTGAATTAAACTACCTGACTATCGCCAGCAATGAACAACATTGGTTCCAAGCCCAGGGAATACTCAATCGATTCGACCACAAATTCCTCAAAGACCTGGACAAATATCGTCATACGGACTGCCGGGAGATCCCCGTCACCAACAAAAGGGCACATAAGAAAAAGAAAGCGCTCTGCAAGGACATTGAAACCACGCTAAAGATTTTGTTGAGCGTACACTTAACGACTTTTTCAAATAAGATCATTAACACGCAAGCATCGAAAACCTTACCCCCTATTAACATTCCGGCCCTATAGCGCCCAGCCAATTTACGTTCCTGTAACCCATAAAAGCATCCTGCATTTTCTGGCAATATGAAGGTGAGCATCTATCCTGATCAATAGCTCTGCGGCCATCAATATAGCTTAACGGTATGATATCATTTTAAAATCACCCCCAATGACTTCATTCGATATCTTCTCATCTCTATTTAAAAACAAGTCAATTTTACTTGGCTATTTACTGTTATCGATCAGTCTTGTCTGGCACACCCCCTCATTCGCCGAAGCGCCGCCCCAGAACCCCAACTCAACTAACACCGCTAACCCCGCAAACAAAACCTCCAACTTAAACACAAGGCCGAAAGCGCTAGGCCGGTTAACCAAGAAGTCCTGGATCAACAAAATTGATTTTTATATGGACGTTCAACAAGAAGACAAAAAACTACAAGAGAGTATAAGCGGGGTCTTCGACGGCGATATAGAAGCAACAAAATTCAGTTCAACCGACACAAGTACGACCGCGTCATTGACGGCAGGAGGTCAATTGTGGGGGCCTTTATCAATTTACAGCACAATTCTCGTGTCAAAAGTGAGCTTTGAACGCAGTTGGACAGATTCACTGGCCGACGAATTCGACGGCGAAGTGTATGCACTGTTAATTCAACGGCAATTATCAGAAGGGTATATCTACGGCATCAGTTTATCGACGCACTATAAAATAAACGCTCTATTACAAATAGGGATTAACGTTGACTATGACGACTTTCAACTTGAAGAAAATCTTCGCGTCCTGGACAGCGATCAGGACCCCTTTTTCAAAAACAACAATTTCAAAGGCAATGGCGCGCATCAAAATATTTTTATAAAGGGGCACAAAAAAATAGGGCTCAATAGCGCAGCAATACAATTAAGTAGAGCACACTCAAAATACAACGGTGACAACTTCGATGCAGAGGCGGCAGAAACTGACTTTTATCAAATCGAAGGGAGTATCAGTCGCCAATGGACCTACGGGCTATCCACTGGCATTAATTACAAACAATACAGAAACATTAACTTTGAAGAACCCCACCTATTTTACACCTACAAAACGTTAAGATCCTCATCACTCGCCTTAAATTACATCATTACCGATCACTACCTAGTGGCATTAAGTTACGAAAAGCTCAACGTGGAATCCGCCCGAGTCAACATTGGGTTCCGCTACATGCCCCAGAAAAAAAGAACCAAACGACGTAAGCGAACCAGCAAACTAACCATCATCCCGATCAAACAAGTTTTAAGATAAAGCATTCAAACCCAGAAGACCTAACGGCGCTAAAAAAACCTGCCGGCGGTTTCTATGCGCGCGCATTAAAATTCAGTTCAAACAAACCCACAGGAAAAAAACATGAAAAAAACTATTCGCTCAGCGGTCATTGTAATTACGGCATTATCCACCACGTCCTGCGCCCACCGCATCCATATAAATTCAGCGGCATTTACCAACGATACAGCACAACAAACAATCCTTTTGACAAAGTGTAATAAATCCAGCGGCCCTATCCTAAGAAAAAGACAACTCGCCAAGGGCGTGCCGAAAACCCTCAATAATTGCCAAATAACCAGTGTGATTTATAAGCTTGTATCCGGGCGACCTACTTACGAATATAACGGCCCAAGAACAACGTGGAGTAACACCGATACCTGTGCCATCACTAAATCAGGCAGCGAAGTACTGCTAACTTGCGGGCCTAATTCGGCAACCTTTGCATTGCAATAGCAACCTCAATCTCGAACCATAAACGTTAGTTAAATGTGGTAAGTGACGCTAATAAGCGGTGCGCAACAGAGATTCACAACACCACGTTTGACTAGCACACCAAAATCCTTCGCCGCTTACCTGCACGGTTTAGCGTGAAGTCTGGGCGATTAAATTTCTAGCCATTAAACTGAATGCCCTGAGCCAACGGCAAGTCATCGCCATAATTAATGGTATTCGTCACACGACGCATGTAACTTTTCCAGGAATCCGAACCCGACTCTCGCCCACCCCCAGTGTCTTTCTCACCCCCAAAGGCCCCACCAATCTCTGCACCCGAAGTACCAATATTGACATTGGCAATACCGCAATCTGAACCTTGAGCCGATAAAAAGTATTCCGCCTCTTTCACCGACTCGGTAAAAATTGCTGACGACAACCCTTGGGGCACATTATTATGAATCTCGACCGCTTCTTGCAGACTTGAATAAGCACCGACATACAAAATCGGCGCAAAGGTTTCTGTTTTTACGATMTCCATATCCCATTCCACCCGCACTAAGCTGGGTTTCACATACACGCCTGCGGGGACATTTTCGGTTACTCGATCACCGTTTAACAACACTTCAGCGCCCTGATTTTGCGCCTCTGCTAATGCGCCTCGCATGGCTTTATAGGCGTCCTCATCAATTAATGGCCCCATCATATTTTTATCTTCTCGGGGATCTCCAACAGTCACTTGCTCAAAAGCCAACGACACCCGACGAATCACTTCATCAATAATGGATTCGTGCACAATCAATCGGCGTAGCGTCGTGCAGCGTTGCCCACTGGTGCCTACGGCAGAGAATACAATGCCTCGAATGGCTAAATCCAAATTCGCCGAAGGTGTGACAATCATRCCGTTGTTGCCCCCGAGYTCCAGTAAATGACGCCCTAATCGAGCCGATACGGTTTCCGCCACCGCTCGCCCCATRGGCACTGAACCGGTCGCRGATATCAACGGCAGATCACTGCTAGCGGCCATTTGATGGCCGATGTCTTTACCACCAATAATCAAGTGGCATAAATTTTCCCCCATGGATTGTGAAATACTGGGCGTCATGCGTATCGCATCCATAACCACCCGATGACATGCCAAGCCACACAAAGGCGCTTTCT
The DNA here is from genome assembly GCA_002402085.1 of Gammaproteobacteria bacterium. Taxonomy (GTDB): domain Bacteria; phylum Pseudomonadota; class Gammaproteobacteria; order Pseudomonadales; family UBA3067. Next base: position 28,804 of record NVVB01000057.1, read on the forward strand.
CTGAAGGTTTCCAAACCACTGAATTACCACACACCAAACCAATCATGGCGTTCCACGCCCAGACTGCCATGGGAAAATTAAACGCACTAATAATACCGATAGGCCCTAACGGTAACCATTGCTCCATCATGCGATGATTGGGTCGCTCGGTGGCAATGGTTAAGCCGTGCAGCTGGCGAGATAAACCCACGGCAAATTCACAGACATCCACCCATTCTTGCACTTCCCCCAACGCTTCTTGATGGGTTTTTCCGCATTCCAATGTAATGAGATACGCCAAGCATTCTTTTCTCTCGCGCACTAGCAAGCTGACTTTACGGATTAAATCGCCTCGCTTAGGCGCCGGCACATTACGCCACGCTAAAAAACCTTGTCGCGCTCGCCGAATACTTTCACTGACATCGTCTGCTTGCGCCTGAGCGACTGTAGCCATCCGATTGCCGTCAATGGGTGATTCAATCACTAGGGTTTGTCCCTGAGTATGCTGAACTTCACGGCCATTAATGCAGCCACTGAATGACGAACCCAGGCKRYATYMGNCAWGRWCNNCAWAGRCYYMSTCNCMRWSCYCAWWRKMRYAAKKSTNSKYTRCYKSAMGAYKTTGCGCCGGATGAATGAGTCATATGGATTTCCCTGTCGTTAAGCTGCGCAAGTTTGAGAGGCAGAAGAGGAGGTGCAGTAATATTTACCAAAGCGATTATTTAAAAAGTCATCGAGTGCGACCTCTTCCTGCTTAATAAACCCATCGTGCTTAAAGTAACCTTCACGATGTAAATCAATCACTGCACACATGGACGCGGCCGTAGTGATTTGAATCGAACTCCAATGCTCACCATGCACATCCGCATGATAGACTTTTCGCGCATCGGTTATTTGTTCGAAGTTGCCTTCACGCCAACCTTGCACTTCACAAAACACCAAAACCACATCTTGCTTAGTAATCGGCACTGCATGTTCAAGAATATCCTTTAAAATATCCCGACGCTCGCCCAGCTTTAATCCTTTGGTTAAAAAGGACATCAGGTGACAATGTCCTTTGTAGCGTACGGTTTTATAATCGAGGTCACGGACCTTGCCCTGCAATGTTTCGCACAAAGTGCCCAGGCCACCCGAGGTATTAAAGGCCTCATAATCCATACCATCCAAGGAGAAGTGCTCCAAACCTTCCAAGGGCAACACATCCATCGGACTGCCGCCCACCAAGGCCTTGCAGGAATTACAATATTCATTGATTAAACCATCGGTGGACCAGGTTAAGTTGTACATCATTAAATTCGATGGAAATTGCGGTAGCGCACCGACGCGCATTTTTATTCGGTCGATGCGATCAAACTTTTTACTTAAATCATGGCCAAGGATGCCAATAAACCCCGGCGCTAAACCGCATTGAGGCATTAATATTTGCCCATCGCAGGCATTCTCCGCCAACGCCCTAACTCGCTCGGTGGTTTCAACGTCTTCAGTGAGATCAAAGTAACTGACCTTACTCTGAATCGCGGCCTTAGCGATAAAGGTATTTAGACTGTAACTACAAGCGGAGACGGCAGCATCGAAGCCTTTCAGCGCATCGGTCAACGTTTCAACATCCGTCACATCAATGGATTTGGTATTTATGCCTAATCCAACCAAGTGACCCAGTAATTCCTTATTTAAGTCGGCCACCATCACGTCGTAGT
>NVVB01000058.1 GCA_002402085.1 Gammaproteobacteria bacterium
CAGAAACCCTCCCTTATTCAATAACGCAAATCTGTTCCATAGGTGCTGACGTCAGACACCCCCGAGAAACACTTGTTTCTGCTAAAGAACACAAAAGGCCTTGCGGCACTTTATGTTCTGCAAATTCGGTTGAAAAACGTGAGCTTGTCCRCACCACGACCTCAACCGAATTGTTCTGAATAAAACATTAAGTTTAGCTTCAGCCTGTGTGGGWCAGCCTTGCTGTCCCCGATGGTGAATCTAGGGGGCGCTGAATTAAAATACGTGTTGAGCAATTATGAAAAAGACTTTTTGAAGCAACTGTGCTTAAAAGTTGCGTGTCAGAGATATTTGACAATTTGTGGTTTGATAATCGTAAAAGGCGACATTTGAGTGGTTCCGCTTATAGGTGCAATTTATACGCGGTATAGTATCAAAGAGTTTTAACTTGCTGTTTTGTACAGACATCCCGATTGAGTAGAATTGATCCATTCTAGGAAAGGTGAGCGCAGTATAATTCTGGATATAATCGCGCTTTCCGACACCAACAGTTATACCTGTCGTGAAGCTATTGCCCCAGCTTTTGGTTACACCTGCCGAAAGACTCAATCCTTGGTATGCAAGGTGTTCTGCTTCAGGTTGGTGTTCCTGCACTCCGAAATTGAACGAATACAGAGTGTCCGCACTTGCACGATGCTCTAGTTTAAATGTTGTGCTCCGAAAGGGACCAGACATATATGGTTTTCCTATATAGGACTGATCTTCTACAAGCCCTTCAACTCCAAGTGAGTAAGCTTCGGAAAGTTGACGTAAATAATTCAAGGAGATGCCCAAAGCTTTGACATCCGAACTAGAGGATTCAGAACTGGAAACGTACCAACTTTTCCTGATATACGGCTCAACGCTCCAGTGTGTTTGCGACTCATCGACTCGATAAGCTAGGGAAAGTTTTCCATCGATGCGCCGCAAAGATTCGATTTCGTACCACATCCCAGACAAACTGCCTGTCAACTTCAGCAATTGGCCATTTCCTAATGACCATCTGTGTGACGTGGAAGCGCCAAAATACAAACCTATACCCGAACTTTCTCGACCAGATTCATTTATTGTGAACTGGCCAATTTCGGTATCGAAGTAAATATTTTTAGTCCCATTGTTTATATTGGTTGATGGCAATACGGAAAATGAAACATCGTATTTAATTGGGTGTTCTCTAATTACCTTATCAAGCGTAGAATAATAGGCATCCTGCACATTCGGGTTGGGGTCAGTATCAACGCCCGCGGGCTCGCAGACTTGGTGGGGCGAGGTCGATCCACCATCTGCTGTAGTATAGGCAACGCAAAAGCAGCGGTTTTACCGGTGCCAGTTTGTGCATTACCCAAAATATCTTTGCCCTCACAGGCAAGCGGAATCGCCCGCTCCTGCACAGGAGTCATTTCACGGTAGCCACAAGCCCTTATAGCTTGTTGAATTTCCGGAGATAAGTCTAAAGACGCAAATTTCATAACATGTCCTCGTTAAGGTTCGGCTACCGCAATATTAGCGAGGGCGAATTGTACAGGGTTTCAGGAATTAAGAGGTGGTTGATTGGTGTCTTTGTGTAATCTACTCTTTGCCCTTAAGGGTTTGCAGCGCCATACCGTGGGAACCATCTTTAAGCGCCGATTGATACGCATTTTGGACTTCGGGTTCCGCCGATTTAATGGCTTCAGCGTCAACAGGATCGGTTTTATCCATCAGCACCTCTTCCCAGCCCGTGGATTCCAGGTGCTCTCTGGACAAACCAATGGCTTCGTTTACCGAGTTCGCTTGAGCAAACACCAACAACGGTTGATTTTTGCCTTTCGTATAAAGGGAGTTATCACTGTTAGGCTTTGCAGTGCCTACGCTTAAGTACATGGTTTTGTTCATAATGCCTCACACTGCCTTTGAATTAGGGCGTTCTGCTATCAGCCTACCTGAAGCAGCTTGGGTTCTCGGGAGAAGCGCGTTAAAGCAGACAGCCCTAAGAAATATTGAGCTAAGGCATAGGGCGCTAAGAAATAAAGTCCTAAGACAAATAAACCTAAGGCGAACGCCAGATCTCATTTACTTTAGCAGCCAAACCACGCTTTAACTTACTCTCGCCTAAAACCTGCTTATTCATAGCGGTGGCATATTACCCTAGTTTGGCTCAAAATTTAACCGTTCACCCTTCGCCTTTTTTCCTAATTATTCCTTTTTTCAACCACTTAAGCTTTACCAAGAATCGAGTAACTCAGGCCCAATGAAACGATACCCAACAACCTAACAGCCCCTCATGCCACGCCTCTGATACCGTCACAGCCACGCTGCCTTCTAAATAGTCGACGGTTCGATCAATAGCTAACGCCCCCAGCGAAGACGCATTTTAAATGCTCGATCTTATCTCAACCTTCCATGATCAATAAATCACCTCCTAATCAACAATATAAACAACCCAGTATCAACACCAACACACCAACACACCAACACCAATGTCACATCGACAGACCGCAGCCGAATTTAAGCAGCGTTTTCATTCAACTGTCGGTATACTGAAACTACTTGCTAAAAAATAATATTAATAAATCAAATTCAAGACGCCACCAGATATGCAAGGCTGTTTATATCACTGAATATATTGACTGCATATTATTCCATCACCCTAAAACACGAACTGTTTTTGTTAGCATCACTCGCCGTTGTTTATCGCGTTTTTTCTGTGGTCAATATCTGTACATTGATATCGATTATTAAAGAATAAATAAACGTGTCGATGACATGGAATAAATTTTTCAGGGTTAGCCTTGCCTAATCCCGACAAAGGCAAAGGTAGACGAAAAAAAACAATGACAAAGACGTCCGAAATTTACTTAGAACGCATTTCCAGTGTTAATCGCCTAAAACAAATCAGCGCTCAATGGAAGGCATTAGCCGTACACGCCATTGAAACCAACCTTTTCTTTGAAGACTGGTTTTTAACACCCGCCTTTTCTCACCTACAAACAGGCCATACGGACGTTGTTGTGGCTTGGAACAACGATGCTTACGACGCCCCCATCCTTATCGCACTGCTGCCCATTCAAAAACWAAAAAAATTCAAAGGCCTGCCGATCGACGCCATTAGCACATGGTCCCATGCCTATTGCTACCTGGGAACGCCGCTGCTTCATCGAGACTTTATTAAAGAGGCCGTGGCCGCAATCACTTCAGTGACCGACATTTACCATGCAAAAGCCCTCAGCCTAGAACAAATCCCGAACAACTCGAACATTGCGTCCATTTTGAATAACACCAAGCACCATGGCTATCGCACCATGAAATCCATCCCCTGCGCGCGCGCCGTATTAAACACCTCGCTCAATAGCGAACACTATTTTTTAACGACGCTAAGTAAAAAGAAACGCAAAGAGTACGGCCGTCTAAAGCGCAGACTAATGGAGCAAGGAGACTATCAATTTGAGAAACTTAGCTTTGACGAACATAGCACTGAAAAATATAGCACTGAGGAACATAGCACTGAGAAACATAGTCAGGAAAAAATCAGCTTCGATCACCAAGATCTGGCAACGCCAAACGAACACAAGAAAATACTAGAACCCTGGCTCAATGATTTTTTAAACATTGAAAATAGCGGTTGGAAAAAGCAGCGCGGGACGGCCATTGCCCAGAATGAAGTTCACATCCGCTTCTTTAAAGAAATCGCTCATAATGCAGCCGCCGAAAAAAAACTACTTCTATATCGAATCAAGCTCGGCAACAAAACACTGTCGTCTTTGGTAATATTTCTAAGCGGCAATCAAGCCATCACGTTCAAGATATGTTTCGATGAAACATTTAAAAAATATTCTCCCGGCGTATTACTCATGCTAGAAACAACCCAAGACTTATTGGATCATCACCCAGGAATGAGTATCGATTCCGGCGCCTCTCAAGATCACAAAATGATCAATCATTTATGGAAAGATAAACTCCATTTATTTACCGCAGAAATTAGCACACGAAAACTTATTTCAAAATTCTTATTTCGCGGAATAGACTTTAATAAAAAACTAAGATCAAGGAAAATTCYATGACGCCCMCCATCAAGGTTCACCACAAATTTCCTTTTCTACCGTACAAAAGCAGTCATGACCTTTGCAATCACGCACTGTTTAGCCTGCCAAGTTTAGTCGCCCTCAGTAAAAGCCTCGACAGTAACGCAGTCGAGTACAACCCGGGCAATTTAGCCATAGGGCATGCCCCCGAAAGCACCCCCTCAAATGGCTTGTCCGTTGAAGACACCATCGAGTCCATCGAAAATAACGGCTCGTGGATGGTCTTAAAACGAGTCGAACAAGACCCTCGTTATAAAGCATTACTCGACCACACCTTATCGGGAATATTGTCTCAATGCGACAGTACAGCACTAGGGAAGTGCGATACCTACCGGGCGTTTATATTTATATCGTCCCCGCATTCTGTCACGCCGTTTCATGCAGATCCTGAACACAATTTTTTACTTCAGATTCGCGGCCACAAAATCATGCATCAATGGGGTGTAGACGATACCAGCATACTGCCTAAAGAAGCCCTGGAAAAAACCTACTTTGGTGAATACGCCCATCGCAACCTACCTTATCAAGACTCATTCCAAGACAAAGCCCTCGCCTTTAATCTAACTCCAGGAGATTGTTTGCATGTGCCATTAAACGCACCTCACTGGGTTAAGAACGGAGATGAAGTATCTATTTCGTTTAGTATTACCTGGCAATCTGATTACTCGCGAAAGAAACATAAACTATTTTACCTTAATGGCATGCTAAGAGACGCCGGCTTAACAAAAAAATCCATTGGTGAGCATAAACTGCGCGACTCACTCCTACTGTTCGCTGGATATAAAGGCGTTGGCTTAATCAATAAATTATTCGGCTAGTTTTACGAGTCAACTGCGAGCGGCCAGCGTTATTCCTTATGATGCAACCATTGAGGCTCAACGAAAAATAAAACCAAAACCTGAGTGCTAAAATCAAAAACCTCAAAATATTTTAATCAACAATATTTTACACTGCCTCAACAGGCGTTCAAAAAATGCAGGCCAAAAATGACCCTTAATAAATATACCGACTATATACAAGCATTTAGTGCACGCCGACTAAAGTCATTTAAATAACAGCAAACACCTCTATCTTTACGCGACATAAATCAATGCGTTTAATGTCACTCATAAGCAACGCTTATAGGCTTTAAAAGGAAATCTAAATAACCTAGTATTAATGGGGCATGGCACTCAATAATAACAACAAATAAAAATGCAGAGTGGGCCACCCCTTTAACTCGACGCTATTAACAATAAAGATTTTTAGACGCGACGCACTTTACTAACATCGATCGGCTTGTCTACATCGTTTCAATTGCTATCGGTCAATGCTGTCGGGCGAAACCGTCCAATGCAGTCAAGTAGTCCTAGGCAGTGAAAAAAACAACACGATGTTTTCCCCCATGACATTGTTTCAGTGAAAGCCCCGCTAAAGGTCCTGCTTGCTTAATAGCCAGTTCGATATGGCTATTAATTTAGTCTATTCACTGGATTAAAGGGGATTGGTAATACGCCATCGAAAATTAAAACAAACACTCTGTTTTAAGCAATCTCATGGAGTTCTTATCAAGATGAAAATAAAAAGCACCCTTCATTTAATGCAGCATGCACTCTTGGTCGTCCTGTTAGTGTTCACCTATAACGCACACGCAGCCAAAGAYTAYCAAGCCGTCGACTGGSAAGTGCCTACAGCTAAATTTGCCGACCTTAACTTAGATTCAGAAAAAATCGCTCAATTAGCCCAAGGCGGGCAATTTCTAATTGTTTCCGACCCTCAAGATTTCATCTCGTGGAATGCTAAAACAAAACAGCCACAAGAATTCAAAAACCAACGCGTCATTTATGCGGCCACAGTGATCGATGCGCCAGCGGACGAAATTCGCGACATGGCCTGGGACATGGAGAGCCAAGAAGATTTCTCCCCGCTACTCAGCGATACAGAAAACATTAAAACAGAAGGCAATATTCGCATCGCCTCTCTGCACCAGATTATTAAACTCGCCATCCTTAAGCTGAGTAGTGACTTTGTTGTGCAACTTAAGAAGTTCGACAATGGCGATATCGGCATGGTCTTAATCGACGAAGGGGATGTGGAATCCTTATTTCAATATTGGGAATTTTTCCCTTTGGAAGGCAATCGTACACTCACCGTCCTAAGCGGCTGGCAGGACACCGATAGCGCGTCCTTTATGTACAAAACAGTCTTAGAAGCTGAGCCATCGATTGGCAAAGTATTTCCTATATTAACGCTCTACGAGCGACTTGTACGATTCAAAGACGAAGCAGAAAAACGACACCCAGAACTCGCATCAAAACCCGATTCGACCCAATACGACATCCGATCCATCAATGGTTACCTTAGTGACAATAAAGGCCTCGACATTCAAGAGTTAAAAAAATTAACCACATTGGGTAGCATTCAGTTGTATCAGAAATCAAGAACGCTGGCCTATAAAGAAGATCTACACGACATTATTCAAGTCACGGCGATTGCTTAYATACCACTCCCAAAAGAAACCATTCGCCCGCTACTCAATAATTTTGAAAGTGTGCCTCAATACAACGACCTGACCCGCGGATGGATAGAACCCGAAGAGATGGAAGAGGAGTGGGGACATCTTCAAATTGGCGCTAATGTAGGACCCATTTTCATTCCTGTAGAAATCTATCCCGTCCTCGAAAACGCAGACACCGATAAATTAAACTTTTATGTCTCTGACCATTCTTACATGTCCCCGCTCTTTGGCCATATCGAACATTTAGACATGCCCGAGGAGTCCGGCGACGAAGGCACGATTGTGGAATGGACCATTGGCGGAGTCATTGGTTCTGAAGCATCGTTTGTATTTAAAATGGCTCGTTTCCTGCCCTTCCCTGATGTGTTAATTGTCGCGGCTTACGCAATGTTGTGTGCAGACAATATGGGCGAATGGGTCGAAAATAAAGTGGCCGAAAACCAGCAGACCATTAAACCACAAGAAGCCGTCACTACGCTTTAACCTATAGCCAGCTATTGGTAATTCCAAACAAGCGCGACTGAACATTGATTCGGTCGTGCTTGTGAAAACATCACCTTTAATTTCTTAGCATTTAAACGCACTATATTCCTATCGCGATCTACATCGGATGGACCCGAGGATCACACACATCTATTTAAAAAAAATCGCCTCAATCTTTAATCAAGCCTTTTTTGTTTGGGAAAAATTCACAAAAAGATAACCACGCATTCATCGTCTCGGTTATTCACTGTTATACTAAATATCACTTTCGTATTGCCCCGTATACTCTATCCCCGAGGCACCAAGCACTGTGAGATACCTAGCGACACACCTTCTAAAACTTTTCGTATGCGTGACACTATCACTCATACTTTTTGGCTGCGAGAAGTCATCCAACCAAGCCTCATCAAAACCAAACTCCAGAGAGCTCTTATTTAATACCGGGAGCAATTTTGATCTGCTTGAAAACACCTCACTGGTAACAACCATTTCTTCAACGGATACTCAAAACAATCCCATTAACTACCAATTATCCGGGGGCGAGGATCAATCGTTTTTTATAATCAACAACGACACAGGCGCGCTTGCGTTTATCGCCGCGCCTGATTTCGAAAACCCGCTCGATGCAGATACCAACAATAGTTATAACGTCCAAGTGCAGGCCTTCACCGACGACTCCACCATCGATCAGCTCATCACAGTCAATGTAATAAATCAAAACGATCTACCTCCCAGCATCAACTCCAACGATACCGTTTTGGTGACTGAGAATTTTTCCACGGCTACCACCCTGAGCTCGACTGACCCCGACGGCGACAGCGTTTTATTCACACTTTCCGGTGGTGCGGATCACTCATTGTTTTCTATTAATGCGCAAACCGGAACACTGACCTTCACCACCCCCCCCGATTATGAAAACCCCAGTGATGACGACGGTAATAACACTTATGAACTTGAAGTGACCGTCTCCGATGGCATCCATAACGTTATACAAAACCTACAAATCACAGTCACCGACCTCAACGAATCCAATTCTGGCTTAGCCTTCCGGCCTTCCAATGCCAGCTGCGTTATTAATAACGCCCCCGAACTGTCTGCCGACGTAGCACTCACCCGCGTGTTCCCCACATTTAGTTTTTCAGACCCGATCGCACTGCGTCAGTCTCCCTCCAATCGATGGTACGTCGCAGAGCAACGGGGAATTATTCGCACGTTTTTTGAAGGTGATCGAAGCGCAACACTGTTTGCCGATCTACGCGACAGGATCTCTTCCAGCGGAGAAAAAGGCCTGCTTGGCATGGCCTTACATCCTGACTTCTCCAACAATGGCTATATGTTTCTTTATTACTCCACCGAAGGCGGGCCCGAGGATCACCAGTCAGTTATTTCACGCTTCACAACCCAAGACGGCATTCGCCTGGACGCCGACTCCGAATTCGAAATTTTGCGCATTAATCAGCCTTTCAGCAATCACAACGGCGGCAATGTATTATTCGGTCCCGACGGCTATCTCTATATTGGTCTAGGCGACGGCGGTTCCGCCAATGACCCTCAAGATAACGCTCAGAATATTTCCAGCATTCTAGGCAAGATGCTGCGTATTGATGTCGATAACACGGCCAACGGCAATAATTACGCAATCCCCTCTGACAATCCTTATGTCGGCATCGACGGCTTAGATGAAATATTTGCCATCGGTCTTCGCAACCCCTGGCGATGGAGTTTTGATCAACACACCGGTGAACTATTCGCAGGCGACGTAGGCCAAGACCGATGGGAAGAAATCGATTTAATCGTCAAGGGGGGTAATTTCGGTTGGCGCTGTTACGAGGGCAACAACCCACTCAACAGGAGTAATTGCCAGCCCATAGATGAATACCAAGGCCCTATTTACGAATACGATCACAGCCAGGGCTTTTCCGTCACTGGGGGGTATGTATACAGAGGCAGCGCAATCCCATCCCTGTTTGGCAGCTATCTATTTTCCGATTTCGGTCCAGGGCCGATTTGGAAAATCACTAACCCGTCAAGTACAAACCCTGGCAGCACAAACCCAGCGAGCGCCCGTGACACCAGCGAACTCATCACCGCGAATTTTTTAATCAGTGCATTTGCTGAAGACAATGACAATGAACTCTACGTGCTTAATTTTTCCAACGGCCAAGTATTCCGTATCGACCCCCCCTCAAGCGTAATCGCCAATGATTTTCCAGAACAGCTCTCGGAAACTGGCTGCATAGACAACACTACGCCGTTGAAAATGGCCTCGGGGTTGATCCCTTACGATGTCAATGCTGAGTTCTGGTCTGACGGCGCTGATAAAACTCGCTGGATGGCGCTGCCGGATAACTCGGAGATCGTTATTGAAAACGACGGCGACTGGACCTACCCAAGCAACTCCGTTTTAGTCAAAAACTTCCACCTCAATGGCCGCCGAATTGAAACACGATTACTGGCCAGACATGCCGATGGAAGTTGGGGCGGTTACAGCTACGAATGGAATGACGCGGAGACCGACGCACGCTTAGWMCTKRACGGNCAARRAYRSWSYYRAGSRWRAKMMKAACTATMTWWTYCCAARTRCAARYSAWTGNNTWNCAWGNCNTRCCWCGGYMYCSGRRATWNAGMTNARRSCYKKAKRCCCMRYAGYTANAANSYKARAYWWRYSYTAYSNCKASMMYAGKSRTSCNARCCAACCAACTRTNTMRRTKKASWSAGYNTAGGCMTAYTCACNNNTGSCKYRMSMGWYSAYCCNAWYAACWKNASCYMRWCTYRCMAWMYSKRAYGAYRMMACTGMWRGNTCNCTMGMNGATCGCGCCCGMGCMTACCTASAKWCCAACTGCGCGCACTGCCATCAATCCGGCGGCCCCACTGGCTCTGATTTAGACTTGCATATTAATACCGCAGATTCACAAATGAATATCTGTAATCAGACACTCACTCACCCCATAGGCACGGCCAATGTCATTATGAGTCCGGGCAATGCCGCCAACTCTTCGCTAGTGCTGCGAATGAACTGCCGAGCCGGGGTATCTAATTGCAACGAAGGCGATGAGATGCCGCCTCWGGGGTCGGCATTAGTCGATGATGACGGGGTTAATATTGTCAGCGGATGGATCAATGCGCTAACGGAATGCCCCTAAACGCAACGATTTAAGCGATATCAAAACCCAAAAGCCTCAAAGCCTCAAAGCCTCAAAACCTCAAAACCTCAAAACCTCAAAACCTCAAAACCTCAAAATCCAGGCAAGACAACAACTAACGCCTACGGTTCAAAAGCGGCTTAACTCAAAAACAATTTAAAGGCCGGATTATCCGACTCTTCTTTGAATCGATAACCGACACCGGCCATAAATTCATCTAACGAGTCATCGCCTTCAGCACACTGAAACCCAATTAATACACGCCCAAATGCGGCGCCGTGGTTTCGGTAGTGGAATAAACTGATATTGCCTCGCTGACCAAGCTTCACTAAGAAGTTAAGCAATGCACCGGGCCTTTCAGGGAATTCAAAACGGAAAATTCGTTCACGCGGCTGAGTCTCCACGCGCCCACCCACCATATGGCGAAGGTGCAATTTAGCCATTTCGTTGCCAGACATGTCCAACACCGAATAACCCGACGATTGTAAATTCTTAATTAACTCATCTCGGCCGTCACCCGACGCAATCTTCACGCCCACAAAGACATGCGCGTCACTGCTTTCTGCAAAACGATAATTAAATTCAGTGACACTGCATTGGCCCARGGCWYGRCAAAACTCCAAAAAGCTACCGGCCTTTTCAGGAATAGTCACGGCCAAGATGGCTTCACGGTGCTCCCCTAACTCAGTCCGCTCAGAAATATGGCGTAATCGATCGAAATTAGTATTAGCGCCACTATTGATAGCCACTAGCGTCGCGCCCTCTACACCGTGCTGATGGACGTATTTCTTCATACCGGCGACGGCCAAGGCTCCCGCCGGCTCTGCGATAGAGCGAGTATCATCAAAGATATCTTTGATCGAAGCACAGATTTCATCACAACTAACGGTGACCATTTCATCCACACAGATTTTGGCCAGCTCAAAGGTCAGTTCACCGATCTGCTTGACCGCCACACCATCCGCAAATAAGCCCACTTCGTCCAAAATAACACGCTCATTTTTCTCAAGTGCGGCAGTTAAACAGGCCGAGTCATCGGCCTCCACACCAATAATTTTGATCTCCGGACGCAGGTATTTCACATACGCACCCACACCACCGATCAACCCACCCCCACCGACCGGCACAAAGATAGCCTCAATAGGCCCTGCATGCTGGCGTAATATTTCCATTCCTACCGTACCCTGGCCTGCAATCACCAAAGGGTCATCATAGGGGTGTACAAAGGTGTAACCCTTTTCTTTGGCTAACTGTACAGCCAACTCACAAGCTTCATCGAAGGTATCACCGTGCAAGATCACTTCAGCGCCATAACCGCGCACGGCAATCACTTTGGTATCCGGTGTGGTTTTAGGCATTAGAATGACGGCAGAAGTCCCTAATTTATTGGCCGCATACGCCACGCCTTGCGCATGATTGCCGGCCGAGGCTGCAATCACCCCCGCCTTTAAGCTAGCCTCATCCAAATTAGCCATTTGATTGTAAGCACCGCGTAACTTGAAAGAGTGCACCGGCTGCATGTCTTCTCGCTTTAAAAGCACCTGATTATTCAAGCGTCGAGAAAGGAACTTCATGGGATCAAGTGGCGTCTCTTTCGCGACGGCATAGACTTGCGCTTTAAGGATGGACTTCAGGTACTTATTAAGCATATTGGCGGCTACTGGGTATCATCAATGAACCTAAATTGGGCGTGACGTTGACGTCCTAATTTAGAGTCTAGGTTTCGTGTCGAGGTTTAGCGCTTGACGTTAACGATCCTATGTAAAGGTTAAATTTAAACCTTCACGTTTGGACCGCCATTAGTGTACCTGAAATTACAACGTTGCTGCATCACCAAATTGCTAAGCCATTGTTCGGGCTACATTACTTGTTCGGCTTACGAATGACGCCAACTAACGCCAGACAAGCCCAGATGCCACGCCCACCCGCACCTCAGTCCCGAGGTATTATTCCCCGCTATTCCTCTGTACCCACTCAGTGAATTTTTCTATACAATTCGCCCCGCACACACAATACTCATCAAACAGCAGCGTATACACGCGTGCCCAAACCACTTCCCGGGATAGCTTCTCAATGAAACAAGACCAGTTAAAGAAAGCCGTAGCCAAAGCCGCAATACAATACGTGGTAGAAGATTCCATCATCGGCGTCGGGACTGGGTCCACGGTGAATTACTTCATTGAAGAGTTAGCCGCCATGCGCATGAAAATCGCAGGCGCAGTCGCTAGCTCAGAGGCTACCGCCGAGCTATTAAAAAAGCACGATATTCCAGTTTATGACCTCAATGCAGTGGACGAGGTGCCGGTATACATTGACGGTGCTGACGAAGCCAACCCCGATTTAGCGCTCATTAAAGGCGGCGGTGCGGCACTAACACGCGAAAAAATAATCGCCGCCGTGGCGAAACAATTCGTTTGTATCGTCGACGAAAGCAAACAGGTCAAACAACTGGGGGAATTCCCACTGCCTGTTGAAGTAATTCCGCTAGCGCGTAGTCACGTCGCCAGACAAATCGTAAAATTAGGCGGTGATCCCGTTTATCGCGAAAACTGTAAAACGGACAACGGCAATATTATTCTCGATGTATTCAACATGGACTTGTCACAGCCACAAAAAACCGAAGCCGATCTCAACAATATTGTCGGTGTAGTCTGTAATGGCTTATTTGCGGCACGCAAAGCCGATGTATTATTGGTCTCTAATGAGCACCAAGTAAAAACCATTACGCTCGATTAATAAAACAATTGCGACTGCACTGCTTGGTTTTTAAATAACCAGGCAGTGGGACGACCGAGTTATTGAATCACCACCTGGCTTTTATAACGTAGCAGAACGTCACTGTCGCCCGAGTGACTTTCATCATCAAATAAAAGTAATTCGAGTTCGTGCTCAAATCCATTTTCCAGCGCACCGACTCCCGCTGGTGTCCCCGTCAGCACGACATCACCAGGCAGCAGAGTAATCGACTTACTAATAAATTCAATCAAGTGAATAATTGGATTAAGCATGTCACTGACRTGCCCGCACTGCGTCACTTGTTGATTAATACGATGCCTGAGGCCCAAACAATGCGCCCGCGCAACGTCCTTGGCGGCAACAAAAGGCGTCAATGGACACGCACCATCAAAGGCTTTCGCTAACTCCCAGGGGTGGCCCTGCTGTTTTAATTTCGTCTGCAGCTGCCGTAACGTTAAATCTAACCCTACCCCATAGCCGGCAATGGCGTTGTGAATAGCCTCGGCATCCGCATTTTTAAGCGCCTCCCCGATTAACACCGCGATCTCTGCTTCATAATGACAAACCGGACCATTCGAGGCAACCTCAATAGGCTCAAGGAAAGACACCACCGAGGTACTGGGTTTAATAAATATAATCGGCTGATCGGGAATTGGGTTATTTAATTCTTTGGCATGGGCTGCATAATTACGGCCCACACACACCACCTTGCCAGTAGGCAACGTGCAAGCACTGGCATCATTAAATTGATGGTGGTAATTACGCAACAAAGAAGACATTAAAATATCTTACCCGGATTAATAATATTGCGAGGGTCGAATACCGCCTTCATTGCCTTCATGTATTCAATCTCTTCATCACTACGACTGTAGCGAAGGCCCTCTTTCTTCAGCAAGCCTACGCCATGTTCCGCRGAGATACTGCCTTGGTATTTCTCTACCACTTCAAAGACCCATTGGCTGACTTTTTTACAGCGCGTGAAGAACTCTTGTTTCTCTAAGTCGTCAGGTTTTAAAATATTTAAATGCACATTGCCATCGCCAATGTGTCCAAACCAAACGATTTCAAAATCGGGATAGTGCTCGGTAACGATCGCATCYACCTCAGCAATCAAATTCGGCACCTTAGACACTTTAACCGAGATATCATTTTTATAGGGTGTATAAGTCGAAATCGATTCGCTAATGTACTCGCGTAATTTCCACAAATTTTGCGCTTGGGTTTGATTTTGACTCAACACACCGTCAGTTACCAAGCCGTCATTAACCGCTGATTCAAATAACGCCATGGCTTGATCCAGCTCATGGTCGCCCACACTTTCAAATTCTAAAAGTACGTAATAAGGCGCAGGCTCTGCAAACGGTCTCGATATTTTGCTGTGTCGATCCACATACGCCAAGGCATTATCAGAGAAGAACTCAAACGCCGTCAGGTCGATTTTATCTCGGAATAACTGCAACACCGCCATGATGTCCTTAAAGTTCTCCACCCCCAAGACCATGACATGAAGATTATTGGCCGGGCGAATTAACTGAATGGTGGCTTCGACTATTAAACCTAAGGTACCTTCAGCACCAATAAACAACTGCCGTAAATCGTAGCCGGTGGCATTTTTAATCAAGCCTTTATTCAAATTCAATAACTTGCCTTCGCCTGTCACCACTTTCAAGCCAACCACCCACTGGCGAGTCAAGCCGTAGCGGATCACTTTAATACCGCCGGCATTGGTGCTGATATTGCCGCCAATCTGACTCGAACCACTGGAGGCAAAATCCACGGGATAAAAYAAACCTTGATCAGCTGCATACTCGTGGATCGCCTGGGTAATCACCCCGGCCTGACAAACCAACTGACGATCACTTGGATCAAAGTCTATAATTTGATTCATAAGATCAAACGCAACCACTACTTCGCCATTCGCCGCCACTGCTGCACCACTTAAACCGGTGCGCCCGCCCGAAGGCACCAAGGCAACCCCGTGTTCATAGGCGAATTGAACCAGAGCCACCACTTCATCGGTGTCTTTGGGCAGCGCTATTGCAAGGGGTGCGGGCGCGTACTGCTTAGTCCAATCACAGCCGTAAAACTTCAGGTCATCGGACTCAGTCAACACTTTGCCCACAAGTCCGCGAATTTGTTGAATAATTTGTTCAGAGGATAACGAAGTCATCAATCCACAAGGTCCTTCAATTTGAATGATTAATTGATCTTAGCCGCTATGGTATCATGTCGCTCCTGTTTCAAACGCCATTTTCAATGCGCGTAATTCGAACACTAATTTCCAACGCCTTTGAGATCAGCAGTCGCTGCGTTCAAAGGTCATATTGCCAGGGCTACTCGCTATGAAAACGTCTTTAGATAAAGAAAAGATCCACTGCTTACTTTTAGAAGGCGTCCACCCTTCAGCCCTAGCGGCCTTTAATCAAGCCGGTTATCACAACGTCGAGTGTGTCGACACGGCACTGCCAGAGCAGGAGCTTAAAGCGAAAATTGCCAAAGCCCACTTTATCGGCATTCGCTCGCGCACCCAGCTCACGCAATCCGTACTGGATGAAGCGAAGAAGCTAATCGCCATCGGTTGCTTTTGCATCGGCACCAATCAAGTCGATCTAAAAGCGGCTAAACAAAAAGGTATCGCAGTCTTTAACGCGCCTTTTTCCAACACCCGAAGCGTCGCTGAGTTAGTGATTGCAGAAGCCATTATTTTATTAAGAGGCGTGGCAGAGAAGAATGCCTTAGCCCATCGCGGCGAATGGATGAAATCCGCCAAGAACTCTTA
Organism: Gammaproteobacteria bacterium; assembly: GCA_002402085.1. Lineage (GTDB taxonomy): Bacteria > Pseudomonadota > Gammaproteobacteria > Pseudomonadales > UBA3067. The sequence goes on from NVVB01000058.1 coordinate 15,718, forward strand.
TGAAATCCGAGGCAAAAACCTAGGCATTATTGGCTATGGCAATATTGGCTCTCAGCTTAGCGTCATGGCCGAAGCGATTGGTATGAAGGTTTATTTTTACGACACCACCAATAAGCTGCCCCTAGGCAACGCCATGCAAATCAGCAGTTTAGAAGAACTACTCAACATGAGCGATGTGGTGAGCCTGCATGTCCCGGAAACGGCTGCGACCCAAGATATGATTGGCGCCTCGCAACTACAGCAAATGAAACACGGCGCCATTTTAATCAACGCCTCTCGCGGCACGGTTGTCGACATAGACGCCTTAGCCGACTCCCTGCGCAGTAAGCATTTACTGGGTGCAGCCGTGGATGTKTTCCCCACCGAACCACGCTCTAACAAAGAAGAGTTTATCTCGCCACTACGGGAATTCGATAACGTCATCCTTACCCCCCACGTAGGCGGTAGTACCCTTGAAGCCCAGGCCAACATTGGTCAAGAAGTGGCCGAGAAACTGATTAAATACAGCGACAACGGCACCACGTCATCCTCGGTCAACTTCCCCGAGGTGGCACTGCCCAGTCACTCTGACCACCATCGTTTACTGCATGTCCACGAAAACAAACCGGGCATATTGACTCAGATCAATAACGTTTTTTCAGAGCACAACATTAATGTCGTCGGCCAGTACCTTCAGACCGAAGAATCATTAGGCTACGTAGTCATCGACGTCGATCAAAGCTATAGCGACATTGCCATGCAAGCGTTACGCGCCATTCCTGGCACGATTAAATGCCGCGTACTGTTCTAGAGCATACTGACTTGCAGCGCCCCTAAAGCCATCAAAAAATTGATCTTTAGGGGCTCGAACTCCCCGACAGACTCCCTATTTACTCCCCTTACTTGTTAATACAAGCGCCCAGAGACTTTCTCACGCCTGCCTCCGCACACTAAAATTTGCCCACACTGAAAACTCTCTCAGCCTAAAATACCCCAGCCCTAGATACCTTTGCATTCTTGCTCTAGTCTAATACTTAGGAGCAATGCTGCGCTTTTTTAAAGCCGCACGATGGCCCCGCTCCTGCCCCGATGGTCCCCTTGAATGACCAGCCAGGGTTTATTTAGAGAGCAGTACGACGCTTAGAATGAGAAGGGCGGTAATGTTTTTACGGTTTATTACCAAAAAAATTGATTGTCGAAGTGGCAAAGAGACTGGGTTATTTACCTTAGTACACCACGAGCTAGACAATGGCACCCTCTACTATCATGAAGAGGTTGAAGTCAGGCAATCCCTACGCTGGCTTGAAACCCGACTGCCTACGCCAACGCGCTTTAAGCGCAACAAGAAAGAGCCACACCGCCCTCGTAAAGGCATCTGTTGGATTCGACATGAAGCCGATGAATTTGTATCGCACATGTGGCGCATTAAATCGATCTTAGAAAACCACGATATCTACGTAGAGGTTTTACGAAGTAATAATCCGGGCTATGTAGTCTATCAAGACGAATTTCAAATCGTCGCCCTGCCGTATAAATAAATCTTCACGACCCATATAAATCTTCACGGCCTGTATAAGTCATCAGTCGGTCAATGCACTGCTAAGGTATTCAAGCATTTTATTTCGAATCGGTTTTGATTCATTGGCCAAATGATGACGCCCTTCGTCAATGTAATGAACCGTAATCTTCGGAAATTTATCGGAGAAATAAGGGATATTTTTTTCCCAATCAACCGTTTGATCTTCTTTGCCCTGAATCACCACTAGCGGAAATTGACAGCGAACCGCTGAATCCGTTTTGACAATCCACTCGTGCAAAGACCCCACCCAAGACAAAGTCACTACCTGCGATTGCAGCGGGTCCTGCTCTTTTACAAAGCGTAAAAAAGAAAGGTCGTGAGAACTCGGCACAAATTTACGTTCCAGAGACTTAGCGAAGAATTTAATTGCATGATAAAGCATTAGATTTTTTCGCCATTGCACCGGCCGATGCAAGGGCGCAAGTAAAACAACCTTTTCGAAATCTACGGAACAGCGTTCTAATTCAGCGTCGAACAGGTAATCCAAGGCAATCGCCCCGCCAGTGCTTTGGCCAACGAAATACAAAGGTTTCGGTAATTTATCTTTAATTAGCTTGATACAATTTCGAAGCGCGTCCGAATACTCATGGAACCCGTCGATTTGAGCCCGTCCACCGCTAGACAAACCATGGCCCGGCAGATCATAGGCCAACACATTAAAGTCCAATTGCAGTAATCGTTTAATCACATGGCGATACAAACCCACGTGATCGTAATACCCGTGTAACAATATAACCGTTGCTTTAGCGCTGTCTTTTAAATAAACGTGGCACGCCAGCCGATAAGCAGCGCTAGAGAAATACCCTAAATAATGGCGCACACCACTAACCCGGCCTTGCATATCAAGCCCGTAATAAAGCGCGTATTTTTTGGCTTCAGGCGTAAGCGGGGCTAGCTGGTCGAAATCCAGCGGAGCCATCGTAGAAAATATTTCATGCGGGTTAAAAGGCTCGCAAAGCGCTTCAGGAAGATCAAGTAATGCTTTGTTCTTCAAATAACCGCCGCTATCAACCAATGTTTCATTTGCTAATTCCATTCCCTAAGCATAGTTAAATTTCACGCCCTGTTCTTAGAGCTGCATCAACAATCAAGCACAGTATCGACTGAGAACGCTAAGAAATAGAATTCAAAGGACTACTAGCGCCTTTATCCAAGAGACGACACGGAGGTTTACACTGAGAGTGTCATAGAATAACCACAGAAGGCATCCCAGAAACTATACCGAGAGCTATATCGAGAACTATACCTAGAGCTATACGAGGAATTAATACAAGAAATAATACTGAGGGGTCTAGTATCACCTACACACTTAAAGGCGTACGCGTTACTGGAAATAATATCAAAAACCAGGCCTAACCCTAGCGCGGTGCCGCAACAATACGCTCACTTTTTTGGCATAAGCGTATTGCTGAACCAGGATTTTGTGACTATTTAACTTGAGGATCTAGCTCGCCAGTCTCGTAGCGAAGATACATCGCGTCCAATGAAACAGGCTTCACTTTACTGCCTTGTCCGGCAGAACCAAAGGCCTCATAACGCGCAATACAGATATCCTTCATGGCTTTTACTGTCGTCTGAAGGTATTTACGTGGATCAAACTCAGAAGGATTCTCCGCTAAAAAGCGTCGCACTGCGCCTGTTGAAGCCAAACGTAAATCGGTATCAATGTTGATTTTACGCACGCCATGCTTAATGCCTTCTTGAATTTCCGACACTGGCACACCGTAAGTCTCAGGGATTTTACCGCCATACTGGTTAATAATTTCTAACCACTCTTGAGGCACTGACGAAGACCCATGCATGACCAAATGGGTATCTGGAATACGTGCATGAATATCGCGAATACGGTCAATGKCCAATACATCGCCCGTAGGAGGACGGGTAAACTTGTACGCACCGTGACTGGTACCAATGGCAATCGCCAAGGCATCGACTTTAGTTTTCTTAACAAAGTCAGCGGCTTCTTCAACATCGGTCAATAGTTGGCTGTGATCTAACACGCCTTCAGCGCCAACACCGTCTTCTTCCCCAGCCATACCGGTCTCAAGTGAACCGAGACAACCCAACTCACCCTCTACCGAAACACCACACGCATGTGCCATGTCTACTGTGGCACGGGTGACGGCTACATTGTAATCATAATCCGCAGGGGTTTTTTGATCTTCCAATAAAGACCCGTCCATCATTACCGACGAGAATCCCAACTGAATAGAACGCTGACATACCGCAGCAGAACCGCCGTGATCCTGATGCATCACCACAGGAATATGCGGAAACTCTTCAATCGCTGCAAGAATAAGATGGCGTAAAAAAGGCGCGCCGGCATATTTCCGAGCACCCGCTGACGCCTGGCAAATCACCGCGCTATCGGTTTCATCGGCGGCTTCCATAATGGCGCGCATTTGCTCTAAGTTATTTACATTAAACGCCGGTAGAGCGTATTGAAACTCTGCGGCGTGATCCAACAATTGACGCATGCTGACTAATGCCATGATTTATTTCTCCAAAGTAATTCGTAAAATTATTGATCTGCCGCGCGCTGCTGCAATATTGCCACTGCCGGTAATTCTTTGCCTTCCAGAAATTCTAGGAACGCCCCGCCACCCGTGGAAATATAAGACACTTGGTCTTTAATACCGTATTTATCCACTGCTGCTAGTGTGTCCCCACCGCCTGCAATAGAAAATGCATCACTACTCGCAATCGCTCGCGCAATCACTTCAGTGCCATTACCAAACTGATCGAATTCAAAAACCCCTACTGGGCCGTTCCAAACAATCGTTTTGGCATTTTTTATAATTTCAGCCAATTGCTGTGCGGACTCAGGGCCGATATCAAGAATCATCTCATTATCAGCCACTTCAGCAGAGGACTTCACTACAGCTGTTGCCGCTTCATCAAACTCTGTGGCCACGACCACATCAACCGGAATTGGAATGTCGATCTTGGCCATCAATGCTTTCGCAGTCTCCACCAAGTCTGGCTCACTCAAAGAAGTGCCAATGGCTTGCCCTTGTGCCGCTAGAAAAGTATTGGCGATGCCGCCCCCCACAATCAACTGATCCACTACTGTGGACAAGCTTTCTAGCACGGTGAGCTTAGTCGAGACTTTCGAGCCGCCAACAATGGCCACCACAGGCTTGGCAGGGTTATCCAATGCTTTTGAGAGYGCATCCAACTCACCTTSTAATAAAGGCCCTGCACAGGCAATMGGGGCAAAYTTTGCYACGCCATGAGTCGATGCCTGGGCGCGATGCGCGGTACCAAACGCATCCATCACAAAAACGTCACATAGTGCGGCCATTTTCTTGGCCAGTGCGTCGTCATTGGCTTTTTCACCGACATTGAAACGTACGTTTTCAAGCAACACCATTTGGCCAGGTTTCACGTCCACCCCGTCCAACCAGTCTTTTTGTAAGCTTATGTCCTGACCTAGAGCCTCACTCAAGTATTCAGCAATAGGCGCCAAAGAAAATTCGGCTTCCGATAGACCTTCTGTGGGTCGTCCCAAATGTGACATCACCATCACTTGCGCGCCAGCCTCAAGCGCCAAACGAAGTGTCGGCAATGCGGCCTGAAGTCGCGCATCACTGGTCACTTTACCGTCTTTAATGGGAACATTTAAATCTTCGCGAATTAACACCCGCTGGTTGGTCAAATCCAACTCGGACATTTTCATGACCGTCATAAGCCTACCTTTCTAATAATTGAACAATTTAGCATGGGTCCATTGAACCCAATTAATCTTCGAATCTAACTGCTAACTAAACTAATAATTTAACTAATAATTGAACTAGGAACCCGACCCATCAATAAACCAAGCGTCATGCCTAGTAATTGGCGATTATTGGTACGCACCGCTATTGATACGTACTGTGCTTTTGGAACCAATGCTGGCCAACGTCGAGCATACGATGGGAGTATCCCCACTCATTGTCATACCAAGCAACCAGTTTCAACATCCGCCCAACGCTCTGAGTTTGCGTCGCATCAAAAATACTCGAGGCACTGTTATGCTTGAAATCAATCGAGACTAAAGGACGCTCATTATAGTCCAAGATCCCAAAAGGATCATTTTCCACCGCCGCTCTCAGCCAACCATTGACCTCTTCAGCACTCACATCTCGATCAAGCTGCAAACTCAAATCAGCTGCGGCCACATTCACGGTAGGGACTCGCATCGAATACCCTTTAATGGTCGCGCCCACCTCTGGCAACACTTGCTTTAAAGCGGTTAAAGCGCCACTGGCCGTAGGAATTAGAGACTGGGTTGCAGATCGTCCACGACGTGCATCCGCATGCACCGTATCAATCAATGACTGATTATTACTGTAGGAATGAATCGTAGTCAGTAAACCCGCTTCAATCCCCACCTGATCCGACAACACCTGTAAAATCGGCGCGACGCAATTGGTGGTGCAAGAGGCATTGGATAAAATACGGTCTTGGCCCGTGATTGACTCATGATTAACACCATAAACCACGGTGCAATCCAGCTCATCCGTCCCAGGCGCGCCCACCAATACTGCCGTCGCACCCGCATCGATATGCTTTTGTGCGGCCTGACGATTACGGTACACGCCACTGCATTCGAGCACTAAATCCACATTCAAGTCGGCCCAAGGTAGGTTTTCAGCGTCCGCTTCTTGCCAAGTAGGAATACGCTGCCCATCGATGACCAGCGCTTGCTGCCCAGCGTCCTCACACCAATCGACATCAAAGGCGCTTGGACCGTGGGTGGAGTCATACTGTAAAAGGTAGGCCAACGCTTCGGCACTGCCTAAATCATTAACCCCAACAAGTTGAACCTCGCTATAGCGCTCAGACTCAAACAATACTCTAACGACATTTCGGCCAATACGGCCCAGACCATTTATTGCTATGCGCATCTATACAATCAAACCCACTGAAATCGAGGTCAAAATACGTTTGTTTGGGGAGAATGACCCACCCACCCTTTCCGTCAATCAAGCGTCCGGCCAAAGCACGAAACTGTTTTATTCGCGCCTTTCGCCTAACTCAAGCTGGAAGCCGCTACTATTTCAACAATTCATCCGCAGCACTGACTACCGCTTCAACGGTAATGCCAAAATGCTTGTAGAGATCATTAATCGGTGCGGACTCACCAAAGCTGTCCATACCAATAATCGCGCCATCCAAGCCCACGTACTTGTACCAGTAATCTTTAATCGCCGCTTCAATGGCGATACGCGCGGTCACTTGCTTGGGTAACACTTGCTCTCGGTAGCTCGCGTCTTGGGCTTGAAACACTTCACAACAAGGCATTGAGACTACGCGAACAGCAATCGACTTCGCAGCTAATTGCTCAGCCGCTTGCATGGCAATTTCCACTTCTGAACCGGTAGCAATCAAAATCAGCTGAGGCTCACCGGCGCAATCACGCAAGATATACCCACCTTGCTCAACACGGCCCACTTGTTCGTCAGTTCGCGCCTGCATCGGCAAGCCTTGACGGGAGAATATCAACGAGGAAGGGCCGTCTTGACGCTCAACCGCGGCTTTCCAAGCCACCGCTGACTCAGTCGCATCACACGGACGCCATAGCGCCATGTTTGGCGTCATGCGTAAATTAGCGATCTGCTCAACCGGTTGATGAGTCGGGCCGTCTTCTCCTAGACCAATAGAGTCATGGGTATACACAAAAATACTCGGCTGCTGCATGAGTGCCGCCATGCGCACCGCATTACGCGCATACTCCATAAACACCAAGAAAGTAGCGCCGTAGGCTTTAAAGCCTCGGTGTAAAGTCACGCCATTCATAATCGCTGACATAGCAAACTCACGTACACCGTAGTACACGTAGTTGCCATCGGCTTGCTCATTAATGGGCTTAGAACCCGACCACATGGTTAAATTCGAACCGGCTAAATCCGCCGACCCCCCGAGTAATTCAGGCAACCAAGGACCGAATTGATTCAAGCTGTTTTGAGATGCTTTACGAGAAGCAATCTTCTCACCCTTTGCCTGGGTGTCTTTAATATAGGCATTCACATTGGCTTGCCAATCACTGGGCAAACGACCGTCGATACGACGTTGGAACTCAACCGCCAACTCAGGGTGGGCTTCTTCATACGCACTAAAGGCTTGATTCCATGCGGCTTCTTTTTCACTACCGGGTTGTTTTTGATCCCACGCGCCGTAGATTTCCTCTGGGATATGAAATGCCTCATGCGGCCAGTTCAATACTTCCCGCGCCGCTATAATTTCATCGGCTCCTAATGGAGCACCGTGACAGTCTTCTTTACCTTGCTTATTAGGCGAACCAAAGCCAATCACTGTCTTACAGCAGATCAGGCTAGGCCTGTCAGTAATAGAACGCGCCTCTTGCAACGCTGCCAAGACCGCTGTTGAATCGTGACCATCGACATTGCCCACGACATGCCACCCGTAGGATTCAAATCGTTGTACAGTGTCATCCGTAAACCAGCCTTCTACATCGCCATCAATCGAGATGCCATTGTCATCATAGAATGCCGTTAATTTGCCTAAGCCCAAAGTGCCCGCTAATGAACACGCTTCATGGGAGATACCTTCCATCAAGCAGCCGTCCCCTAGAAACACATAAGTCGAGTGATCGACAATGTCGTGACCGGGGCGATTAAATTGCGCCGCCAGGGTTTTTTCCGCAATGGCCATACCAATGCCATTGGCAAGGCCTTGGCCTAGAGGACCGGTGGTGGTTTCAATCCCCGGCGCATAACCCAATTCAGGGTGCCCAGGAGTCTTGGAGCCCATTTGACGAAAGTTTTTCAATTCATCAATGCTTAAGTCGTAACCCGTAAGATGAAGCAAGGAATACAACAACATAGAGCCATGACCATTGGACAATACAAAACGATCACGATCCACCCAGCTTGGATTGCTGGGGTTATGCTTTAGCTCACCATTCCAGAGCACTTCGGCGATATCCGCCATACCCATGGGCGCCCCTGGGTGACCACTCTTGGCTTTTTGCACGGCATCCATACTTAAGGCACGGATTGCATTAGCTAATTCTCGACGGGATGGCATTGTTTCAAGTTCCTCGGCTGGATAAACCACAATTAATTCAATTTTAGGCGTTATGAATTAACTATATAAAATTTAGGGCCGCCATTTTCCCTTAGTCCGGCCTTATCAGCAAACAATCTGAGCAAATTTCCGCGTATAAATGCATTTATTTCCAACCARCCWGGGGATCAACCGTACTGAGCGCGCATTTAGGMCAAGACAGGCCAATATCSCAGGGCCGACAAAGTCCCCAAATGATGACYAAATAYCCTAATCAAACCGCATTATCAAGCAGCGGACCAGCCGATTCGGCGAACCCCTCTCTTATTAGCGCGCTTACGTTGCAAACAATAGCTCCGAACGACTCATCTCAGACACCCTCAACAAGACCCTCAGCCAGACACGCTCGCTACACACCCCAAATGAAAGCGACTACCGCTCGACAAGAATCAAACGAATAGCAAATCTCATCTAGTCAGACATGGATTCAGCAACAGCGTCAGTCGTAGCTTGGGGTGTATTTTTCCCATAACGCGGCCGGCTGAGATTTTCAGACAACCAAGCGGATTGGGATTCACAGAATATTTCGTAACTAGGCTCAGGGATATGGCCCTCGGTGACCGTCCCCAGCCTTAAGCGGACGGTCTCTGGCATATCGGTTCGCTGGCTGTAAAAAGGGCTGCCACACGCACTACAAAACACACGTTTTTTATTAGGGCTTGAAAAATAGGTTTTGAGCAAGCCAGCCCCACGCACGATAGAAAATCGCTTCTCTTCAACCGGCGCATTGGTTACGAACGGGGTACCTTGAGCGCGCTTGCATTGATCACAATGACATATTGCCACTTCATCAATGACGCCATCAAATTCATAGTGAACTTCACCGCAAAGACAACTGCCTTTAATCATTTTATTCTCATTTTYTATCGTTTAAGTGCAGACTCATTGCTTGGCTCGCTGACCGCAATCAGAACAGCCCAACTACAACCAAACTACAACCAAACTACAACCAAACAATGGCCCCACTAGGAATAATACTTTTGATCCACACGACGACAAAATTCAGATAAATTATTATATTTTCGAGCAATGGTATTCAATGGCGTATCCAGCTGAACAATAGTCACCTGCGCTAAGAAACCAAAGGCCACCGCATCAAGCGTACTCGGCGAATCCCCGAAGAAATAAGGCTTATCACCCAGCAATACCGATAAATTTTTCAACGTGCTATCAGCAATAGCCATAATTTCTGCATCACTATGTTTGCCCAACCCGTGTTTATTAATGGCACTTCTTACGCCCCTACGCGCAACAAACGGCACAATATGCTTTAGAGGGAATGGCATGGCACCAAAAAAGGCTTCTTTGATAACCGGAAACGTATCATCCCTAATCCAGCGAGAGTATACGATGCACCAATAAAAGTTCTCATCGAGAGACTTTGTGATTAAGTGAGTAATCGCCTTTTGCTCTTCGGTGAGCGACTCATCCAGTGACGTTGGGTATTTTYCTTTNAAATGTTCCAAAATAAAAAAAGAATCTGCGATCACATTTTGCCCATCAGAGATATAAGGCAGCTTGCCTTTGGGGGCTTTTTTAAAGTCATTAAAATCATCAGAAGAAGAAAAGTCTATGCCCGACATCCTCATAAATGCATCCACTTTCAATACAAAGGGGCTCGGATCAACGAGACCAAAACCTGCACCAAAACCAAACAATTTAATCATGCCCACTCCTTACATTACGCATTGAATCGTATTCTTTTAAGATCGCAACATCATACATCAAACTACTGACCCAATGAACAGCCATAAATAAACAACAAGGATCATCAAACCGCGCAGCGAACGCTCTAAAACGCCCCAAACCTGACCATTAAACAAGCAATGCTTTTGATTTCGGTGCTAGGCACTCGGCAACCTGTACCCACTAATAAATCGAAATACTCTCTTCACGACTAACATTCTCAATGGCGTCATATTCAAAAAGCCTATCCATCACCCCATCMCCATYMGTRTCCACTTCAGCGCTTYTTAGCTTAAAGGCGTCGTAATATTCTATCTTTATTGGCTTAAACGTCTCGACATCAATAAAGGAAATGGTTTCTACCACGCCGTGCTTCAGCTTCACCTTAAGATCCATAAGGCCATCCCCTGTAGTATCTGAAAACTGAGCAATCATGCTGCCATTATGAAAATAAAACTCGGTTTCAAATACCCCATCAAAATTCTGGTCATAATCAGCCTCTTTAATAAGCCCTTTGTGGTCATAGCGACTGATGGAATCAATCTTACCGTCAAAATTACTGTCCATCTCAGTCTTTATCATGCGCCCATCAACAAAAGACCATCGCTCATCAAGCCGGCCATCTCCGTTATAGTCAATTCCGCCATTAGTCACTGGAGATTGAAAATACGCCATCATCACAGTCATTCCACAGAGCACACCRATCARCCARGCYGAAAAACGATTCTTTAACTTGCCRGCRCCAACAGCAACGGACTCATCAGTCAGACCGTCCAGCACTTGTTGCCGCTCCCAATTAACCACCACTTCCCTGGCAGCCCAATAGTCTTTATCCTCGACCACCACGCTGACCACCCCGGATGCTGGCAACTCACCCATAGCGCCCTGCAATAACTCGCCATTAATACTGCCGTGCAACCCAGCCCCTTCCAATAAATTTAGAATCATATGGGCTTCCAACGAATTCTGCGCTTCAAACACTAATTTCATATCATTCTATTCTCTCGTTTATACCGGGGCGCTGCACTTATTTCAGAGCAATTCATACTCAACCAACCCTGCCCTACATCGTTTCAAATCAATATAAAGGACTACTAGCAACCCCAACAAGTTCAATACACCCTAAATTGCTGTGAAGCATCACCTAAGCGCCTGCATTTTAACAGCGCTATTTTCTTCATAAACTGGAGAATTTTGTCACTTCACGCTATATTCCATCCGTTTCTATCAGCACCCGTTCGCCATATGAAAAACCTTCATTTTGCGACCAAGTATTATTCAAGTGACTTACATTTATTCTCGAATGTACACTGCAACGCTGGGGGTTTAAAGACACACGCCTCTGAAGAATGCCCAGCCCCCTCTTCGTCGATAAAGGAATTAAAGCCTCATGTCAGAATATTCGTTATTTACCTCCGAATCCGTATCCGAAGGCCATCCCGACAAGGTCGCAGACCAAATCTCCGACGCAGTGTTAGACGCGATGATTGCCAAGGATCCCGAAGCCCGCGTAGCCGTGGAAACCATGGTTAAAACCGGCATGGTAGTCGTCGCAGGGGAAGTCACTACGAATAGCTATGTCGACATCGAAGAAATCGTCCGCGCAGTAGTGGGCGGTATAGGCTACAACAGCTCAGAAATAGGCTTCGATTCGCAGTCTTGTGCAGTACTCAACGCCATCGGTAAACAATCCCCCGATATCGCCATGGGCGTCGACGAAGCCGACGACAAAGAGCAAGGCGCTGGAGACCAAGGCCTTATGTTTGGCTACGCCACCAATGAAACCAGCGTATTAATGCCTGCACCGATTACTTACGCTCACCAACTGGTTAAAAAGCAGGCTGAAGTCAGAAAACGTGGCACTCTTTCTTGGTTGCGACCTGACGCAAAAAGCCAAGTCACATTCCGCTACGACCAAAACGGCAAGCCCAGCGCCGTCGATGCAGTGGTTTTATCCACTCAACACGACCCTGACATTTCTCAAAAAGACCTTCATGAAGCGGTCATGGAAGAAATAATCAAACCCGTACTGCCCGCCGAATGGTTGTCCAAAGACACCAAGTATTTCATTAATCCTACCGGGCAGTTCATTATAGGCGGCCCTGTAGGCGATTGCGGATTGACTGGGCGAAAAATCATAGTCGACACTTACGGCGGCATGGCACGACACGGCGGTGGCGCATTTTCAGGCAAAGACCCCTCAAAAGTAGATCGCTCTGCCGCTTATGCTGCACGTTATGTCGCCAAAAACATCGTTGCTGCGGGCTTAGCAGACCGATGCGAGATCCAGGTTTCCTATGCCATCGGCGTAGCAGAGCCAACTTCGATTAGCGTAAACACTTTTGGCAGCGGTAAGCTTTCGGACCAAAAAATTGGCGAGCTCATTCAAGAGCATTTCGACCTAAGACCTAAAGGCTTGATCGAGATGCTGGACTTAAAGCGTCCTATCTACTTAAGCACAGCCGCCTACGGTCACTTCGGCAGAGAAGAAGCCAATTTCACTTGGGAAAAAACCGACAAAGCTGATGCATTAAAAGCCAGCCTTTAACCCAAAACCCCATCCAATCTCTAACTTAACACCGTAACACATACAGGAATTATCGAATGAGCGCCCAAGCAGAAGGCAACTTCACGGATTATAAAGTCACCGACCTCGCTTTAGCCGACTGGGGGATTAAAGAAATCTCCATTGCTGAAACTGAAATGCCAGCCCTAATGACTCTTAGAGAAAAATACGCTCAAGAGCAGCCATTAAAGGGTGCCAAGATTATCGGCTGTATCCACATGACGATTCAAACTGCCGTACTGATCGAAACACTGGTCGCCTTAGGCGCCGAAGTCCGTTGGTCGTCGTGCAACATCTTCTCCACTCAAGACCATGCCGCTGCTGCCGTTGCTGCACGAGGCATTGCCGTTTACGCGTGGAAAGGCCAAAGCAACGAAGAAGGCATGTGGTGTATTGAACAAACAATTTTAAAAGACGGCGAGCCTTGGGATGTGAACATGATCCTTGATGACGGCGGCGACCTGACAGAGATGATTCACGACAAATACCCTCAGTTGCTCGAAAATATTCACGGCATCACTGAAGAAACCACCACGGGTGTTCATCGTTTATTCGAGATGATGGAAAAAGGCGAATTAAAAGTGCCTTGTATCAACGTCAACGATTCCGTCACTAAATCAAAAAATGACAACAAGTATGGCTGTCGCCACAGTCTAAATGACGGCATCAAACGTGGCACCGACATGTTATTGGCAGGCAAAAAAGCCCTGGTCATTGGATACGGTGACGTAGGCAAAGGCTCCGCCCAAAGCTTGGCTCAAGAAAACATGATCGTAAAAGTCACCGAGTGTGACCCAATTTGCGCCATGCAAGCCTGTCAAGACGGCTTCGAAGTAGTCTCTCCGTACAAGAACGGCATCAATACCGGTAAAATCGAAGACATCGATACTGCCTTGCTGCAAAACACTGACCTGGTGGTGACCTGTACCGGTAACGTCGACGTTTGTGATAGCAACCTACTGCAAAGCCTTAAGACAGGCGCGGTAGTGTGTAACATCGGTCATTTCGATAACGAAATCGATACCCCTTACATGCGCGACAACTGGCACTGGGAAGAAGTGAAACCTCAAGTGCACAAAATCTACCGTAACGGCACCCCTGACAATAAGCCTGAAGACAATGACCATATCATCTTGTTATCTGAAGGCCGTCTAGTAAACCTAGGCAATGCAACAGGGCACCCTTCGCGAATCATGGATGGCTCTTTTGCGAACCAAGTATTGGCTCAAATTTATTTGTATGAAAAGAAATTTGCTGACTTAAGTGCGCAAGAGAAATCTCAAGGCATCACGGTTGAAGTACTGCCGAAGAATCTTGATGAAGAAGT
>NVVB01000059.1 GCA_002402085.1 Gammaproteobacteria bacterium
CCTGTAGCTCTACGGCCAATAAACACCGTATTTATAGGTTGTAAGCCACCGATTTTGGCTCTAACACGGTGTGAACCTAATGGTGTTTTTCCACTATTTTCAATGTTACCCGCCCCAGCTAACGCACTAGAAATAGACCATTTATTTAACGGCGAACTTCCGTCATATAACATAAGGGTTTGCCGAGCGATTGAGATAACAATGGAATAAGAGCTAATACTGCCACCAATTATTAATGCGCTTATTTCAAAGATAATGCTTCAAAGTACTTATGCGGATAATTAGTGAATTGATAATCGCTACCTGCTAAGCACCCGCTTCAAAGAATTAAAAAATGGTTTATCAATAAAATAACTAAGACATGCCTCAATCACTTAGACCGAGATTACTGAACACTATTTTGGGTAAAACAAACAGATACACAAGAACAAGGATCGCGCGTGATGCGATCAACGATTTATAATTTTTACCTCTTCGGAGCCGAACAATTCAGAGCTACTCAGAACTACTCGGAACTACATCATGTTGAAAATTACTCACTTACCCTTAGCCAAGATCAAGTTAAGTCACTACGGGCTTTCGCTATTGCTTCTATCCGTATTAAGCCAACCCGGATTTACAGGGGATCTCGATCTAGCGCAACAAGCCTTAGAATTACGCGTCGGCTCAGAACCTAATGTCGTAATACTAATGGACGACTCCGGCAGCATGGACTGGGAAGTAATGTCACTGGATTTCGACAACGGCTCCTTATTTACCGGCCTTCAACCCGACGGCAGTAACACCGGTGTGGGCCCCTTAATCGATAGAGACTCCAACGACGATGGGTTCATCAACTGCCTCGTAGGGTCAGGGAGTTTTTTCGGGTATCTCTACGGCGTAGAGTTTGGCTCCAACACCTACGGGGATAACGGTAGTGACTGTAATACCAGTGACGATCAAGCATGGCGTTTTAGAAACGCTGACTTTAATCCACTCTACTTCGACCCAGCAAAAACCTACCAACCCTGGCCCGGCCTAGATAGCAATGGCGACGCATTTCAAAACATCTCAATCACCGCCGCGACCGACAATCCTTTTGCAAGTACCTATGGCGAAACCATCGACTTAACGCAACATAACTCCAATTGGTTCGGCGGAACTACTCGCACAACCTCGGACGACGACAGCAATACCATTGCCGATGGGTTTCGCTACTACAGCTGGCGGGACCTGAATGGCGACTCCTTATTTGATAACGGAGAAGAAACCGAGTTTTTCATCGTCGACGCTGATTCAGCAACGCAACAAAATTTCGCCAACTGGTTTTCCTATTATCGCTCCAGAGACATGGTCGCCAAAGGCGCCATTACGCTGGCACTCGAAAACATCACCAACGTACGCGTAGGCTACGCAACCATTAATCAAACCGCCCACAATATCGAAATTGCAGAAATGAACCCGTCCCCCACCGCCGGGAATAAAAAAGCATTGTTCGATAAAATCCTCGGCAGCGTTGTGCCAAGCTCGGGCACCCCAGTACGACAAAACTTAGAAAAAGTTGGTAAATATTATGAGTGTGTCACGGGCAATATATTCAACACCACGAACTGCCCAATCCTCCCAGAACCTGCGGGCAGCTGTCAGCAAAACTTCACGATTTTAGTCACCGACGGCGCATACAACGGCGGCGACCCATCCGTTGGTAATACAGACTCAGGCAGCGGTGATTGGGATGGTGGCGCCTATGCAGACAACGAAAGCAACACCCTCGCTGATGTCGCCATGCACTATTATGAAACCGACCTACAACCGACAATCAACGACAATGTGCCTGCGACTGCTGCGGACATTGCTGGCTCGAATGCCTTAGACGATGAAGACGATACTATGCATCAGCACATGAAAACCTTTGTCATTGGCTTTGGCGTCAACGGCAGCTTAACCGGCCCGCCTGACAACATCGATGACGCCTTTGCTTGGCCGAACCCCTACGATACAGGGGAAGCCAAAATTGATGACTTAATCCATGCCGCTTATAACGGTCGCGGGGAATACCTCAGCGCCAGCGACCCAGCAGAACTCACCAACGCCTTAGAAAACGTATTCACAACCATCCAATCCACAGTGGGCTCTGCAAGTGCGGTGGCCTTGAACACGCAGAGCTTAGAGCAAGGCGCACGCGTTTTTCGAGCGTTCTATAACTCGCGTACTAATTCAGGGGATGTGGTGGCTATCACCATCGATAGCCAGGGCACCATCGACACCACCGAGTTATGGTCCGCCGCTGAGCAATTAGATACTGTGATCGAAAACGACGCCCGTACCGTCATCGGATTTAAACGAGACGGCGTGAACACTGGCGGTATCCCTTTCGTCTTTTCAGATTTACTCAGCAGCCAACAAGCATTACTCAACACCCCTGCTGCGCTTTCCTTGCCCATTGGCTACGGCAATGGCGACACTGACATTGGTGATGAACGAATGGATTACTTACTCGGTGACAACATCCATGAAGGGGACAATGCAAGCATTGGTGAATTTCGAGACCGTGAAGCCGCATCAGGCAAACTAGGGGATATTATTCACTCATCCCCCGTCTTCGTCGGCACAGCCCCCTTCTCCGGCCGCGATGAGGCCCCTTACCCGCTCACGGATACCTATTCGCTTTTTGCTACATCCATCGAAAGCCGTACCACAATGGTCTACATCGGCGCCAATGATGGCATGTTTCACGGTTTCTCCGCAGACAATGGTTCTGAGCTCATAGCCTTCGCTCCCAATGAAACCCTGGAGAATTTGAGCGACTTAACCTCCCCCAGCTATCAGCATCAGATGTACGTCGACCTGACCGCATCAGTCAATGACGCTTACGTCATTAATCGTCCCTTAGGCGCAAGAGAATGGACTACCGTATTAATGGGAGGCTATCGTTCGGGAGGCAAAGGCTATTTCGCGCTCGACGTCACAAACCCCTCGGAGTATACACTCGCGTCTACGGCGGCAGAGACAGTACTTTGGGAGTTTGGCGAGGAAGACGACGGTGGCGTAGGCAACAGTGATGTGGGTTACAGCTTTAGTCAGCCCATTATCGCCATGAGTAATGCAACGCTCAGCGGTGAACAACGCTGGGTGGCTATCTTTGGCAACGGCTATAACAGCACCAGCAGCGATGGCGACTCAGCCCTTTATATACTCTTCATCGAAGAAGGCGTCGACGGCACTTGGAGTTCAGGTGACTTTATTAAAGTCACCACCGGACACGGAAAAGCCGAAAGCAGTGACGGTACTACCCCCAATGGCTTAGGCAGTCCAGTAGTGGTGGATGCTGACGCCAATGGCACGGCGGATTACGTCTACGTGGGCGACCTTCAAGGCAACCTCTTTCGTTTTGATATCAGCAGTAGCAGCTCATCTGCATGGACTAACTCAAGTAATCTAGAAGTTGTTTATCAAGCGGAAGACGACCTCAGCAATCCTCAGCCTATTATCGCTCAACCGGTGGTCATCTCTCACCCAGACGAAGACGGGTTCATTGTTATTGCGGGCACTGGCAGCTGGATGACTAATGACGACGCCACCACCTCTGAAATTCAATCGATCTATGGCATTTGGGACGACCTAAGTAACTCACCGGAAGTTTCAAAAAACCAATTGGTAGAGCAAGAATTCACCAACCAATCAGGCACCATCGAAGGCTACTCAATTCGTACCCTGAGCGAGAACGAAATCGTCTGGAAAAACAACGGCAGCTCCAGCAGCAAAGTAAAAGGCTGGTATATTGATTTCGATGTAACCGCAGCCGGCAGCGGCGGTATTGAGTATCCCGGCGAGCGCCCCACGCAATTGTCTTATATCGCGGGTATTTTATTCGCTAACACCATCATCCCCAAAGACCCTAGCAGCTGCGAAGGAAGCCCTGGAGGATTTCAGCTAGCCTTTGACCCAGCCACCGGCGGCGCCTACCCAGAGATCGTATTTGATCTCAATAACGACCATAACTACAACGAAGACGATCAAAAGAATGGTGCCTCGCCCGCCGCGCTGTTCTACGATAAACCCCTAGGGCCCTCGACCTTTATCAGTGACCGAGTACTCAACTCACTCAGCGACGGGGAAATAATTTCTACCGGCATTAACGTCACCACCTCCGCCGCCACGGGCCGCCTATCGTGGCGAGAAATAGACCTTTCAACGGTTAATCAAGACGATTAATAAAGCACGCGAATGAATATAACCCTTAGACTTATCCCTAAATGGCTCAAAGGAACTCTCATGAAGGCAACTATCACTCAGTTTCAAACATCGACGATGATGCAATCGACTAATCAGTTTCAAGCCGCTAATCAGTTTCAAGCCGCTACTCAATTTCAAGCGGCACTCATGGCGCTAATTATTTCCCTCGTACTGGTTTTTCCCATTGCGCTCCATAGCCCGCTGGCGCAAGCAGAAGAACCGGCCTCGAACGAARGTCAAATAACGCTGCCCGACTACTATCCCAAACAATTCGATCAAATTGGCGTCATTCAATCCATGTCTACCTCGTCCAAAACACTGTATATGAACGCCAGTAGATTCAAATTAAAGCCTGAAGTGCGGGTTTATCTACTAAACTCACCTATTGCAAGCCTTTCCCAGCTCAAACAAAACATGGTGATTGGTATCAAGGTCAAGGAAAAGAAAATCATCGGCATCTGGGTTTTACCCCCTGAAATGCATCGCCCAAGCTAAGGAAAAGTACTCTAAACGAATGAACACATCACCCGAACACACCATGCATCACTGCAGCTAATAGAGGTAGATCATGAGACAGCCGAAAGGATTTACACTAACCGAGCTATTAATCAGCGTAGCAATCATTGGTATCATCTCGTCCATTGCCATCCCCATGTATTCCGAACAAATCGCCAAGACCAGCCGCAAAGATGCTCAGGGCGCCTTGCTTCAATTTCAAAATGCCATGGAACGCTACTACGCAGAACAAAGCCCTTATACCTATCGAGGTGCAGGCGCCAGTGGCGACGATACCGGATCCCCAGGCATATTTTCGACCGAAGCCCCGTTGCACGGTACCGATAAGTATTACGATTTAAAGATTACTGCCGCCAGTAGCACCACCTACACACTCAGTGCCGTACCGAAAAACAGACAAGACGACGACCGTTGCGGAACCCTCACGGTGAACAATACCGGTGAAAAAACCTCTGACGACACCAACTGTTGGTAGGGTAGCTATCCCTTACATTCAATGCGTATCGACTTTAAACCAATCGTTTTTAAGCCAATCGACTTTAAGCCATAGATTTACTCGATGATGGTTCACGCAGAGTGCACCCCCAGCTCAAACATAATTCAAATATAGCTCGAACATAACACGGACATAGTTCCCGCATAGTTCGTGCATAGTTCACACGTAGTTCACACACCCTTTATACCAATCCAACGCCATCCGCAAAATTACCCCCCACCACTCAACAACACTTCCCTCTGTAGTCATTGAGCGCTAAACTGAGCAGCAATTTTTCATCCGCTCCAAATAAATACTGCACTTACATTGCTGAGAATTTTATAGGGTATCAATAGGCAATAGCCCCTTATACTCTAGTGCGTCAAAAACGGGACTAACAAGCTCCACCCAATTGGCTACACGCCATCTAGCGATAAGCTACTGGGGAATGCCTACCCTACGTTTGACAAGCGCTCCGACCCAATCACTTACAAACAGAACGAACCCCTAGAACTAAATAAATACAACTCAACCACTACTCATAGGTGCCTATTAACGTGTCAATGCAATCGTTTCAGAAAAAATTCGACCACTTTCGAAGTAACAAACTATTCGAACTTTTTGTGGTCACCATCATCGTTATTTCAGCATTGATGGTAGGCGTAAAAACCTACGAGATGTCCAGCACAGCCACCGCTGTTCTTACCTGGGTAGACCTGATCATCACCATGATATTCGTATTTGAATTATCAGTTCGATTCCTAGGCGAAGAAGTCAAACGTAATTTCTTTAAGAGCGGTTGGAATGTCTTCGACACCTTGGTAGTGGCCATCAGCCTAATCCCTATCGAAGGCAGTGAGATGGCGGTGATCGGTCGCTTAATTCGGATTTTCCGCGTTTTACGCATGATCTCCTTTATCCCCGAACTACGTATTCTGATTAATTCTCTGTTTAAAGCCTTACCGCAATTAGGCTACGTCGTACTATTAATGTTTATTATTTTCTACATCTATGCCGCACTGGGCAGCACCATTTTTGGTGCGATCAACCCGGTATTGTGGGGCGACATTGCCATCTCCATGCTGACCTTATTTCGAGTCATGACATTTGAAGACTGGACTGACGTGATGTACGAAACCATGGAAGTCTACAGCATGAGTTGGCTCTACTTCCTCAGCTTTATCTTTCTTACCACCTTCGCCTTTTTAAATATGGTCATCGGGATCATCGTCGGCGTTATGGATGAAGAGCACGCTCAAGCACGCGAAGAGAAAGATGCGCTGGAAGGGAAAGTCACTCTAGAGGATCTTCAAGAAGATATTAAGCAACTTAAAGCCTTACTGAAAAAATAGCCACGGTGTTTTAATCGAGAACTCACTCGCCGACTTAACGCGAGTGATACCAAGCGCTGTAAAATAATGAGTAACGCAAATACAGGCCCACAAGCGGGCCACAAAAAAAGGGCAGTGGATTGACCAATCCATTGCCCTTTTTTTATCAGTGGCTGCCCTCAGCAGGCAGGCCTTAGTCCAAATCTAAATCGAACTAAACTTCAAACTAAACTTCAAACTAAATCTCGACCTCAACCTCAAACTAAATCTCGAAACCAAATCTCGAAACTAAACCTCGAAACCAAATCTCGAAACAAAAGCCACTCTACATCAGGCTTCATTGCCCCTAAAACGAGGATTTGGCATCAATATCACGGCCATCACAGCAGTAAATGCAACGCCCATATAAAGGCTAAACGCCAACGAATAACCCCCGTATACATCAGCCAAATACCCGGCCCCTACAGGCCCAATACCCGCCACCATGGTCACAACAATACCTCGAACAGCCATCAGTCGAGCGTTATTCAGTGCGCCAAAAAAGTTCGCCACTAGAGTCGCCGACGACACTGCCGACATGCCATACCCCAGGCCGAAGGTAATCACAAACAAGTAGACGTACAAAGAGTCCGTTGCCTCTTTCAAAAAGTAATACCCTACAAGTTGCCCAAACAACCCCAGGGCTAGCAAACGGCGAGGATCAAATCGGTCTCCGATAATGCCAGTAAATAGACGCCCTCCTGCCCCGATCACACCCTGCAAGCCTAGCGCGGTACCCGCCAATACGGGGTCAATGCCCACATCCGTTAAATGCAATACCAGCTGGCTAGTAACAATAGTCGCTCCCAYCACCGCCGCGCTGCCGCCCATCACGATCAGCCAATAACTAGGCGTTTTCAGCGCATCCAGCGCACGCCAGTTCTGCACGGACCGAAACACGGTAGATTTGCGCGCAGAAGTTGGAATATCATTAAGGACATCGGTACTGCCACCATCCACAAATTGCCCCACATCACTGGGTCTTTCTTTAACAATCATAAGCGCAATCAAGGACGCTAATAGTGTCCCAGCCGCCATGGCAGCCCAGATATGCTGCCAAAGCCCAGTGGCTTCAATGTATACAGACGCTGGAATTGCACACAAAGACCCGAGGCCACCTGCACCCAAGAAGATGCCTAACGCCAAGGAGCGCTTATGATGAAACCAGTTAGCAATTAATTGATTGCCCGGGATCACTGTTTGCATGGCCATGCCAATGCCCATCATGACGCCCGCGCCTAAATAGAACTGCCAAAGCGACGCCGTATAATAGGTCGTCATAGCCCCGGCGGCATTCACAAAGCCGCCGAAAAAAATCGTCCAGCGATTGCCAATACGGCCAATCACATAGGCCACCATGGGCCCAGACAAGCCATAGATCACGGCAATCAACGCAAAGCCTGCGCCCATTTCGGCCCGAGACCAGCCAAACTCGTCCACCATCGAAGGTAGAACCACTCCCACCCCTGAAAATGTCAGCCCAATGGCCAGGAAGTAGATAAGACTCAAACCCGCCAATAATTTCCAACCGTAGAACATGGTAAATCACTTCAGTAAGGGTGCTATAACGCTATTTCTTGGCCTTAATATACGATAAACGCGGCCTAAAAAGATGAGGTCCGACCATATAGAAAGGCTCCTATAAATGCAATCAATACCCCGCCCCTAGTGTGGACTAAAGCGCGAGCGGCCGGTCTAGCACCGCGCCCTACTCCGCTGAAAATACGCATCGATTCAAAACCCCATTACTTTCATAAGCCTACGGATTATTTGCTATGACTTTACCCACCCCTTCGCAAGTAACGCGCGCGCACCATTAAAACCGTCAACGAGGCTCTTCGACCGTCCATCCTTCGTGGACAAGAACATCGAATGGAGGTAACGTTCAATGATCATCAACCAACAACCATCAACCAACAATCAATGACACGTTATTTTTAATCGCTCTAGCGACACGAAAGCCATTCACTAATAAGGACATTGTATGGAAGTGCTTGAGTTAAATTTGCTCGGAGTCATCGTCGCCACAGTGATTGGCATGGCCTTAGGTGCATTGTGGTACTCGCCATTATTATTTGGTAATCAATGGATGCAATCCATCAATAAAACACCCGAAACGCTCGGCAGTCCAACAGGCCCTATGATAGGCAGTGTTATCGCCAGTTTATTAACCGCATTAGGCGTTGCACTATTATTTTCATTCGTAGGCGTCGACGATTTAAGCACGGGCATTAAAATCGGATTAATTCTTGGTCTTTTCATTATCTTTCCGGCGCTGTTATCGGACAATTTATTTTGCGGCTGGGGCAGCCCGCTTTTATTAATTCAATCCGGATACCGCGCGCTAAGTGTCTTACTAATGTCCATGGCACTTGTTTTGTTCAATTAATCCGACTCATTCCCATCACACATTGCGGTGAAATATTTTTTATTACAATTCACTGCACGTTATTTAAATAGCGAAGACATTTTTCACCCAGGCCTAACAAGCCAGATTATTGAAAACACATCAATCCTTATTCATACAATTCGCTGTCCACTTCTTCACATAGTTAAATAAACTAGCCAGCAGAATTTCGGTCCGGTAATATATTCTTCCCCCATACAACACTATATAAGAGGGATGACAATGCCGAAACGGACACACAGAGGCGAAACTGCAGTCGTAGGCGTAGGTGAAACCACTTACTACAAACGAGGTCAATCGCCGGACTCAGAGTTTAAGCTGACGCTCATTGCGATTTTAGAAGCGTGTAAAGACGCCGGCATTGACCCCAAAGAAATAGACGGCTTTAGTTCCTACAGCAATGATCGCAATGACCCTACGCGATTAGCCGCCGCATTAGGCACGCACGAATTACGTTTTTCCAATATGCAATGGGGCGGTGGTGGTGGCGGTGCATCCGGCGCAATCGCCAATGCAGCTGCCGCAATCATGGCCGGATTATCCGACGTGGTTGTGGTGTTTCGTTCTTTAGCCCAAGGGCAATTTCATCGCTTTGGTCAAGGCGCAAAGATAAATAGAATTAGCGGCGCGATGGCCCATACGTTGCCCTACGGATTAATGAGCCCGGCACAAATGTTTGCCATGCGGTGCACCCGCTTTATGCATGATTACGACGTCAAACAAGAAACCTTTCGCAATATCGCCATGGCCTCCTATCATCACGCGCAAAACAATCCTCGCGCGGTAATGAATGGCAAACCGCTTACCGAACAAAAATACGATGACTCACGCTGGATCGTAGAACCCTTTCATTTATACGATTGCTGTCAAGAAAACGATGGCGCTGCGGCCTTGATCATGGTCTCCGCTGAAAAAGCGCAACAGTTTGAAGCGCCGGTCTACTTACTCAGCTCAGCCTCCGGCTCAGAACATCGCGCTGGCGCGCCGGTGCATAACAACCCCACCTACGCCACCTCAAGCTTTACCAGTATTGCGCCCCGCCTCTACGACATGGCAGGTATCACCGCCAAGGACGTCGATGTCATCCAAAGTTATGAAAACTTCACYGGTGGTGTGGTCATGAGYTTAGTGGAACATGGCTTTTGCGAAGCAGAAGAAGCCAATGACGCATTAAAGCTCGACAATCTATTAGCCCCCAATGGCAAATTACCTTTAAATACCAGCGGCGGAAACTTAGCCGAATGTTACATGCACGGTCTCGGACTTAATATTGAAGCAGTTCGACAAGTTCAAGGAAAGTCGTTTAACCAAGTTGAGAATGTCAATATTTCCATGGTCACTTCGGGTCCCATGGTTTCCCCTGTTAGTAGTTGCATCTTTGGATCGGAGGATACGCTATGAGTCATTACCTACCCGCAGGATTGCCCGCCCCAATGGCCTCACCCGACGGACTGGACGCGCCTTTTTGGGAAGGCGCCCTGGCCAATCGCCTAATTATACAAAAGTGTAATGACTGTAAAAGTTGGCTCTGGGGACCGGAGTGGATTTGCCATGGCTGCTTAAGTTTTGACATTGGTTGGCAAGAAACCGATCCCGAAGGAATCATCTATAGCTGGGAGCGCATATGGCACCCCGTTCACCCCACGTTTAAAAAAGAACACCTTCCTTATATCGTCGTCTTAGTGGAGTTACCCCAAGCCGGCAATGTCCGTTTAGTCGGTAATTTATTGGGTGACCCCAAACAGACTGTAGAAATCGGCAGCAAAGTGCAAGCAGTGTTCGAGCAACACGATACCGAGGACAAACCTTACGCGCTAATTCAATGGCAAACTGTTTAAATTATTGATACGGACATTTTTTCGAAGTACTGATACTAGAAATCATACGGACGAATTATTATGACAGACACAGTAAACCAATGGCGTACAGAAACGCCTGGCATTACCGACTGGACCCGCACCGCTCGGCCCACTGACAGCAACAAATATTTTATGGTGTCCGCAGATTGTCATGCCAACGAGCCAGCCACGTTATGGCACGACCGCATCGACAAAAAATTCCGCAGTCGCTTACCGACTATGAAAGTCGACGACGACGGTAAAAAATGGGTGGTTATGGAAGGCTTTCGACCCACTCGTATTCGCCAATCCGCAGCGCTTGAAGGTGAAGACGGCGTTCGTAGTAAAGCCGGCGCAACCGTTGAAGGACGTATTGAAGATCATAAGCGCGATGGCGTCGACGCCGAAATAATATTTCCCAATAAAGGCCTTTCAATGTGGGCCTCTCGGGATGCCGAATTTGTGCAAGCTCAATGCCGCATTTGGAATGACTGGGCTTGGGAAACCTACGGCGACCACAATGATATACTGTCACCCATGGCCTGCTTGGCTACCGCAGACATCGAAGGCTCCATCAAAGAAGTCTATCGCGCGGCGAAACTAGGTTTTAGAGGGATAACGATTCCTTGCAAACCTGTTTTCGGTCAACAAGATTATAAAGACCCGAACTACAACTTACCCATGTACGATCCACTTTGGGCTGCCATTGAAGAAACCGGATTACCCGTCACCATTCATATATCCACAGGCAAAGATCCAAGAACCGCAACGGGAAATGGCGGCGCAGTGGTTAATTATGTTGCTCACGCTTTAGCACCGACTTTTGAACCGGTCGCCAACATTTGCGCATCGGGTGTTTTAGAGCGCTTCCCAAAATTAAAATTTGCCACCATTGAGGCAGGCATTGGCTGGGTTGCTTGGGTCATTCAAGCCATGGATGAGGTCTACCTTAAACATCATATGTGGGTGCGGCCCAAATTACAGGGGTTACCAAGCGAGTATTTTAGAGCGCATTTTTTTGCTTCCTTTCAAGACGATGAGCCGGGCATCAAAGATGCGATCGACTTTGACCTCACCGATAACTTTTTATGGGCCAATGATTATCCGCACCATGAAGGCACCTGGCCTCATTCTGCGGCAGCCATTGAACGCACCATGAAAGATTTAAGCGATGAACAACGCGCAAAAATACTRGGCTTAAACGCGGCACGTTTATTTAATTTYAAAATCCCCGAACGATTCAAGAAAAACAATCGGCCCGAAACAGTACAATCCCCGACGGAGGCGGCTTTGAGCTAACGATTAACCTGATGCAATTAATTAGCGGCATCCAACGCACGCTAAACGTCATGCTCAAAAAAACTGGCCTAAAACGTTTGAACTCACTGCCCTCTACGTTTTAGGCCTTTTTTGTCTGCCGGTTTTTGCCAGCACCGTATTATCCGTCAGTCGCTTCGACAAAGCTCATTCTCCCTCAAATAAATAATCACCATGTAAACATGGACAATTATCTATTCATCTTGGCTTTACCCTACTTTACCTCTAGACTGGACAGTCATATGCTTTAGGCGATATCCAGGTGCTCAACACTTTACCCACTTTTTAATCGTTGAAAACTCAGGATCAGTGCATATAGGCCACCACAGTTAATATACTAAACAACCAACCTAGTTGGGCGAACCATACTCCAGTATATTTGACTTAAAACAAGGACCCCCCATCGAGCGTCAACACTCTCTAATGCTCAGCATGGGAAAACGCTAAGGGACACACTATGAGCGACCTGAAATTAATTTACACCCAAGATGAGATTGAGCAAGACCACCCCTATGCAAAACCACAAGTTGAAGCCGGCTTGAAACTGCATGGCGGGTTCGACGAACAAGGCACCTACATTTCGCCTCGCACACTGCACCGTTGGCCCGCGATAAAAGCCTGGCGCCAAAATCTAAACAATCGTGGATTCCCTCTATTAAAAGCCGACACTGAATTATTACAAAACGAAAACCATCCGAACTATCCCCAACAAAAATTTCTCATTCAAAACGATTTCTCCAATATTTTTTACGCCCAAATCACCATTACCGGCTTAGTAGAAGGTCGCGGCAAAATGCTCACCACCTTCAACGCCCCCGACTTCCAAGACATTATCGAAGAAGACATTAGCGGCACTACCCTCGCCCACCTCAACAAAGGTTTACTACGCACCCACGGTTGGGACGAAGGCGGCAGAGATGAACGAGGCGAAGGCGGTCATGACAAGATGTGGTTTGCCGTACGGGATGTCATCGCTCGCCCCAAAGAGAAACTTAAATTCGGACCCACTGAAGGCGGCATGAAACCACCCTTGGTAGACCCTGAAAACTCCATCATTTCAGCCTTTCACCAAACCATTCTCAATCTATTAATGAAYGTRCTSATGATTGAAATTCGAGCCGAATCATTTTTTGCTTTTAACAAWCAATTATTCTTGGACCCCGAACTTTTTCCCGAGCAAAGAGCCCAAGCCGAACACGCGTCAATACTGGTGGATCGAATCCGACAAGATGAAGCCGCACACGTGGGTTACTTGCAATTGCTTGTGTCGGAGTTTAGAAGTTTCACGATTAAAACCAAAGACGGCGGAAAAATATCCGGCACTGAAATAATAGACCCCATGTGGGACACCATGGTCGAATACCATGCCGACGCATTGCACAGAGCCACCTGCGACACCACCAACAGTCAAATAGAAGGCGTCCTTAAGAAAGCAGGAAAACTTGAAACACTCAAAGAGTATTATCGCTTGGCGAGTTGATACAATTAACACCTGGAAAATTGGCCTTTGAAAAAACCATTTAAAGGCCAATTCGAACCCCCTCAAGATCAATGCGAATTAATTCGTGTCCAATAATTTCTTCTTCGAAAACCCAACATATAAAACCGGCAATACAATTAACGTCAACAAGGTCGCCGTCACCAAACCACCCACAATCACCGTCGCTAATGGCTTTTGAATTTCAGCACCCACACCGCTGGAAATTAACATAGGGATAAGCCCCAGCGCAGAGGTAATCGCAGTCATCAAGACTGGACGCAATCGCGACACTGCCCCCTCAAAAACTGCATCGTGTATATTCTCCCCCGACGCGAACCGTTGATTAATGCACGCCACCATCACCACGCCATTGAGTACCGCAACGCCAAACAAGGTGATAAAGCCCACAGAGCTAGGCACCGACAAGTATTGACCCGAACCATAAAGTGCAAACACACCACCAATAATCGCCAACGGTACATTAATCAGAATTAGCGCCGCTTGACCTAGCGAGCCAAACGCAAAGTACAACAACAAAGCGATCAACGCTAATGAAAACGGGACCACCCATAATAATCGCTGTTGCGCCCGCTGCTGGCTTTCAAATTGCCCACCAATCACGACGGAGTATCCAACAGGCAACGCCACTTGCTCAGCAATGCGTTGACGAATATCGGCCACCACACTGCCCATATCCCGGCCCTGCACATTGGCTTGCACTACAACGCGTCGCTGCACATCATCACGGCGCACTTGAGGCGGCCCCGATTCAATGACTACATCAGCYACATCGCCCATTCGTACCCACGCCCCAGTAGGCGATTGAATACGCAGATCAGCAATGGCTTGGCGATTATTTCTGAATTTTTCTGCGAGGCGAACATAAATATCAAAACGCTCATTGCCATGAATAATTTGCCCCGCGGAACGCCCGCCTAAACCATCGCGCACCACTTTCATCACATCATCGACGGATAAACCATACCGGGATAATTGCAGGCGTCGCGGCTTAATGACCAATTGCGCTTCACCCACGATTTGCTCCAAAGCGACATCACGCGTGCCGTTAATTTGTTGAACCACCTTTTCAATCGCCTGCCCTCGATCCGCTAATATGGTTAGGTCAGGCCCAAACAATTTAATCGCAAGCTGCGCTTTCACTCCGGATAATAATTCGTCCACTCGCGTCGCAATAGGTTGAGAGAAATTTAACAATAACCCCGGATGTCGCTGTAATGCTTGCTCCATTAATGCTTGCAAGGCAAAACGATCCTCTGCACTGGTCCATTCTTGGACAGGCTTCAATCCAATATAGATCTCAATATTATTAACGGGCTCGGGGTCGCCGCCTATTTCTGCTCGACCGATTCGACTCAAGGCATAGGTCACTTCAGGAAACTCCAGAAGCATCGACTCAAGCTTTGGCGCCACTTCAAGGGCGGTATTTAGGCTAGATGACGGCGCTAAGGTGACGCGTAGATTAAGGGTTCCTTCTTCCAATTCAGGCACAAACTCCGTTCCCAAGCGAGGCAATAACAGTAACGCCACCACCGTCAATAAAGACGCAAGTCCGACCACGCTATACGTATTCGCCAGCGCCCAGGAAAGGCACCGTCTATAGAGTTGTTCGAGAGGTTTCAATAACGCACTGTCTCGGGGTTGCAGCCCCGATTTAAACAAGTAAATTGCCAATGCAGGCACCACAATCAACGCCACAAAAACTGCCGCAGCTACGGCCATCATAATGCTGATCGCCATCGGTTTAAATAATTTAGCCTCAACCCCTTCAAAACTAAACAAGGGCATAAAAACCACCAAGATAATCAAACCCGCGAAAAATATTGGCCGAGCAACCTCCGTGGCGGCTTTTCTAATTCGCTGCACATTACTTTGCAGACTGATTTGCACACTGCTTTGCACATCATGAGATTGAGCAGTTTGAGGGACGGCAAGGTGCTTGAATATATTCTCAACCATGACCACCGATCCATCCACCAACATTCCAATCGCTACCGCAATGCCGCCAAGGGACATTAGATTGGCCGATAAATTCAAAGCAGACATGGCCATCAAAGCAAACCCAATGGAAATAGGGATTGAAATCAACACCAACAACGTAGCGCGAATATTCATCAAAAAAAGGCCTAGCACCAAAACAATAAATACAAACGCTAGCGACAAAGCAACCACTACCGTTCTCACCGCATCGGCGATTAAATTACGTTGATCATAATACGGCTCGAAATAAACGCCTTCGGGTAAGGCTTGGCGAATCAATTCAATGCGTTGTTGAATACCCTCAATGGTCGCTTTGGTATTGGCCCCGACGCGCTTTAAAACAATTCCCGTGACCACCTCGCCAAGCACTTCCGTTTCACCATCGGCTACTCGACGCGTCATGGTAACTGCGCCTTGACGAATCTCGCTGCCGATTTCCACCGTCGCCACCTGGCTCACCGACACCACCGTACCATTGACCGTCTTCAAGGGCACACGGCGAATTTCATCTAAACCTTGTTCCCCTGCACTTAACCAGCCCGTACCGCGAATCACCAACTGCTCCTGGCCTCGATTCAAATACCATCCCCCCACATTGGTATTGTTTTTTTGCAACGCCTCAACCACATCGTCTTGGCTGAGTTCAAAAGCCAATAGACGTGAAGGGTTAATATTGACTTGGTACTGTTTGACTTGGCCCCCAAAAGACAGCACATCAGTAACCCCATCCACAGGCATCAACAGCAACTTCACGACCCGGTCATTCAAATTACGCAACGCCATAGCGTCATAGCCAGAGCCCGCATCTGCACGTAACAAATATTGATAAATTTGCCCCAAGCCTGAAGTGTTCGGTCCAATTTCCGGAATACCAAGACCATCAGGGATCAGTTCTTTGGCCGACTGCAAACGTTCAAACACCAATTGACGCGCAAAATAAATATCAACGTTGTCATTAAACACCACCGTCACACCAGACAAGCCGGTTTTAGAAATCGAACGGACTTCCTGCACGTCAGGCAAGGCGTACATCACAGCCTCTATCGGGTAGCTTATTAATTGTTCCACTTCTTCCGCAGCAAGACCCGGCGCTTCAGTATTCACCACGACTTGCACGTTAGTGACGTCGGGGAACGCATCCAGGTTTAATTTCGGAATGGTCCACACCCCTAAGCCAATCAAAGTCAGCAACGCCACCAAAACCAACAAACGGTTTCTGATGGCCCACTCAATCACTCCGTGCAACATACTCGTCTCCTAGCAGCCTTTAATGCTTGTGCGGGTCTTAATGGTTGTGCGGGTCAAAACCGCCTTTGGCGATTTGAGAGGCAACAAAAAAAGCCCCTTCAGTCACGACTCGACTGGCTTTTTGAATACCAAAAATTTCCCGCCACTCACCCAACGCCTGCCCCACACCCACTTCCACGGCTTGAAATTCATTAGGATGGTCTTCTACAAACACAATCCAATCCCCATCGGCACTGCGTATCAATGCGGACTCCGGCACGGCCAATACCGGGTGCTCGGTTTTAAATGAAAAATAAACATCCACAAACAAGCCTGGATGCAACCGATGCGACGCATTATCGATGATCAATCGCACCACTCGGGTTCGGGTTTGAGGATCAATGGCGTGTGCCTCACGCACTACTTTGGCAACAAACCAATCCGCACCCACTTGCACTTGTGCCTCGGTACCCGCAGGTAGATGAACAACCCGATTCGGGGCCAGCCTTGCATCAACCCACAACTCATGCTCATCAACCAATTCCATCAAGGAATCACCGGCGCCCATGCGTTGGCCCTGCTTAAAATCATCCTGCAATACAGTGCCAGAAATTTCCGCATTCAAGGTGTACTCCCCAAGCGCTATGGTTTTATTTCCCACCAAGGACTCAATTTGCTGCGCATCAAAGCCAAAAGATTTAAGACGCCCAAAGCTCACTTCATAATCCGCTTGCGCTGTAATATAGCGCTTGTCTCCAACGGTTTTACGACCTAACTTTTTAACGCGTAACCATTCAGAATTAGCAACACCAAATCGACCTTGCACCTCCGCGACCGTGGTACTAAAAAGCGTTACCAAAGGCTGGCCTTTCTCTACATGATCGCCCAATGCAACATGACGCCTTAGCACCATTGAATCCACCCGAGGTGACACGCTGTAACTGGAATAGGCGTTGGCCTTAATCTCCCCAGGCGCATAAATTTGATAGTCCATCAGTCTCGGCATCAACGTCTGCAATTTAATATTGGCTAACTTTATTTGCGCAGGACTTAACGACACGCCTTGCTCGTGCTTATCATGGCCGTCATGTTCGCTCTGGCTCTTGTGATCATCGTGGCCTGCATGTTCACCCTGACCTTCGAGGCTATTTCGTTGGTCATGATCCGAATGCCCCTGATGTAAATCTGTATGCGCTTGATGATCCTCATGCTCACCGGAAGAATGATGCTCCGCGAGCACTACGTTCGGAGTCTGCAATACAATCCCCGTCAACACCGACAATACACCTACCCGCAATCCATAAAATAATGGCTGCCACTTCCCATTGCCCCACTTCCCATTGCCCTTCGCATTTTGATTCATTTTAATTTCTACTCTTTATTGTCTTCAGCGCTTTGTAAGTCGCCGACTAGCTTTCCAGTCTGAAACAACCACTCCACTCGAGCTAAATCAACCTGACGCCTTAGCTCAACCCCGGCTAACTGTCCGTCAGTCTGTTGTTGTAAGGCTAATAGGTATTGCGTGGTACTTATATCCCCTCCGCGCCAGCGTTTTTTCAGTGTGTTTTGTATACGTTGACT
The DNA here is from genome assembly GCA_002402085.1 of Gammaproteobacteria bacterium. Taxonomy (GTDB): domain Bacteria; phylum Pseudomonadota; class Gammaproteobacteria; order Pseudomonadales; family UBA3067. The sequence goes on from NVVB01000059.1 coordinate 18,425, forward strand.
TTTACCCGCCACAAGCCACTGCCAACGCTGGTAGTGTTGGTGATAGGTAGTTAAAGTGGTCTGAGTCGAAGCAAGAACAATCCCCTGCCTGCTCTGCTCTGCTCGATATAACGCAGCACTCGCTGACTCGCGTTGACGAGCCGCCTTAAGCGCGATTTGATTAATGCCTCGCCCCTTCAGCGGTATCGAAAAGCGCACGCCCAATGCCGGGTCATCGTCGGTTGAACCTACGCTGAATCCAACGCGGGGATCAGCCCGTGTATTTAGCGCAATTAACTCAGCCTCATTACGCAATAACTGCCAGCGAGTCCGTGCAGACGCCACCACAGGATGATGCTCGATTTGTGTTYCTATGATCTCTTCTATCTGCTGTTTATGTKTTTCAAGGTCGCTCTCAAGCKGCGCCYCAATACAATGTTCTTTGGCCTTTTGCCCTTGGACTAACGGGCCGTTATCGAGACTTATTTTAGATTCGCCCGACTGATAACAAAGAAACAACTGATCAAGCAGCACGGACGCTAGCAATTCAGACTGCTTCGATAACCAATCCGGTAAATAGGTCTTTAACCTTGCATCTGCAGATTGAAGCTCAACCATCGCATGGACCGTCTCGTTAAAACCTTGGCTCAAACTTAAAAAAGCCAACTCAGCGCCTAAAGCACCTATATCGCCTGCTTGCTGACGTTTTTTCAGCTGATCCAATAAGGCCTCCAAATTGGACTGGCCTGCAGTCGCTAACGCCGCACGATGAGCCGCGGCTTCGCGATCCACCAAAGCACGCAATACCTCAACATAACGTTGCTGTACAAAAAGCTGGTGATCCAATGCTGCTTGAGTCCGCTTAATCACAGCTTGCCTGTCGCGTAATCGCGCTTTGCCTTGCCAATCGATCTGTTGGCTCAAGCCAGCTCGATAGTTGCTTTGATCGCCCTCACGCTCAAACTCAGTTTCTAATTGGGGGTTATAAAGGGCTTGCTCAAGTTCCTTAGTCTGAGACAGCGCCGCCTCTAGACGTTGCTGGGCAGCCATTATTGCTGGGTGCTGACTTATCTGATGATCAATCCAAAGCAACCAATCATTGGCTTGATTCGCCCCCTCGYGGCTATCAACGATGCCGYRCASTGGCTCGGCGTTATGCGCAAATTCTTGCGCAGCAAGCATCGATGTCGGCAGCAACATTGATAACAACACCGACACCAGMCAAATGTTCAGYATCCGTCTGTTTCTAAATAAACCATAAATCATAACAACGTCCTTCTTACACACTACAAATAACCGAGTATTGCTAACCAGGGCTACGAATTAAATATTGCTAAATGAGTTGTCGAGCAACTATTCAAGTCGAGCACAGATTATAAAGCCAAAAAAAGGCGGACCTATCCCAGGTAAATACGAAGCACTTTAAAATTGGCGTGTTAAGCGTGGACGATTGGAGGGCGTAGCGCGGGACGGGTTAGATTTGATAACGAGGAAAATAGGTATTCCGATAGATCACGGTGCAAAGAGGCCTGCACAGAAAAACAGCCCTCACAAAGAAGGAGGAAAGACTGTACAAGGCTATGGCAATCACAGCAATGCGCCTCATCAGAGGCGTCACTGTATTGATGGTCACCGTAATGATCCCAATGCTCATAACCTTGATGAACCAGTTGATCACTTGCAACCCGCGCCAGTGACCGCTGCCCACCAGTAGAAAGATAGGCGCTTCTATGCGCATTCGTGATAATCGACTCAAGTTCTTCAACGGTCTGACTACTATATTCCTGTATCTGAGGGCCATTGAGTTGTCCATGGATCAGATACTCACCGGACATGGCCATGATCGATTGCATCGCCAATAGACAGACCAATCCATAACTCACATATTTCCGAATCATCATCGCCGTTTCTGTCAAACTAGGAGTAGTTGCCAATATAGTCGCTCGCAAAAGAGTATGTCCGACTTACCCTCGCTACTTTACCCGCAGAGCAGAGTAAATCCCAGGACAAAAACTAATATAGTATAAACAACACCCAGGCCAAGAACCCAGCCTATGACTAACCCAATGGCTACCCCAATGACTATCCCAATGACTATGCCAAACTCGTATAATCACCCCATTGAACACGCCTAAAGAACAACCCACCGAAGTTCATAATGCTTAAAAACGTAAACCTAACACGCGAATAAGCGATATTTCTGCCACTTTAGGGTTTATCATTGTCTCGCATTTAATTAGAATCGACCGACAACGGCTATCGTTTTCTCGCCCGGCTTCAAGGGTTGTCAGCAATGGGGCTCCTTTACACGCAAAGGCACTCATGTTTCGACGCCCTCCTGAAGAGGCTAGCATTAGGACCAAACCGAGAAAGAACAATACCTTTTCAAGACTAGACCTCGATCCACCCGACTTCTGAGCCATAACCGCTGAAGTAAATAGGTCTCAATACATTAGACGATTTATGCGCAGGCAATTCGGCTCCAGTAATTTAAGCACCCTTTTAAACCTAATTAAGGACTTTTCATGAGTGATCCTCAAGTAAAACTAGAAACCAGCTACGGCGAAATTATCATCGAGCTAAATCCTGAAAAAGCGCCCAAAACCGTTGAGAACTTTCTTAGCTACGTAGACGAAGGCTTCTATGACGATCTTATTTTTCATCGTGTCATCGATGATTTCATGGTCCAAGGCGGCGGCATGGACAAAGACATGAGCGAGAAACGAGGCGGCAGCGCTGCAATCGAAAACGAAGCGGACAATGGCCTAAAGAACACCAATGGCACACTGGCAATGGCTCGCACCAGCGACCCACACTCAGCGACAGCGCAATTCTTTATCAATATCACCGAAAATACTTTTTTAGATCATACCGCTAAAACGTCTCAAGGTTGGGGCTACGCGGTCTTTGGTAAAGTCACCGAAGGCATGGACGTGGTTGAGAAAATCAAAAAAGTAGCCACGGGTACTGTTGGCCATCATCAAGATGTGCCTAAAGACCCGGTGTTCATTACTAAAGCATCTCGCATCGCTGAAGGCGAATAGCCCGCTCATTAATCGACCCAGGCAGTAATACGCAATCTCCATGAGCTGTTATTTTATCTCTGACCTTCACCTTGAAACGGAGCGCCCGGACATCACCCGGGCGTTTCTACGCTGGTGCCAAGACCTCCCCACGTCCACTCAGTCGCTCTATATTCTCGGCGACTTTTTCGAAGTATGGGTGGGTGACGATTACCAGAATGAGTTGATTCAGACCATCAAACAACAGCTCAGGGCCCTGAGCGACAAGGGCATTGACCTTGCAGTCATGCACGGCAACAGGGATTTCTTACTCGGCCAAGAATTTGCGGATCAAATTGGCTGCCGAATGCTTCAAGACCCCACGGTCGAAACCATCTTAGGGAAGCAGGTATTATTAATGCACGGCGATAGCTTGTGCACCAAAGACCTGGAATACATGCAATTTCGCCAACAAATTCGTGATCCGAATTGGCAAGCTAACTTCCTCACCAAACCATTAGAAGAACGCTTAGCGATTGCCCAGCAATTGCGCGCAGCCAGCCAGCAAAAAAACTCAGATAAACAAACCTATTTGATGGATGTCACGGACAGCGAAGTCGTTAAGGTAATGCAGGACCACCAAGTAGACACCTTAATACACGGCCACACGCATCGCCCCAAACAACATTCACTTCAAGTCGATGACAGAACCTGTACCCGATGGGTATTAGGGGACTGGCATCAAGACCTTTGGGCATTGGAATTCGATGGCCAGACGTTTAACCCACACGTGATTCCTCTAGCGCAATTCTGATCAATTAATTCCAATCAAATAGAATTGCTGCATAGCACCGCCTTACTCATTGCCTAACATCTACTCTGGCACGCCGCTGTGAAAGCGAAACTGAGGGTCCGGCGACTCAATCAAACCGACTTCCCGCGCCACAAAGAATTCAATTCGCTCTTCAATAGGCTCATCGGCATACAAGCGCGCCAACGTCAGATAGTCCTCATAATGACGAGACTCTGATTTTAAAAGATATCGGTAGTAGTTGCCTAAAGGTTCATCGACCAATCCTGCCAAGGCTTCAAAACGCTCACAAGAACGCGCCTCAATGATTGCGCCGACTATTAAGGTATCCACCAGTTTCGCAGGCTCATGGGTTCGCACCGGTTTCCGTAACCCGCCAGCATAACGCCCTGGACTTACCGCTACGTACTCAATATTGCGCTCAGCCATGATGTCTAGCACTTGCTCAAAATGCAGCAGCTCTTCGCGCGCCAACTGAGACAGCATGCGTAACAATTCGGGCTTGTCGATGTAGCGGTACAGCAAATTCATCGCTGTTGCCGCCGCCTTCTTTTCACAATTGGCATGATCCACGATCAATGTCGGTAACTCTTGCACCGCACGATCCAACCACGCTTGCGGTGTAGCGCAGCCAAGAAAACCCTTAAGACTGGAAATATCTGTCATCTAAAAAACCATATTTAACTTTAAAAACAATTTATTACACTAGAAACCTAAACCAGGTCTAAAGGGCTTTATAACATCTCTCGACGCCTTAAACGCTGATTATTTGCGAGCCCGACTATCAAAATGCTCGCGAACCAGGCGCCTTCGAGCCCTTCAAATCAGCGGCAGGCAGTATATCTAAATCCACACCATCCACCGCATAAATCCAAGTTTTATTCCGAAAGCGCATAAGCACCGGTTAAAAAGCAAACAGCCCGTAGCCAGCTAAAATTAACCCTAGAGGGCACTTGGCGACGCTTAAAAAGTAGCGCTGAAAAAATCAGGCATCAACACGGGCTAATAGCGTTTAAGCGTGCGAGGAGCATTTGAACAACGCAATAATACCCACCTGGAAACAATTACGGGTAAAAAATTCCGTTTTTTGGCGAGTTTCTAGGCTCTGTCTTAACTTTTATGGCCTTTTCTAGTAGAATATGTCCGCCATTTATAACATACAGAATCAATGCAAAACCCAATCCGTGAGCAACGATCACGGTGGTAATACAGACAAAGAGGGTCACACAAGTGTTAGAAGCGTATCGTAAGCACGTAGAAGAAAGAGCCGCGGAAGGCGTTGTACCTACACCATTAGACGCAGAGCAAGTCGCAGGATTAGTTGAGCTACTTAAAGCCCCCCCCGCGGGTGAAGGTGAGTTCCTAGTGGACTTACTCACCAACCGAGTGCCCGCAGGCGTTGACGCTGCGGCCTACGTGAAAGCAGGCTTTCTAACTGCAGTCGCTAAAGGTGAAGCGACTTCACCATTGGTCTCCGCTACAGAAGCGGTTGATCTACTGGGCACCATGCTAGGCGGCTACAACATCGAGCCTTTAGTGGAATTCCTAGACAACGACGCACTCGCAGCGAATGCAGCGAATGCTCTGTCTACCACACTGCTCATGTTCGACGCGTTCAATGACGTCATGGAAAAAGCCAAGTCCAACAGCTTCGCCAAACAAGTAGTTGACGCATGGGCGAGCGCTGAATGGTTTACTTCTCGACCTAAAGTCGCTGAAAAAATCACCGTTACYGTMTTTAAAGTMGACGGCGARACCAAYACCGATGAYCTKTCWCCWGCWSRAGAYGCCTGGWSYCGMCCKGATATYCCKTTKCACGCKMWRGCSATGCTTAARWYYRARMKSGACRRNCMTYWCSAAWCCNTNGAAGMNTYAAAWNCNAAAGRWYWSSCWNNAGCRWASGYYRSCSAMNTTGYSKRWRYWGGYKMCKYASKTRRMWCMGSCWCYWNCWCNGTAWNTSTGSWWCMWRSKCSRYNACWTYSSTWNATGKSYSNTRAYAWMCSTTMTRKYSSWAWYWRMATCGGCAACAAGATCGCTCCGATCTTCTTCAACACCATGGAAGACGCTGGCGCCCTACCTATCGAGTGCGACGTAACCAAAATGAAGACTGGCGACGTAATCTCCATCTTCCCTTATGAAGGCCGCATCGTTAACGAAGAAACAGGCGACCTGATTTCTGAGTTCGCACTTAAGTCCCAAGTAATTCTGGACGAAGTACAAGCCGGTGGACGTATCCCACTCATCATCGGTCGTACTTTGACAGACAAAACCCGTGAAGCCTTAAGCTTAAAAAGCGACGATACGTTCCGACGTCCCGTACAGCCTAAAGACACAGGCAAAGGCTACACCTTAGCGCAAAAAATGGTCGGCAAAGCCTGTGGCGTTGAAGGCATTCGCCCTGATACCTATTGCGAACCTCGCATGACCACAGTGGGTTCACAAGACACCACTGGTCCTATGACTCGTGATGAATTGAAAGAACTCGCCTGCCTAGGCTTCTCTTCAGACCTAGTCATGCAATCCTTCTGTCACACTGCGGCCTACCCCAAGCCGGTAGACATTGACACTCAGCACACACTGCCTGACTTCATCCACACCCGTGGCGGTGTTGCACTTAAACCAGGCGACGGCATCATTCACTCCTGGCTTAACCGTATGTTGATCCCTGATACCGTCGGTACCGGTGGTGACTCTCATACTCGCTTCCCACTTGGCATCAGCTTCCCCGGCGGTTCTGGACTGGTAGCGTTTGGCGCAGCCATGGGTGTTATTCCTTTGGACATGCCTGAGTCAGTCTTGGTTCGCTTCAGCGGCACCATGCAATCAGGCATCACACTGCGTGACCTCGTAAACGCCATCCCTTACGTTGCAATTCAACGCGGCTTGTTGACCGTTGAAAAAGAAGGCAAGAAAAACGTTTTCTCTGGACGCATCCTAGAAATCGAAGGCTTACCTGACCTAAAAGTTGAGCAAGCATTCGAATTATCCGATGCTTCTGCTGAGCGTTCTGCTGGCGGTTGTTCAATCAAGCTTAATAAAGAGCCTGTCATTGAATACCTAACCTCCAACATTACCCTGCTAAAAACCATGATCACCAATGGCTACAGCGACGCACGTACTATTGAGCGTCGAATCATCGCTATGGAAGAATGGTTGGCTAACCCAGAACTAATGGAAGCTGACGCAGACGCGGAATACGCTGAAATCATCGAAATCAACATGGACGACATTAAAGAGCCTCTATTGGCTTGTCCAAACGACCCCGATGACGTCAAGCCTCTTTCTGAAGTAGCCGGCACCAAAATCGACGAAGTCTTTATCGGTTCGTGCATGACCAACATTGGTCACTTCCGTGCAGCAGGTAAACTGCTCGAAAAATCAGGCCCAGTACCTACACGTTTGTGGATCACTCCACCCACGCGTATGGACGAAAAAGAGCTTATGGAAGAAGGCTACTACAACACCTTCGGCGCTAAAGGCGCGCGTACAGAAATGCCTGGCTGCTCCTTGTGCATGGGTAACCAAGCACGTGTAGGCGACAACACCACCGTAGTGTCCACCTCGACTCGTAACTTCCCGAATCGATTAGGCACTGGCGCTAACGTCTACTTGTCCTCAGCAGAGCTTGCGGCCATCACTTCAATCTTAGGCAAACTGCCTACCGTTGAAGAGTACATGGTCTACGCCAAAGACATCGACGCTATCTCAGCAGAAGTGTATCAGTACATGAACTTCAACAAGATGGATACCTACGTTGAAGAAGCGAAAAACGCCATCCCTGTTGCACAACGCAGCTAAGATGTCGCACTGGTTTTGAATGGCAGTACTACAAGTACTACAGCCCTGCGATAAAGTTAATTCTTCGCAAGGCTGTACGTCACTAAACTACACGTCACCATGCAAAACCTACGCAAATAAAAAAGGCCTCACTCGTGAGGCCTTTTTTTTATCGGGCATACAAACAAAACTAACCGCCTACGTCTGAATTAAGATAATCCGCTCTTTGATTAAAACGTCCTTTCGGAACACTAGACCAGTTATCCCGTGCGACTAAATCAGCAGTAAAGCCTGCGAGATCATTTTCAGCAACCAGCTCCTGAATACGCTTTCGACTCGTCGGCGTATAATCTCCACGGTATCGCAAATCAACCAACACGTCCTTAATCTTAGGGTTAAGCGCATCCCAATCCACCGCGCCGTATATCTTCACGCAATCCGCTTTATCACAAATCCGTCTTACGTCCGATTCTATTTCATCGTAAGTCTTACAGAATAATTGCTCTTGTGAATCAACACTAATCTCACAGGACGCAAGATCATTATCCTTGATAAATGCTTTAGCCGACGCCCCAGACAAACCCGCCGCCAAAGAGATAATCGACGCCAGCGATTCATCTACACCCGCATCAACTAAATCAGATTTAATCTTATCCGCCGACTTTTCTTTCATGTCGTAACCACGGCCAATAGTGAACCCGGACGTGTCTCCGGGCACATGAGGCACCCGACTATGAAAAGGCCCGCCTTCGGTGCCTTCTGATTCAAACGTAATTAATCCTTTAGTGATTGTCATATGCTCTCCTTATTAGCGATGTTTTCTGTCTTCAAGTATTTAGGCATAACTCAATTCTATTTTAAAAAAACAAGATAAACCAAGGCATTCATCTTGTATATACGACTTAATTGGCTACCTTTCAAAAAAACAAAAATGCATAAAAAAAGAAAAACAGCATCTACATATCGCAAATGCACACAAGACGCGCTTGCGACTATGGATTAAAAGGTATTTAAGTTCAAAAATTTCCGGCAGAAAGAACATAGAAGCTCAGACTAAAGGCAGTGTAACTACAGAACAAGAAATAAAGCATGGTCCCTGGGCTACAGAAAGAACAAGTAAAACCATAGGAAACTGTTTATACATAAATTTCGCCTTTTAAAAAAGCAAGTAAAGATAAAGCACTCTAAATAAAAGTCTTCGACTCGGCCGATCTAGGGACGATCTCGGTTAAAACAAGGGTTGCACACGCCGCCTACTTTCAAGAGATACTTTATGTCCCTAGCCTTTGGTTTAAACAGCCTTCGTCCACACCCACTCAAAAACCAGCTTCTCCCCCTCAACAGCCAATGCGACTGTTTCAGGTGTTATTTCATCCCTGGCGATACGATTCAGAGCGTGATACTTTGTAGGGGGCTGACATTCAATAAAAATAATAGCCGCTGTCAAAGTATCAACAGAATGGCCGTACATGGGCTTAATAAAGGCAGTGATACCGAACAGTTTCTTTTCTAATACTGGGGTTCAATATGAATTCAAGTTCAACTCACGATAAGACCCGTGAACTTTCACAATGGCTACTCAACAGCCAACACACCACCGTATTCACCGGCGCGGGCATGAGCACTGAGTCGGGCATTCCTGACTTCCGTTCTCCTGGTGGTTATTGGACTAAAAACAAACCCATTCACTTCAGTGATTACATGGCATCGGAGTCTCAGCGAAACCTGGCTTGGCAGCGCAAATTTGATCCTGCCTTTAATCTTGACGACGCAACACCGAACGCCGGACACAAGGTCATTGCAGATTGGTTCCGTAAGCAACACGTGCAGTCAGTCATTACACAGAACATCGACAATTTACATCAAAAGTCAGGCATTACGAATGAGTCAGTGATTGAGCTGCACGGCAATGCCACTTACGCGAAATGTTTAAGCTGTGGCCATGCCTATCAATTCCCAGCACTTGAAGTAAGCTTTCGAGACACGGGCAGTGTACCGCCTTGCAGTCAGCCCCTTAAGCGCGGGCGATGTGAAGGCATTATCAAAACGGCCACTATTTCATTTGGTCAGGCCATGCCTGAGGCAGAGATGCAGCGGGCGAAACGTGACACATTAGCCAGTGACTTGTTTATCGTCCTGGGCTCCTCTTTGGTGGTCTACCCTGCGGCTAGCTTCCCAGAAATGGCCAAACGCAATGGCGCTAAATTGGTCATTCTAAATCGTGAAGCAACTGATTTGGACGGCCTTGCAGATTTGGTGCTTCATGAGGAGATCGGCGACACATTAAGCCAAGTGGACGTGCTCGTTAACAAGTCACTCGCCGCCGTCCACTCAAATCCAACGGTTACCGAATAAAATACCTGCATTTACCACGGTTGGGCGTGGTCTTGCGCCTTATCGCCTGACGTTTCATATTGAAAACGGAACTTTAATTTCAACAGTTCATTCGGCTTGTCTTCAATCATATTCAACCATTGTGCTGGCCCTACGGAAGAATCCACGCGTTGCTGTACGCGTTCGGCGTAGAGCGCGCCTTTCGAGGACGCTTGGCTTTCTTTGACCTGCTGATCGGGCGGAGGCGTGTGATCACTGGCCTTATTTGCCTGATCTGCTTTCTTTTTTAGTAGGTCTTTTAATTTCTTAGCCGAATCTTTTGGGGTGTTATTGTTAGGCAGCTTTTTTTTCTGATTGGCCTTGGCTTTCTTTTTGCCTTTGTTGTCACCAGAAGCAACCGGGCCAGGGCTTTGTTTAGGCTTTGGTTTAGGCGCACCCATTTCTTGTTTCTTTTTACTTTGATTTTTAGTTTTTAAATAGGCTTCTAACAAATTAAGGTTGAACCGTGCGTCTTTAAAATTAACATCTTGATCCAACACCATTTTATAGGCGGCAATGGCGTCATGGACCTTGCCTTGCTGAGCGAGTGTATTGCCGTAGTTAAAGATTCCATCCAGCGTTAGATTATTTTGAAATAGTTTTTCGGCCTGTTTAAAGTCCCCGATCCGATACAACGTCGCGCCTTTCCATTGGGGGTCTTGGAATTTCTCAGAAGCCTCCTCGATTCGACGCGCTTGATACAATTGATACGCGACGAAATCTTCGTTAATCCATAATCGCTTCCAATTAAAATCATTCCAAAGATCTTGCCAATCGTCCAAACCCTGCGAACTGATAGTGATTGCTACAGGCGCATTTACTTGATCATTCGCCTGGGCATTCTTAATCACAGGGTCACTCAATTGAACCGCAATAAAAAGTACACCGCAGCCTAACCAGCCACGTCGAAAACCCAAGGCAGCAATGGGCAGCAATAGGTACAGTAAGGTTAAACCAAATTCTCGCCAACGATTCAGTTGTGCATCACTGACGTCGCCAGGGTCTCGCCCTACCCCTGCTTGAGAATCAATAATCACATCCCAATCTAAGGTTTGTTTTTGCAAGTGCACAAATTCACCGCCGCCAATTTTCGCCGCGTTCGATAATCCGGCAAGATCGACAGTGGCTTTAACCGCACGCCCGGTAATAGTCTTTATAAATTCATCGCTGGTCCCTTTCGGGACTAAACCACCCGCTTCCGTGCCCACCGCCAAGACTGATAGGGAATAACCCGCCTGATTCGTTTTCAGGGCGATTTCAAATAACGCCTGCGGGTCATGACTGCCGTCAGTAACCAGTAATACCTGACCTTGATGTGAGGCGCCGCGTTGCAATAAAGACAGAGCAAATTGTACGCCCAACTCGGGACGACTGCCTTGCACCGGCACGATGTCGGTGTCCAAGTGTTTAATCATATCCTTCACGGTACTGTAGTCGCCCGAAAGCGGCGCGCCCAAATACGCTTGCTGGGCAAACAGTACTAAACCAATGCTGCCTTCTTGGGCTTGCTGTAAATAAATCAACACTTGTTTTTTGGCCGACTCAATCCTT
>NVVB01000060.1 GCA_002402085.1 Gammaproteobacteria bacterium
CAAAATCTCCTCGATACACGCCGAAGACTGACCGCGAATCTTACTGGCCGCAATTGCCGGGTAATTCACCAAGCCGCAAGCCACGCGCTCGCCCTGCTCATCCACACAAACCACCATCTCGCCGCGCTCAAAACCACCTTCAACGGCCAGCACACCTACGGCCAAAAGACTTGAACCCGTTTCCTTCAACACCTTCACTGCGCCCGCATCCAGCACCAACGTGCCTTTCATCTGCAAATGCCCTGCAAGCCACTGCTTCCGCGCCGCAATAGGCTCCTGCTCAGGCAAAAACAAAGTCCCTAAGGCCTCGCCTTGATAGACCCGCTGCATCACATTCGGTTCACGGCCATGAGCCACCACCGTATAAGCCCCCGAGCGAGACGCCAATACYGCAGCATCCACCTTCGTGGCCATACCGCCACGACCTAAGCCCGACACACTACCCGAGGCCATGCGCCTTAACGCAGGATCTAACGCTTTAGTCTCAGAAATTAATTTTGCTTGGGGATTCTTACGCGGGTCCGCATCAAACATACCGTCTTGATCCGTAAGGATCAGCAACACTTCAGCCTGTAACAAGTTCGCTACTAGCGCCGCCAACGTATCATTATCGCCAAAACGGATCTCATCAGTGGCCACCGTATCATTCTCATTGACCACCGGCACCACACCACTTTGCACCAAACTCAGCAAAGTATTGCGGGCATTCAAATAACGTCCGCGATCAGACAAATCATCGTGCGTTAATAGAATTTGCGCGGCATGGCAACCATAGCGAGAGAAATTAGATTCATAGACTTGCACCAAGCCCATCTGCCCAACCGCAGCCGCAGCCTGCAACTCATGCATACTCGACGGCCTACCCGGAAGCCCAAGCCTTGCCACGCCCTCAGCCACCGCACCGGAAGAGACCAGCACGACCTCAATGCCTTGCGCGCGCAGCCACACCATCTGCTCCACCCAACTGGCAATAGCCGCCCGATCAAGGCCCTTACCATTGGCTGTCACCAGCGCACTGCCCACCTTGATCACCCAGCGGCGAGTATTTTTAAATCGTGCCTGTCGCTCTACCACCCCAAGACTTCCTTTATCGATACTCAAGCCAAGTTATTATTATCCATCCCGCGACCCAACAAGCCAGCCACCGGAAATTACAAGCCTCCGTCCTAAGGCTCGTAAATTATTTCAATATCACTGTCATCCTCATCGTCCGCTTCACGGGACAACCTAAGCGCCATACGCTCTTCTTTCCATAGCTCCGCCGCACCCTGCACTGCGTCCCGCGCCTCTTGCTCAAGCCTTTCTTGACGCTCAAGCTCTTGAGTCGCCACCTCAGCATTCTCTTTCTCGCTCTCCCATTGCTGCTCAAGATACTCCATGACAGCAAAGGCCACTTCACGCGTGCCCTCTTTCCGAATAGCCGACACACAAAATACCGGGCCTTTCCAATCCAGCCTGGCAACGATGTCAGCCTGAAGCGCAGCGCGCTCCTCTTCGGGCACTAAATCCATTTTATTCAATAACAACCAACGCTCTTGCGCCGCCAAAGCAGGACTAAACGCTTCCAGCTCACCCACAATAGCACGCGCCGACTGCACAGGGTCCGACTCATCAAAAGGTGCCACATCCACCAGATGCAACAACACTCGAGTTCGAGCCAAATGCTTCAAGAAACGAATACCAAGGCCCGCACCACCGGCCGCGCCCTCAATCAAACCAGGAATATCCGCCACCACAAAGCTACGGTACTGATCCACTGACACAACACCCAAATTTGGGATCAAGGTCGTAAAAGGATAATCCGCCACCTTAGGCTTGGCTTTTGATACCGCGCGTATAAACGTAGATTTGCCTGCATTAGGCATCCCTAACAAACCGACATCGGCCAATACTTTTAATTCAAGGCGCAAATTACGACGCTCGCCTTCGCCACCCGTTGTGGTTTTTCGAGGTGCGCGATTGGTACTGCTTTTAAAGACCGCATTACCCAAACCACCGCCGCCGCCTTTGGCGATCATCACCGGCACATCTGCTTTCAACAGATCCGCCAACACCTCATCGGTGTCCTCATCGATCACTGTGGTCCCGACAGGCACACGCAAAACCAAATCATCGCCCTGAGCACCGGTACAGTCTTTACTCTGCCCACTGGTGCCAGGCTTGGCACGATAATGACGGGTAAAACGATAATCCACCAAGGTATTAAGCGCTGAATCCCCTTGGATCCACACACTGCCACCCGATCCGCCGTTGCCGCCATCAGGGCCCCCGCGAGGAATGTATTTTTCACGACGAAAACTCAGGCAACCTTTCCCCCCAGAACCTGCCTCAATTTTTATAACCGTCTCATCAACAAATTTCATCTTACTGTTTACCTAACCGTTTATTCGACCCAAACCCAAAGATTTCAAGTCAAAAAAGCCCACACTAAAAGGCCTAAAATCAAAAAGGCCGAGAACCAAATAAATCACTTCTAAAAGCACTCAGACCAAACGCAAAAAAGCCCCGTCTAAAACGAGGCTTTTTCGTTACTACTTAATACTGAGGGGATGCAGAAAAAAATTAGCCGTTAGTAACGATATTAACGAATTTTTTCTGTTTCGGGCCTTTAACCAGAAATTCAACCACTCCGTCTGCAGTAGCAAATAGAGTATGGTCACGACCACACCCAACATTGTCTCCAGCAGAGAAACGAGTACCACGTTGACGAACAATAATGCTTCCAGCAGTCACTGTTTGACCACCAAATCGCTTAACTCCTAACCGTTTCGACTGGGAATCGCGACCGTTCCGAGTACTGCCGCCGGCTTTCTTATGTGCCATTGTCTTGCCTCACCTTAAAAATTCAAATTGGAAATCTACTAAGCACTAATACCGGTGATTTTCACTTCGGTATACCACTGACGATGACCCATTTGCTTACGATGGTGCTTACGACGATGGAACTTAATAATAGTTACTTTCTTATGACGACCGTGGGTCACTACTTCACCAACGACTTTGCCGCCGTCTAAATAGGGAGCGCCTACTTTAACGTCGTCACCGCTGTTTACGAGCAGAACCTTATCAAAATCAATGCTCTTACCAGGTTCAACATCAATCAACTCAAGCTTTAACACATCGCCTTCGGCAACACGATGCTGCTTTCCGCCGCTTTCAAAAACCGCGTACATAATCCACTCCGTATAACGTAATCAGACCCAAACAATTTACAAGCTGGGCCCGTGCCCAATTTACCTCAAAACCCAGGTGCACTTTGATCCTGATAAGACTATAGCACCTTTGAAATACAGCGCTTCATAACAGAGCGCTTTTGACCAGCGCAACGAAACACAGCTAGCTTAGACCAAGGAACCACTTATCAACCCAAAATGCAGGGCTACACTTCATTCTGCCTGCAGACATCTTTGCTCGATCTTTTTCAAGAACAACGATTCCGCAGGGGCGCTAATTCTACGGCAAAGCCATTAAGGGGGCAAGATTATAGCGGCATAAAATCAATCTAAACGCCAAAGCACTGGTGACAGGGGCTTATTGGCCCTCAAATACCCCCTTTTTAACGCAACGCCTGCCTAACAAATCCCACAAGCCGCCCTCTATAGACGTCTAATTCACCCCCAGGCCCCTCAAAAGCCAACTAAACCTTGACAGCTCGGCAAGCCAATTCTACGATTCGGCTACTTTTTTCACATCATTTTTTACGCAGCGCCGCTAGTTCAGCGCACACCCTTCCACAAAAACCGCGTAAAGGCTCAACACATAAGGAAAGGCGCGCCGCTTGAAGTCATGCCCTTGCTCACTGGCCCGCATCCATCAGGCCAGCCAACGCAGCGACTTCGACAGCCAAATCCACTCCCTTATCGAGGCACAGGAATCACCACACTATGAATTACGACCAAATCAGAGGCCTCGTCGACGACCAATTCGACAACGTAAACACCGTTATATTGGAGCACCTAGATTCAAAAGTGCCGCTCATCAATGAAGTGGGCGGCTACATAATCAACAGCGGCGGCAAACGCTTGCGCCCCTTGGTCTGTCTACTATCTGCCAACGCCCTGCAATACTCCGGCGATATCCACGTAAAAGTAGCGGCCATTACCGAATTCCTCCACACAGCGACCTTATTACACGATGACGTGGTCGACGAATCCGTTATGCGCCGTGGCAAATCCACCGTAAACGAAGTCTGGGGCAACGCCACCAGTATCTTGGTAGGGGACTACCTAATCTCCAAATCCTTCCAAATGATTGTTCAAATCAACAATCTACGGCTAATGGAAATCCTCGCAGAAGCCACCGCAGTGATCACTGAAGGGGAAGTGCTGCAACTGATCAACATCCACAACCCCAACACCTCAGAAGAACACTACATGGAGATCATCCGCTCCAAAACCGCCAAGATGTTTGAAATAGCCGCCCAAGCCNGCSCAWKMKWGSMCCMMKKCCNMYKMSRSYYAAGRWMARGYSWTNKTCNKCWASGNYCRAYACRWRKSYKCYKSMWYMSWMCNKAAKCNGMKGMWKTGCTNGMYTRCMYYGNGCASMRYWGNCGMMCTMSKYRWKRACKWGNKKAKANYGANYYTYRCCSANNNCAAAMCYWYCYTGCCGTTAATCTACGCACTGGACCATTGTTCCGGTGACGACAAAACCATGATCCAACACGCGATCAAGCACGGCGGACTGGATCACCTCGACGAGATTATCGCGGCCGTGAAAAAATCTGGCGGCATTGAGTACACCATCGAATCCGCAGAACGCGAAGCCGATCAAGCCATTCAGGCCCTTAATGTAATTCCAGAATCAAAATATCGCGACGCCATGATTGCCCTAGCACGCCTGGCAGTGAATCGTAATACCTAGCCACAGACTAAAGACCCGCGCGCAGACGGAAAGGGAAGATTGAAGGAGCAGATTGAAGGGGAAGAGTGCAACGTGACGCATGAACCCCATCAGGCCTAGTCCAATACATTCCATCAGGCCTAGTCCAATACATTCCATCAGGCCTAGTCCAATGCATTCCACCAGGCCAATACATTCCGCCGAGCCATAGATTGTTGGGGTTCATGCTTCACCCCAACCTACTCGTCGCTTCAACTGCTCCATCGACCGTACCTCAAGCCCCCACCAAAACCTTCCCCACCAATAACCGCCCCCACAAAACCTAAAACTTCAGCGTTGATTTAAATAATCTAGGGCTAGATTGATACGATTTTACGCATGCCCCGCAGATGCAGGCCTGATCACGTAAACGCTCCGGCAGTAACTCAATCATTGCCCCTGGAATTTGCACGGCTTTGCACCAACAACTCGACGGCGCGGCGATACCGCAACGATTATCTTGTTGGCAAAAAGGGCAGATGGATTCAGTGCTGGGGCTAGTCATAGGAATTTTGTTATCAGGGCCTTGAACGTTAAAGAGATTAGACATAGTGCTGTAAATTGGGAGAGGCATGGCGCCGAACAAGCTTACGCCAACATTTAATAACCGATAATTAACCCTAGGCATCCAAACAAAAAAAATCCCGCGAATCACATCATGGCAACCATAAATTCAGTGCATGGCCACACTTATCTTCTTACTTCTGACCCAAACCCCGCTCTCGACGCGCATCATTAATGCCACCGCCATTACTAACCCGACTATAACCCGCTGCTTTTAATGCAGACATGGCCTTATTGGCGCGCCCTCCACTGCGACAGTACAAACGAATCTCCGTGTTTTTATCAGGAAATAAAAGACTAGCCTGCTCAACGATATCACCATGCGTGATACGCACATCGCCGTCGATATGATCAACACTGTGCTCGACCGCAGAGCGCACATCAATCCACACCGCTTCTGCGTAAGACAAGTTACAACACACTATTAAACTCAAGGAAATTATAATTCGACGGTAGATATTCCAATTCATAGCGTTCACTTTCGTTGTTTAAATGATCACCCATCATAGCCTGTGTGCTTAAAAAATAAAAAACACCCGCACTATTTAGTAGCGCATTGCAACGCCATTAAACTAATTCCCTTTTAGACTCAGCACTGAGCGGCTAAATTTCCTAAACAGGGGGCACAGGTCAATGTAGATAATGCCAGGAGATGATGCCCGAGAGGTGGTTCCGGGGAGGCAAGCCATTAAAGCTTAGGCCCTGGCCAATACACTGCTACGAATAAATAAAGGCAATGCCACTGACTAAAAGCCCTTAGACCGTTGCGATCAGTCCGCCCCCAATCATTCACTAAATCCGCAGCGCCCTCCTTAGCGCCGCAGTCTATATTCGACCTTCTTATCAACGTGCTCCGATTTTAGTTCTCTAACGCGCCCGCTTCGATCCAAGCTTGTAGCAACAAGTACCATACGTTTGCGGTATTGTTTGTGCCCAGTGGCGAGCCGCCGCCGTGGCTTAATTGCCCAATCGGCTTACGTAAAACACAGCTGTCAGTGGGACTCCCGGTGTTAACACGGAAATCACAGCTTGATTCAGTAACAGCCGGTTCCGTTGTCAGCTCATTAAACTGCGCACCACTCACGCCGGTAAGATCGAAACCGTCTACGAACKYTCCACCATCATGRCACTCACTGCCACAAGCTCCCCGTATCCCAGCAGAAATATTGGCAGAAAAGGACGCTGACAATGCAATATCAAAAACCCCACCACGTACCGTATTATCGCCATCACTGACGTCAAACGAGAAAGAGACTGCTGTATTAACTCGGCCGTCTTCACCCAGCACTGGCGTAACGGGAAGCGTATACACTACAAGCCCATTATTTATATCCGCCTGGGTAAATTCATTCATGTTCAAGRACCCTTGGCTTGGGCGACCGGTGWCGGKGACGGTATAGACTAATTCGGCATCGCTGTTATCAATATCTTGAAAACGTAAATTTGCATTCGTAATGGTGCGTGCCGGCGTGGCCGCAGTGCCGTAGTTAACATCAAGGGTAATATTGGTCATCAGCGTGGGGATATCACTCTGAGGCACTATATTAATCAAAAAGTTTCCCCCAGCCTCATTACTTTCACCATCGGAAATCGTGAAGCTAAATTCATCATCGCCATCGAAGTTTGCATTGGGTGCATAGACGACTACCCCTCTGTCCACACTGAGCTGGCTAAAGGCAGTAACGCCACTTCTTCCATTGACACGGAGCTGGCCGTTGCTCGGAAATGCAGTAATAACGAAATCAAGGTTTTCACTGTCAGTATCGACATCTGAGATTTGCAGTGCTTGATTACTAATGATAACCGACGAATCCTCCATTACGGATACGCCTAAGTTACGCGTCAAGGTAGGTATGTCATTCACACGCGTGATATCAAATTCAACGCTATTTCCGGTTATTTGAATCTCACCATCGCTCAAGGTAAATACAAAACTATCAGAATCAGTTTCACTGCCCCCGTGCGTATAGGTAACGCGGTTATTATTAATGTCGACCTGGGTGAAGGTCGATGCAGAAAGCATTCCTAATGACGGGGCGGTGGTGACGGTATACACCAAGTCTGCTAAAACATTATCCGCATCGGAGGCATTTAAGTTAGCGATGCCTAGGGCAGCGCTTAAGCCTTCTTCAACCACCAAGGCATCGCCTATGGAGAGTATTGGCGCATCATTGAGTGGTGAGATAGTGATCGTCTGCACTTGTCCCGCCAAATTATTACTGCCATCACTCAAATTAAACACAAAGGTATCCGACAGCGTTTCGCTACCGTCATGGGTATAGGTCAAAAGCCCCGCATTGATATCAGCTTGGGTAAATTCGGTTAAGCTTAAATCACCGTTTAGAGGGAGAGTGCTCACCGAAAAGTTGAGTGCATCGGCACTGCTGTCTGCATCTTGGTAATGCAGTACAACACGACTAATCAGGTTTTGTCCGCCTTCATCCAAGGTCAGTGCAATATTCGAGGTGCGCACGGGCACCGCTGGCGAGACGATGACGTCTACGTCTACACTGGCTTGCTGACCACGTGCATTGGTCACCGCGAGTGCCAGGGTATAATCGCCTGAACGATCAAAYTCTATGGAAGCAAAGGCCGTGTCTGCGCCATTGATTTGTGCCGCACTGCCAGCCGGTGCTTGGCTAATGGTCCAGGCATACTGCGCAGCATTTAAACTCATCGACGCATCAAAACGAATGGATGTGAAATTGACTGCCGAGCGAATCGCGTCGCCATCAATAACCGGGTTAGGCATCCCGGGTGAATCCAGTGTTAATCCCAAGTTGTCATTGAAGTGCTGCCTTAATAAAGACGCCGCGGATTCTTGGCCATCGTAATTGACCCAGAAACGATCCATGGTTAAACGCGCTAACGGCATTAAACCGGATTCAAACACGTGGCTGGTGACATTGTCATTGCTAACGAAATCATCATAGCTTTCAAAACGAAATGCGGGGGTTTGCTGCTGACTGTGACATGCGCGACAGTAACGGGCAAATACCGTTTGATACAACGCCTCTTGCTCTTGCCAGCCCTGCGGCGTGAAGTTGCCGTCAAAAGTCTCATTGGGCAAGGTGTCAAAGGGGGCTTCTAAATCACCGTACCATCCCGAAATCATCTCAATAGTATTGGTAAAACGTTCAACATCGCCTTGATAGGTTAATAGCGCGGCTTGGTTAAAGGCTTTGAACTGAGACTCTTGCGCTTGCCGTGAAGTGCTACGGATTTGCTCTGCGGTGAAATCCGACAAATTAGTATCAGGGTCAATTTGCGCAGGGTCTAGGGCATCGCTGTATAAGAACGCGTCTAAGTCCCACGGTAAAAAGCTACCGTCAACATTACCGCCATCGCGATACGCGCCTTGTGCATCCAAGGCTTTGGGTTTGCCGCCGTGACAGGCCAAACACACGCCGGGCATAAACTTCTCGCCGCGACCGTCAAAGTTAAAACTTAATACGCGCACTTGATCGCCCTGCTCATCGGGCACATAGGTAAAGAACTTAACAAATTTCTCGCCCGAGGGATCATCATCCGGTGGGCTGTACTCCATGACCACGGTCGCCATTAGATTCAAGCTTTTATACGCGGTCTCAAGGCCTGGGTAATTCATAACGTAACTGTAGACATTGCCCTGATCATCACTGCGTACAAACATATCGCGACCAAAGCCCAGATCATAATTGTTCAAGTAGACGGCATGGGAGAATTGCTCTTCGGTCAAGATAGACTCGCCGCTGGAGTCGGTAAAACCTGCAAAGGTGAGCCAGTCATTTAAGGTTTCACGCTGRGAGAATGGGTCTACGGCGGCGTAATACGCTTSRGCACTTTCGGCAGTTTCAAAGCCTACTAGGGCCGAGTTACCTTCGACCACTACTAACTCATTTAACAGCACATCGTATTGAGCGGGTGCGRCAGGCARCTCAAAAAAACTGCCGTCTGTTTTGATGACTAATAATTGCGCGGACTCTTGGCAAGACACGGTCGCACCAGTTTGATCGATACAACTGCCAGAGGCTGTTTGCGGGTCCACTTCAATGGCTAAGCGAACGTGCAGTTCGGTGGAATCAATTTGAAACTCATCCAGTCGTCGGTCGCGGTTTTCATTTTCAAAATTCTTGTTAATGTCATCCACATCCAGGTCGGGGATATTAAAATTCACCCGTGGATGATAAAAAGCCGCCGCAGCTTGGGCATTGGAAGCCCAGTCGGACGTGATGCCGTTGCTCCAGGACGAATTGATCGCCACGGGATTGCCGACGGCGAGTAATTCGGTTTGGTTGGCGGTGCCATCGGGGCTGTTTCGATCAGCGTAATCAACCGCCGTGGTTTGGGTAATGGTGAAGTTCACGGGCGCGGTGGTGCTTACGCCACTCCTTAAAACCGCCACCACTTGGTAGTCATTGTTTAAGTCATTAAAATGTTCAAGCAATCGATCGGCGTCAATCGAGGGCACGACGTTCAGTGTCACCACCGATGTCGCGGCATCGTTGTCGGCATCATAAACCGTTAGACGGAATTGCAATTCGGTAGGCTCGAATACCTGGGGGACGGTAAACACTCGACTGTTAACCGTTCTTTCTATCAGCTCAACGGTTTGACCGCTGTTATCAATTTGATCCCATTTAAACCGCAGAATAGGGCTATCAACCCCTTCACTGTCCTTGGCGGTTAATAAGACTTCCTGCCCAGTGCGAACAGACTTCGTGGCACTCACGCCTAGCGCTGTCGCGACCGCGATGGGCGCTTTGTCATCACTGTCGCTGCCCGGACCGCCACAGGCAGTCAGTAACGAAGACGTGGACATGATCACGCATAAGGCGGGTACGGCAAGTCGAGAAGTCAGTAATTTTTTAAACATCATGGGGCCGTTATCAACTTTATTATTTATAAGGGGAGCTGCGCAGTTAGGGGTTTTACAGTCATTAGAATTCATAGCGCAGCCCTGTGGTCAGGGTGTTTTCGTTGTAGTTCTCAAGCTGCAATACCACTTGGTAGGTAAAGTAGACTTGCACGCCACCGGAGGAGGCACTGTCAGCGGCTTTTTGTCGGGAGCCTCTGACGACGGCATTGGCCCCCAAGGATACGGTGTAATAGTTTGCATCCGGGGCGTCGGTGGCCACTTGGAAGGCTGTACTGCTGTTGCCCGAAGACACGCCTAAGAATTCGGCGCTAATGGTGCGCGAATCATTCTTTTGTTCGCTATGAAAGTCTGCACTGACAAATGGCAACACCACCCCAAACGAGTTCGACCAGGCGTATTGTGCTTTCACACTGGCCGTGGCTTCGAGGGAGTAGATATTTTGCTGATTGAATCTAAAATCAAAGCCATTGGCGCTGCCGTCTTCATCAAAGGCACTGATTTCAATATCAACGTATTGTAAATAAACCGACGGCTCGATAGACCACTTACCTTTCTGCCAGCTATACCCTACCGAGGCACTGCTGGTGATGACTTGGGCATCGGTGGAACTTAACGCGGTTTCATTCACCTGAGACGCATCAAGGTTGAGAGAGGGATAAATAATGCGTCGCGTCATGTCAAAGTCCATCGACTGAAACCCTAACGAACTACTAAAGAAGAAGTCATTTTTATAAAACAGTACATAGCCTGTCAGTGCAACGCCCTCAGACTCAATGCCCCCATCGGCAATACTACGCGTCGAGTCAAATTCGATATCGGTTTGAGAGAAGCCAATAATAAGCCCCGTAAACAATGTCGGCGATAATCGATAGTCAAATCCCACCGAGAGGTTGTTGGCGGTAAAATCAAAGGCGTCTTCTAATTCCGTGGCTTCTTGATTACCCCAACCGTAACTGGTTAATGCAATGGCACTGGTGGGCGTAAACAAAGGCTCCGATGCGCTTTGCTCGGAACCAGAAAAGCTCAAGACCGGTACCGAGTAACTCCGGCGGCCATCGGAGAAGCTTAATATAGGCGGCAGCTTCCAGTCGTTCGAGGCGATACTGGTGCCTCGACTGGCGCGCCTTAATGCGGTCAGGCGTCCGGCCAACTGTCCGAATTGATCCGTCACGAAATCAGAGGCCATGGATTCCTGCGCAGAAGTTTCTTCCGCTGCGGTCCATCGTAAAGCAAACCCGAGGCTTTCAAAGTCGATGCCTAAACTATGGGCGGTGGGACCACTGCCACTCAATTCGTTGGCGGTATGAACAAGGTCTCGTACGTTGGCGTAGACCTGAAAGGTTCCGCTATCGCAATTCACCGACACCCCGCCAGCACATTGCGGGTCGAGGCTATTGAATGTATTTTGACTACCAATGGCAGAAATTTCTTCTAACTGACTTGAGAATTGGCCGGCAAAGTCCGTTAAGTCGGCGTGACTCACGGCGCTAAAAGCCAATAAACCCAGCCCCCAAACTGCCCTGTGATCGATAGACCCGAATCCCTTCTTACCACTCACTCCAGGCGCGTCACTGGACTGCTTTGCTAGCGTTACCTCTATCATGTACTCATTCCATTAATGTTCTTAATAAATTCGGATATCGATCAACCTACAACACCTACCAATGCCAGCACCCACCAAGACCAGCACCCACGAATGCCRGCACTCAAGCATTGAACAGCCCATTCAGCAGGGACACCTGTCGACCGAAGGGGGTCTCCACGCTCTTTTTTATCGGGTCATTTTAGGTCGCTCAGCGTCGCCCTAATCAGCACGACTTAACTACGGCTATCACAAACCCCAACAAGGGGTAATTAAGCCCAAACATTCCTAAGGTATTTTTGATCGCGGCAGTATACACAGGCCGCCAATGTATAGGGTAATGCCACACATATCAGTACAAAATGTACTGAGTTGTGACAAATCTAACCACGACATGGCTACGTACTGCCTAAATTCAGCTTGATTATGCCACTTGAAGCCAAGCGCTACATGAGCAAAAAGCACACTGTGCCAGTCTGTTACCGCCCATTAACACGGTTTATTTTAGGTATAAGGATGCTCGGGGAATTCAGGGGTGACGACACGTAGAAGGGATTGCTAAGACGACTGAACCGATCAAATCTCACGGCTTATTCGACAAAATATTGACGCGCCCGAACGGCGTGGTTAGTTGTTCGTTCAAGGCAATTATTTCTGACACGACCGCCTTACTGGAGTCGCCTTATTTCCCTGGCCCACAATGATTTTTATTAATAGATTCGCTCAAGCACAGAGGGACATTAAATCCTGAAAGTGATCACATCAATGATCCCTCAGAGAGGTCATTCATTACGTATAAGCGATCGATGAGTTTCTCAATAAAAATATCTTTAAATTTTTCACGAGTCTTTGCCTCTAAATGTTTCAGCATGGTCTCGTCGACTTTAATCACGATAAACTCTTTTTCGGCAATCACCGTGGCGCTTCTTGGCCTCTTGGTTAAAAACGCAATCTCACCGACAATATCGCCCGGCGCTACCTTGGCAATAGTATTAGTACGCGTCCCTGTAGTCACCACCGCACTGCCAGACAATACAATAAAGAAGCTATCTTCATGCGTGCCTTCCTCTATCACCGTCTCTCCCGCAGAGTACACTACGTAATGCTGATGAAACTTTACTAAATCAGCCCTCTCTGACGGCGAAAATCGATCAAAGAAATTCAGACGGCTCATTAACTTCAAGGTGAAGTCTACCCCGATCTTACTGTCTTTCATGAGCATCTCCTTGCAGACATTATAGCCCAGCACCACGACACTCATTACTTACTTCACACAGCATTCAAGCTTAACGTTAGATCTCAATACTGCCCTCAAGATACTGAACCCCGCGCCCCGAGATCAGCACCCGATCGTGTACCAACTCGCACATCACTTGCCCACCTCTTGGCGAGATCTGCTTGGCGCTCAGATTGTTTTTTTGAAGCCTTTCTGCCCAATAAGGCGCCAACTGAGTGAAAGCAGAACCCGTGACAGGGTCTTCTGGAATACCGTACTTGGGCGCAAAGAAACGGGACACAAAATCATAGTTCGACGACGGCGCAGTGACTATCACGCCTCTTAACTGCAATTGCTGTAATAATGAATAATCTGGATTTAACGCCGCAACGTCTGCCTCATTTTCAAAAACCACTAAATAATCTTCATTACCAAAGCATGCACGCACTTGTCCACCCAACGCCTGCTGAAGCGCATCGGGAAGCTCACAAGGCTCAGGGACTTGCGCAGGGAAATCGAGCGTTAATAAATCGCCCGCTTTAGAAACCGTCAAGCGCCCGGACAAGGAATCGAATTCGATCACATCATCGCGGTAATCCAACACATTAAATAATACAAAGGCAGCCGCCAAGGTCGCGTGACCACAAAGCTTTACTTCCTGGTTAGGCGTAAACCAACGAATTTCATACCCTCGATCTTGAGGCACAAAAAAAACAGTTTCAGACAGATTATTTTCTTGTGCGATCGATTGCATCACCTCAGTACTCAACCAAGCCTGCAAAGGCACCACCGCCGCAGGATTGCCTTCAAAGCGCCGATTCGCAAAGGCATCAATCTGGTAAATCGGTAATTTCATTTTTTCTTCCTTGTGGGATGATTTATTTCTAAGGAGACAACGGCAACGAAACAGTGCAAAAAATACAGCGCAAAAAAGTCACCTAAAGAGCTGACCTATGCCTTACGCGTCGATTAATTTTTAAGACCAAGAAGACGTAATTCGAATTGAATATTGAGCAGGCAGGCCAAATAAATTAACCCTGAAGCTAACCCTCCAACATAAAGGTCACCGGCCCGTCATTCAAAAGTGACACTTGCATATCCGCCGCAAAGATTCCACTTTCGACGATTGCATGCTGTTGCTTAGCGCTGTCCAACCAATATTGATACAGCTGTTTGGCATGATCCGGTGCGGCGCCTCGACTAAAGCTAGGCCTTAGGCCTTTGTCGGTATTCGCCGCCAGGGTGAATTGTGACACCACTAAAAGCCCACCGTTAATGTCGGTGAGGCTGAGGTTSATTTYCCCTTCGGAGTCAGAAAATACGCGGTAGGCCAATAACTTTTTTAATAACTTATCGGCGAGGGCTTCATTATCATTTTTTTCAATACCCAGAAAAACTAAAAGGCCTGCGTCGATCGCTCCAACGACTTGCTGATCAACTTCTACTTTGGCCCAACGTACCCGTTGTAATAATACTTTCAACGCTTCCCCCTCACGACACTTCTAAAGCAAATAACAAACTGCACACAATGACCWCGGCATTCAAAACCTTAAACCCCGGTGAGGTATCTTAAACCTATTATTATTTTAAGTACGCAGTTTTACTCGTTATCATCCGCTAAGCAACACAACCTCTCATTCAGAAACAGCCCTTACGTTATACCGCCCCTCAACTATGCCCCTCAACTATGCCCCTCAACTATGCCCATCGAACTAATAGCCTTCACTCTCCAAGGATTTCGCCATATCATCGGTGGCTCGCACCAAGGCGTCCACGATACCGGATTCACTGGAGGCATGTCCCGCATCGCGGACAATGTGTAATTCAGACGCGGGCCAAACGCGATGCAGTGCAAAGGCATTGTCCAACGGACAAATCATGTCGTATCGGCCATGAACAATAGTGCCTGGTATATCTTTAATTTTTTCTGCTTGATTGATAATCTGGTTTTCTTCTAAGTAGCCTTTATTCATAAAGTACTGGCATTCGATGCGTGCCAAGCTAATCGCAGTATGCGGTTCGGTGTAGTGATCCAATACATTATGACTGGGCCTTAAGGTCGAGCAATGGCCTTCCCAAGCCGCCCAATGTTTGGCCGCCGCCATGCGTGCAATTTCATCGCTGCCGGATAGTCGACGACTGAATGCCGAGATAAGATCGCCTCGCTCGGCCTCAGGAATACAGTCCACAAATTCTTGCCAGGCATCAGGGAAAATTTCACTGGCCCCGCCTTGACTGTAAAACCATTTTAAATCCTTATCACGGCATAAAAAGATGCCCCGCAGAATCATTCCGAGCACATTGTCCGGATGTTTTTCGGCGTACAGCAGGCTTAATGTCGCGCCCCAGGAGCCGCCAAATAAAGCCCATTTATCTACATTGAGGTATTCACGAATCAATTCGATATCGGTCAGTAAATGCTGCGTGGTATTATTTTTTAACTCCGCATGCGGGGTAGAGCGACCGCTGCCGCGCTGATCAAAAAGGATTATTCGATATAACTCAGGATTAAAAAACCGCCTATGGTAGGTTTCGCAACCGGCGCCAGGACCCCCATGAACAAATAGCACCGGGATGCCCTCACGGTTGCCACACTCTTCAACGTAAATCTCGTGGGGCTCTTCGACTTTAATACGGTGCTGACTGTAAGGTCTTATATCTGGATAAAAAATAATCACTTAATCATTCCCTCGGTGACTGTTATTGGAGGCGAAGAGACAATATAAATCGATCAGCGAGCGGGCCAGTTCGAGAGCCGACTCCATGTATACACCCATAATTATTGGGGGCTAATCATTCGCTTAAGCCAATCCAAAGCCAAACTCCCGGCTTAACCCTCCAAGGATAGATGATCAACGCAGGTCTTTACAGAAGCCCTACTAATTATTGTTCGCGATTGGAGGCGTTATTCTAGCGCGTAAGATCCACGGCAACCGGAGCGATTTAAGCACTACTTAATCAATGCCTGTGATCCCCAGGCTCAAGCGAATTCATTTCACCTATAACTTCCAGGCAGAAAAACCCACATCACCTACGCTTAAGACCAAGGGAATTATTTTAGATCTAGCTAGAGAAGGTAGAGTAGAGAATACGCAGTAAAGCCTGGCGGGAAGGAAACACCCAATAGATTATTGTCTGAATCAACTCTTGAAGGCTCGCCCCGAATTAGAGTGTAGCGTCTAATAAGGGCAACCATTCATGCCAAGCCTAGCGCAAAGTAACAAGTCACTATGGCAAAAACTAACGCCCGAACCTATTCGGTAAAAAGCAAAATACTGGCCTTAACCTGTGTTTTATTGTTGGTTATGGCCATTCTAGGTGTTTTTGCCATGCAGCAAATACACTCTATCCAGACCGTAAGCCTGGAAATTTCTGAAGTCCACCTGCCTCTTTCACGCTTAAGCAATAACGTCATTAATGAACACTTACAACAAAGCGTCCATTACGAGCAAGCCTACCGGTTTATTCTCGACTCACAGCGAGACTCTGAAGCAATTAGAAAATTCGCGCTTGCCTCCCAGGAATTTAACAAGCGCAACCTCAAGGTCCGCGAGTCCTTGGTCGCCATCACCGATTTAGTCACCCAAGTCAGCCCAAAGCAAGCAACCTCTCCCAAGGGTTCATCGAAAACCAAATCAGACCCAGCACTCACCGCCTTATTGAACCTGTCAGATAAAGTCCAAAGCATTACCTTAATTCATCACGACTACCACGAGTTAGTAAAAAAAACCTTTGTAGCCTTGGACGACGGTGACTTTGATGAAGCCACCAACCTTGCCAAAAAGATTGAAAAATCGCGCGCCAAAGTAGAGAAAAGCGTACAAGCATTACACAAGAATATTGAAAGCCTCACGCGAGCCGCCACCGACCAGGTTGTTGCAATAGAAAACAGCGCACAACAAATGATGATCACCATCATCTTTGCCGGCGGTCTACTGTCGCTCATCGTGTGTTATTGGATTCTCATGAGTATTTTAAAACCGCTGCACAACTTTGTGGCCATGGCGCACTTTTTGGCTGGTGGTGACCTCTCCTCCCACGATGAATTAGACCCACACCTAAAAGACGAAATTGGCAGCATGTTTGACTCCATGCACACCATGATAA
The DNA here is from genome assembly GCA_002402085.1 of Gammaproteobacteria bacterium. GTDB lineage: Bacteria > Pseudomonadota > Gammaproteobacteria > Pseudomonadales > UBA3067. Next base: position 17,206 of record NVVB01000060.1, read on the forward strand.
TGGAGTTACATCACGCGGTGAGTGATATATGGGCCAGCAGCGAAAAAGTACTAGGGGCCATTGATAATGCCYCCCAGATTACACTGGATTCAAATCAATCCGCTCAAGAACAAAAACTCAATACCAGCGAGATTCACCTCTCCATTGACGAACTAAGCCACGCCACCGAAAACGTTGCACTCACCGCCCAAAAAACTAACACCACGGCACAACAGGCAAACCAAGAAACCGAGAACGCCCAAGCGATAGTCAACCAGTCCATACAATCCATCGACAAGCTCGCAGGCAACGTCAAACAAACCGGTCAGGTGATTCAAGGACTAGAACAAAACAGTGAAGAGATCAGCAGCATCCTGGACGTAATCCAAGGCATCGCCGATCAGACCAACCTGCTAGCGCTCAACGCCGCTATCGAGGCGGCCCGCGCCGGAGAGCAAGGACGAGGCTTTGCCGTGGTCGCAGACGAAGTGCGTACCTTGGCCAAACGAACCCAAGACTCAACCCAAGAAATTGAATCAATGATCGACCAATTACAAAAAGGCATTCGTAACGCAGTCACGGTCATGTCGGAAGGGGAAGAACAAGCCAGTCAGAGTGTTGCCAAAGCGAAAGATGCGGGCGACGCATTGGAAACCGTCAGTGGCGCTATCGCCAATATACAAGAGTTAAGCAAAGGCATTGAATCTGCTACAGGCGGGCAAACCGAGGTCACTCGGGAAATCATTGAAAAAATAAAGAATATTCAGCGCTGCGCTGCGGTATCACTGGTAAATACGGAACGAAGCACTCAATCAACCGAGGAGCTTACTGAGCTAGCGAAGGGCTTGCAGAATCAAATCCATCAATTCACGCTCTAAAAAAAAGCCCACCGACCGGCCAAACCGATGGGTGAGCTTTATTCAATGCAGTGACTTAAGAGCCAGAACGTCCAGCGCGCTTACGCTCAGTCTCAGTTAATAGCTTTTTACGTAGACGAATATGGTTAGGCGTTACTTCAACCAACTCATCTTCCGCAATAAACTCTAACGATTGCTCTAGGGTATGCGTTGTAGGCACCGACAATACAATCGCTTCATCAGTGCCCGAGGCACGAACGTTAGTCAATTGCTTGGCTTTAGTCGGGTTCACTGCCAAATCATTATTTCTGGAATGCAGCCCTACAATCATGCCTTCATAGACATCAATGTTAGGCCCGATGAATAAGCGGCCACGCTCTTGCAAGTTAAACAATGCAAAGGCCAATACCTTACCTTTGACCATTGATACCAACACACCGTTTTGGCGCTTAGCCACGTCACCCGATTTAAGCGGTCCGTAATGCTCAAAAGTACTGGTTAAAATCCCTGTTCCGGAAGTCAACGTCATAAACTGAGACCGGAAGCCAATCAAACCCCGCGAAGGTACAAGGTAATCCAAWCGTACGCGGCCTTTRCCATCGGGAATCATGTCTTTTAGTTCGGCTTTACGTAAACCCAACTCAGACATCACGCCGCCTTGATGCACTTCTTCAACATCCGCAGTCACTGACTCGTAAGGCTCTTGGGTCTTACCGTCGATTTCGCGCAATATAACTTCAGGACGTGATACGCCCATTTCAAAACCTTCACGACGCATGGTTTCGATCAATACAGACAAATGTAACTCACCACGGCCTGATACTTTAAATCGATCGGGGCTGCCGGTGTCTTCAACGCGCAATGCCACGTTATGAATCAACTCTCGATCCAAGCGATCTTTAATATTTCGTGAAGTAACGTACTTACCGTCAAGCCCGGCAAACGGCGAGTTGTTGACTTGGAAAGTCATGCTCACCGTAGGCTCATCCACTGACAGCGGAGGCAACGCTTCTTCACAGCTAGGATCACAAATAGTATCGGAAATATTTAATTTATCGATGCCTGTAATACAAATAATATCGCCGGCTTCACCTTCGTCCATGGGCACACGCTCTAAACCGAGGTTACCCATGATCTGCAATACTTTAGCGCTACGACTAGTGCCGTCTGCGCCCACGACCTTAACCTGCATATTGGTCTTAACCATGCCTCGAGCAACACGACCTACTCCAATAACGCCCACGTAACTGTTGTAGTCCAAGGAGCTGATTTGCATTTGGAACGGGCCAGTAGAGTCCACCTTAGGAGGCTCTACTTTATCAATCACCGCTTGAAATAAAGGCTCCATATTGTCGCCCATAGTCTCTAAATCAAGACCGGCGAATCCTTCCAACGCAGAGGCATAAATAATGGGGAAATCTAACTGCTCGTCAGTCGCGCCCAAGTTATCAAACAGATCAAATACTTGGTCCACAACCCAATCAGGCCGAGAACCGTCTCGGTCGATTTTGTTAATAACAACAATCGGCTTCAAGCCTTGAGCAAAAGCTTTTTGCGTTACAAAACGGGTTTGAGGCATGGGGCCATCAACCGCGTCGACCAACAGTAGAACCGAATCTACCATGGACAATACACGCTCAACCTCGCCACCAAAATCGGCATGGCCCGGGGTGTCTACGATATTAATGCGGTAACCGTTCCAGCGAATGGCGGTATTTTTGGACAAAATAGTAATACCGCGTTCTTTTTCCAAGTCATTGGAATCCATCACCCGTTCAATGTCTTTAGCACGATCACCTAAAGTTCCCGACTGCTGAAGCAGTTGGTCTACGAGAGTGGTTTTGCCATGGTCAACATGGGCAATAATGGCGATATTTCGAATTTTCTCAATCACAGGGGCACCTTAACGCTTTGTTTCGACATCCAGCGCTCAGCACCCTCCGCTCAGCTCTACCGACATCTGTAAATATTAAAAACTAACCTTAATCCAGATTATTTTGCCGGCGGAGTATACACCAGCCACCCTCTCCATACGAATTATCGACACTAATCTTTACAAAGAAACCTACTTTGTGACACGAGCATTGATGAGACTAGACCAATCATGGCCATGTGCACCGGCACCCTGTCGTAGTGGTGCCCCACTGAACCCAGCGTAAAGCCTATAAATTGACTCAAGTTAGGCCATTGTATTCATCAAGGCTGTCACCCCAGACGTTAAAAAGCCCGCATAATCAATCATTAACCCTTCAGTAAATGCAGGTGCCCGTAATCATCCACCAGGGCCTGCCAACCCGACGCCAACCACGTGGTAGAGACATCCTCAACAATTAAAGCGGGGCCATTTAAGCATTGATTCACCACCAGAGCGCTACGCTGATACACCGGGGTTTGCGCCACTTGGCCATACAAATCAATTCGTTCAATGGCGATGGCCGGCTCAACCTCCGCCTGACGCCCAGCATCAAAATCAATCGGGGCGCACGACTCCAATTGAGTAAAGCAATCCTGGCCTGGCGCCGGCGCGGTGAGTTTGACCCGAAGACTGACCAACTCCACGGCAATGTCTAATCGATGGCCGTAGCGAGCCTGGTGCAAGCAGTGAAACTGCTCAGTGACCTCATCAATACCCTGCCATGCCACGTTGAGCGAGTGAGATTGCCCGGCATAACGTACATCCAGGCTAGCCGTCACGGTCATGTCTTTTTCCTCCACGCCCTCAGCTAGCAACTCTTGCACGCCACGCGCACTCAATACGTCGAGGCAACCCTCGATCTCACTGGTAGAAAAGCGCTCAACCAAGCCGGTCTTAGTCAACGATAACTGACGCTCCCGAGGCGCCACCAACATGCCCAATGCCGATAACACGCCGCCATTGGCCGGCACAATCGCCCGGGTCGTACCCAAACTATCGGCCACACTACACACGTGCAGCCCGCCCGCGCCACCGAAACAACACACACTAAACTGCGCCGGGTCATGCCCTCGTTCTACCGAGATCACCCGTAATGCACGGGCCATTTTTTCATCAGCAATTTGAATCACCCCTAACGCGGCCTCTTCAACACTTAAACCCATCGCCTCCGCTAAACCAGCAATCGCTTGAGTCGCCGCATCAAGATCCAAACGCATATGCCCCCCTAAAAAATACGCCGGTCGCAACCGACCCAGCACTGTATTGGCATCAGTAACCGTAGCCGCCAGACCTCCTAGCCCATAACACGCCGGGCCAGGGTTCGCACCCGCCGACTGAGGCCCCACTTGCAACAAGCCGCCTTGGTCTATAACCGCAATGGAGCCCCCCCCAGCGCCGATGGTATGAATATCCACCATCGGTACCGCCACCGGAAAACGACCGATTTGGCCCTCATTGGTCAACGCCAAATCCCCGTGCACTAGCGATACGTCCGTGGACGTGCCGCCCATATCAAAGGTAATTAGACGCTCCTGTTGACACTCAACACTGATCTGTTTGGCCGCCGCCAAGCCGCCGGCCGGACCGGACAACAGCAAGCGCACCGCATTCTGACTCGCTTGAAGCGCATCAATGGTGCCCCCTGACGACTGCATAATCGTTAGTTTCGAGGGCGCTAACTGCGCCATTAACGAATCGATATARCGCTGCATCAACGGACCAAGCCAAGCATTAAGCCAAGTCGCCACCCCTCGTTCGTACTCCTTGTACTCAGCGAGAACCGCAGAGGAGCGGCTGATAAATAAGCCGCTAGGCAGCGCTTGCTCGATACGGCGCTCAGACTCATCGTCTAAAAAAGAAAACAATAGATTAATCGCCACGGACTCAGGCTTTAACGCCTCAATTTTTTTGACCAAGCCTTGCAACTCGCTTTCAGTCAAAGGCTCCAGGACATTGCCCTGGCAATCAATACGCCCACCCACTTCAAAACAATGATCGAATGGTTGCGGGAACGGGTTATCAACGGGCTGTAAATTATAAAGCTCCGCGCGCGTCTGACGACCGATATGCAAAAGATCCTTAAAGCCGTAATTCGTCACGTACGCAGTTTTCACGCCCTTGCCCTCTAAGGCCGCATTGGTCGCCACAGTACTGCCATGAATCACCCGCAAGTCACCCGCATCCAACACAGACTGAAGCCCCAGCTCACGGATACCCGTCATAATTGCTTGATCCGGATTATCCGGTGTCGACAACACCTTATGGATTCTCAGGCGTACGCCGTCATGCACAACAAAATCGGTAAACGTACCGCCAGTATCAACGCCTAAAATCATGCTTCGCTTTCGCCTCAGTAATATGTCTGCTTAGTTATGCGTGCTTGGCATAGAGATCGGTCTAGTGATCGGCATAGTAATCAGAAAAGAACGCAACTAATCCACAAGTGACCGGTCATAAAGCAGATCATTGGGCTTAAAAAGTGGTTGCTGAATACTCTACAAGGGCGTTATTGTAGCCAACTTTAAGCTGATTGAAAGAGTCTAAATTAATGGCCTCTGAGTGACGGCGACTTAACCATGACGCGATACCAAGGCCAAGTAATTGACCTAACACGCGCGCCTACAAGACCCGCTCAAGAAGTACCACCGTCACTCAACCACCCCGCAGTTAAGTATGCCGAACTACATTCATAACCACGAGACAGCCCAGTGCCCGAACTCCCTGAAGTTGAGACCACCCGAAGAGGCATAGCGCCCTACGTCACGCAGCAAACACTCACCGGCTTTGAAGTTCGGGAACGACGCCTACGCTGGCCCATTCCTCCTGAATTTGAATCGACCTTACTCGGGCAAAAGGTCAGCCACGTTACTCGGCGCTCCAAATACCTGCTAATTCACTGCGAACAATTTTATGTAATCATTCATTTGGGCATGTCTGGCAGCCTACGCATCATTCAAGACGCCACGCCACCGGAGAAACACGACCATGTCGACATCATGCTATCCAACGGCTATCGCCTAAGGTACAACGACCCCCGTCGATTTGGCGCGATACTGTACAGTACCGGAGATCCATGCCAACATAAGCTGCTCAAGCAATTAGGCCCCGAACCCCTGGAACAAGACTTTACAGGCGATCACCTTTTTGCCCTCTCGCGAAAGAAAAAAGTGCCCGTCAAATCCTTCATTATGGACGCTCATAATGTCGTCGGAGTGGGTAACATCTATGCCAACGAGTCCTTATTTAACGCCGGCATAGACCCCCGCAGACAGGCAGGCAGCATCTCTCGCAACCGATACCAGCGCTTAGCTCAAGAGATTAAGACCGTGCTCAGTACAGCCATTGAAAAAGGCGGTACGACACTCAAGGATTTCGTGGGGGGTGACGGTAAGCCCGGCTACTTCCAGCAAGAGCTAAAGGTCTATGGTCAAAGTGGCAAACCTTGCGTTAAGTGTCAGAGAACCTTAAAGGAAATCCGCATCAGCAAACGCTCCACCGTGTTTTGCAGCCGATGCCAAAGTTAACCCAAGCCAAAATAGTGGATTTTTGTGAATAAAAGCACCCAACAAAGACTATTTAAACTCGATCATCCGGGCTAAATTAAGAAACCCTGACCCTAGCCCATTAAATAAAAACAATTTACAGACAAGAATCAACCCAACGCCTTGTTAAGGCAACCGAATAAGGCCCCTTGCATGCGTTGCAATAAACCTTAATTCCTCAAATACGATAACAACGCCCGAGCAACACAGAGCTCACGACGCGGAGATGCAGTGCAACATGAAAAAAATAGTCGTTCTAATCATTACCAGTTGGGTTTTAAGCGCCTGCACCACTATGTTAGAAACAGGCGCGCTTGAAACCGTTGACCGTATTGCCCTGGTTAGCGTTTATGCAAGTAAAGACATCGCCCTCGCCAACGGCACTTCACGCACCAATGTCGACAACCAATATCAGCTCGATCGCCATCAACTCGATGCCCAGCAATTCCTACTCACCGATTTACTCACCAGTGCCGAGCAAACCTTACAAGCGCTTAATATTTGGCAAATCGTGCCGTCCTCAACCTGGCTCACCCAAACACCTATCACCATCGCGCCGCTCAAACAGGATTCTAAACGCTCCCCTTGGGTCCTTAAAGAGGGCTTGGCGTATGTGCCTACACTGGTGGCAAGAAACGACTACAACCCCTTTGAGAAAAAATACATTCGTGCCCTTTGCGAGCAACTCGGCGTAGACGCCATTGGCATCTTACAAGTTGAGCTGAGCTACGCAGGCTCTGGGCTTTTTGGAAAAAGCGGTGACTCTAATCAAGTCGTTCCTCAAGCCGAAACACGCTTTATGCTGGTCACTAAAACCGGCGACGTGGCCATGGACAGTAAACAATACCCCAGTTTATTCGTGGGCAAAAAACTAATCTTGCCAGTCAGCCTTGGCGCACAACAAGGCACCTTCCGTCTAGGATCTCCCGAAGGTAAATACACCACTCACTATCTCGACACTGCACAGAAATCAACTGACTACGTCCTGGGCAAAATCAAGAGCGAATTAACTCGTCTTGGGCCCAGAGTGACCAATCGCTTGCCGTCTCAAACCCCACAATCAACAACCGACGAACAAACCCCAGTAGCGGAAACTGATAACTCAAACCGCCTAACACCGCGCGCTAGAGCACCTCGACCCGAGATCGCGCCTCTTCCAGTTGTCGCACCCCCAATCATTGCACCGGTAAACGCATTACCTCGCACTGCAACGCCTAAAACTAGACCCAGACGCGGCCTTTTCTATCAAGAACCCGAGCAATCCGAAGAGTCGCCAACAATAGAACAGCCCATCACCATCAAAACCTTTCCCGCGCCCTCAAGACCTTTTGAATCATCACCCCCTAAAGGAACCTCATCCCAGGAAATGAAAGCCAAAGAGATGAAGGCTCAAGAAATGAAAGCCAAAGAGATGAAGGCTCAAGAAATGAAAGCCAAAGAGATGAAGGCTCAAGAGATGCAAGCGCAGGAAATGAAAGCCAAAGAGATGAAGGCTCAAGAAATGCAGGCACTTGAAATGAAAGCCAAAGAGATGAAGGCTAAAGAGATGCAAGCACAGGAAATGAGAGCCAAAGAGATGAAGGCTAAAGAGATGCAAGCACAGGAAATGAGAGCCAAGGAGATGAAGGCTAAAGAGATGCAAGCACAGGAAATGAAAGCCAAGGAGATGAAGGCTAAAGAGATGCAAGCGCAGGAAATGAAAGCCAAAGAGATGAAGGCTAAGGAATCTGCACTAGGGTCGCGGACCTCAAGTCCTCTTCAGCAACTAGAAAGAGCCACTTCGAAACCCCCTATTACAAATTTCGAATTACCCAGCAATATAGATGATATCAAAGTAGACATCGGCGACATCGAAATAGACAACAACGAAATCCAAGTCGATATCAATATCGACGACGCTCCAGTAAAAACCTCAACAAAAGCACAAGCGAAAGATAAATCCAGCCCCTGGGGACTAAACCGTTATCGTCGTAAAGGCGACGAACAATAACACTCAACAAAATCACGCCCCGAGTAAACTCGGGGTAGGTCCTCCCCTCTGAAGCAACCCCACCGAAGTAACATCAAGCTCGATTGAGCCGACCTCCACGCAGTACTTTCCCGCCACATAAATCACCACGTCAAACACAGCCCTTGAAATACCGCGCTCCAATTACAGAGCCTCGATTACAGCGCCTCTAGCGCCAGCATAGACGGTGGCGGGCCCAACCAGCCGCGCCCTCAGCAAAGCCTCTATTGAAATTAAGTGAACGAACCTATCGAGGCACCCTCAATTAAACAGGTTCTTAGGCATACCGAGCGCTTACCAAAACCAGCCCATAAGCCAACTCACATCAACTCTTTCCAACCAAGGTAAAAGCCGCTTCCACGCCAATTCTACGCCCATAAAAAAAGCCCCGATGAGCAAAACTCATCGAGGCTTTTTAAAACTACTCACTAGTGTTTAGGCTAGTGGATATTTTTCCAATAAACGTTTTTCAACATCCAAACTGGAATTAATATCACGAAGAGGAAAAGCAGAACCCACTTACCCATGCGCTCACGGTAAGGCCGAATAGGCTCAGCCATGTACGTCATGTAGTTGGTTAAATCCACAAGCGCATTATCGTAATCTTCTGCACTCATAGTCTCTTTCAAGGAAGCCATCACGAAAGGCATGTTCACCCCTGGCAACACATGGTTGTTATAACCCATGGGGCGAGACTCATCTTCATAAAACCCTTCAAGATAGCTATAGATCCAATCCGAACCACGGTAGCGTGCATGAAGTGTCAAGTCAGGTGGCTCTACACCGAAGAACTCAGTGGTAACTTCCGTGCTTACGAAAGACTTCATCGTGTCCAAAAGCTTATCGGTGTTGATCATTAAGTTATCTCTGACTTCCTGCTCTGTCAGCTCAAGATCTTCTCCGATCCGTTCATACCGCATGTACTTACCTGAATGACAGGCCAAGCAGTTTTGAACATACAGCTTTGCGCCACGATAAAGTGAATCGTTGTCCTGAATATCAAAATCAACTGACTTCAGTTCAACACCGCTAGAGGCAAAGCCTAGAGGGGCCATAACACACAATATTAATGTACTGATTATCTTTCTCAATGCCCTGCTCCCATCGTAACGCGATCTGGTACGGGTTTAGTTTTTTCCAAGCTTGTGTATATAGGCATAAACACGAAATAACTAAAATAAACTATGGTTAATAGCGGAGTCACCCAGTAAGGCGCCCAATCCGCAGGCTTCACACCCAACACACCTAGCGCTAAAGCACTGAAGGTGAACAACAATAACATTGTTTTGCTGGCCATCCCTTTGTAGCGCATGGATTTAACCGGGCTACGATCCAACCAAGGAAGCAAGATTAGAATCATCATGCCAGCGCCCATTACCACTAAGCCCCAGAATTTTGCACTCACACCGAAGAAGTCAATGGTGACACCACGCAGCATCGCGTAGAAAGGCGTGTAATACCAAGCCGGCGTAATATGCTCAGGCGTATTCAAGATATTCGCTTCGATGAAGTTAGGTGTTTCTAGGAAAAACCCCCAGCCATCAGGGAAGAAGAATATCGCAGCAAAAAACAGCATCATGAAGATAACCATCGGTACTAAATCATGCACGGTGTAGTAAGGATGGAAAGGAATGCCATCCAACGGAATCCCGTCAGCATCTTTCTTGGCTTTAATGTCGACACCATCAGGGTTATTAGAACCCACTTGGTGCAGCGCAACTAGATGAACAAACACCACAACAATAATGACTAGCGGCACCAACATTACGTGGAACGCAAAGAACTTATGCAAAATGGAGTCAGAGATCAAGAAATCTCCTTGAACCCATATTTGAAGGCTTTCACCAATGTAAGGCACTGCCCCTACCAAGGAGATAATTACCTTAGCGGCCCAGAAAGACATGTTGCCCCACGGCAATACATAACCGAAGAATCCTTCAGCCATTAAAGCGATGTAAATCACCATGCCCATTATCCACACCAACTCACGAGGTCGTTGGTACGATCCGTAAAGCAAGGCTCGGAAGATATGCAAATAGATGACTAAGAAGAAGAACGTCGCGCCTACTTCATGCATGTAACGGATAAACCAACCGCCCGGCACATCTCGCATGATGTATTCGATAGAATCAAACGCCAACTCAATACTTGGCGTGTAAAACATCATCAGCCAAATACCACTCATGATTTGGATTGCTAGAGCCACCATGGCTAGCACGCCAAAGTAATACCAGAAGTTAAAGTTCTTCGGCGCATAGTACTCACTCATGTGAGTTTTAAACGCTTTTACCACAGGTAGACGCTCGTCAACCCAGCCTAAAGCGTCTGCACTTAAATCAACAATTTTAGACATTAACCAATCTCCTCTTGATCAACACCGACTACTACGGTGCCATCATCTTTATAGCTGTAAGGAGGCACTACCATATTAGAAGGTGCTGGCACCCCCTTATAAACGCGTCCTGCAAAATCAAACTTGGAACCGTGACATGGGCAGAAGAAGCCATCGAACTCTCCTTCACCACCATCATCCATACGCGTCTTAGGTGCGCAGCCCAAATGAGTACACACACCCTCTAAAACCATTAATTCTGGCTTAAGAGAACGTAAATCATTCTGAGCGTATCCAGGTTGCTGCTCTTCAGTAGACTCTGGGTCTCTCAAATGATCCTTATCCCCTTTAAGATTGGCGATAATTTCCTGGCTGCGTTTTAAGATGTAAATGGGCTTACCGCGCCATTCAGTCTTAAACAACTGATCTGTTTTTAATTTAGTCAGATCAACAGTGATCGGTGCACCCGCAGCACGTGCTTTTGCACTCGGCTGCCATGACTTCAAAAATGGAGTTAACCAAGCGGCTCCCCCAATTGCGCCTAACAAAGCAGTTACGCCCGTTAGCAATGTGCGTCGGCCCTGATCGGCCTCCGACAGTTCAAACCTTTTCTCACCACCACTCATATTTTATTCTCTCTACTATTAATCCGCATCCATTAGGCTTCAGTCTTTGTCCAAAAACCATTCAAAATCTTAAAGGAGCTAAGGTGAAAACAATTTCACCCTGCCATCGATACCTTTTTCTTGTTATTGGGAGTAGCGGCGACATTAACACAAACTGGTTTTACACGACTTGATTTCACACAATAGATCTTGATCCATTGCGCTCAGGAAACCAACTTCGAAACAGTGTATTTAGGACAGAGCCCGGAAAACAATGTCTTTAGCAAACGTAAACCACCGCAAACTGCTAAATTTTAGGGTAATCATCCCCCCTAAAAATATAGCAGCCTCACCGAGTTATGTATTTTTAATAAACTTAGATCCAATACAGAAACCTTCAAAATTGCGGAGCATTCTACTCAACCAACTTTTTAAAGTCATCAAAAACTTTAGACATTGGAGCAGATACCCCTATTTTTATTATTGATATATCAGGGAAGTCCAATAATTTGCTGGACCCCTAGGAAACACGGCCTCAACAGATAGAAGCCAACGACTAAACTCCTTCCTACTGGCAATACGAAATACATCGAAACAAGCCACTAAAGATTAACCTCAGCGAATACCAACACCTTTCTCTATGCCTTTCATATCATTAGAAATTATTCACCCGAGGAGGCCA
>NVVB01000061.1 GCA_002402085.1 Gammaproteobacteria bacterium
GCCCATCGCAGAGCACGACTTTCTCGTTGCTCTTCGGCGGCTTCCAAGCTTAACTCGGTAGGCTCACCGGGTACGTCGCCATCAGGAATAATGCGATCCCTTGGGGGCAGYAAAAACTGCTCGGACGATGCTCGGGGCATGTTCCTATATTCATACAAATAGAACGCTTCCACTTTTTCTCGCGCCCAATCAGTTTTTTTAAGGAATTTAATACTCGAACCAACACTCGGGTTGGTTTTAAAGCAATTAATACTCATATACGCATAAAGAATGTCGAAGCCGTAGTGCTCTACGATTTCGACCAACAGGTTTTTTAAACTCACCCCATTTAAAGGGTTGGTTTTGTAGTTCAATTCATTACTCATGTAAATCCCTAGTCACTGACTAGTCTGCCTCCATCAAGCCGTTAATTCTCGAAAGTGTTTGTTCCACTTCATTCATTACTCGTTTAATAATGTCTGCACAACTGGGTACATCATCAATTAAGCCTTGTACTTGTCCAATCAACTGAACGCCTTCATCCAAATCACCGTCATGAATTGCCAAGGATAGCGATTTAAACGCATTCATTGCGTGACCAGCCAATTGATTTTTAGGCACGCTCTCCCCAATAGCAATGGACTTCTCAGCCCCCGGGGTTTTCATCACGCGACAATTAATGCCATCGAAGCGATCAGTATAGATGGTATCGGGCGCGCTTTTATCCATGATGGCTTGCTTAGTCCGTTCATGCACAGGGCTTTCCTTTGAAGCCGCAAATCGAGACCCCATAGCCACCGCCTCAGCCCCCAAAGATAATGCGGCCAAAAGCCCCTGGCCATTTCCAAAACCACCGGTGGCGACAATGGGAATGTCGACTTTATTGGCTAAAGCCGGAATCAACACCAAGGATGTCACGTCACCGCCGTGAGCCGCCGCTTCATGCCCAGTCACTAGCAAGGCATCCGCCCCGTTTCTTTGCGCCGCAAAGGCATGCTTTTCATTGATCACGGTAGCGATCACCTTCCCGCCGTACTGATGAATCATCGGCGCCAACCATTCGCCTTTACCTAATGAGAAATTCACCACCGGGACTTCTAGCTCAGCAACGATTTGTGCATTTTGCCGTGCCGTAGGGTAGAGCAAGGTAAGCCCCACGCCAAACGGCTTATCCGTTAAAGACCTTACTTTTTCAATCGCTTCACGGGTTTGCTCTGGCAATAGATGTCCACAAGCCAGAATCCCTAACCCTCCTGCCTCACTCACTGCAGCGGCTATTTCCGGTTCAGCCACCCAGCTCATGCCAGGCAATAAAATCGGGTGTTCGATACCAAAAAGCTCTGTAATTCTTGTTTTCATACWATTTTGATCCACAGAAATTGAGTTGTTGTATTCTACTAATTTCGAGGTTAGAAAAAAGGCTTTTCTGCGACAGCKCMAWAAWGYCTRCAAACACTCTATGRATGAGTGACTTACAACTCGAGCCTACACATTAGCGATACAGGAAACGATCGAGGGCGGAATTATAGAACAGCATTATTTTGCTGAATTAACCGAGCAAGTGATTAGGGGGTGGCCGCTGAGGCCATTATGGCTGTTTTAGGATTGGCCTGCTGATAAAACTCATTGAGCCTAAGCCGATCTGCTTCGAACCACTCCCCTAWCCATTGATTGTAAATRCTACTCGARGCKTCTTGAGTRAGCTTTTTATGACGTACGTTATTAATTARATTAACGGCATACATGCCCGTCATTAAGGCTTTTAAGACACCATGGGACGAGCTTGGGTCCAGCACACAGGCGGCATCACCAACCAGGAAATAGTTCTTCTGAGCCAGTGAGCGGGCTTTACGCCAGGTCACATCTGCACCCATGACCTTCCCTTCCGACGGATACTGCCTTAACGCTTCAGGGGGTAAGCGGTCCTCTGTAGCGAGGCTATCGCTGGGCTGCCTGGAATGCTCGGCGTGCTTCAAGAGATCTAAGCGCGTCCAATGGATTAAGCGTGGTGACACGCGCGCAATCCATTGCCATTGCCCTTCAAGCATTTTAAATTCAGGCTCAGGAAATACAGTGGCTTGGTCATTCAGCACATAGCCATAGCGTGCACGAAAAGTATCACTGACTTTTTCTAGGGGGTTATTGAGTTTCTTCGATAGCCAATGGCTCGCGCCCGCAGCATCAATGATAAATCGAGCGCGTATTGGCCCCAGGTCAGTCTCAAGACCGACGACGCGATCGCCTTCCTGAATAACACCTGTGGCTCGACAAGGCTGCTTAATTAACGCCCCCAATGCTTGAGCGCGCGCCAGGAGTATTTGATCGAATCGCTCCCTTGGAATTTGAAACCCTCGCCAAGGCCCGTGTTCATCTTCGCCAAACGGCTCGAACGTAGACGTTGTTGATGGCCCGTTACTGACAATATGAATGCCTGAGTAGCGAAGAAAACCCCCTTTCAGAATGGTGTGCTCAACGCCTAATTTATTCAATAACGGCTGAATACCGGGATGCAAAGATTCCCCAGGCTTGTGCCTGGGGAATTCTTGCTTTTCAATAACGATGCAACTGAGACCAGCCTGACGAGCACTGATGGCTGCGGCACTACCGGCTGGGCCGGCACCRATAATTAATACATCCGCATCGACTCTGGCATCGACTCTGGCATCAACTCTGGCATCAACTCTGGCCTCAGACACTGAGGCTATCAACATAAGCGGTCAACATAAGCGATCAACAGTCGTCCCCTTAGACATTCAACGCTTGCCAGTTTCTGACTCGTACCGAGCCATCCCCATCTTGCGTGCGTATTAAGACATGATCGCCAGAGCCAACAAACACCGTCCATGTCTCTGTCACTTGGTATTGTGCACGTTGTTGGCTTTCACCCACCGCTTCAGGTGCCGAGACATTGTCACTGCCATCCACCTGGTTATTAAAGCCTTGAAAGCGATACACAGGGCCTTGTAATTCAATCGCGCTGCGCTCTTGTGCCAACTCCAATTCAGCAAGATCGGTAGCCACTTTCTGGAACGACAAAATATGCGCTTCATCCTTACTACTAATCTTGCCTATAGCGCGATACATTCTTAACGTCGCCACCATTCGCCGCTTGTATTCCTCTAATGTAATTCGACTGGTTTTATCAATGGAGAATTTCCCTTCCAGCGCATTTTTGGTGTAATCCACACGCGGGTAGTCGGGGTACTCCACCACCAGTTGCTCAGAATTAGCACTCACGACCTGCGGCCCTGGCACGCCATCCCAAGCCAACGCGCCCTCGCCTACCCCAGTTTCCGAATCCGTTAGGGGGACAATACTGCCGGCACGGGTTCGAGGGACATTAAAGTAGTTACGGGTGCTGTCCGGCGCTGCGGCGGGCCAAAAAGTACTTAATGCCGCACACAGCTTCGCGTCTTCAGGAAACGGACTTCCCAGCCCGTAGGCGGCCAAATGTACGGTCGAATCCACGCTATCAACGCTTACATCCCAACCCGGCGCAAATATCCCTGAGGCGGCATCAGGCAAATAGGTGTTACGTGCTGCAAAGGGTATTTTTTCAGCGGGAGGGGCGATCGATACTTGATCCCGCGCCTCCTCCTCGGTTTGCATTTGAGCGATCAACGCTAACCGCATTCGTTCTAGACGCGCAAACCGCCGTCGCAATCTACGTCGGCGAGGCGGAGGATCAGGCTCCACGACTGGGGTGGTCACCGCAGCAGCAACGCGTTCATCTTGCAACAGCGACACAATCGCAGTCACTGAAACATCATCGGCATTAAACGGCGTATCAGGCAGCTGGATATTGGCCGCTACGCGTTCATCGGATAAAGGATTAGGAGGCGCGCGCCAGACACTGGACCAATGCCCATTATCCACCAGCCAAGCCCACCAGCGAGGTAGCTTGCCTTGTTCATTTTGTTCAGGCACTTCGCTTTGCCACCACTCATACACTTGGCGCTGGCGCACTTTTGGGAAAAAATCGGGGGCTGACACGATAGAGAACGCGCTTTGTATTCCAAACGCATTGCCATTAAGCCCAAGCGGTTTATTTTCATTGAGATCCGTTACGGTCGGCGTAACCCAACCATCGCCAGCATAATCAGAATAGTGTAATGCTTGGTACCCCCCTTTAGTTGCTAACGCGACGACATTCGCCTGATCACTTAAATTAGTCACCGATCCATCGTCTTCTACTTGGTCACGCACGTGCACGAATTCCGGTGCAGGTCGAAGCCGTCCTTCACTGGTACTATTAATATCAAGCAAGAGACTGGGGGAGAAAGCATCCGAAAACCCCGCCGAGCCCATGGCCGGCGCTCGAAAATTAACAAACGCGTCATTGTCATCCTTGGTCTGGGAGACCAATGGATGGGGGTTCGGACTCAGTACTCCCTGCCCCCAAATCTCAGCATCAGAGAAACTCGCAATGCCTTCACTCACTCGAAAAGGACTGCGAAGTAATTGCGCATCACTGGTGGTCGATAAATCTTTATCCCGCAATAACGTCGATAATTTTTCAAGTTTTTGATTGTAGAGCGTCGCCTGTTGCTCAACTTTTAAATTCAAGCCTTGAACACATTCCTCACCATCAAATAATTTATGCAAGGGCACCCAAAAGTCGATTTGCTCATCTTGCCCMGTTTGRTTTAAGGAATTGACGGGGCCAAATAATTTCTTCTTATCCCGAAGCTTAACGGAAAGGTAGGCAGCATAACGACAAGGCAGGACTCGAATTTGATGGGCATCATCGCCTTCTTTAAAAACAGAAAAACCACGTAGTTGCGGATTATAATAGGCTTCACTGGTGCCTACGCGAGCCACGCCAGTACGCGAATAACAATGATCCGCGTGTGTTAATTGAACGGTTGCTGGTTGCGGACGATACTCCGCACTAAACGAACACACCGCGAACTCTAAGCGAGCACGATCTTCTCCTGCCAGCGTACTTGCATCGATCATGATTTGTTCGAGGCTGGCTTTTCTCGCCGCGTAAATATAATTCTCTACGTCCTCAATGACCGCAATACTGGGGAATATTTTTATTTCAAAACCGTCCGCTTGCTCAATGACGTGGGGGGACGCCAATGCATGATACAGTAGACTGGCGAAGGGTTTCCCCGGAGACACCAAGCGTTCAGAGTTTGATATAAAATCTTTAAAGCCGGTGAGCGAGCGATCCACTTTTAGTTCGGTACTCAGTAACGCGGACTCTAACTGGTCAGTCGACATACTTTGTAAGTCGGCCAAACTAATGGGCCAACCATGATGGCTCAATAAATTCGGCCACGCGTCGTCCTGTTCAAACAAGACCTCCAATGACTGTTTGATCCTTTCAATCAATAACATGCTTATTCCCTTAAATTATGCTCTGATAAATAAATACTCAATCCCTTGGCAGCGTTTCTATCCTATCCCAAGCACTTCATGCTCGCTAGTACGCATTATTACAAGAAAACAGATTTGGTATTATTCACAATCGAAACAACGGCACTCAGAAACGACACATCAAGACAAGACAGCAGGAGCGCGCAATCAAGACCAAGCAGTCTTGATTATTTCACATGAATTGCTAAACGGCTTATAATGCGGGCATCAATAAAATACGTGCACGAAGTCAATTCCTGCCTTCTCCGATATCAAATTAACATCGACTCACTGAATGCACTGGCTCATTTTTAAAACCACGTGTTTCGTGTCACTTTCACACCCCAAGATCTATATAACATTACTCGCCATGCAAGATTTAATACGCACGATAGCAGCCACCTCGCTCTCCACTCAAGAACGCCCSTTTGCCATCTACGCTTGTAAGCAACGACAACACCTACGGTCCGTGCCCTTATTAAAACCAATATTAGTTTTAATTTTAAAAGGCGAAAAACAACTGGGCGACGACCCAGCGATCAGTTGCAAGGAAGGTCAATTTGTTTTTATTCCCGCCACTCCAGACATTACCCTTAGCAACATCCCTAGCTCGCAAGGATTTATGTCTCTGTTTATAGAGTTTGATCCCAGTGAACTGGACTGCAGTCACTTATTGCCCCAAGATCGAAACAGCGCTTCGCTAAAAGCTTTGGTTGAAAGCAGTCACCCGACTCCCGAGTATTTTATCGGTGAACAAAATTCAGCACTCGTGCAATGCGCAACGCAACTGGTTGAATGGAGCACACAGGCACCCAAAGAGATGTGGGGCTTACGCCGAAAAGAACTTATCCAACTGCTTTATCTGCAAGGCTACCGGTACGTTCATTCAGTCGCGCAACAATCAAAAATTAATCATAAGCTGGTGGATTTATTTAGAGACAACCCATCGCTGCGATGGAATATTCAAGACGTCAGTCAAGCGCTGGCCATGAGTGAATCGACGTTAAGACGCAAGCTACAAGCAGAAGGCACTAACTTTAGTGATTTACTAAGACGGGTTCGGCTCGGGTACGGCATGCACCTACTGCAAACCACCCGCTTGCCCATCGCCACGATTTCAGAACAATGCGGCTATCAATCTCAATCGCGCTTTACTGAGAAGTTTAAAGATCGCTTTGGTTTAACGCCCATTAAACTAAAGCAAACCCATTTGACCGCTTAGGGCGAGAAACTGACGGATAAAGGCGACCTTTCGATTCGAACATCAGACATACTAATGACCGATTTCAACCAGTACCAAAGGACTTACGTATGAACAAGGTGATCCCGCTTATAATCTGCATGGGCGT
This sequence comes from Gammaproteobacteria bacterium, assembly GCA_002402085.1. Lineage (GTDB taxonomy): Bacteria > Pseudomonadota > Gammaproteobacteria > Pseudomonadales > UBA3067. The sequence continues at coordinate 6,693 of NVVB01000061.1, forward strand.
CTCAAGTCAGGCCATGTGCGACAACTTTAAGATATCCAGCCGCGACATCAACGACGGGGAATTAATGCCTAAAAGCCAGGAGTTCACCGGCTTCGGTTGCAACGGCAAAAATCACTCCCCTCACCTCAGCTGGTCGGGTGCGCCTAAGGCGACCAAGAGCTTTGCGATTACCGCCTACGACCCAGACGCTCCCACGGGCAGTGGTTGGTGGCACTGGCAAATCGTCAACCTACCCGCAAGCACGCATGAATTAARCACCGGCGCAGGCGACCTCAACGCCCAAACAGCCCCCAAGACCAGCGTACAAATAGAAAATGATTACGGGTTCCAAGGTTTCGGTGGTGCGTGCCCCCCAGCAGGCGACAAAGCCCACCGTTATCAATTTACCGTACACGCTTTATCGGTGGACAAACTAGACGTCACGCCCAACAGCTCAGGCGCATTAGTAGGCTTTATGATCAACAGCAACTCGATTGCCTCAAGTACACTTGAAGCGCTGTATCAACGTTAACGTTGGTATTGATTTGGCCTAATGATGACTCTCTGGTTTTGAATATTTACTTTCATTGCCGTGGACGCGGTTATTATTGCGACGTTTTTTTCGCCCACTGACGAATAAATAGCCCGCCACACTAAGGGCCATACTAGCAATCATATAACCTGAATAGAGCGTCCACCAGTCTAGGAAATTTTGCCCGACTAATACCAGCGCAAGCGTAATAGGAATAATGCCGACAAACGTCCCGAAGATAAAAACAGGCAATGTCACCGTTGACGCCGCGAGTGCCCAATGCGTCAACGGGTGCAGGAACGTAGTAAGACGCACCATGATCACCACCCGTACCGGGGCCCGAGAGATTCTACGGTTTAAGCGCTGAAAACGCCGGGGTAATTTGGTTTGAATCTGGTCGCCCAAAAAATATCGCGCCACCAGAAACGCACTTGTAGCCCCAAGAATTGCGCCCACTAAAGAAACCGGTAGCGCTAACCAAGTCGGCCAAATCAAGCCTGCGCAGAAAATCCAAAGTATCGAAGGGATCTGCAATACTTCGCCGACAACAAACGCCAGAACAAACACCAGGGGTGCCCATAAGCCAAGCCGCTCATTATAAATTGTCATTTGCTCGACGGTGAGGTAATCCCACAAGTCAAAATAAATTGCAGAAACAACCATTAATGCGACCAGTACAAATAGAACGTACCGGAGCCACTGAGTGTACTTAATTGGAACAGCCCCCTAGCGCKACWAACACCCTAATAAATTGAATGACCCGCCTATGCCCTGCTTTCTCACACACCCGCTTATTCCGCATTTCAGGATTCTAAATTTCAGGCAGTGCATCAAACTCCTTGCGCTTGCCCTCAAACCACTCACCCATCGCCTCGGGCTTCGTCATCAGTGCGCGCATATCATCCATGGCTTTAAGATGAGCAGGATCATTGTTCTTAAACATCTCCATACCATGGAGCTTGCTTAGCTCGCTCATTTCATCAAATGAATTCGCTTGAAACTCGATATCACACGCCCCGCCTAGTTGTTTGCACGTCATACGTTTCATACTTTCTCCTTCATTAAATTGAGAGGCTTCTTGTGTAAGCTCGGATACCCTTTTCTATTCACAAGCTGCTAACACCTGTATCTATACCATTGCACTCGTGACGGGTCACGCCTTTAATCTAAATCGAATCATCGTTAGCATCATCCCAACGGGTGTATTTAGATCACTTAGACCCACCGACTAGAATCCAAATTTCTTCCGTAAGGCGTCCTTCGCTTTTCTTTTGGCTCTCTTTCTCTCAGCCGCTTTTTTATCGGCAAACTCTTTAGCGAGCTGCGCTTTGTAATTCGCTATCTCAGAACTTAACATCTGTTCCAGTGCTTTCTGTTGTTCCGCCAATCCACCTTCGGCATTTCTAAGTTGCACGAGGTCGTCGCCATGCGTTCCAGAAAGCGTAGCAACTTTCGCATCTAAACTAACCTTCAATTCACTCTCAAGGGCTTTTTGCTTCACAGACAGCTGATCTTTTAACGCAAACTTCAACTGTTCATCAAGAGAGGAATCTATCGACACATGCAAATCATCCAATTGGCCCGACGCGCCCAGGGTGATATCAAACTGACGAATACTTTCCAGCACCTTAGCCAACTGCTTTGCNANANNNGNANNNNCNNCNCNNNNGAANTSCGCATCACTGGAGAACTGCGCATCACTAAAATCAAACGTCGCGTCTAATTCAAACATGTCCTTGGTAATCGCCACGTCGCCCTTAATATCGGCAGTTGCGCGTACAAGCGTGAGAGGGAACTGTTCATCGCCAGACACAGTAAAGTCATCAATGCGCATTTGTTGAATCAAGAAATCCGCCTTATCAAGGCTATTGTTAGGGTCAATATGATTAAACTCGGCATTCAAAACCACCGATTCATACCCTTTTAAATCATCACCCCGYAATGTCAATCGTGCTGGGCGCTTTAGCACTTCAGGCTGATGCGTCACATCCTGTAGCTGTCCCGTTAAATGCCCCCCGGGCAAGGCAATATCCAACCAAGCCGCGCGCAACAAAAAATCAGGCAAACTGCCCACGCCTTCGAAATGAATATAACGGCCTTCTGCTCGCGCGATATCCACCTCCTCCTCATTAGGCGAACTCAAAAAGGGCTTCACTGTTTCATACCAATAAAGCGCTTGTTGGGTCCATTGGCCTAGGTTCTCACCCAGTAATTGCTGGCTTAGTTTACCAACGCCATCAGCACCAAGACCGTACTTCTGTTTAAGTGCTAATAAGTCAGTTTTAGGCGCATTCTTTAAAGCCTCAAGTTTCATGCTTAGTAATTTATAACTCTCTCTGTACTCATTTTTGACTTGCTTAACTAACGCCTGGTCCTCTTTGATAGCCCGTTTAATTTCCTTCAGACGTTTCTTACGCTGCTGAAAATCCTCGAGTGAGACAAGTTTAGTTGAGGTTAGGCGTTCGATTTCACCTTGATATCCTTGGTACGTACCTTTACTCGGTAAGCCCTTGCGTAATTGATCCAGGCGTTGCTTCTCGCTTTTATGAAGTGCTAGAAATTCCTCCGACAACCGGACTGTCAGCAATTCCTCTCTATCGAGTATCTCCTTGGCACTTAAAGAATCGCTCTGAGCCACAGATTCAGCCTTCGCCTCATCGGAAGAATCCAGGTCACTTTTACCCTGCGGAGTTGCACTCACATACGCACCAGAATGAGTGCGCGTGCCATCAAATTCGACCTGATCGACACGTAAATTATCAATCACAAGCTGGCCCATAAACAAAGGCCACAACGACACCTCCACACGCGCCTGCTCAAAGGCGACCGCATTACGCATTGGGTCTTGTGGGCTTGCTGCTTCAAAATTCTCAAGTCGAAGTCCAAGCGGGCTCAAGGACAATGAAACCTCCTCAACACTCACTTGAGCACCCAGCGCCTCGCTGCCTTGACGCTCGATCGCATCCTTAACAAAAGTGCCTGCAAGAATATAAGCAAGCGCACCGACACTCAAGGCAATGCTACTGAAAACCGCAAAGCCAGACCAACGAATCCAATTCTTAATCCACATTACACAATCCCACGGGCATCAAGGGCCTGATAAATATTGTACAGCTTGCTTGTCTTCAACATTTGAACCAGCCGAAATTTCTGCACCCAAACAAACAATTTATCACGGTACAACTCGATTAAGAGATTGGATACAAAAAACAACGGGACCGCAATTATTAAGGAAACCAGTACACTGCCCATTGTCAACGTGTGGTTAAAATGGGTCACCCGCCATAGATCAGATTGGTACATGCTCGACCAGGCCCCTTGCAGCGAGGGTTGGTTTAGAACACTTTCGCCCACCCCTATAAATACAGGGTCAAGCCAATACGCGATACTGGAGAACAATCCCCAAGCCAATAAGAATGACGAAAAATTCACTCGAACAATACAGGCCAAAAAAAGCACAAGTAAGTTATGAACGCTCCACAAGGGCGTAAACCCCAGTATCAACCCCATCACAAAAGCCAAGGATATTTGAGCGGGCCTTGTTTCCGCATTAAGTGCTTGTAGTAACTTTGCTAATGCCGTGAGCAAAAGACTCTCCTTTTCCTATACATCAATAAATCAATCAAAATAAACAGTTAAATTACTGAGAGGAATGATCATTCATTCAATAATAAATAGCAAACCTCAGGCTACCTTAGGTGCTTTTAGGCAGCCTTATTTTGTTCTACATCGTTAAAGGGGGATTTTGATCTCGATACGCAAACTGATACGCCCAAAGGACGCCCCATCGCCAGAAACCTGATTCGCTTGAACTATTGGGAAGCACGCCGACTCAAGGAGGGTCGCTAACGGGGACCATTAACTAAATTTGGGGAAAAAACGACCGGTAGAGTTGAAGTAATTCTCATACTCGTCTTTCAGATCACTGTTGATAAATTTATTCTCTTCGTGCCTGCAAGCCCTTAAATAGACCAGGAATATCGCCACCACAAATGGAATATTAATAACACTTAAAGAAAAAATAATGACGGACAAATAACACAACATATAGGAGGTATAAAACGGGTTTCTAATCATCCTATAAGGCCCCTTGGTAAATAAATGACTGGGCTGGTCATTACTAAAGGCAATCGTAAATACTTCTTTCCTGATCGACAAGGAGCTATACCAAAACAAAACAAACGAAACCACCTGAAGCACCAGCCCGGCGATCAACACCCACAGGTATTGGTGAGAAATCTGTGACGTAGAATAAATGGCAACAACGAAGTTAAGCAATGATATATTCATTAATGTAGAAACATCGCGTGCGCGTTTGTCCTGACACTTAGCAAATATCCCCATACCGGACCATATAATACTGGCGATATTAAGTAACAACAAAACAAAAAACGAATAAAACAATATTTCGTAAGTCATTGCGTATCCTTATTATCAGAGCATCACAAACAGAAAGACCAGGTGTGCTCATTTATTATTTTAAGTGACTTTCTAGAACCCCATCCTTCATTTCAAAAAAACAGAAAGATAAAGCGCACGCACATTTTTTAACTATCATTTTCCAAACATTGCAACACTTTACCTCATCGGCACCAACACCCCAGATCGACAACGAATAATTAACACCCCTCAGTCGATTACTAGTGTACTAAAACACCTACTGCACCGATAAAAAATGCGGCACATCAAAGCAGCAATAAAACTCACCCTACTATAGAACCGGTACAATAGTATTTCAGCTCAAGCTGAAAACCTCAAAAGTGTGACACACATTGCAGGGATTTTTTCGTATTTCAGCGTAAGTGGCCAAGGAGGCGCCAAAACCGTCGTCATCAAAGACAAGCGATCAAGGCATACCAAAAAGGGACCCGAATAACAACAACCAAAAAGGTAGCGCTCTCAACAACGCTTTTACGTTAAATCAGTAAAATTATGCTTTAATACTTTTACTTTAATGTAACGATTCAAGTTCATCCACAACTTCATCGCAGACGAAAGATAAATTATACCCAGCACAATAAAGGGGATTAAAACACACCTAATACAGTGTATTTTAATCCCCTTTGGGTCACGGATTTTTTAGCGCTATATATCTACCGACCTATTTACCAACCTATCAACCTACCAACCTACCCACTAGCGTTGTAACATCGACTTGGCATTCTCAGCAAATGCTTTGCCGGCCTTTTCATCTTTTAGAATATCTACATTCATCGGAGGCACCTGAACACCGCTTTTCATGGCAGGCTTGTCCGTCATCGCTGCCAGCCATCGATCCAGGTTATCTAGCCCATCACGGGATACACCAGACCATTGATAGGTCCGCACCCAACACCAATTCGCAATATCAGCGATAGAGAACTCATCAGCAAGCCACTCACTCTCACCAAGGTGACTATCAAGCACTTCAAATAATCGGCGCGTTTCGTTTTGGTAACGCGCAATCGCTGCGGGTAATTTTTCAGGAAAATAGCGAAAGAATACATTCGCCTGCCCCATCATTGGACCGATGCCCCCCATTTGAAACATCAACCACTGTATCACGCGCGAGCGCTGGGGCTCCTTGGTAGGCAGTAGTCGACCCGTTTTTTCGGCAAGGTACATCATAATGGCACCGGACTCGAAAACCGCATGCCCCCCGCCAGCCGCCGTGCCATCAATCTCACGATCAATGATGGCGGGAATTCGGCCATTGGGGTTAATCAGACGATACTCGTCAGTATGCTGATCCCCGCCCAGAATATTAATAAGGTGCGTGTTGTACTCAAGGCCCAACTCATCCAATGTGCACGATACTTTGTGTCCATTAGGCGTAGGCGCGGTATAAAGTTCAATCATTGTAAATTCCCTATTTTTAAGTAGTAGCGAGTCGGTAGGCCTTTAAACATTGGACTCGACTGACATCGCTCTTTTGTTCATTTTTCTATTGTGTATTGTCTAGTCGCTGCGGTTTCGGGAAACACCCGTCCCCGGTAACACGTAAAACGCTTCGTGACTTGCCCTTTAACATCCTGCGATTCGCTTTTACCCCCTTTGAACCCAGTAATAATCCATTGGGGGTTAATTTCAGCAGATCGCGCTTTATTAGCTTCCGTCCTCAAAATAGGCACGATTTCTTGTTAGGAAATAGGCAAGCAAGCCATACACCGCACAAGAAGCAACCACCGTGAGCACCAGCGTTGAAGGCGTAAAAATTAACGCAAGAGAATCCTCACTCACATGCAATCCACGAGACTCCCGGCTAATCACATAAGCCTGCTTCATTCCCTCTATATTCAACAAACCTAACCCCATGGTGATGAGGGTATTAACAACACCGGCCGCCAAAGCACCCAACGCTACTTTTAACCCCACCACTTTCGGCTTGAGCATGTATATCAGTGACGCTAGATTCAACAGCAAAACAATCCCGGTTAATATAAAAAATAACGGCGCCAGCCCCAAGTCATTAAAAACAAAGAAATCGCTCGTTGTCTGATACGAATAAAGCAACGTACAATCTTTGCCAAACGCCCAAAAGAACCAGACAATCAAGAACCACATGGATTTACTTTTTTTCATTACTGCTCCTACCATTAAATCTCGAAAGGAAGTCCAACCGCCTTACGGCCAAGAGGCTTCCCCTATACCACGAATCCCAACAAGCACTGATCCCCACCAATAAGAATCTCTTTGCAGGCTTTAGGTTTTAGCTCGTCTAAGTCCCTAGGCTGTCAATATAAAGGCCTATAGAGAGCGGCGCCATAATACATCTTATCCCTTCTGATTGTACATATACGGCTTGAGACCCGCGTTTAATGCGCCAGGGTAGACCTATCGACCTTATATTATCTGGATGCCGCTCCAAAGCGGGTGATCTGACATTCAAAAGTGACGGTACATCAGTCCAGCGAAAGGGAGAGTCATTGCAACACCCATTAGCCCCCATAGGGAGACCATTTCATGTTAATTAGCCTTGCAGCTCTTCATCAAGTAAGGTTTTTATTCGTACGAGCAAATCCTTGGAGGAGATGGGTTTTTGCAATAAATTGGCTTGCTTGCTCTTTTTTACTATATTCTTTTCCGCATCATCGCTGTAGCCACTGACTAACTGGATCTTAACGGTGGGATATCTTTCCTTCACTAAAGCAGAAAGCTCATAGCCATTCATCTCCGGCATTAAGACATCAGATATCAATAGATCAACCTGGGATTTGTTGAGGATATCCAACGCCTTTTTACCGCTTTGTGCACAAACCACTGAATAGCCTTGATTTTGGAGTATCTCCTTGGTCACATCGAGCAATTGAGCTTCATCATCAACAATCAAGATGACATTTTTCCCCTCTAACTCTCCGACCCGGTCGTGCTTCGGCAACGCGTTCACACGAGGCTGCTCGATATATCGAGGGAAATAAAGCTCAAAACAGGCCCCTCCGCCGACTTCCGAATACACTTTGATACAACCATTACTTCGATCCACAAATCCATATACTTGACTTAAACCAAGGCCCGTACCCATTTCACCCTTGGTAGAGAAAAAAGGCTCGAATATTTTGTCTTGGGTGTCTTTGTCCATGCCCACACCAGAGTCGGCAATACTCAGTACCACATAATCCCCGCGCGTGAGCGACAATTGTTTCGCTTCAATAAAATCTAAACGTTGATTGCGGGTCGTAATATCCAGCTCCCCACGGCCCTCGATTGCATGCATGGCATTAATACTAATGTTTAAAATAGCATCCTCTAAGTCATCACTGTCTAATCGAGACGACCACAAGTCGCTGCCCAAATTGAGCTTTAATTGAATTCGAACGGTCAGTGTCTTTCTTAGTAAATCCTGCTGCCCAACTAATAGCGAATTAAGATCGAGCACTTGAGGATCACTACGCTTGACCCGTGTAAAACCAAGTAGCTTGCTGGTTAACTTCGCTCCCCGGCCACTTGCATGACTGATTGCTTGCGCATAGCCGACTAATTTAGATTGATCTGAGAGCGACTCGGCCAACAATTCAGAATAACCACTAATCACCCCAAGAATATTATTAAAATCATGGGCAATCCCCCCAGTGAGCTTTCCCAACGCATCCATTTTTTGGGTGCGTCGTAATTGCTCTTCATGTTGTCGCCGCTGAGTAATATTGGTGTCTAAGCCGATCATTCGTAACGGCGCATTATTTTCGTCGCGCTCAATGACTTTACCCCGGTCGCAGCTCCAAATGTATTGACCGCCTTTTACCCTTAATCGGTACTCATACTCATAGTAAGCAGAATCCCCTTTAAAATGCGTGTTCAGTGTTTCTTTTAAACCGCCAATGTCCTCGGGATGAACAAGCACCTCCCATGCGGAGATATGCGGTTCCATATCGCCGGCTTCATAGCCTGTAATCATTAACCAGTTACGATCAAAGTGCACTTCACCGGTCTGTATATTCCAATCCCAAGCACCACTTTCGGTTGCCTTAAGCGCCAACTCCAAACGCTGTTCATTTTTTTTACGTTCCGATAGATCAACAATAAAAGCAATGTATTCGCCGGGGCTTGCGTTAAATATCGATCCACCGAGCATAATAGGCACTCGATGGCCGTCTTTATGYAGGTATTCTTTCTCAAAGGGAACCCAATAGCCCATCCTGGATGCCTCTTCGATGGCTTTATGATCCAAATGCGCAAATTCCGGCGGCGTTAACTGGGTCCAATCTAACTTTCCATCCAGTAATTCCGCTCGGGTATAACCCAACATCTCCAGCACGGTATCATTGGCCTCAACGATGTCACCATTATCATTTGATTGAATAATCCCTATAAAATTTGACGCTTTCCAACGATCAAATCGCGCCACGCTTAACATCAGTTCCGCTTCTGCCGCGTTGCGTTCCATCGCGCTTTTTTTCAGGCTGGCAGTCATCTCATTCATCGCGTTAACTATATTATCTAACTCATCGTCAGGCAGCGTACCTCTGGCACGACGCAGCTCAAGCGAATCATCACTGCCGTCTAAATCTATTTTTTTGGTGAATTCTGTAATGGTTTTCAGGTGGCGGGTAATCAAATAATGCACCAACAACAAAATAAATATCGATACAATAAAGGTCTTAATCGCTTGAGAAATTAGTATTAAATAAAACTTATTACTAAGTCGTTTAATCGTTCCATCAAGATTAGATTCAATACTAAGACTGCCTACATATATCTCCCGCCCATCCATGCTCAGTAAAACCTCAGAGTCATAGCGTTTGATGTTTTTGGTTCTCAGTTCTCCGAGACTATACGTTTGACTATCTTTAATTTTGACTGATACATAATGAACATCCTCAAAAGTGTTAATGCCTTTAAGAATGCTTTCGATTTGCTCTATCTGAAGATACCACATGGCGTTGGCAAGGCTGTCGTGATAACTTTTTTCTATTTGTAGCATCCTCGACTCGACCAACAAAGACTCTTCGTGATAATCAAAATATAATTGAAATGCAGTGATTAACAACGTAATACAGGAACTAAGCAATAGAATATAAATAAGCAAGCGATTCGCTAACGAATGCTTATTCGATTTCTTGCCGAGCCCATTCAATATAGATAAATCGAGATAGGTCATTTTATATTTCAACTGCTTCGCGTTTACATATCTGCCACAAAGGGGTGTTCGCCCTCGTGAACGATGTAGTCCAAAAATATACTGCGGAAGTCGTCGCTGCCATCATACCAACGCTCATAATAATCAATTGACTTAACTAGACGTTGCTTCGTTAACAAGCCATCAATCACCTTAATAACCTTTTTGCCAAAAGGCGTATTCGAACAATGTGCATACATAGGCACGTACGCCGAAATTTCTTGCACATTGTAAAATAGATACTCGTCGCTTTTTATTCGCTTGGCCTGCACCGGCAAACCCAACAAATAGTCTAGCCGACCCATTTTTAATAGATGAAGATCAATCTCGATCATTGGCGCGTCAATCATCATTAGGTTTTTTCGTTCGTGGTACTCCGCCAACAGCAGGTCTGCTTCATTACTGTACTCCATCCCTCTCAACGCACCCAGTGTCAGTGATTTATCTGCGAGCAGCGCCCTAAGCGACAAAACACTGTTGCGCGGCCCAAATTCCTGCTGCTTACTCTGATGTATATAGATCCCCGCAGGGGGCTCCAAGGCATGAGGCCTAGAATGAACTAGGTATTGCTTTTCATTTTCCGAAAGCCACGCGACGGGTACGCAAACGTTGTCCTTTTTAATCATTGAGTCGTATCGTACGGTATTCACTCGAACGTTTTGATGTTCGTAGTCAGGCAGCTGTTCTTGAAAATAGCGGGTCAACTCATCAACGACCCCAGTTCCCACGCGAGGGTTCTTACCCACAAAATAAGGCGCCTGTTCAAACCACAGCCACTGAATGGTTTCTTTCGCCATTAAATTCTGAGGAATTAAATAGACCATMAAAATAAACGTAAAAACGAAACAGGGCTTGATGCGCAAACTGTATTCCCGCATAAGCAAAGACCTCCAATAGTAGACCGCACTCGTATGTGAGAATAACGCCGAAACAATCGAGACTTTTATTCCCTGGCATTAAACTCAAAACAATCCCTTGCACCAGCCCATAATATACGTCCTATCAGTCGCTTACCACGTAAAATAATTTACGCGCTTAAATGGCCACGGGGCATTCATATTTGGCTAACAAGTTCGACACGGAGCCATTAACGCTGACACTTTGACAAGAAAACGACGACATCATGCCATCCAAATTATCGATGCGAATATTTCCATTCAACCCAGGCCGAAAGCGATAAATAAGGCCCCTCCCAGATGAGTTCGTACAATTAATTTTTATGTTCTTTTATAAATAGGCGGAGGAAGGGATATTTTGCCCATTTAAGTAGGGATTAAATTAATACTATAGCGCCTTCWTTCTATCTTAATAGGCCGCGTTCGCGTCGAGCTGCGGGCATTGATTAAAGTCGGCAAAGCGTTGCAATTCTTCCTTTAACGAAGAAAAGAATGCGTCTCGATCAAACCCACCACTTTCTAAGTTTAGGCTTACCACTTCAAAACGCTGCTCAGCCCGATGCGCTTTACAGTCAATCCGACCGACAAACCTATCACCGTACAAAACAGGCAAACAGAAATAACCATACACACGTTTAGGCGCCGAGACATAACATTCAATCCGATAATCGAACTCAAACAATGCACTCAAGCGGTCACGGTGGATGACTGCGTTATCGAAGGGAGACAGTATCTTCATCACGCCCTGATCAGACAGATTTTGCTCAAGCGCTTTGATGTCGCCGTAGACGCTTGAAGAGCCCACTTTTCCCAGTGCGACAACGACTCCCGCCTCGATACGTTGATCGAGCACTTCCTGCATGGCGTCACGCATAGGTTTACCTGTTTTCAAATGCAATAACTGTTTCCAAGTAAATACACCGTGCGCTCGAAGGGTGGTGTCAAACAAATAACTCGCATACTCATGCAATGTAGGCAGGCTTAAATCGATACCCTCTGGCAAGCAACGTTCGCTAAGGTCATAGACCTTCTCCATGCCATTACGCGCACAGACCATTAGATCGCCTTGCATAAACAGCTTATCGACCGCACGCCGACCGGGTCCAGCGCTCCACCATTGCCCCTTTCCTTTTTCGCCGTTGTCCAGATCACGCAGCCGCGACGGCCCTTCTATGCGAACGCGTGTTAGAATTTTTTTCATGAGCTTAGCATCGACATTTTTGTGATATCGACTTTCACCCTTGCGTATCGACATCATGTGCGGGAGTGCATAACGATAGTCACGCATGGGCAAGTACGACGCCGCATGGTACCAATACTCAAATATTTTCTGCTGGGAGATAAGCTGATTGAGATGATTTGAATCGTAGCCAGGAACCCGGCTCCACAACACGTGATGATGCGCCCGTTCAACCACCGATAAAGTATCAATTTGAACGTAGCCAAGATGTTCAATGKCATTAAGCGTCCCAGACTGGCCCGCGCCAAACTTTTTCTGCGAATGTAACCCCTGCCTAGACAACGCCAAACGTCGCCATTGTGACGTCATCGATTAACCCGCATTGACCCAGCGAGTCGATATTGACGAAACGAGTTTATGACGAATAACAAAGCGCTCGCTAGATCGTTAAGACCTACATTACCAACACGCACCTTTCGCATAACACCCCTCTATACCCAAGCAAACTTTACACCGACATCATCCAGCCTTACGGCTTCCAGCGTAGTATAAAGTTAAGTACAGCGGCGTTCAACGACTCGCCCTCAACGACTCCACCTTCAACACCAAACGTTTTATAAAAAGCCCCCGTTCCCAAGTTAAAAAAGACCGCCCAACTTCCTATCCAACATCAAACCGGAGCATTTCATATCTACGCCCAGGATCTGGGCGGTAAGCCAACTGTTAAATAGGACCGATGTTAATTTTATAACGGCGCATAAAGACCGGCCAAACAAATTGACCAAAATAAAGCCCGCAAGGTAATTTCATTAGACGATCAGAAAGCAAAGAATAAAAAGACTAGCGCAAAGCACCCAACACCGCTGGATGCTTTGCGAGCCTTCCCCATCAAAAACAAAGCACTTAATAACAATCGAGACATTAAGTTAAGTAAACATTGGCCAGCCCAGAACAAGAACCAGAATCATTATGCCCACACGTAGACTCAACGCCGAGCAAATACAATGTCGTCTATACCCAAGGTGCAACCCGTAGCCGATGACAAGTCTCTATACACGATTGACCCGATGCTTTGTCGCGAGCTGGTGATGCCCATAAAGTATTCAAAGTTACGTTGAAAATTAAAAGGCAAGGATTGAAACACGCCCAGTGATTCACCCGTTCCATCAGGCCCCGTAAACGCCTCAATACTTAGGAAGTTGTTCGCACTCGGATCAAAGTGGTCAACCACTACAAATTGTAGAGGCCTACAATGTAACCAGTCACCCTATTTTGTGAATAATTCACACATTAAATAACCTTTATGTAAAACATCTAGACATGCCCGCAGGCTAATTAGGTCTAATATTCAACAGTATTGCAAGATACTAAGTCACCCCACCATAACCAAGAAATACGTCATCCAACGCATCACCACGATTTATATATGGAGACAATGACAGCGAACGACCATTGGAATTAATCTATACTATAAATCGAAAGACCACCAGAGTCTTTTAGGCACCCACCAACGACAAAAAGATCTGAACTACATAAACAGAAATAAAAAATAAGATAAAAAGCATTATTAAACCGCTTCAAAGGTAACTACTTGACGTAGCAGCTTCCTTATACAATATACAACTACAACCCACTGCACCATTGCGTGGGCCGCAGGCTTTTACAACACGCCTCCAGCGCCTCTCTTGAGAAGTACTCAGAGTCCGTAACGCACAAAAACCCGGCCTATAAACTTAAAGTCCTAGACCGGAATAAACACTCGGCCTACACCATGCAAAAGCAGTTAAGCTTATTGCCATCTAGGTCACGAAAGTAACCTGCATAAAACCCTCCTTCTCGTTGCCCGCTCGGTCCTTCATCTGTCGCGCCCAACGCGATAGCCTTTGCATAAAAAGCATCCACTTGCTGAGGGGTCTCTAGCGCGAGCGCCACCATCACGCCATTACCGACCGTGGCTGCTTCTCCATCAAATGGTTGGGTAAGCGCGATACTAGGCTGGTCTGGCTCCACGGCCCAGGCGATAAAGTTTTCGCCTTCCATGAATCGTTTGGCGCCGATCTCTGACAACAGCTCATCATAAAATTTAACGCCGCGTTGTAAATCATTGGTGCCTAGGGTTACGTATCCGATCATTTTTTATACCTCATTAAACAGGTTGAATTCAGTGCCACTAAGCTACAGCAATATACTGTACATAGAAACAGCTTTATTAAAAATAAGATACATTCCCGCCTCCCGGACACTGCCTGATTCCGCCGCGCTCAATCGTGAAATCATTACTCAGCTTAATCGCTGCCCAGAACGCCTCTCAGAATCAGCCTCTATCCTTTCAGGTAATCAATAACGCAGAAGAGGTCAACGCTACATTTACATTACACTCTAGCGACTAAATTAAAAACAAACGAAACGAAAAAGCCCGCGTACTGAAAATAGGCAGCAGAAAACCCGCCTATAAAAGCGACAACAAAAGAGGAAGGTATGGGTAAAGAAGGAATCCGCTTCATAAGCAATACAGCCGACACCGGCACAAAGCACAAGACAGCAAGCGAAACTGTATTGGCTACGATCACTAGCGCGTCAGTTGCCGACATAAGATAAAGCATGCAGAAAAAGCCTACCACCCCACAGATAACCACCAGAATAGTCGGTTTAATTTCGTTTAATTTGACCAGGCCATAAGTACACGCAGCCCCACATACGAATATTAGAAAAGTACCCATTCTACCGCTTACCCCTACTTCTAATTCTTAACACTTAAGCGTAGCGCTGAAATTAAGCACTACGCCCTACCGCACAATGACTTTACTGATTAACGCGTGGAACCCGCAACGGCCATTGCGCACGATATTTGTTTTGACTTCGCTTCACTAGCGCATTTCTTAAGCCCTTTATGAGACTCAGAAAAACTTTCAGGAACAGCCACCCCTCGAAGCTTTCTTTGACAGACTTCAGCGGTATAAACTGAATAAACCCGACCTTCTAGCCCCTTATAACGATAAACCTCATCAACAATATCCAGCACCGATAAACTCACCATCTTTTCAATCGCCTTATCTTGAGGGTAACTACTGAGGACTTTTCTTGACGGTAAGGGAGCAAGCATGGCTTCTTTCGACAAACCGTTCTCTTTATTCACGAGCGCGGATTTTGCTATGGGGTAAAGTGAAAAACAGGCATTAACCTTTTGGGGATCAAGACCGGCCAGCGGATCGATGGACGGACTGATCTCGTCATTTTGGGATGGGGCGAAAGGTAGAGTAAGGTCAGGGCTTGCCACTTGCCCCGACGCAACATGAGCACTGAAAATTAAAAAAATCCCGAAAACTACACTCAGCATATATCTCATAACGAAACATCTCCATTAAAGCCAATGTGATTTARGCCAATGTTATTGAGGCCRCGCCTCAGGTTCTGAAACTTTTGCCTTCGTTACATCAAGCAGTCTTAAGGTTTTTCGGCTACTTCTCCTTGGAAGAGAGCTGCGGTATATCGGCACTCAAACTTCCTCGCTCTAAATCCCTTAGGGCTTTCTTTAACACCCGCTCATCATGCATTATCTTGCCCCCCAGACTAAAAATATCGCCCATGGCCGTCAAAGGGGCGAAGTTGCCTTTTATTAATTCTCGTAACAGCCAATAGGGCGCCGCCCACATCGGCAATATATCCGCATAGGGACGAGTGCGAGTCATCACCGCTTCAATCATGCGCTGCTTAATTGCCGGACTTTTCTCAACGTAACGATACGTCATGCGATTAAAGGCGTTATTAAAACTACCCGAGCCCATGTATTCTGCGGCGTGAAACAGCGCGATAGAGTCAACGTCTCTTTTTCGCCAATAATAAAGCATCGCTTGTTCAGAGCCTTCAACAATGGCGCTCGAAAGCGCCACGACATCTCTTAATGCATTAGTAATGCCATCGCCTGGCGTTGGGTCCGCAGTAAGCCCCGCGTCCCCCACCAATGCCCAACCGGGCCCCACGGCTTTCTTCATAAAAAACGTCATGGCGGTTATGCCTACTGGCTTACGCACCATTTTACTATTCGCGACAAGCGGCCCACTTAAAACGCCTTGGCCCAATTGTTCGAGAAAACCCGCAGCAGAATCCTTTACCCAGTGACTAACGGAATCCTTCTTTGCTCCGACCCCGAGAAGCATCAAGTCCGAATCAGTTTTGACTAGCAGTTGAACTTTCTCGCCGTGAAAATGAAAGCATGTGTCCCAGTTGTACTTAGGATCATCTTGAGGAAAGCAAGTCCCTGAAAAATAGCTCCACACCGTTCCAAAATAATTATCTGCTTCGATGTATGCCTGCGCATCCACTAGCTTGGCTACCGTAGAGTGACGCCCATCGGCTCCCACGATGATATCGGCTCGCAATTCATAGGATTCATTGGCATTTTTAACCCGCACCCCAACGACTCTTTCATCTTGGCGTAGTAGGCCTGTCACTTTAGTCTTTTCTCGAACATCAACCCCCTGCTCTACGACTGCTTCTTGTAAAGCAGGGTCAAGCACTGATCGACGAGGGGCTCGACAATCTAGTTCGCCTTTGGATAAATCCAACTGAATTTCTTCATCGTCTAATCGATTGCTGAGCCGGGTCTGTCGAGGCGCTAAATCACGAATCCTATCTCCCAGGCCCATTTCATCGAGTTTTTGCATACCCAAAGGAAGAATGACGTGCGTGGACAACGGATGGTCCGTATAGAGAGCGGCACTTTCTACGACAATGACTTTCAAGCCGGCATTGTGCAGTGAATAGGCTAATGATGCCCCTGCACATCGAAAACCAACAATAATAACGTCTGCATGCTTTGAGCTGGGCTGTTGCATTTTGACCGCCTTCCTTGCTGGATAGACTCGCCTAAAACGGTGTTACACCTTATTACCGGTTGAAATAGGCAGTGACGTCAGCGGGGGCAGGAATAAAAGTATCTTCGAGAATAAAGTTAAATTAGAAGCAATATGACGAACACCGACACCCCAGCTTACCGTCAGAGTAACGTAATAAGCATCATGCTGGCAAAGCTTTGCCAGAAGGCACAAGGCACGATACAAAGAAATGTCGCCTTAGGAATAAGCACAAGCTAGCAGCATTCATTCTAGGCTAGCCCGTAAGACTTCAACGCTGATTAAGTCGAGCGCGCTCGCAAGCAATCCACATAACCATCTCAGCCATTAACGCCGTGCCCAGCCCGCGATCTCACCCTTAATCTACCGTATATAGGCCCAGCAGCCTTACCCTTAACCTTAACCTTNCYCTKYWCMTWKWCTKMRRYAYGWNNAAAAYTYRARKYRAKWNTSAAMYYWACTGCCCTCATGCGCTACAGCGAGTACAAGCATTCATCACTCGCTACTAGTTGCTCAACGGGGGCAGGGATTCAAACTCAGCACCAAAGGATGTTACGAATTCTTATGCGACGGGTGAAACGGGCTCAAATCTTCTGACTGAGCCGTTCTAATGAAATAATTATATTACGCCCAAATTATAAAGCTACCAGCATTGACCTATCGAGCCACTTCTGCGTAGTAGCGTTTCAGCACGCAATCACATAAACGATTTATATGTCCAGGTTCCGAGTCAAAACTTCCGCGGATTTAATAATACGCTTGGTGCGATAAAGCTCTGGATGCTTATCTTCGTCGGAATATCCAGCAGGCTCTTCGGTTCCCACATTAACAAGCCAGGACACCTCGTGCCGGGGCTCTCCCAGCTGTTTTTTCAACGCCTGAGGGGTAATGCCCAAAGCTTTCGCCGCTGCATTATAAGTACAACGTGTTTTAACGTCGTTTAAGTAATTTACTACTATGTCAATCTTCTCTTGCATTAAAATTTGACCCTTGTCTAACTTGCGCGCTGTATCATTGGAAGCTTTCTTAGCGCTTTTAATTGTCGAATCCCATAAGTGTAACGCATCCAGCTCTTGTATGCGCGTTACAAACACTCAAGAAGACTCGCCCTTATGCTTCATAGCCTAAAAAGCCTTTATTTTTCTCGTTACAACCTGAAATATCACGCCTCAATCTGCACTATTGGGAAACCCTCCGTTAGCGCGGATCACCCCGCATAGCACCCCGTCGCCTCACAGGATGTGCAGTCATGATAAAGCACATGACCAAATTCAAAATACCCCTTGGGATTACAGTATTCTTAAGCACATTTCTTTTTATCGCATCTACRCTTGCACACAGCCCAGGATGCTAAATGGTTAGGGTAACCMCAGMCYCMWNGCCTYMKWKYCKKCSATYSSSSMAWYRMMKMMMWARRYTYMMMGRSWTWSYGASWTYKKRMGCAGCCCTTGCCCCGATTATTATTCATGCTCATCAATCTCCAGGACAGTATAGGAAGCTCAACAACAATTAGCCCATTTTAATTGGCTTTTTCTTTAAAACTTTCCTGCGCCATCATTGGGCCAGCCCCGAGAAAAAGCACACCAATCGTCACAGAATAGAATTGCCTACAGAGTAGATTGATACCATTACCGCCAGTAAACAGGTGCTGTAAGACACTCAGCAAACCATACAACCAAGAACACCACTTCATCTAAGCCATTGAATTTAATCATAATTAAAGATCCTCTGCGCCGTCCATTAGCTGACCAATAAGCAACGCCGAGACTCGAACTCCATTCATCCTAATACTTTTCTATTGATACTCTACCCAAGTGTTGAACCGTTTTGCTTTTTTAGAAAATAGCTTGTATGCGTTGGCGGCATATCAGGCAACTAACCGAACACCACATAGCCATGTTTTTTATAAAAACCCAACGCTTGGAATGACGTTGTTTCCAAGCGATAGTTGTTGACCCCCTTTGCAGCGGCATACATTTCTAACTTTTCAAGCAACTTAGACCCTAACCCCTTTGAGCGAGCAGAATCCGAAACCCAAAGCCCCTGAACGTATAACCAGCCCCAATTTATTTCACCTAAAATCCCGCCAACAGTTTGGTCGTTTTCATCTCTAGCAAAAGAGGACAGCTCTTCCTTAAGCAGCGATCCAGAATAACGCTCATTAAAGCCGTTTAATCCATTTTTTAGCACGTCAAAATCTTTATCTGCTGGCTCGGATACTTCCGTTATCCTCATGGTTTTGTATTACTCCGAAGGGCATGTAATTTTACTGGTTCGCCCGTCTTAAAAAACAACGACACGATAATCGACGCGTACTTACGCCTGCACTAGACATTGCTCGCGGCATTACCTTTGCTTGTTCTTAATCGCCGATTTAATCAACTTACCGAATTTCTTATCCTTTTGTTTCTTATCCAAATAAGACATTTGGTTAAAGTCAGATTCCTTTTTCATCTTTTGATAATTTTGAAAGCGCGACTCAGATAAATCACCCGCTTTTATGGCCGCCAAGTGTCAAGACACAACACGCCCCACCATTAGCATTGATACTACGTCACCCGTTCGAGGATTAACCGATTCTTTAAGTCGATTAAGAACAAGTCCATTACTGACAAAGAGTGTTATCCAAGATTCTAGCGTACGAAAATACCAAGGCGCGGGGTCAACAAACGCCTCACTAAATCCCTCCCAAGACCCTTCACGCCACCCATCCTCATACGTAGCCTCACCGAGTTGAGTGCATGGGTGTAATGTCTGGATAATGAAGTGGCCTCCATCGCTCAAAATTGAGGGAATTACGTTAAAAATATGCGCTACCGACTCTTTCCCTATCAACGAAAAATTACACACGGCAATATCATAGGTTTCATCGAACTGACTTGAAGAAAGCGCGTCGTAATCGATCACACGGAAATCACCACCACCCTTTTCGCTTGCAACATCCACCAAGCCAGCAACGGCATCAACGCCCACCACAGAATAGCCTTTAGAAGACAACGCTCTGGCAAGCCACCCTTCGCCACAGCCAATATCAAGCACCGTCCTACCAGGCAATGATAATATCTCATCGACAATAGCCCGATCCGTGACAAGCCTTCTACTTTCTATCTCTTTGCCGTGAACAGCCTTTACCCATGGAGATACATTTTTCTGCCACGAGTCTACTATTTTTTGATCACTTAATGCGTCCATAATTCTCCCAGCACTCACTCTGTAAGCGAACGAAACCTAGTGTAGCGAGTCCATCACTGCACGCGTTTTTCGAAGTGTGATTTTAGCGGCCACTGAAATTAACTTACAACGAAATCCAACACATGATCATTGAGAATTTGTTTTGATTGACTACGGGGAAGGCATTTTCTAAGTATACCCGCCCAATGAAAGACGGCTCTTCCAAGTTACTCACGGGTCAAACGTTCAACTTGATAAGCTCATACGCTAACCAATAAAAAGTATTACAGCCATACTCAGCCGCACTTTCTTTTTGAGTATTGGTCAATACTCTATTTTCAACATCGATAGTAAACTTGCTGTAATTCCCGACTTTTACAAAAATATTTTTCTCAGGCAAATACACCCAATAATCAAGATAAAGGTTCGGGAGGCCGAAGGACGTAGAGATTGCGACATCCGGATAGCCATCGAAATTAATATCCTCGAACGAAATCACGCCTACATCACCCTCAAGCATTACTGTATCAGGGCTTATATCGAGATCATGACTAATACCCCCGTGACGGACACGAAGGTTCAGCATTTCCCTTTCATTTATATCAACGCTCTTGCCATAAAGTGCTACATCATACAATCCATCTTTACAAATATTGCTGCTAGAGAAACCGAAGGTGCACGCGCCAGCCTGTTCAACTAGCTCCTCGCCATTAGAAGTTTGGTAAAAAACAAACAGACTTACAAATATAACAATGTATTTCATAGTTTATTTTGGAAACCAAATATTTCTTCTCATCTAAGATGATATTTTTTAACGGGTACTTTTACACGTTACTTCCGAGTCATACCCTAAGTAATAATACCCAGTCCAAACGATAGCCGATGACTCTTTCACAAAGTATTCAATTCCCTCTGACGTACTGCAATAGCCAAAATTTGAGGCGTTTAAATTTTCTGCATCAATCACAGCGATTGCTAGGTCTACTTTGCTTTCTGATTCAACTTTATAAAATGAATAGCCGTTGCCTATATTTATCTCACTCCGGTCATCCCGCAACGGAAAGCATTCATCGCCACTACTTGCTTTTTCGACTAGAGATGCCGTTTCTATGATATTTTTTACGTCTAATCTTACCAAAGTGATGTCGATTGGAATCTTAATTTCGTTATTTTTAATCGCTAAGCAACTTCCATGCATCCAGCCAATACTATCTTCGAAAAAGTCACCATCATTCGCCCCCAACTTTGTGTTTGCACATAAGGAAAGGAGAAACATAAGCAGCACAGAAATATATTTCATATTACCTCACTATCTGACTGAAATCCAAAGCGTTTTAATGCACGGCTGTCACCGTACTCCATGAGCATAATAGCTGCAAGCACAATAATGAGCTTCGCTATAGCTCCTCACATACGGTAAACCAATAAAGCGGACTAACGCACGCTGTATAGCCAATACATTTGGACCATAACACCGACTATCGAATTCCAGCTTAAGCTGGTACGCTATCACAACTAGAGACTAATGGAACGCTCAGCAAACTTCTTCCGAAAAACTGGGTCCTCAAGTTCAGTGCTAGCGCTGACTGCAATAAATGCATCCGCCGATTTACTATTTATTTCAGCAAAATCAGTATTCGATAAATCATCAACATTAAATGGATGGCAAGCGTTTGAAGAAAAATGGCTGAAAATCTCAGATCGAGCAGATAAATGAAATTAAAGCTTTCTGGAATCCTTATATGGACGGTAATTTGGGCGCTCCTTTGCATAGCCTTGGCCGAATTCCTACCAAGTCATCCGCACGTAAAATATGCAACGCTTCTTTCGCCATTTATTTTAGTTACTGCTTTGATGAACCCTTCGGAATTATTTGAAGGCACATTCCCAAGTAGCCTCTATTTCGGCGTGTTTTACTGGTTTGTCGCAATAGCAATGTTAATTACCCCTAACAAACTAATTATTAAATCGAAATAAGCGATCAAACAACGCAATCACGTTACGCATGAATTAAGTCAACTACCCCCCGAAACGAAAAAGTCACTGCTTGCTCATGCCGAGATATATACGGATTAAGTTCTCGCTAAAACTAATCGAGCAACCCACATCACAACAAAAAAGTAACATTATCCTGAGGCTCATCTAGCTTCAGTAACACCACTTTCTTATTCTGAATCACA
>NVVB01000062.1 GCA_002402085.1 Gammaproteobacteria bacterium
ATTGTGGCACTCCCCCTAGTACTCCCCCCCACTGTACTCGGCTTCTATTTTTTAATCGCTTTCTCACCCGAAGGTTTTCTAGGCGCGCCCTGGGTCGCACTCACTGGCGAACCCCTCTCCTTTAGCTTTGCAGGGTTAGTACTCGGGTCCATGATTTACTCCATGCCCTTCGTCGTTCAGCCATTACAAAACGCCTTTAAACAACTTGATATGAAATACTTAGAGACTGCGCGCACTTTAGGGGCGGGTCCAAAAGATCAATTCTTCTCGATTGTACTGCCGCTTTGTCGTGTAGGATTTATCTCTGCTGCCACTCTGGGGTTTGCACATACAGTAGGCGAATTTGGCATTATACTAATGATTGGCGGCAATATACCGGGCCAAACTCAAGTAGCCTCCCTGATCTTATTTGATCATGTGGAAGCCCTTAATTACTCAAGCGCTCATTTAATTTCGGCGATTTTATTGCTTAGCTCACTACTGATGTTGATCACTATTAACATTTTAAATCGGCGCGCACTGGCGAGGAGTCTATAAATCATGACACTTGCCGTTCGACTTCAGCACAGCATCGAAAACCCAAACACCACGCCCTTCGAGCTGGATGTTCAAACACACTTCCCAAGCCATCGCATTAGCGCATTATTTGGCCCTTCAGGTGCTGGAAAAACAACGCTGCTACGCTGCATTGCTGGCCTAGAAAAATTTCCTCACTGCGAAATCAGCTGCCACCGAGAAACCTGGCAAAACAGATCACATTTTACGCCTACCTACTTACGACGCACGGGCTTTGTATTCCAAAACAGTCGGCTTTTCCCTCACCTTTGCGTAAAAGGAAATCTCGATTACGGAATCTCTCGACGCTATAGCAGTGACACGGGTTCACAACGCCAAGCCACCGCTACAAGTACAACAAACACAGCACAAGCAAATCCGATTCCCATCGATAGAGATCTCGCTTGCGAATGGTTCGGCCTAAATGACTTACTGAACAAATACCCACAGCAATTATCCGCAGGGGAAACTCAGCGCGTAGCCCTCGCACGCGCGATACTCAACAATCCGCTGTGGCTTCTGATGGATGAACCCATCGCTAACTTAGACGAAGCCAGTAAAGAGTTAATTTTACAGCGTTTAAAAACCATTAATGAACAATTCGGCTTGAGCATGCTGTTCGTCAGCCATGATTTAGAGGACGCCACTCAAATTGCGTCCCATCTGACATTAATGAAACAAGGAAAGATCACCACCAGCGGCACCATTGAAGAGGTGCTCAACGATCTAAACAGCGGCATTTCGTCTCAACAAATGGGCTCTATAATCGAAGGCAAAGTTGAACTCCACGACACGGAGAACAAACTCACTTCAATTCGATTTCACGGAGGCGAGTTAAGCTTGCAGCAAATCACCTGCCCAAGCGACACCGCCATTAAGGTACGCATCCCAGCGCGGGACGTGAGCATCAATTTGGAACACGCCCAACATTCCAGTGTGCTCAACATTTTGAGCGCAGAGGTAGTCAGCATTCAAGAACACGGCCCCTCCAACGTGTTAGTCAAACTTAAAGTAGGTGATCAATTTATTTTATCCAACATCACCAAGAAATCGCTCCATCGCCTAGACCTAGCCCCAAACAAAAAGGTCTTTGCACAAATCAAATCAGTCTCGCTAGTCTCTCACCCTAACTTGTACCAACACTCCTTATGAATGACGACTTAGTTCGAAAAGATTACAACGCACTTAGCCCTGATTTAGTGCTCTCAGCACTGGAGCATTTCGGCTTTCAAACCGACGCTCGAATATTCCCTCTTAACAGCTATGAAAACCGCGTCTACCATATAGGCATTGAAGATGAAGAGCCTCTGATTGCTAAATTTTACCGGCCAGAACGCTGGACCAACGAAGCCATCCTAGAAGAGCACGTATTCACCGAACAACTATCCGAACAAGAACTGCCCATCGTCACGCCAAAGAAAATAGACGGGCAAACCTTACTTGAATATCAAGGCTATCGCTTTGCGGTCTACCCTCGACAAGGAGGGCAGTCTGCAGAACCAGGAGACCTCGATCAAATCCACCAGCTAGGGCGCTTAATCGCAAGAATTCACGCCATTGGTAAAACCGCCTCATTCCAACACCGCCCCACCATTAACCCCATAATGTACGGGCAAAAAGCCGCACATTTTATTCTCGACAACAAATTCGTACCCGAGCACCTCGAGCAATCCTACCGGGAAGTGACTGAGAAATTAATAGGCGATATCGAAAAGATTTTTTCTGAGACCAATCAGCTCGATTGGATTCGAGGACACGGAGACTGCCATTACAGCAATATCTTATGGCACAGAGATGACGGACCCTGGTTCGTAGATTTCGATGATTGCGCCACCGGCCCAGCCATGCAAGATCTGTGGATGCTATTGGCAGGCTCCCACCAAGAACAATCCCTACAGCTCTCCGAAATACTCGACGGATACAATGAATTTTGTGACTTTAATAACGCAGAAATTCGACTGATCGAACCGCTACGTACTTTGCGCTTATTGCACTACCACGCCTGGTTAGCCAAACGCTGGATAGATCCGACATTCCCCAAAAACTTCGCTTGGTTTAATACCGAAAGTTTCTGGGCAGAGCACATTGGCGATTTAAAAATACAGCAAGAAGCAATCCATCATACCCCGTTAACCTGCTATTGAGATAACACACTGGTCGACTAATTTTATCTCTATAATAAAATGAAAGACAAGCTCAATGCCCTTTAACGCCCTTGATCGAGCACCAATGAAAGCGCCCGAAGCAAACGCTACACCCCAATCCCCGTGCATCCGAAACTGCTGTTTAGATGCACACGATATATGTTTGGGGTGCTTTCGTCATATCGACGAAATCACCGGCTGGAATAGTTTTTCTGAACAAGAAAAAGAGCGCGTCCTGACAGTCATTCACGCACGCAAAGAAGCCCATTCAATCCAATACCCTTCCTTTAAATAGATAACACGCCGCAATACGCCAAAAAAATGAGGGCCACCCTAAACCCAAGTTACTGCATCACTTCAGACAATCCACCCAGAATTTCACAACGCATCTTAATCATTTTATAGATTGAATCCTCCAGCTCCTGCTGCTCTTCCGTAAGCTCGTCCGACATATTTTCAAGACGGTTTTCTAACGCGCTAATTTCCTCCGCCACTTTTTTAATGGTCACATTGACCTGACACATATCATTTCCGATTTTCACACAAGACGACTTATACAGCATACCTTACCTCTCCTAGAGCACCTTTTCAGTCTAACCAAAAGCGGTACACTTCTCGACATTTTTTAACTTTTCAGCTGCACTTCATATAAAAACAATCACAGGAATTAACATCGGTTCTAAGTAGCCCGCGAATACTTCTTAAAACCATCCGCCTAATAACTTCGAGCACTTGCCGTCAAATAAGCGTCAGCAGAACGCGACCAATCCAATTTATTCACACTTAACATCCGTAATAACGCGCACTTTTTTAAAACCCAATCATTTCTGGTATAAATAATTTATTTTACTTAAACTAGTTCCGTGACCAAAATCACATAGAGCGATAAGATCTAAAAATTAGAAATAATAGTAGGTACACTGCCTAAATCTAAATTTAGCGCCGCTCTTCCAAAACCAATAAAGATCGACTTAATATAAAAAAGTGAGCCAAGTCGAAATCCAATCTTTAGGCAAAGAACTTTATGAGAAATATCGCACTAATGCTGTTCCCTACGATAATCATTGCTCAACTATTTATCGTCGCAGGCGTACTCTCTGAGCGCCCCCTTACCCCCGACAACAGCACACAGATTGCTCACCGCAACATCCAAGAACAACCGCCTAAATTCGCCGAAATTCATCGTATCCAGGATCGTAAAAATTCGTTTTTTAGCTTTTTACGGCCCATTGCCGAATCAGAGAATAAGCGCATCCAAAAGCAACGCCAGCGCCTTATAAAAATTCAACAACAAATCCCCCACCGCTCACCCTCAAAGCTCGATCAACAGTGGTTATCAGAATTAGCGAAGAACTACAAAGTAAAATCTAAATCTACCTCTGCACCCCAGGCAACAGCGAGTCAGCCCGAGTATGAMRCACTGCTCAGMGCCCTACTTTCTAAAGTAGACCAGATACCTGAAAGYTTAATACTMTCGCAAGCCGCTATCGAGTCGGCCTGGGGAACCTCCCGTTTCGCGCAAAAAGCCAATAACTATTTTGGGCACTGGTGCTATACACCCCGCTGCGGAATCATCCCGAACAAACGAAGCGAAGGAAAAAAACACCAAATAAAGAAATTCAAATCAGTCCGAGCATCCGTGCGCGGCTATATCCATAACATCAACTCAAACGCTGCCTATCTAGAACTTCGAAAAATCCGAGATCGTAAAAGGTCCAGCGCCGAAAATTTCACTGGCTATGATTTAGCTGCGGGCCTAAAAAGTTATTCGGCGATAGGAGATGAATACATTAAAATCGTTCGGGCGATCATAAAATCAAATCAGCTTGAAAATACCCACCGCTGCATGTCTCAAGGGATCAATTGCAGTATCGCAACAGCAATCCAACCAAAAGCAACAATGACGCCCTAAGCCCTTGTCGGGTTTTCTAAGAGGCTGATTTCAGTCCCGCCTCCTGCCCTCAAGCCGCACCCACAAAGCCTTACAGCCCACCCCAGAGCCTCTCACCTTGCCAACTTAGCGTGATTCGTGTAGGCTGGGCGCCGTTGAGTATCCATTCACGCACAATCACTTTATATAGGTCGGTCATGGCGTCAAAGAAAAAGCAGCCCGCAACTGAAGAAACGTCTCAGTCCATCCAAGCGCAGACTAAAGCATTCCTCGAATCTGGCGGAAAAGTTGATTACATCAATACCGGCGTAAGCGGCCAACAAAGCCTCGCAGGCCCAAAGCACATTTCTCTTGGCAAAAAGCCTCAAGAAAGCTAAAAGATTCAAACGCATGCTTCGCATTCATCGCGAAGCATGTGCTTCCTCTTTCCTTATCCGCTCCACCCTCCGCCTGCTTATCCTTGCAAACACCTGAACGCCAGCGACCTTTCTTTTAACAGCACTCACTCAGGTCCAGACCTTACAAGCCTCAGACCCAAGCAACTTAAAACACGCTTTCCTACTAGATGTCGTGATACCAGGTCTCGTAATTCAAGACCTCGTAGCACTCAATTCAGTAATACTAGGCGTCGTGATACTTCGCACTTAATTCATGCACAGCACCAATAAAATCACCCGCACGTGCAGGATCCACATCTAAGGCAATACCGTGGCCTAAATTAAACACATGCCCCGTATTCAAACCTTCCGCACCATCGGCATAACTTTGCAGAATTCGCTCTACTTCAGCTCGAATAGCCGACGTGTTGCCATACAACATACCCGGATCCATATTGCCCTGTAACGCCACCTGACTGCCTACTCGCGCGCGCGCATCTGATAACTCAAGAGTCCAATCGACYCCCACCGCCTGACAACCAGAAGCAGCAATTTTTTCCAGCCACAAACCACCATTTTTGGTGAACAATATTGACGGCACTTGGCGACCATCGTGTTCTTTAATAAGGCCTGCAACGATTTTTTCCATATAGGAAAGCGAAAACGCCTGATAACACGGCGTACTTAATGCACCACCCCACGTATCAAAAATCTGTACTGCTTGGGCACCTGCGCGGATTTGCGTATTCAAATAATCAATCACAGCATCCGCAAGCTTATCCAATAACGCGTGCAACACTTCAGGCTGCTCATACATTAAACGCTTTATTTTTCTGAAATCCTTACTCGAACCACCCTCCACCATATAGGTCGCCAAAGTCCAAGGGCTGCCAGAAAAACCAATTAAAGGTACACGGCCATTGAGTTCACGACGAATCACGCTTACCGCATTCATCACGTACTCTAAATCAACACCGGCATTAAAATCAGGAATCGCATCCACATCAGCTTGACACTGAATAGTTTTTCTAAATTTAGGGCCTTCACCGGTTTCAAAATATAAACCCAAGCCCATCGCATCAGGAATGGTTAAAATATCTGAAAATAAAATCGCAGCATCTAACGGGTATCGTTCCAGCGGCTGAAGTGTCACTTCACAAGCGAGTTCTGCATTTTTGCACAGCGCCAAAAAATCCCCAGCGCGCTCGCGAGTCTGTCGGTACTCAGGCAAATAACGCCCCGCCTGTCGCATCATCCATACAGGCGTCGCATCAACAGGCTGACGTAATAAAGCTTTTAAAAAACGATCATTTTTTAATGGCGCGAAACTCATAACAGTAATCCCTAAAAGAATAAGGCCTTATCTACAGACAAGGCCTTACTTAAAAACAAATTAAACGCTGGATATTAAAACCGATTAAAACTGGATAATCAGCTGGCTTCGACACAAAACAGCACACTCAAATCCTTACTCACTCATCGAGCAAATATTCTACAATGCCTTTGCCTGCCTCACGACCTTCCCAAATAGCGGTTACCACTAAGTCCGAGCCTCTCACCATATCGCCACCGGCAAATATTTTCGGGTTCGACGTCTGAAAAGGAAACTCAGCTTGTTCAGGCGCAATCACTCGGCCGCCATCATCCATATTAATATCAAAATCACTAAACCAGGGTTCAGGACTGGGCCTAAAGCCAAACGCAATGACTACAACGTCCGTATCCAATAGCTGCTCRCTTCCGGGCACGGTCTCAGGACGGCTTCGACCGTTCTCATCCGGCGCGCCCAAGCGAGTTTCAACCACTTTAATTCGCTCAACACCGTCTTTACCCATAATGGCAATAGGYTGACGATTAAATAGAAACTGCACACCTTCCTCTTGTGCATTTTGAACTTCACGACGCGAACCAGGCATGTTCTCTTGATCGCGACGATAGACGCAAGTCACCGACTTAGCCCCTTGGCGAATGGCTGTCCGATTGCAATCCATAGCGGTATCTCCACCGCCTAACACGACTACATTCTTGCCTTTGAAATCGATAAATTCATTATCCGACGTCTCAAAGCCCAAATTACGATTCACACTGGAGACTAAATAAGGCAGCGCCTCATGAACGCCCGGCAAATCTTCGCCAGGGAAGCCGCCCTTCATGTAATTGTAAGTGCCCATGCCCATGAATACGGAGTCGTATTCATCCATGAGTTCCTGCATGGAAACATCTTTACCGACTTCAACGCCTAACCGGAATTCCACACCAATGTCTTCAAACAGCGCTCGACGGCGCTCCATCACTTCTTTTTCAAGCTTAAACTCAGGAATCCCAAACGTAAGCAAACCACCGATTTGAGGGTATTTATCGTAGACCACCGGCGAAATACCATTCCGTATTAGAATATCGGCACAGCCTAAACCCGCTGGCCCAGCACCAATTACGGCCACTTTTTTGCCGGTTGGCTCAACACCTGATAAATCAGGGCGCCATCCTGCTTTTAACGCAGTATCAACAATATACTTTTCGGTAGCGCCAATAGTCACTGCACCAAAGCCATCATTTAAAGTACACGCGCCTTCACAAAGCCTGTCTTGAGGACACACCCGACCACACACCTCTGGCAGGGTGTTAGTCTCATGACAGAGTCTCGCGGCCTCTTCGATATTGCCTTCACTGGCTAGCTTTAACCAATCAGGAATGTAGTTGTGCACAGGGCAACGCCATTCACAATAGGGGTTCCCACACGACAAACAACGGTGAGACTGAGCTGCCGCCTCATCCGGTTTAAAAGGGTCATAAATTTCCAAGTATTGACTGCGTCGACTTTCAGCCGACTTTTTCTTCGGGTCGTGTCGACCGACCTCAATAAACTGGAAATTATTGTTTAAGCGCTTCGCCATAAAACAAACCTCGTGACTACCGTCACTTCCTCAATGCTGGATTACCATACTAAATAACTATTCTGAACGAGTACGCGTGTCTTTCAACAAACGCTCTAAACTCGCCGCCTTTGGCTTCACAAGCCAAAACTTGCGCAGATAACCGTCAAAGTCTTCTAAAATTTCTGCACCCCAGGCGCTCTTTGTCTCATCAACAAATTCCGAAATTACACCACGCAAATGGCTTCGGTACGCTTCCATGGTTTCACCGTTAATACGGTGTAAATCCACTAGCTCAGGGTTACAGCGATCATAAAATAGATTTTCTAAGTCGAGAACATAAGCGAAACCACCGGTCATACCTGCACCGAAGTTATAGCCCGTATCCCCTAAAACTGTTACACAACCACCGGTCATGTATTCGCAACAATGATCACCGGCGCTTTCAACCACCGCATGARCACCYGARTTACGCACYGCAAACCGCTCRCCYGCRCCACCAGAAGCAAATAACTTRCCGCTGGTTGCACCATACAAGCAGGTATTACCAATAATRGTGGTGTGACGAGACTCAAAYTCACTGCCARCCGGAGGCCRAATCRCAAGCTTGCCGCCCGCCATGCCYTTWCCGACATAATCGTTGGCRTCGCCTTCGAGATACATCTCTAGGCCGCCCGCATTCCAAACACCAAAGCTTTGACCGGCCGTGCCCTTAAAGTGAAGGCGAATTGGCTGCTCGTCCATACCGTGATTACCATAACGCTTGGCAATTTCACCTGAGATGCGCGCACCAATGGATCGGTCACAGTTAGTGATGGTCATATCAAAATCGCCACCCGACTTCGCTTCGATCGCGGGTAACAACTGCTTCACCATTGCCTCAGCCATTTCACCTTTATCAAACGGTACATTACGATCAATGCCGCAGAAAGTGGGCTTATCTTTAGCCACCGCATCATTAATAAGTAGCGGCCTTAGATCAAGGTTTTGAGTCTTACTGGTTTCACCTGGAAAAATCTCCAACAGGTCAGTCCGACCAATGAGCTCGTTTATGGAACGAATTCCCAACTGAGCCATGTATTCACGGGTTTCTTCAGCCACCAGGCGGAAATAGTTCATGACCATTTCCGGGCCGCCTACAAAGTGTTCTTCTCGCAACTCTTCATTCTGAGTTGCAACCCCTGTGGCGCAATTATTTAAATGGCAAATCCGTAGGTATTTACACCCTAAGGCCAACATTGGAATGGTACCGAAACCAAAACTTTCAGCGCCCAAGATAGCCGCTTTAATAACGTCTAAGCCGCCTTTTAATCCGCCGTCAGTTTGCAACCGCACCTTATCGCGCAAATCATTATCACGTAATGCTTGCTGGGCTTCGCTCAAGCCTAATTCCCAAGGCGAACCGGCGTATCGAATAGACGTGAGCGGGCTCGCAGCCGTACCACCGTCATAACCAGAGATGGTAATCAAGTCCGCGTAGGCTTTCGCAACCCCAGCGGCGACCGTGCCAACCCCTGGCTCAGACACCAATTTAACGGACACTAAAGCATCAGGATTGACTTGTTTCAAATCAAAGATCAGCTGTGCTAAATCTTCAATGGAATAGATATCATGATGAGGCGGCGGTGAAATCAAGGTCACGCCGGGTACAGAATAACGTAAGCGAGCGATCAGGTTATTTACTTTACCGCCGGGCAATTGCCCACCTTCACCGGGCTTCGCACCCTGCGCCACTTTAATTTGCAGCACTTCTGCATTAACCAAATAGTGCGGAGTCACACCAAAACGGCCCGAAGCAACCTGCTTGATTTTGGACATCTTCTCAGTGCCAAATCGCGCTTCATCTTCGCCACCTTCACCGGAATTCGATCGACCACCCAAACGGTTCATGGCGGTCGCAATGGCTTCATGAGCCTCAGGCGATAACGCGCCTAAAGACATGCCAGCCGAATCAAAACGAGGCAGTATTTTAGAAATTGGCTCTACTTCGCCAAGATCAATTGAATCATTCTTGGTGCTTAATCGAAACAAGTCGCGAATCGCCGCCACTGGCCTATTTTCAACTAACGCGACGTATTCACGGTAGGCGCTACGATCACCGTTTTCAACGGCCCGATGCAACGCATGCACCACATCGGGATTAAACGCGTGATACTCCTTACCATGCACGTACTTCAGCAAACCACCCTGATCAATGGATTCAGAAGCACGCCAGGCTTTTTTCGCCAGCTTTTTACTGTCGTCCTGAAAATCAATGAATCGAGCGCCTTGAATTCGGCTAGTTAGATCCTTGAAGCAAAGGTCGACGACTTCATCGTGAATCCCAATACCTTCAAACAACTGCGCACCCCGATAGGAGGCTACGGTTGAAATGCCCATTTTGGACATGATTTTTAACAAGCCTTTCTTGATGCCACGACGGTAGTTTTTCGCCACATCATCAGGATCACCAATCAATTCACCATTACGCACTAGATCCGCTAACACGTCATACGCAAGGTAGGGATAGACCGCAGTCACACCAAAACCGAGCAATACCGCAAAATGATGCGAATCACGCACACTCGCAGATGCGACAACAATGTTCGCGTCACAACGCAAGCCTTTCCCAATAAGGCAATGATGCACCGCCCCTGCAGCCATCGCAGCAGGAATCGGGAACTTGCCTTTCTCAATATCCCGATCGGAAAGCACAAGAATCACGACACCATCGCTAACCGCCTGAACTGCTTGATCGCACAAATCAACAATCGCTTGCTGTAGGCCAGTGCTGGCGTCGTAATTAAGATCAATAACCTGCTGTTTAAAGCCTTTATCTTCAAGCGCCATTAAACGCTCATACTTCTGATGAGACAGCACCGGCGACGTCAATATCACCCGCTCAGCATGCTCCGGCGTCTCTTCAAATACGTTTCGCTCACGACCCAAGCATGTCTCAAGGGACATAACGATCGCTTCACGCAAGGGATCGATGGGCGGGTTTGTGACTTGAGCAAACTGCTGCCGGAAATAATCATAAGGCGATCGAACGTGCTTAGACAATACCGCCATTGGCGTATCATCCCCCATGGAACCGGTGGCTTCTTGCCCCGTCTCGCCCAAAGGAAGCAGTACTTGTTGACGCTCTTCGTAACTCACCTGRAAAAGCTTTTGGTAGACCTTTAGGGAATCRCCACKAATGACCTCGTGCTGATCCGTAGTGCTCTCAAGACTGGCTTCAAGACGTGTCGCGCCCTGCTTCAACCATTTACGGTAGGGCTGGCCTTCTTTAAGCTGCTGATCCACATCATCGGTATGCATTAACGTACCGGTCTGCGTATCCACCACCAAGATTTGCCCAGGACCTACTCGCCCTTTAGCCACCACATCTTCAGGCGCGTAATCGTAGACGCCTACTTCAGAGGCCAAGGTAATAAAACCGTCTTTAGTAATTACCCAGCGCGCAGGCCGCAAACCATTGCGATCCAACATACACATGGCGTAACGGCCTTCGGTTACTACTAAGCCTGCTGGCCCGTCCCAAGGCTCCATGTGCATGGAGTTATATTCATAAAACGCCCGTAAATCAGGGTCCATGGTTTCGACATTTTGCCATGCCGGCGGCACCATCATGCGTACTGCACGCAACAAGCCCATATCACCCACAAGCAGGGTTTCCAGCATGTTATCCATGCTAGAGGAATCCGACCCAGTACGATTCACCAACGGCAAAATAGAATCAATATCGGTAAGCGTATCGGTTTCAAAYTTACTAGTACGTGCTACAGACCAATTACGATTGCCCCAAATCGTATTAATCTCACCGTTGTGGGCGAGGTAACGAAAAGGCTGGGCAAGAGGCCATTTAGGCAGGGTATTGGTAGAGAAGCGCTGATGGAACACCACAATCGCGGTGGCCAAGTCGTCATTACCCAAATCTTGATAAAATTTGGGCAGATCAACCGGCATCACCAGRCCTTTRTACGAAATAACYGTGGCTGACAAACTCGCCACGTAAAAGTCTTCATCTTGCTCTAATTGCTTTTCYGCTTTACGTCGCGCGTAAAAAAGCTCTCGATTAAAGYCAGCACTTTCTAGCGCTTGGCTTTCAATAAAAATCTGTTCAATTTTGGGCAGGCTATCTAACGCGATCGGGCCACACACTGAAGGGTCCACCGGCACAGTACGCCAACCCAACACCTTCAGGCCTCGCAGTTCAACTTGCTCGGTTAATATCTTCCTAGCGTTCTCCGCTAACGTGTCATCCTGACTCAGAAAAACCATACCAACAGCAAACGAATCACCAAATGAGCCGAACAGCGCCTCGCCCACTTGCTTAAAAAATGTCGTGGGGGTCTGCATTAACAAACCACATCCGTCACCTGTTTTACCATCCGCAGCGATGCCGCCACGATGGGTCATGCAGGTTAAAGCCTCAATAGAGGTTTTTAATAATTTATGGCTAGCCTGCCCTTCCATGTGGGCAATTAGACCAAAACCACAATTATCTTTGAATTCTCCTGGACGATAGAGGCCAGAGATCCTTGCCGATTGCTCGCGCATAGATCTTTTCTTCCTATAAATCAATTAATTACAAATATAAGGGACGCAAAAATCATCCCCGAAGACGAAAATAAAGCAAAAAAAAAGGACAGCCATTCTAACTGCGAACAGCCAAGACCACAAATCACCTCGATTAATACCGAAAAACAAGGGCTTATAACGCTAATTTACAAATCCGAGATGCCCAGAGATAAACAATCAAGCTAAATGAAGGGCTCTTGAAAACACGAACACGCCACCAATGAATGGCAACTAATGTTGTAATGATAGGATATTCATGGAGCCAGAGCTTACACTGACATGCACCTCAAGACCAGCGGTGAAGTTTTTCAGCTCGCTCATACTCTAGAGGCGCTCGATTAATTGCCGCCCTTGCGACCCAAGTCATTGTGTACACTAGCAAAACTTCGAACCCAAGGCTTCAGCGTTTGGAAGCTCTCAGGGATACGATCAATCGCCTTCACCGCCACTTCACGACTTAGAAAATCACCATAAACCACTACATACCAACGCAACCCCTGTCGAGACGTACTAAATTGAGCCAGATCGCCAACGGTTTGATTGGCATCAATAAAGCTTTTCACTGCTTCATAGTTATGAGCACCCAACAATTGCAAGGTGAAATGCTCTGGGTCCCTAGACCTTAACCAGCGGTCACTCTGAACTCCCTCGGAGCTTAATGCCTCAACACCAGAGACCACACTATCGGACACCTCGCTCGGCGCCACCGCTACAGAAGCAGGCCTCTTAATAGACTGCTCGGGCGTCTTGTCTCCTGCGGACTCCGACCGCAACGCAGATTGCTGCTGAATAGCGAAGGTCTGCACCCCGCCCGATGCCGACAAAGGCACCTTCTCACGGGGGCCAGTCCCTGGCTCAAATATCTCTCCCGAATCCGAACTAGCAACCCCGCTCAAAAGTTCAGGTTTAGCCAACCGTCTCAGCTCCGCCACGGTCGGGAGTCGCGGCTTCTTTATTACCTCAGGCGATACAGTCTCAGGTGAGATAGCCCCGAGGGACTGAGCTTCAGCGGCTTGGGCCGCCCTCTCTGAATCTAACACACGGCCTTTTGATAAAAACGCTCCGCTCTCATCAACCTTAACCCCAGACTTAGAATTAGCCCGTTCAACAAGACTGCCGTCCAGCCCGCCATCGCCATGACTGTCTCGACTTTCCTGATTCCAGAACACTAACGCCATCAACAACGCACCCAAAACCACTACAGAAGCCAGATGCACCGGAGGCAAGCCCCATTGCTTCTGAATTGGCTGACTAGCCTGCTGGAACAAAAGCTGGCCAGCCAACTGATTAATACGCAGCGGTACGCCTTTGCTTTGCTGAAAAAGCTGCTGCATCAACTTAGAGGAAAATGGAAAGGCGCCAGAATAACCAGCCGTTTGCAAACGATAATCAATGTACTGCTGAGTTTCACTGGCATTCATCAGATCCAAGGTCATGGCATCGCTACAGCGATCAAAAGCTTCCTTCAACTGGGGCTGAGCGAGCAATTTAGTAAATTGAGGTTCGGCCAGCAAAACAAAATGAATGCCAATCTTTTCGTTTTTTGCCCTATCAACAATGCTCAACAAAAGAGTAAGGCTGTCTGCGGCTAGCTGATGAGCATCATCAATAATAGTCACCAAATCGATTAATTCTGGTTTGAGCTGACGCGCAAGCATAAATAGTTTCTCTAAGATCCGCAGTGCAGTGTCATGCTCTTCAAGCGCAACACCAAAGCCCTTAGCCATCACACGCATCATCTGGTCAGGCCCCATCATCACAGGACTATCAATAAAACTGATGCGGCTACCCTGATCCTGAGATTGACTGTAAAACATGCGCGCTAAATGGCTTTTACCAAGGCCTTGCTCAGCAACAATATGAACCAAATAATGTCCATAACGACTCAAATGATGAAGACGGTCCAAGCACTCCCGGCGTCCAGCGCCAGGGTAAAACAAGCCCTCGACTCCGTCATCCTGAAACGGGTCACGACTTAATCCAAATCGTTGCGCGTAAACCAGCGGCTCCTGGGATTTCAGAATTACCTCCTGGGCAAGTGCGGACATCTATATCCTATTCCCGGCTCTTTTGTTTATTATAATACTCGCAGCCTATGTAACTCCTTATATCTGCAAGAATTTTCTCACAACACGGGGCTTAACATTAGACCCCTTATATCGTGCGAACAGGCGTTCACAGCGCTTTTTCATCAACGTCACCTAAAATCTAGCGCATCGCTGTATTGCAGTTTAGTCCACCCTAGCATTTACGCTCAAAAACAAGCACTAAGGTGCATACTCTACAGGCATCCCTACCCACGCATTCAAAAAATATTTAAAGCCCYYTACCCAACAGCTCTCAAAACATCCGCCCACACCATCATTTAGCTACCGCTACCTTCTGCATGACAGCGCGAATATTATTGGCATAAGTCTATTGGCATAAGTCTATTGGCATAAAGTCTGGGCCGCCGACAAAGTACGCTCTAACTGGCTCGGTTCAAATTCCTGTGTTACACACGCTTTGCCAATGGCAGTCATAAGCACTAATCGGACATTACCGTTTTCAACTTTCTTGTCCATACTCATGGCTTCTCTCAAAGCCAATGGTTTTAAATCTTCGGGCGGGAAAAGTGGTAATCCAGCGCGCGTAGTTAAGCGCTCAATACGGGCGCAATCCTCACTATTCAGCCAACCCAACTGCTTAGACAAGTCTGCCGCCATGTAGGTGCCGATAGCAACCGCCTCACCGTGAAGGACTT
Source organism: Gammaproteobacteria bacterium (assembly GCA_002402085.1). Classification (GTDB taxonomy): domain Bacteria; phylum Pseudomonadota; class Gammaproteobacteria; order Pseudomonadales; family UBA3067. Next base: position 15,147 of record NVVB01000062.1, read on the forward strand.
CGCCATAACCCGCGCAGTTCTCAATCGCATGTCCGAAGGTATGACCCAAATTCAAGAGCGCCCGCACGCCATTTTCCCGCTCATCCTGAGCCACCACTTCTGCTTTGATTTCGCATGAACGATAAATAGCCCGCTCAATAGACTTCAGGTCAAGCTTAGCTAGCGCGTCAATCTCCTCTTCCAACCAACCAAAAAAATCCTTATCCCAGATTAACCCGTATTTAATGACTTCCGCCAAGCCTGAGCTCAACTGACGCTCGGGTAAGGTTTGCAAACATAACGGATCTATAATCACACATTGCGGCTGATGAAACGCGCCGATCATGTTCTTACCTAAAGGATGATTCACGCCCGTTTTACCGCCTACCGACGAATCCACCTGAGCGAGCAAAGTGGTGGGCAACTGAATAAAATTAACCCCGCGCTGATAACTTGCAGCGGCAAAACCAGTCATATCGCCGACCACACCACCACCCAAGGCAACTAACGTGGTGCTGCGGTTATGGCGACTTTTTAACAACGCATCAAAAATCAAATTAAGGTGATCTAGATCTTTGTATTGCTCGCCATCAGGCAAGATCACCCAACTAAGTTCATAACCAGCGAACATAGCCTTGGCTTTTTCCAAATAAAGCGGCGCAATGGTTTCANTACTGACAATCATCACTTGCTGCCCTACCACATGCTTTTGCACCAAATCAGCGTGATCCAAGCATCCCGCGCCAATATAAATGGGGTAGCTACGATCGCCCAAGGCAACATCTAAGGTTTCCATCAATCACTGCACTCTTTAAATTTATTTGAAGTTAGCGGAATCGCTTAACTTAGATTGTATCTGATCCAAGACCTGAGCAATTATTTCTCGGGGGGGACCGTCGCCAGTAGGAATAATTAAATCGGCGGTTTCTCGATAAAGCGGGTCTCTTTTCTCCAACAGGGATGTCAGCACTCCGGCACGGTCATCCGTCTGCAGCAAAGGGCGACTTCGATCGTTGAGCGTTCGCGCTAAAATTTGCTCCACGCTGGCAGTGAGATAAATAACCGTACCACGCGCCTTGAGCCGTTCGCGATTAATGGGCCGAAGCACAGCCCCGCCGCCAGTCGCAATGACAATGGATTGCCGCTGAGTAAGCTCTTCTATTACCGCCTGCTCTCGATCTCGAAAGCCGCCTTCGCCTTCAACATCGAAAATCCAGGCGACATTGGCACCCGTGCGGGCTTCAATCTCTTGATCGGAATCAACAAAATCCCACTTTAACTGACTCGCAAGTGCACGACCTACTGTCGTTTTACCGGCCCCCATGGGGCCAATAAAGATAATGTTATTACTCGAGGGCATTCAAAGTCTCCTAACCCACCGTAGGTCAGGACACGGTGCAGACACGCTGCACTAGGGACTTATGCAATCACCCACGACCGTGGAATCAATTGGTAAGTGCCCCGTGTATGACTTTAGGGGTGATAAAAACCAGCAGCTCTTGTTTCTCCTCGGTCTTAACCGTCTGGCGAAATAAGCGGCCGATTATTGGCAGATCGCCAAAAAATGGGGTCTTCACTACAGTGTCAAAAGATTGTACCGAAAAGATACCCCCTAAGACTACCGTCTCACCATTATCCACCAAAACAGTGGTCTCGATTTCGTTGGTATCGATGGCAGGGATCTGCTGGCTACCAAAAAGCTCGCCCACTGAATCATTGTTAACCTTAATCTGCATAATGATGCGCGAATCCGGTGTAATTTGAGGCGTTACTTCCAAACTCAAAACAGCTTCTTTAAACACCACGTTAGTTGCACCACTGGACGACACTTGCTCATAAGGAATCTCGGTACCTGAGGAAATCCTTGCGGGTTGTTGGTCGGCAGTAAGCACTTTAGGCGTCGAAATAATCTCGCCTTTGCCCTCCGCCTCCAAAGCAGATAGCTCTAATTCAAGAAACCCCGCGTCACCAGCAAGAATTCCAAACGCTATACTTGATGCAGCCTGGGAAACCACCCCAAAATCCACTACCAAATCCTGAGGGTTAGTAACGGTTTCCCCGGCGGCTCTTTGAATAATCGTCTCACTAGAGCCACCTATTATGTTCCTCCGAACCCCCGACTGAGTAAGGCCGCCATCAACACCGCCCCAGGCAACCCCTAGCTCATTAGTAAAATCGGAATTAGCCACCACAATCCGCGCCTCAATTAATACTTGCTTAACCGGTACATCGAGCACAGTAATTACATCGCGAATTTCTTCGATTTTTGACGCAGTATCCTGAATCAAGATGGTGTTAGTACGCTCGTCCACCAACATCGTGCCACGAGTAGAAAGCAAGCCCGATTCGCCTGCCAATAACCCTTGTAAAACAATCGCTTTCGCGTAATTCACTTGCACGAACTCAGAACGTAGCGGCGCTAATTCAGCCACTTGTCGGTTAGCCTCTAATTCGAGTTTTTCWCGTGCTGCAATCTCATCCGCGGGCGCCACCAGCATCACATTACCGACACGCCGTTTATCCAGGCCCTTGGTTTTAAGAATCAACTCCAACGCCTGATCCCAAGGCACATTTTGCAAGCGCAAAGTAATGCTGCCATCCACCGTATCACTGGCCACTAAGTTCAACGACGTAAAGTCAGCGATCAATTGCAATACTGAGCGCACTTCAATGTCTTGAAAGTTAAGCGACAGCTTTTCACCGGTATAAAGGAAGGTTTCTTTACGTTTCTTTTCTAGTTCCTTCAAAGACACTGGCTTCACACTAACGGTAATCACTCGATCCGCTTGATAGGTAAGGTACTCATAATCCCCTTCAGCCGAAATAATGAACTTGGAATTACCGTCCTCTTGAATCGCATCGATTCGTTTTACAGGGGTAGCAAAATCAGTAACGTCCAGTCGACGACGTAACCGTTCGGGCAAGTGCTCACCGATCACTTCCACAACAATTCGACCACTCTCTTCGCGTAAATCCAGCTCAAAGTCAGACCGACTCAAGGTAATTAATACCTGTCCTTCGCCCTGCTCACCACGAATAAAATCAATACTTTCTACCGCAGAGACCGGCTCTCCAGCAGAGTCAGCCTTTCCTGAATCAATCGCCAAAGGTTTAGCCTGACTTATTTTTCGAGCTAGGCTTTTGCCCGCCTCTTGTCCGACAGTAATAAATAATGCATTGCCTTCAACACGCGTGGTATAGGCAACCAAATGATCCAAACTAATAATCAATCGTGCTCGATCGCTGGCCTCTACCACAGTAATGCTGTGCGTATTGCCCACATCCAAAGTGTGATATTTCGATTTTAGAGCACTTTTGGCGCCCACTAAGTCCAATGCAATTCGGGCAGGCTTCTCAATGCTATACCCCACTGGAATAGGCGGAGGTGAATCAAACAATAACGTGATTTCCACCTGATCCCCAGGCAGTGCTGCAAACTGTAAATCCTGCAGTGTAGACGCGGCCATGGTAGGCGCTATAAACACAAGCCCTAACAATACAGCTTTCAACATAACGTTTAAGCTCTTACGCCCCAACCTTCTGACTAACAAACTCTGTCTTATCACCGACATCGAAAATACACTCATTGAACTCATAAATTTATTTACCATACTGCCCGCTCCACCATGATCTAATTGTTAAGTACGAGTGTACGTGGCCGCTCAATCCAGAGCTTGTCACCCGCAGCGGAAAGCTGGCCGCTAGGTACAATTTCAATTACATCAAGCTTAACCAAACCTATTTTAATTATTCTGCCGTGATTCTTGCCCAAGAAATCCCCCTCCTGAACCCGATGCACCCCCCCTTGACCATCATTAATCAGCCCCCAGAGTGTTAAATCATCGCCTTGAGCCATATTTAATGTGCCTACCAAAGCAAGCCCATCAAAGCTGAAGCCCTCCAAGTACTGACTTGGCCTAATAAGATTAGGCTTGATACTGACATCTCCAGACAACTCAATCTCGGTCAGCTCGACCACCACAGGCGGCTGAAATGGACTGCGCAGCCCTGCAGCACTATAACTGAATGTGGCGTGAGACTTAAATTCCGGCGGTGGTTTTATTCGTCCTTGGGGACGCTGCTGCACCTCTATTACCCAGCCTTTTAAATCATCAAACTCATTATCGGCCCCGCAACCCGTTAGGATCACAGACAAGCAAGCCCACATCAACCAAAAGGATACGGGGTGATTTTTACTATTTTTCGTCATCTTCATCCCGGTCAATGTATCGATAAGTCTTAGCGGTTATACGCACCTTCAGCACATTCGGGGTATTCCCTAAAGGCTCAATCACAAAATCATGTAAGGTCACAATACGGGGCAACGCAGCAACACCGCTGACGAAATTAGAAAACCCGTGGTAGCCCCCACTAATTCGAATATCAATGGGCAACTCGGAATAAAATTCAGCACGATGCTCTTTGCCTAGATCAATGGACTCAAACTCTAAACCACTGCCTAAGCCGGTATGAGAAATATCCTCCAACAACCCTGGCACCTCAGTTTCACCCGGTAGCTGTCTCAACAGTGAGCCGTAAGACTCTTCCATTTCCACCATTTGGTTTTTATATTCTTCAAGATTGGCAGCCTTGAATGACTTATCTTCATATTCCTTTTTTAAGGTCACTTCTTCTTTTGCTTTCCGCTCGAGCAAAGCAAAAGAATCAGACAGCACCAATTGATACATGCCCACAGCTACAGCCACTGAGGCAGCAAAATAGGCTAATGCTTTAAACCAAACGGGCCATGAGCCGACATTTTCTAAATCTAAATCATTGAGAGACTCTATAAATTCTTGCGGATTCATCCCTCCTCCTCTGCACGCTTAGTAGGCTCTTGCTTAACACTCAATTTAAAATGGTTAACACTACGCCCACTCACTTCATCCGCTTTAACGGATGCTAAATTTGGCTCTCTAAACCAAGACGACTCTTCAAAGTTACGCATTAACTTAGAAATTCGATTATTAGATTCAGCGATGCCTTCGATATAAAACACGGCGCCTTTTTTCTCGACCTTGGTGTAAAAAATCCCTTCAGGAATCTGTCTCGCTAAATCATCCAACATATGCACGATAACCGGCCGATCACCCTGAAGACGCTGAATAACTTCCATGCGCTCCTCAAGCTCATCACGACGTTGTTGCAGGTCTTTAATCTCTTCAATACGCTTGTCTAATTTTTTTAGTTCTTTCGAGACATATTGATTGCGCACCTTTTGCTTACTAATATTGTTTTCAACCATGCCATTGCCAGACCACATCAGGAGGCCTGTAAGCACCGCAATACTCACTAAAATGGTGAAAAATTCCCGCTGCTTTTCCTTCCGTAACTCTTCGCGCCAGGGAAGCAGATTAATTCGAGTCACTAATCAAAACTCCTTAAAGCCAAACCGCAAGCAATCATCAATGAAGGCGCATCGCTAGTCAGCGCAGCCGCATTCACTCGCGATGATAGCGTCATGAAAACAAAGGGATTTGCCAATACTGCGGGGGTACCCACTTTCTCTTGCACCAATTCAGCAAGCCCTTCTACCGAACAGGTTCCTCCAGCCAAAACGATGTAATCGACATCGTTATATTGACTCGAAGAAAAGAAAAATTGCAGCGAACGAGTCACCTGCTGGACCACCGCATCCTTAAATGGCCCGAGGACTTCATCCTCATAATCGTCAGGCAAGCCGCCTTGTTTCTTGGCCAAGCCAGCTTCTTCCACCGACAAGCCATATCGACGCTGGATTTCTTCGGTAAGCTGCTTGCCACCAAATAACTGCTCTCGCGTGTAAATGGTGCGGCCATTATCCAAAACGCTCAGGGTAGTCATAGTCGCGCCAACATCAATAATCGCAACGGTCTGATTCTCATCCGTGAAGTCTAACTGGCTTTGAATCAAGCTATACGCTCGTTCAATGGCGTAGGCTTCAACATCGACAACCTTGGCACCCAGCCCTGCAACCTCCAGGACATCTTCGCGCATCTCAACGTTTTCATTACGACAAGCGGCCAGCAACACCTCAGCACGGTCCTCGCTGCCTTCGACCATCCCTTGGACTTCAAAATCGATCGCAACTTCATCCAGGGGATAGGGAATATACTGATCCGCTTCTACGCGAATCTGAGATTCCATATCGTCCTCAGACAATGTCGCGTCCATTTCAATCATTTTGGTAATAACTGAAGAACCCGCCACGGCCACTGCGGCTTGTTTGGAGTTAGCTTTTACGCGCGATACAAGTCGACGAATCGCCTCACCAACGCCTTCGACGTCGGTAATGTTCTTCTCGACGACGGCATTCGCAGGCAACGGCTCGACACCGTAGCTTTCGATTCGATAACCATCGCCGACACGACTGAGCTCGAGCAATTTTACAGACGTGGAACTAATGTCTAGTCCCAGTACTGCTGAAGATTTTCTAGAAAAAAAGGAGAACACCTGATTTATTCTTCCAACAATTAAGTTAATTCGAAAGTTTTAGGTTTAATACCTCTACCCAAAGTAAATACTACACTAGGTTGCTTAGCAAGTTGATTTATAGCCACAAAAAAGGCTTATAATGGTTAAGCGTCAATTTTGTTATTTATCAATCACTCCCTAAGCTCTTATTATTCCAAAAAATCAAATGAAGCAAGCCCGACTGTTTCTAGCTTTACTACAATGGCTGACTATCTCTCTACTCTGTGGAGTAACACTCATTTTAAGTGGAGCTTACTTGTATTTAGCCCCCAATCTTCCTCAGACGGAAAGTCTGCGTGAGGTCAAATTTCAAACGCCGTTAAAAGTCTTTTCGGCTGATCAACAATTGATCGCGGAATTCGGGAAAATTCGCCGCATCCCCCTGGCCTACGAAGACACGCCCAGCCTATTAGTCAACGCGATTCTTGCGGCAGAAGATGACCAATTTTTCCAGCACCCCGGCATATCCATCAAAGCGCTCATTCGCGCGGCCGTTGATTTGGTCAAAACTGGCTCAATCCGCTCCGGCGGCAGCACGATTACCATGCAAGTTGCGAAGAACTTCTTCCTTACTAAAGAGCGCACCTTCAAGCGTAAATTTAATGAGATACTGCTCGCCCTCGAAATAGAAAGTGATCTCAATAAAGAAGAGATCCTACAGCTCTATCTCAACAAGATCTTTTTAGGCCATCGAGCGTATGGGTTTGGCGCCGCGTCTCAAGTTTATTACGGCAAGGACGTCAGCGCGCTTAGTCTTGCCCAGCACGCCATGCTTGCCTCCCTCCCTAAAGCGCCCTCAAGAGCCAACCCCATCACCAACCCTAAACGCGCTCTAGAACGCCGAGACTGGATTTTAGAGCGCATGCTTTACTTAGGCTACATCAACCAAGCGGCTTTCGATCAATCGATACAGGAGCCTGTCAGCGCCAAAAATCATGGCCTAAAGTCCGAGCTTGACGCCCCCTACGTGGCTGAAATGGTACGCAGCCAACTACTCGAACAATACGGCCAGGCCCTCTACAGCGACGGCTACATCGTCACCACAACCATTCAATCAAGCAATCAAAACTTCGCCCGCGAAGCAGTCCGCAAAGGGCTTATCGATTACGATCAACGGCACGGCTATCGCGGCGCCATCCGTCATCTCGACATCGATGAATTCACACCTCAAGAAGACCTCATTGATGCACTAAAAAACATCCCTCGCAGCCGCGAAATATTACCAGCAATAGTGTTTGATATAGGGCCCACCTTTGCCAGCGCGCTCCTTCAAGRCGGCGCATTAGTCTATCTCGACCTAGAAAGCATCGCCTGGGCCCARCGATTTATTTCCGTAAACAAAAAAGGGCCTGCGCCCGAGCKACTGTCCGATACGCTTTTAGTGGGCGACATCATCCACGTCACTCCAACCGACAGGAAGCTACAGGTAGCCAGCGAGCTCTATACAGAAAACCAACCCCCGCTTGAGCTGCCGCTCTGGGACCTAACTCAGATCCCCTTAGTCCAGGGTGCGCTGACGTCACTAGACCCTGTCGACGGCGCGATTGTTAGCTTAATTGGAGGCTTCAGCTTCAGCCTAAGCAACTTCAATCGAGCCACTCAAGCCGACCGCCAACCTGGATCCAACTTTAAGCCCTTTATTTATGCCTCCGCGCTACACCACGGATTCACACCCGCCTCTATCATTAACGACGCCCCAGTAGTATTCAATGACAGCAAACTGGAAACCACATGGCGCCCCGAAAACTCCAGCGGTAAATTTTACGGCCCCACCCGTCTACGCCAAGCACTGTATAAATCGCGCAACCTAGTGTCTATTCGACTGCTAAGAAAAGTAGGCATTAGCAAAACTATCCGCTATGTTGAGCAATTTGGTTTCGACGCAGACAAGCTACCCAATGACTTGTCGCTGGCCCTAGGAAGTGCAGCACTCACCCCCATCGAAATCGCTCAAGGCTATGCGGTCATTGCCAATGGAGGCTACTTAGTCGAGCCGTATCTCATTGCGAAAGTCGAAACCACTGACGGTGAACAAGTTTTCCTTGCGCGCCCCCCCACCGTATGCAAAACCTGCTCACAACCTTCCGACCAGAACCAAGATCTCGAATCAGAGCAAAACCAAGACCCACAAACACCCTCAACAGAGGAGCACTTCAACCTTGCTGAAGCCGCAGTATTACAGAGCCTACCGGCAAGCTTTGACGAAGTAATCGAAGACAACGAAGAGAAATTTATTGACGCCCCGCCCATCCAGGAACCACTCCCTTTAGCGCTTCAAGTAATGAGCCCTCAAGTTAACTACCTACTTGTTAATATGATGCAAGACGTCATTCGCAAGGGCACCGGTCGGCGCGCATTAAAATTACGTCGTAAKKWTAWCRYWKKMAWMACSKGYWMYWYSMNCGAYCAAAASGNNNNAYGSWTRRYWCTYSGRTTTCANCCCMRWWKTAAMNAYYWCMACMTNGGSTMGGCTTCGACAGCCCAAATACACTGGGTGCTCGCGAGTTTGGCGGCACGGCTGCCTTACCTATCTGGATTGATTACATGGGCAACGCACTTAAAGGCTCGCCCGACTTACCCAGCGCGCAACCCGATGGACTCGTCACTTTGCGCATCGATCCAGAAACCGGCTTAGCCGCAGCCCCAGGGCAAAAAAACGCCATATTCGAAACCTTTAGGGAGCAATACGCCCCTGAGCGAAAGATACAGCAAGAACAATCAAACACCGATGAGGAAGAGGAAGAGCAGCCAAGCATCTTCTAAACCGAGGGCCACTGCCCCTAGACCCTCACMTCAAATCCTCGTACTAACACTCTCGTACTAAGCACCCCTGCAAAACCCTATATCGAATGCCTAGAGACAAAGTTCGATAAAGGTCGATAAAGTTCGGTAAATTACAGGCAAAAAAATAGCCTGCATTGCAGGCTACTTTAATTAGGCTCATCACAACAAAGCCAATCTACTATTCAATCTATTTAACGCTGAAACAAAACCAGATCAGCCTTTATGCACATCATCCACTGACTCTAACGGATAATGAGCAGGGTATGGAAGCTTCGCTACCCCCGTATCTACAGCAGCCCTAGCCACCGCAGCCGACACTACACCGATCAAACGAGAATCCATCGGCTTAGGAATAATATAATAATCCCCAAATGCCAACGCATCACCACCGCACGCATCCACTACCGACTGAGGCACTGGCTCTTTAGCCAAATCACGTATCGCATGGACCGCAGCAATCTTCATCTCTTCATTGATAGTGCTCGCACGCACGTCCAAAGCACCCCGAAATATAAACGGAAAGCCTAATACGTTATTCACCTGATTAGGATAATCACTACGCCCAGTGGCAATAATAATATCATCGCGCGTCGCATGGGCCAGCTCAGGCTTGATCTCTGGGTCAGGGTTAGCCAAAGCAAACACAACTGGATTCGGTGCCATTTTTTTGAGCATGTCAGGGGTCATCAAGTCTGCACCCGACACCCCAATAAACACATCCGCGCCGTCCAGCGCATCATCCAATGTGCGCTTATCCGTATTAATCGCAAAAGCGGCCTTGTACTGATTCAAATCGTCGCGCCCGGAATGAATCACACCGTTACGATCCACCATGAAAATATTTTCCATCTGCGCGCCCATCTCAATTAACAACTTAATTGAGGCTACGCCAGCGGCTCCTGCACCGACACAAACAATGGTACTGTCTGCGAGTTTTTTGCCGTGCAACTCCAAGGCATTCAAAAGACCGGCACAAATAATAATCGCCGTACCATGCTGGTCATCATGAAAAACAGGGATGTCACAACGTTCTTTAATAACTCGCTCAATCTCAAAGCATTCTGGCGCTTTAATATCCTCGAGATTAATGCCGCCAAAAGTTGGCGAAATCCGAACCACGGTATCAATAAATGCTTGAGGGCTTTCCGAATTTACTTCTATATCAAATACATCGATGCCGGCAAAACGCTTAAATAAAACCCCTTTGCCTTCCATCACCGGCTTACTGGCCAGCGCGCCTAAATCTCCAAGACCTAGAATCGCACTACCATCACTGATAACCCCGACTAGATTGCCTTTACTGGTATACCGGTAGGCTGTTTCGGGATCTTTAGCGATCTCACGCACAGGCTCCGCCACACCGGGGCTGTAGGCAAGCGCAAGGTCTTGTTGAGTTTCAGTAGACTTAGTGACTTCCACACTGATTTTACCCGGTCGTGGATTAGCGTGATATTCCAATGCCGCTTTTTTAAAATCACTAGACATAATTCAACTCCCAACACCTATATATTACTAAATTCTATACGTTTATTCGTATATCAAAATACACACGGCAAACACACAGCGTGACACGCGAAGCAATACTAGCCCCTGACCAAAGGGCACCTTACTATAACGTATTGGCCACATAGGATATATAAAAGGCCTATTAAGCACAATGCATCCCCACAAGACATGTCAATGCCCTTGCAGCACGCCAAAAATGGGCAACACAGGAGCACAAAGGTAAAAAGCCATTAAGCCTTCCCTCTGTTTCGCCTGATTATTATATTTTTGGGCTATTAGGTTTTGGTCGTCTAGACACTGAATTATGCAGAAAAAAACAGGCCTGCATGCAACGCTGTAAATTACAGTCTAGACCAAACTAGATTCACTTCCTGAACACGCAAAAGGCCCCCACTAAGGGAGCCTTCTATTTTAAAGCGTTTATCTTTAACGGGGCTATAAAAAAACGTCTAAAAACGACACAACCCACAAAATAAACTAATACTAATTTACTTCTTAGCGCTTTTAATGGAACCAAAGCGTTTAGTAAACTTATCGATACGACCGCCTGTATCCATCACTTTTTGCGTACCCGTGTAAAAAGGGTGACACGCAGAACAAATATCGATGTGAATATCTTTACCAATAGTAGAACTAGTGGCGATTGCATTACCACAACTGCAAGTTGCTGTAATTTCTGTGTAGTTTGGATGTGTATCCGGTTTCATATTGATCCTTTGAATCTAATTCATGCCGTCAAATACTGAGATTCGACACGATAAATCTTAGCTGTTCTGTAGCGGTTCCCGCAGAACGGCGTATCATATCAAAGCACGGCGTATACGCAAGTGGTAGTTATGATATGATCCCCTCAACCTACTAATTTGTAGCAGACACAACATAAATCGCAAGTTCAGCGCACGCTCAACTTACCAGCCTCTTCCACAACACTAGCACCATTTAAATACAGTGGCCCTTGAGACCCAACAATTCCTCCAAATTGCCGTACCCTCCCCCTTAAGACGCCGCTTCGACTATTTACCCCCTCACGGCAGCGACCCCAATACATTCATTCCGGGCCAGCGCTTTATCGTGCCATTTGGCTCGCGCAAATTAGTGGGCATATTACTCAACGTCCACCAACAATCCGACATCCCCTCAAAYAAGCTAAAGYACGCACTCAGCTGCCTGGACCCAGAACCCGTCATCCCGAGCCAGCTCATTGAGCTYTGCTGCTGGGCCAGCCGCTACTATCACCACCCCATAGGCGAGGTATTTGCCAACGCAATCCCATCGCTAATGCGCCAAGGGGAAAACGCCGAAAGCAAAAAGCACTGGTGCTGGAAAGCCTCCGAAGCGGGCCACATTGTCACCGCCGCTAGCTTTAAGAAAAACGCCCTACGTCAAATTGAAGCCCTAGAAATACTCCAGCAACACCCCAACGGCTTAGCACTGCCCATGCTAAAAACTTTAGGGATCAAAACCATGCCGCTGGAAGCCCTGGCGCAAAAGGGTTATGCAGAAAAATTCCTGCGCGCTCCAAACCCTCACCCAACCGACCCTCAGGCACTGTTCAAAGAATCCCCGCTACTGCTCAACGAAATCCAGCAACCGGCAGTGCACGCGGTAATCAAAGCCCTAGACGCGGACGATTCCAATCAAAGCTTTCTCCTCAATGGCGTGACAGGCAGCGGCAAAACCGAAGTCTATCTACACCTCACCGCTCATTGCCTTCAGCAACACAAACAAGTACTCATCCTGGTCCCGGAAATTGGCCTAACCTCACAAACCATCAGTCGATTTCAAGCCCGCTTCAACTGCTACGTAGCAGCGCTACATTCAGGACTCAGCGAGCGCGCACGGCTAGAGCACTGGTTAATGGCCCAGAAAGGCGAAGCACAGATCATCATTGGCACGCGCTCAGCCATATTCACCCCCCTAGCGCGCCCCGGATTAATTATTATCGATGAAGAGCATGACCTGTCTTATTGTCAACAAGACGGGTTTCGCTACTCAGCCCGCGACCTGGCCATCGTAAGAGGCAATATCGAAAAAATCCCCGTTCTTTTGGGGTCCGCTACGCCTAGCTTTGAATCATTGGCCAATGCCAACAGCGGTCGTTACCAGCCCCTCGAACTGCAAAGCCGCGTCTCTGACGGCAAGCTACCTCGCCCCAAATTAGTCGACATACGCAGCAACCGCCTCCGTGAAGGCTTGAACTCGGCCAGTTTGCATGCCATCAAGGGGCATTTAGAAAACGGCAATCAGGCGCTAATTTTCGTCAACCGACGCGGTTACGCCCCAGTGATCATCTGCCATCACTGCGGCTGGACTCACCAATGTCAATTTTGCGACTCAGCCATGACGGTCCACCAAAAGCCTCCGCACATGCTCTGCCATCATTGCGCAAGCACCCGAGCAATCCCCAAGCAATGCCCCAAGTGTGAGCAAGCTGAACTTCAAACACTGGGCTATGGCACTGAAAAACTGGAAGATTACTTAAATCAGGAATTCGAGCAACACGACGTTATTCGCATCGACCGCGACAGCGTCAAAGGAAAAACTGGCTGGGACAAGAAGCTCAAACAGATCCATCGTGGCGAGCCCGCTATATTGCTGGGCACTCAGATGCTCACCAAAGGACATCACTTCCCGAACGTTACGCTCGTAATCATCGCCGATGGCGACAGCGGTCTATTCAGCGTGGATTTTCGCGCCCCCGAAAGACTGGCCCAATTGATCGTGCAAGTCTCAGGGAGAGCCGGACGAGGGAAAAACGAAGGCGAAGTACTCATTCAGACCCATCAACCTGACCACCCTTTATTACTCTCCCTGCTATCTCAAGGCTACGGACCTTTCGCGCAACAAGCCCTGGACGAACGTCAACAAGCATTGCTGCCGCCCTTCGGTCATATGGCCATTATTCGAGCCCAAGCGCAGTATAAAAACCAATGCTTAGATTTCCTAAATCAAGCCTTCGCCATGTTAGCGCCCATCCAGCACCAACACCCGGAGCTAGAAGTGGTGCAAGCTTTGGAGCCGACCCTGGCCCCCATGGAAAAGCGAGCCGGACGATACCGCGCCCAAACGCTTTTACTCAGCCCCAC
>NVVB01000003.1:0-4160 GCA_002402085.1 Gammaproteobacteria bacterium
CGCGMSGGCGCGATGGATGTACAAACTATTAGGGTCATCGTCACTGACGTTAACGATACYCCRACGATTAGTGAGATCGAAGTCGTTTCGGCCATCGACAACACGCCCGAGGCGCCGGTTGATACCAGTGAGGATTTGATTGTTGACAGCCCCGCAAGTGAATCAGGCGAAGCCAGTGTTGTGGCAATGCCGGGGAGTGAGCAAGAACAATTAGATTTAAGTGGGCTTGTTGATGATGCGCCCATTATATTGTCCTCGAAAGATCACGCCGTGGGTCCAGAGGAGCAAAGTGAACGAGGCTTTGAAAAGCATAGCGTGGGTTATACCGCCGTTCCACTTAAGTTTATTGATCTAAATCATATTGACATGACTCATCATGAAGCGGAATCGAAAGAGCCAGCACGGGTCTCTTCGGTGACGCATAATGCCTCGTTTGTTAAAGAACTTAATCAGTTAAATCGTGATTTAGACAAGGCGTTTGAAGAAGAGAAAGAACAATTTAAATTTCGTTCAGAATTGGTCGTGGGCACTACCCTCAGTCTAACGGCGGGTATTGTTAGCTGGCTATTAAGAGGGGGTGCCTTGTTGGCTAGCTTTATGTCATCGGCACCGCTATGGAAGCAATTGGATCCGTTGCCTATCGTGGGGGCACAAGCGAAACAACGTAAAGCCTTGCGCGATAAAGAGCAAGACGATGAAGAGGATGATGAAGGCAATCAGGTGGAAGCGTTGTTTGATGATGGGGATTCGAAATGATTAATTTGACGGGTAAGGTAGTAAAGTCTTTTATAAATTCCCCAGCCACGAAACTAAGTAGTGGCTTGGTGATGTTGACCATTTGCTTGTTATTAACGAGCGAGTTTATTGGTTTGGTGCCTGATACTAAACATGCGGAATTACAATCTCGAAAGGTGATCACTGAAACCTTGGCGGTACAATTGTCAATGGATCTTCAGAATGAGGCCATCGACAGCATTAAGGATACGCTAAGGTCGGCGGTAAAAAGAAATAGTTCGGTACGATCTGGGTCTGTTCGCTTGGTCTCAGGCAAGTTAATTGCGGAAGTGGGGGAGCATCAAGAATTCTGGAAATTAAAGCCAGGCGATAAATCCTCCATGAGTCAGATTCAAGTATCCTTGTTTAATGGCAACAAACGCTGGGGTAACGTAGAACTAAGGTTCGTAGAAATAGGCGTGGGCAGTGATTGGCTAGCGTTTAAAGGCTCCTTTTTAGTATTGATTTTATTTGTCGGTTTAATTGGGTTTTTCGCTTACCGGATGTTTTTAACCCGGGCGTTACGTGAACTTGATCCTGATGCGGTGATTCCTGAACGAGTCCGCAAAGCACTGGATACGCTGGCAGAAGGGCTGTTAATTGTAGATAAGGAAGGGGTGATTATATTTTCAAATGAAGCCTTTGCCAAAAAAACAGGGTATGTGCCTGAGCAATTAGTGGGTAAAGAAAGTAGCGGTTTGGATTGGCAAATGTGCGGAGCCGAAGGTCAAGCAGAGGTGTTGCCGTGGGCGCATGTTTTGAATGGAGAGGAATTGCCCAAGGGCGTGCGAATAAAATTAACTACAGCACTTAATGCCACGTACACCTTTACCGTTAATGTGTCTCCGATCACGACATCAAGCCGAAAAAAAGTAAAGCGAAAGCACACTCACTCGACAAGCGATGCATCCCATAATTTGTCAGACTCCGCTGTTTCCGATGCGACCATGATTGAAGAGGTCCGTGGCGCACTGATCACCTTTGATGATATCACTGAGCTGGAAATCAAAAATAAAGAACTCCGTGAAGCATTTGAAAAGCTTGAAGAAAGCAAACAGGAAATTTTACGCCAAAATCATGAGTTATTAGTGCTCGCAACCCGTGACCCACTGACTGATTTATTGAATCGACGTTCGCTTTTTGAAAGCTTTGATTCTCTACTCGCCGAGGCCCAGGAGGATCAAAGTCCTCTCTGTTGTATTATGGTGGATATTGATCATTTCAAAGCGGTGAATGATAACTTCGGCCATGCCGTAGGGGACAAAGTCATTAAGGTGGTGGCTAATATCCTCATTGAAACAGCGCGCCAGATTGATATCGTAGGTCGTTTTGGGGGAGAAGAATTTGTTGTAATTTTACCGGGTTTGGACATTAAAGGTGCGGCCAATGTGGGGGAACGAATTCGCCAAGTAATTGAAGGCGTGGACGGTAACTCTTTCCCTGGCCTGCCCAGTATTACGTCGAGTTTTGGTGTATCAACATTAACCCCCCAAATTGGCAGTTCCAATGAACTCTTGGAATTAGCCGATAAAGCCCTGTATGTTGCCAAAGAAAGTGGTCGGAATCGGGTGATTAGTTGGTCTGATGCCTTGGAAAAGGAAGCTGCTAAATCGGCCCCTCCATCGGATTCGCAAAAAGAAAAAGTAGAGCATGTAACGTTAGTACGTGAATCAGGCCGGTCAGATTCACCGAGTTCGAATATTGAAGCGATTCAGAATACTGACCAAGAAAACTTAACAGACAGTAAGGGCGAGGGAGATTTAAACACAGCGACCAACGAGGCTGTTTTTGAAGCCGTAGCGACGGACTCCGAACCCAAAACAATCAAATGCCCGCCGGATAAGGTGGTATTGCTTGAGCGGACACAGCAAGCCCTTAAACGCGCGAAAAAGTATCAGCGTAAAGTGGTGCTATTGCATGTGGATATCGATGCCTTGCAGCGAGTCAATGATAGCTTAGGTTTATTGTCCGCAGAAAAATTCGCCAAGAACCTAGTGGCTCGCATTAAGGAATCACTGTCTAAATTAGAGGACAAAAACGCTAACGGTACTGCACAAGAGCAAGCGCTTTCATTTAGCGTGTCTCGATTCAATGGCAATGAAATTGTTGTATTGCTACCTGACCTCGCGCCAACGGCTGTGGTGACACGTTTTATCTATGAGATTTTTGCTGCCAATAARAAGCCAGTGGTGGTCGAAGGCAGTGARTTCTATTTAAACACCAATATAGGGGTGAGCGCCTACCCAGCCAATGGGGTTTCGCCAGAAGAGCTGTTAAAGAACGCCAGCAGTGCAATGCAGGAAGCCAAACGAAAATTAGACCGCAATAACTTTCAGTTTTACTCCAATGACTTGAGTATCCGTACCCAAAAATTAATTCGTTTAGAAGCGGAATTGCATCGCGCGGAAGAGCGAGACGAATTATCCGTGTATTACCAACCCAAAATGTGTTTAAAAACCGGTACGATTGTAGGGGTAGAAGCGTTGTTACGTTGGCATCACCCTGAATTTGGTGTGGTCCCACCGGATGAGTTCATATTGCTAGCCGAGCAAACGGGGCTTATTAATGACATTGGCCGTTGGGTGTTGCGTACTGTTTGTCGACAAATTAAGTTCTGGGAAGAGTTAGGTTACGGGAAAGTATCCGTTTCCATTAACCTGTCCCCGGTCGAGTTTAGGAATCCAGACTTGGCCGATCATATTATCTCAGAAGCCCGTGAATCAGGAATCTCACCGAGCACGTTGGAACTGGAGATTACTGAAACGATTGTGTTACAAAATGTCGATGCGGCCGTAGTGGTGTTAGAAAAACTCAGTAACGCAGGGTTTATCATCACCCTCGATGATTTCGGCACGGGGTTTTCTTCCTTGAGTTACCTTAAACTTTTCCCTGTGAGTAAAATCAAAATTGATCGTTCCTTTATAAAAGACTTTATCGTCAATTCAGACGATGCGGTGATTGTGAGTGCGATCATCGCCATGAGTCATAGCCTAGAACTTGAAGTGGTCGCGGAAGGCGTGGAGACTGAAGAGCAGCTACGATTCCTGCAAGATCTGCATTGCGATGAAGTGCAGGGCTACCTATTTGCTGGCGCACTGCACACTGAGAAAGTGACCAATTTATTGGCCGACCCCAATATAATTCGGCGCATGATTCTCGATTATCGCGATAAAAACATTGTTTTAATGGACTCGAAAGAAAAAGACTCAGCCACGGGTATGATCGATACCCTTAATCACTACGTTGCCAATGACGGCCGAAAACGTTAGACGTGTTGATGTTGATGCGTAGACGCTAGCGACGCGAGCGGCTTTGATTCTGGCGGGTAAGGATAAYCMCACCCAATGAAATCGATCCCGAATATAATAATAGGGGATCGATTTCGA
>NVVB01000003.1:4167-136913 GCA_002402085.1 Gammaproteobacteria bacterium
TTTCGRGWTGGTRTTTCKRGWTGGTATTTTGAAGYTCGGTTTAGACGGGCTATYTAGACGGGCTTTTTAGSCCGGTTATTTTGASTCGGTTAACCAATTRTTGATTTCGAYAAAATCTTTTTCGCTTAAGATTCCTGCAATTTGTTTAAGCTGAAATAAATCAAAAATATAGTCAAATCTCGCGTTGGCATAATCCCGTTTAATACCGTATAACGCTTGCTGCGCAGTGAGTACGTCCACAAGTGTGCGCGTCCCTGCTTTGTAGCCCGCTTCCGTAGCGCTTAACGCAGACTCAACGGATCGAGCGCTTTGTTTTTGTGCTAAGACGCGTGATACATCGGTATTGACCACGCGAAACAGGTTGTTGATATCTTGTAACACTTCGCGTTTTATCAGATTGAAATCATCTTCTGCCTTTTGATATAAATGACTGGCATTGCGGCGTGAAGCGCCCGTAGAGCCCCCCTTGTATAAAGGTACTTCTAAAGAAAGACTAACRGAGGAAGACGTTAGCTCGCCTTCACTGGTGGATACAAAWCGGTCRCTGTCTTGGTAACTGCCGATTAAATCCAGGGTAGGGAGGTGCGCCGCTAATTTGGCTTTGTATTCTTTATGTGCGGCC
Organism: Gammaproteobacteria bacterium; assembly: GCA_002402085.1. Taxonomy (GTDB): domain Bacteria; phylum Pseudomonadota; class Gammaproteobacteria; order Pseudomonadales; family UBA3067. The sequence goes on from NVVB01000003.1 coordinate 4,790, forward strand.
TCTTGCCCGTGTAGTGCTGAGCGTAATTGCGGATTATTGTTGATAGCAAGCTCGCGCCAATGTTTTAGTTTGTTAGGGCTGGGGGGCGCGATAGGAATCTTGGTTTTTAATGCCGAGACTGTTGTTGAATTTGCCCCTGTCAGTGTGTTGAGTATTTCAAGGGCAATGTCTAATTCTTGTTGTGCGATGATGTGTTGCACGGAACTAATGTCAAACGCAGCTTTGGCTTCTTGTACGTCGGTATTGGCGATAAGTTTCGCATTAAAACGTAATTGAGTTTGATCTAATTGACGTTTAATCGCCGATTTCTCGGCTAATCGAAAACGTAAATGTTCTTCTGCCCTSAGTACTTCCAGGTATACCGTTAATACCCGCAGATAAAAATCTTGTTGATTGAATTTAAAATCGGCGCGGATTTGTTGATCCAGCGCTTTGCCCTTTTTGTGATCGTACCAACGCTCAAGACGAAATAAAGGTTGAACCAAGGTGACGCCATATCGCGTTGAATCATAGTCATCAGCCTCGTAAGTATCGCTGGCAGATTCATAGGACTCCTGAGTGTTTCGAGCGGTCAATACCAACGTGGGCTTGATACCGGCGGAGCTTTTTTTAACTAATTCCTGATTGGCGTGATAGCCATGCACGGTCGACGCCCACTGAGCGTCATTGTTCATCGCTTGTTTTAATACCGTGAGTAGATCTTGGGCAGGGCAATTAAGACTAGTGGCACTCGCGACTAAAAATGTGACAGAGGCGAGATAAATTTTTCCGCGACGAAAATCCATGATGACCCAGCTCCCTAATTGAAAAACAACGCCTGACGCGATTCCTAATGAATGAGCGAGTCTAGCGTCTGATGATTTGTTAAGTATCTACCATACGGTGTTGGCGACTAAAAAAAGTTGGATTGATTAGCAAGTTAGTGAAAAGGTGAAGGAAAATAAACGTCTAATCCTCAGCAAGCTTGAAAAACGCAAGTTTCATTCGTTAGCGTGAGTCATAGAGATAAGGATAGTTTATGGGGCGAGCGGAAACATGAAATGTTGGCACTCGGGGGGCGTGGTGTATTTGAGGCGAATGACTTTAGGTTTGCAGCGCTAAAAATTACGGCGTTCTATACGACGTGCTTGTTGGCGATGTCTTAATTGTTAATAGCGCTGAGGTGTGGCTGAGGCATAGCTTACGGATAGATCGGCGAGTCCAACGTAATTGCTTGATATCGATGCGTGTAATAAAGCGGGGGGTATAAGGGTTCTGAGGGCTGGGAAGCTTTGTTTCTTAGGAGGGTGTCGTAAGTTCTAGTAGTAAATGGTGCCCCGGTCAGGATTCGAACCTGAGACCTGCCCCTTAGGAGGGGGCCGCGCTATCCAGCTGTGCCACCGGGGCCTTTGATTTCATTATACTTTTCAGGGCGCTTTTATGCAAACTGTCTAATATAACCCTTGCTGTCTAATATAGGGGCTATTTCGATGGGGATTACGCAATGGTCTATCTATAATGGTCTACCCACATCGAGTCGGTATAGCTACATCGAGCCGGTATACCTTTAGCTTGTCTAAACACTACAGCGTCCGAAATAAATTCTTCAGCCACTCAAGCAGTAGGTCGTAATTGATTTGCTTGGCGTCGTTGATCCTGGATACAAAGTAATAGGCTTCATCTAAAGGCAGGTGTTCGGGCAGTATTGCAACTAGATTGCCGTCGCGAACAGTTTTGTCTGTGCTGGGGAATATGCCAATGGCGATCCCTAGTCCTTGCTCTGCGGCTTTTATTGCGGCGCTGTAGGAGTTAAAAAATAGCTCATTGGTAGGGGTTATATTGTGGTCGGTGACCAGTTGTTGCCAGTCGTTGGTGTCGGTGCGCAGGTGAATCAGCGATTGCCTACCTAGGTTATGCAGGTGATCAAAGGGGTTGTCTGCAAGGTATTGCTTACTTGCTAGTAAGTTGTATTTTACCGGTGTGATTAACTCGATTTGGCAGTCTGTCCAGTTGGGGGCACCAAAACGAATGGCACAGTCTAAGTCTGTATTGACTAAGTTTTCCACACGCATGGAGGTTTCTATTAACAGGTCTAAGTTGGGCAGTGCTTGTCGAAGGGTGTGTAAATTGGGGATCACCACTTCATTGGCGACGTACGAAAACATGCTGATTTTAACAATAGGGGAATAGTATTGTTGGGCGAATGCACTGAAGCCTCGCTGGTAATGGGCGATGGTTTGTGCGGCAATGCGGTTAAACGACTCACCTGGCGCGGTCAGCTGGATGGCCCGGGCCTTGCGGGTGAATAAGGTTAAGCCAAGATGCTGCTCTAGGGACTTTATTTGTTGGCTGATCGCGGAGGGGGTGACATTCAGCTCTTTAGCGGCGGATTTGAAGCTGGCATGTCGCGCCGAGGCTTCAAAGGCCAGTAAATAGTGTATGGGTGGCGGGCGCGGGGCTTTTTGTTTGGGCATGTCGGGTCTAAATTATTGTTATTAAGGGTTTTGTTTCTATGGTCTGTTGGGCCACAGATTAGTTTGGCTTAACCATAACTAAGAATAAATTGTTTGTCTAGCGGGCGAAACAGGGTTAATAATGGCGATCTACAGGTACCTCTGATATCAGGTGGCAAAACTAATGATTAAACTGTATCAATTTCGTAGAACGTGGGGCATTCCGAACCAGTCTCACTTTTGCTGTAAGGTGGAAACCTATCTTCGTTTTGCAGGGCTCGATTATGAAATGGAGGCGACGTTGCCGACGGTGTCTCCTAAAGGTAAGTTACCTTATATTGAAGATGGCGGCCGTACGGTGGCGGACTCTGACTTTATTATCCGTTATTTAAAGGAGACCTATGGCGACCCTTTGGATGTGGATTTAACGGCAGAACAGAAAGCCACGGGAGTGGCGATTCAGCGGATTTGTGAAGACCATCTTTTTTGGGCCACGATGTATACGCGTTGGAATTATACCGACGAGAACTGGGCTGAGATTAAAGACGCAATTTTTCATGCAGTGCCCTTTCCCAGCTGGGTGCAGCCGATGCTTGAGGTGTTCTTTCGCTGGCAGATTCGGCGTCAAATCTTTGGCCATGGGCTCGGTCGTCATCAACCTGAGGAGGTGTTTCAGCTTGCTCGGGATGATCTTGACGCATTATCGACGATCTTGGCTGAGAAGCCTTATTTTTTAGGCTATACCGCTAGTTCTGTTGATGCGTGCGTTTTTGGCTTCTTGATTAATACCTTGGGCTGCCCGATTGAATCGCCAATCAAAGATTATGCGCTGAGTAAGCCGAATCTAGTGGCTTTCTGTGATCGAGTCATGAGTAATTATTACAGTGAGTTGTCTAAAGAAGATAAGTCTGGGGATTTGCCTGAATTCAGCGTCTCAGATTACTTGAAAACAGCCCGTGTTAGTTTAGGTTTGATCTTTTAATTGTCATGGGTTTGACGCAGGGGCCTTGCTACTGGGCCTCTGTAGCGTGTTGTCCTCCCTAGTTCTTCTATCAATGTCTCTCTCGGCCTCTACCAGTATTTAGGAATCTATAGTACTTAGGGGCTTGTAAGACTTAGGCGCTTATAGTCGTTGGGAACCTAGAGTCCCATAGTGCCTAGAATCTTACCGTAGTAAGGGCGTGTTTACTTTTATTTGAGCGCCCTTTATCTACTCTTGTATATTAATATTGCTATTCCTTTCTTTCCGGCATAATCTGCGGCGTTTCTATCTTCTGAACTAAGATTCCCAATTTAGTCTAAAGTTTGGGCGGAATCATTCGYTACATCGCTTGTCTTAGCTACATCGCTGTCCGTTTGCCTCTGTTTTATGATGGGCCGCCTATCATCTGGTTTCTATTCATGTTGTTTTCGATCTGTTAAGCAGTTTTGCTGCTTTTATTAAGGTAATGGTTTTTATGCGCGATACACGGTCTCTGATCCTTAAAAGTTCTACTGATTTTCCTCCTATACGCCGTTCATCGCTGGAGATATTACAGGTTAACTTGGGTTATCTATGCAACATGAGTTGTGTGCATTGCCATGTCAATGCCGGTCCTACGCGTACCGAACTGATGACTAAAGACAATATTGACCTGGTGATCGAGGTATTGAAAACCAGGGATATCAAACTTTTGGACCTGACTGGTGGCGCGCCAGAGATGAACCCTCATTTCCGTGAGTTGGTGGTGGCTGCTCGCGAATTAGGCGTGGAAGTAGTGGATCGTTGTAATTTGACGATTCTAGAAGAGCCAGGGCATGAGGACTTAGCGGAGTTCTTAGCGGAGAATCAGGTGCATGTGACGGCGTCTTTGCCTTGTTATTCAATGGATCGAGTGGATGCTCAGCGAGGCAAGGGAACGTTTGCCTCCTCTATCCGTGCTTTACAACTATTGAATAAATTGGGCTATGGACAGGCTGATGGTAAATTGAAATTGGACCTGGTTTATAACCCGCAAGGCGCGCAATTACCCCCGCCACAAGGGCCATTACAGGCGGATTATAAGCAGAAGCTGCAAGAGAATTTCGATATTCAATTTAATCAGCTTTTAGTGGTGACCAATATGCCTATTAGCCGATTTGGTGCGGTGTTGTTAGCCAAGAAAGAATACGATCCTTACATGACTTTATTGAAAGATAATTTTTCGACATCTAACTTGAGTTCATTGATGTGCCGGTCTTTAGTGAGTGTGGATTGGCAAGGGAAGCTTTACGAYTGTGACTTTAATCAGATGTTAGATTTACCTTTAGGGGCGAACATCGAGCCAATTAATGGTGCTGCAGAGGATCAAGCCATTGAGTACGCCCCGAAAGCGGAAGGGCAGGTGAAGCACTTGACCGACCTGCTTGAAGATGATTTCAAGGCCGATAAAGTGTTGGTTGCAGAACATTGTTTTGGTTGTACTGCGGGGCAAGGCAGCAGTTGTAGCGGGGCGCTGACTTGAGCGACCTGGACGCGCTGTTATCACCGCCGAGCGAGGCCTCGGCGGGCGTAACGTTGTCCGACACTGAATTATCCCATTCAGGATTACCTAAGTCCGAATCATTAACGCCAATTGATACGACCTACGCTAGACCCACGCTTTCCATAATTATTCCCGTGTTGAATGAAGCGCACACGATTGCTCGTAGCCTTCTTCAGTTAAAGGGCATGCAGGCTGGTGGCGCTGAGGTCATTGTGGTGGACGGAGGCAGCAGTGATGACAGTGTTGAGCAGGCTCAGATGCATGCAGATAAGGTATTGCATAGTGGTCGAGGGCGAGCCCGACAAATGAACGTGGGTGCGCGAGGCGCATCCGGGCAGGTGTTGTTATTTTTGCATGCTGATACCGAATTGCCTGAAATTCGGGTGGACCTCGCTGAATTGCTTGCGCAGAAAAAAGCAGTGTGGGGGCGCTTTGATGTCCGCTTGAGTGGCGCGAATGTGGCGTTTCGAGTGATTGAATTTATGATCAATCAGCGTTCTCGTTTGACTGGCATTGCCACGGGCGATCAAGGTCTATTTATCAAACGGTCTGTGTTCACTGATTTGGGCGGTTTTAAAGAGATCCCCTTAATGGAAGACATTGAGCTGTGTAAGCGCCTAAAGAAAATTACCGCGCCCCTGTGTTTAAAGCAACGTGTTGTAACGTCCAGTCGCAAGTGGGAGCGAGAGGGCGTGTTGAAGGTAGTGATGTTGATGTGGCGTTTACGTTTAGCCTATTTTTTCGGGGTTCCAGCGGCCCGCTTGGCAAAGTTTTACTAGCGTATTGCGTACGTTGACTCAGGCCATCGTGTGGTATTTATAAATTGATAATCAAGTGGTAAAGACGTGGCGCAAGTAGATTTAAAATCAGTACGGCAAGGTGCTCCTCAACAGATAGCGTTTAAGCATGCTGATACCGTGATTCAGTTATTCACTAAAGCACCGGTTAAAGGCCAGGTAAAGACTCGTTTGGAGCCTGCATTGGGACAAGATGAAATTGTCGTCTTGTATCGAAACCTGATTGAGACGCGCGTTAAGGGGTTGATGGACGCTGGCTTTTGCCAACTCAATTTATGGGCTGCGTCGAATCCAGGCCATGAATTCTTTACTGCGCTGCAAAGCCAATACCCCATTGAGGTTTATAATCAAGAAGGCGCTGATCTAGGGGRTCGAATGGACCATTGCGTCCAGTCGGGACTAAAAACCCATCGCAAGGTGATTGTGCTGGGAGGCGATTGTGTTTCCGTGGATTTAGATTACCTTGCTCAAGCGATTCAGGCCTTGGATGAATCGCCGGTGGTGCTCGGGCCTGCTGAGGATGGCGGGTATGTGTTAGTGGGCACGTGTGTCGATAAGCCTGAAATATTTGCCGATGTAGATTGGGGTACTGAGCAAGTGCTTGCACAAACGGTTGCTAATCTTAAGCAGCAACAGTTAGCGTACCGTTTACTGGATACGCGCTGGGATTTAGATCGACCGGAAGACCTTGAGCGACTCAAGCAATCTTCAATAATGGCGCCTGCATAGCCATAGCCATAGTCATTTAGCCATTTAGTCATTTAGTCATTTAGTCACTTAGCCATAGCACTGAGTAGTATTTGTTCCGATGCATGGTTAGATCGCTAAAAAGTCTCGCCATGTTTTTGGCGTTTTTCTACAAGTGCCTGTATTTAGTTTTTAATTCCCCGATTGTTGCTATCTGGCCGCTCGTTTAGGGCAAGTTTTCTGTATTCGATTTCTCGTTCTTGGCCTTATCAAAATCTTCGCCCTGCTCTCTGCGGCGGTTTTCTCTCTGTAGGTTATTAATGAAGCGATTGATTATCCGTTGATCTCCGCCGGTGACATCGGTAAATCGGCAGCCTACCTGAGTGATATTGTTTTCGTCGTTGTGTTGGATATGCTGCACTTTGGCGCTACACATAAATTTTTCTGATTGGGGTAGGTCAATCATGCAGCATTTCAACGGATCGCCGTGTTTGAAGCGCGTGTTTTTGGGGTCGACTATGGAAATCTGAAAACCCGTTGCGCTGATGTCTCTTAAGAAGGATTGTTGTGGCGGGTGCTGGGTGCTGATGATTGTAATAATGATTTTACGAATGCTACTGACCGAGACTCTAAACGCGGCACGTTGCTGTTCGGTGTAGATCGAGTCGGGAAAACTTGTATGGAACAGTGTGCCTTTGTCTGTATCTGTTTCAATGTCTAAAACCTCCACTTGAAAATTGAAACTCAAACCCCGAAGATTGCCATCGACCGTGAATTGACTGCCGATTGACACATTGGCATTGGCTTCGAGCGGGTGAAGGCAGTCAAAAGCCAGTGTGCGACTTTGTTCTTGTAAGTCAATTAACAGGCTCGAGTACTGAGGGCTTGATTGCTTATTTTTAAGTCGAATTTGAAGGGGCACACGTTTACGCAATGCCGTTCGTATTAACTTACAGTCAGCTCTAAAGTCAATTTCGGCTTGGGGTTTTTTCTTTACTCCGAAGCGGCTTAAAAATTTAAACATTGGATAGACTAATCAATCGATCGCTTTGGCCATAATGCCATTGAATTTTAACTCCTTGAAATCTAACTATAGTTGATTTCCCCTAGTATTCTTTTCTACGTCGATGTTTGTGGGGACCTATTCCTTGTTGGCCAGGCTTTAGTGTGTTTGTTTGTGTGCTTGCTCTGGGGTAACGCTAAGCTTTGGCAATGGTTCTGCTGCCTTCTTGGGCGTTTGATTTACCATTGGCTTCATACAAAGAGGATTGTGGCGCGCCGCCGGAATTTACAATATTCAAGAGATGATTGACTACGGAGCGGGACCGTTCAATGATTCTTCCATTAATGACGTTTTTATTTTGACAGGCTTTGAGTTTGAGCTTGTGCTCATGCCACAGTTTAACGAGCTTGGTTTGTTGTTTTATTGGCATTAGGCTAATGAGGGTATCAATACCAATTGATTTTTTTTCAATGCCCGTGCGTTGTAATAAGTCGGTCAGCGCTACATCGTTACTTGATAATCGATCGAGTTGATTGTTTTTTAATTCAGATAAAATTTTTAATTGAAGTCGATCTTGGTCCTCGAGTGCTTTTCGTTCATTATCAAGGGTATGCTCTAGTTGCCCACTCAAGGCGATACCTTCGCTGAAAAGGGTATGCATTTCCTTGGCGGTTTGAGGAGAGAGCGATTGAGTCATAATTAAATCCTTAAGACGACGTGCCATTGAAAGACCCATTAATTATTCGAAATGGCGGGGTGCGCCGTGACGATAAATTGGAGTTCTAGTAAATCAATGCAATATTTAAACCGCTATTACAGTAGGGCTGGCGTTGTTTTGAATTATATTGGAGATGCTTGAAACTGATTGGATTGGATTAGATGAGATTAGATTGAATGCAGATGCGAGGGGTCGCGCGTTATAGCGGGCGTCTGGAGAATAGGGCTTAAAACAACGTTAAAAGGAGTTTTTAGACTCGATGGGGGTGAATTGTTTTTCTAGAAAGTCTTCATGAGCAACCAACTTATCCGCAATTTTACGGGCGTCGACTTTATATTGACCGTCAGAAATTTGTTTTTTGATTGCCGCGACACGATCCTGATTGACCGCCGGGGCTTTTGATGCAGCATCTTCTAATCGCTTGAGAGTTTTTGCATCAGAACTAAGGTGTACTGACGTTTGGTTTTTTAGATCTTGAGTTTTAACTTGAGGTTGCGATTTATCCTCTTTTGCTTGTACCGCATCATTTTTTGCAGGCGAACGGCTACCGGTTTTTCCCGGTTGATTTGAATTGATGCCGTTAAAGTCGATGCCCATGCGATGCTGCCTAAGCGGTTAACACTTTGTGTGTGAAATGATTTTCTCTCTCTACGTATTACTGTCGGCGCTGAGTCGAAAAACTTTAGAAAAATTTAAGAAATAAACTAAATTAATTGTTAAATCGGTTTCTAGGTCAGTATTACATGAGTGTAGACCTGATTGAGGCCGCTTGATTGCCAATAAGTAATATCCGTGTCTATATCAAATGACCGCTTTATATCAATCTGGATGAAAATACCTGGAATCGTTTATAACCTGACCTTGACCTGTCCCGGCGCGAATATTGTTGCTTCGATGACCCGCTTGGTTTTTCTGTTCCTAACTAAGATCGCCTGACCCAATATGCCGTTGGAAAGCGCTATTCCTGAGCTTTTTACCCGTAAGTTATTGAATTGAGCAGTAATGGATACAAACTCACCCTTTTTAACCAGTAAGGGGGGCGTGATATGGCTGGGTTTGATGGGCAGGTCTATCTGCAAGCTACGTTTCATTTCAAAGCCGATTAAGGGCTCTTTGTCTAAGGAATAACCGGGCCTTACCAACTTGGCTGCGAAGGCTTTCCACTGTAAATCATGAATAGTGATGACTTCCCCTCGGTTGAGAGGCCGTGCACTGACTACCACTTGTATAGTGTGATGAATTTCGCCTGGCAGGCTCACCGACCATTGAGTAGGTGAAGAGCAATGGACTTTTAGTAAGAAGCGTCCGGATAAGAAGGAGTCACGCAGGGGTTTGAYTTTTAACGGGTCCGWACAGRMKGGTAAYTTTTGMKTTTGSTTWGGGSKMKYGAGRTCGTATYKAAAKGTGCCKGTGTGATGTKCKGMGRCATYATYTATAAAATTACTAATATAGGTATTCGATACGTTAGCGACGTTATTTAATGTTTCGGTGTATGTATCTGCTCGAACTTCCATCGTCAGAGGGATCATTAGCCCGAGGGCAAATATATATCGACGATTTAAAAAATGGCCTATGCTTTTACTAAGACCAGGTAAGTTCTGCATCACGGAAAGATGATTGGTATTACTTTTTTGTTTTGGGTTTGCCTGGTTTTTTGTGCGTGTGAGAGCTGAGTGCATGGTATCTACCTTTTGCTTCCTCTCTTGAGTTCAAAAAAATGCCGTATGTATATTAATGAGCAATATGCGTGCCGATAAGTAGTATTAGCCTGGTCAGGCTAAATAAGTGGAGAATCCTATGGCTGGAGTCTTAGAGTCGGTCGATCAACGCACTTCTTTGGTAGGGGAGAATCGCCTTGAGCTACTTTTATTTCGATTAGATTCGCCTCAGTTATACGGTATTAACGTATTTAAAGTACGCGAAGTTTTACAGTGCCCGAAACTTACCATGATCCCCAAAAGAAACCCCATAGTAAGGGGCATTGCGCATATTCGTGGCGGCACTATATCCGTACTCGATCTTCAAATGGCCATTGGGTTTGCCCAGTTAAAAGACATTGATTCCTGTTTCGTTATCATTACTGAATACAACAGTATTGTGCAGGGGTTTTTGGTCAATGCGGTAGAGCGCATCGTTAATATGAATTGGGAGAAAATTCATCCGCCCCCTGTAGGATCAGGACGTGACAGTTATCTGACGGCAGTGACCGACATCGATGAAAAATTGGTGGAAATAATTGATGTTGAAAAAGTGCTTGCGGAAGTGTCACCTCGAGAATCAAATATATCTGAAGGTCTATTGCGCACGGACGTTATTGAAAATCTGTCGTTGGATGATTTGGAAATAGTCTTGGTGGATGATTCCTCTGTAGCCAGAAAACAAATGACTCGGTGTATCGAAAAGTTAGGCATTAAAATTACTACCCGCAATGACGGCCGAAAGGGCCTAGAATATTTGTTGGAGGTTGCCGAGGAAGTGGAGGATATTACCACTAGGGTGGCCATTTTGATCTCAGACATTGAAATGCCGGAAATGGACGGTTACACATTAACGGCCGAAGTACGCTCTCATCCCCAGCTACAAAAGCTACATGTTTTATTACACACCTCTTTAAGCGGTGTATTTAATGAAGCGATGGTTAAAAAAGTCGGTGCAGATGACTTCTTGGCTAAGTTTTATCCGGATGAACTGGCCCGTCGTGTAGCGTCTCGCATAGAAGAAATTGTCGGCGTGCAATTACTCGAAGACCTTGATCAAGCCATGATAGATGATACGGAAATTCAGATAAAACATTAGTGATCACTGAAGAAGTAATCACAAAAAACAGCTGTAGAAGTAACTATATAAATAGCTGTAGGAATGAGTGTGCTGTATCTACATTATTATTTTGATGTAKATACAGCGCTAAATGTAGGCGAACTACATTCACTATAACGTCACCCCGTCTAATTAATCTGYCTTCYTTTTCCTGCCTAAGATCYAATTAGTTTTCATTTGGTATCCGGCTAGTCTTTATTGAGYCCCCGCAGCAATCCCCAGTAGAGCGTTTCCATTTCCTGGTATGACCCCCTAGCGGAATAACGTTGCCGTTTGCCGCTTTTATTTCTTGAAAATAAACTCCTATCGTTTTCAAATCAATAGTTTGCGTACTTGGTACGGGCGTTGCAATACCTTAGTCAGCGGTGCATGAGCTTAATAGAACGGCTCTTTGTTTTGTTGATTTTAAGTTGGGTATAGGTAAAAAGCGATGCCATTAAATTTTGAAGCAGCCCTTGGGATTCATGAAAAGACACTGACCCTAAGAACGCAAAGGGCAGAGCTATTGGCTCACAATATTGCCAATGCGGATACGCCAGGGTACAAGGCCAAAGACCTTGATTTTGCGGGGATCATGGACAGTATGGGGGTTGATCCGGTACGCCTGTCGACTTCACATTCTTCCCATCAAGGCGGGCTTCTCAATGAATTTGGTCAATCCGATATTAAATTTCGAATACCGACCTCGCCGTCGGTGGACGGCAATACCGTGGATGCGCACCGGGAGAAAGCCTCGTATGTGCGTAACGCCTTGCAATTCCAAGCTAGTTTTCGTTTTTTAAACGGTCGTTTTACCGGCATGATTGGCGCGTTAAAAGGAGAATAATTATGAGTTTATTTAATATATTTAATATTTCTGGATCGGGCATGTCCGCTCAAACCATTCGCATGAATACCACCGCCAGCAATATTGCCAATGCGGAAAGTGTTAGCAGTAGTACGGAACAAACTTACCGCGCTAGACATCCGGTATTTGCGGTCGAGCGTAAAAGCTACGGCGATGAAAAATTTAATTTCCCTGCCTGGGGCGATGAGCAAAATACGGGCGCAGGGGTGGCGGTGATGGGCATTGTGGAGAGTAATGCGCCCTTGGTTCAGCGCTATGAACCGTATCACCCGGAAGCAGATGATCAAGGCTACGTGAATTACCCCAATGTCAATGTGGTGGAAGAGATGGCCAATATGATTTCCTCTTCGCGCTCATTTCAAACCAATGTTGATGTCTTGGATACCGCCAAGCAAATGATGCAGAAAGTGCTCAGTATGGGGCGATAGGAGCATCTGGATTAGAAAAATAGAACTGATATACGTCAACAAGTGGGCAAATGAAGGCGGGCTAGATTATGCAGGGTGTTGAGTCAGCGGTAAATAGAAGTGCATTTCGTGAATTACTTCAGGTTGATAATGAAGCGGTTAAGGAAGCGGATAAGTCCAAGAGCGAACGTGATCAAGCGGACTTTATGACGTTAATGATTGCACAACTACAAAACCAAAATCCGTTAGACCCCCAAGAGGGATCTGAGTTTTTATCTCAATTGGCGCAAATAAACTCTGTCGAACAGCTGATTAGTTTAAATGATAGTTTTAGTGACCTGTCTTCCGAGATGAGATCGAGTCAAGCATTGCAGGCGACGTCGTTAGTAGGGCGTAAAGTGTTGGTGCAATCGGGTGAGGTGTATTTAGGGGAAGAGGGTGGTATTTCAGGGAAAATAGTGTTGCCCCAGAGCACTGATAATTTAACTATTTTGATTACCGATGAAAATGACGTGCCGGTTGCTCAAATTTACAAAGGACTGCAGTCCTCGGGAGAGGTAGCGTTTTCCTGGGACGGTATCTCGAACCTGCTAACTAAAGAGCAAGACGCAGTAGAGCCGAGAGATTCTGAGCCAGACTCGGATGATTCGCAGGAAAATGACACCAATGATGGTGGTGCGAACGCCGGGGGCAGTATGAATTCTGATGACACTGCCGCTGACACTGACACTGACACTGACACTGACACTGACRCTGCCACTGACACTGCCGCTGCCACCGCTGCTGCCACTGCCACTGCCACTGCCACTGCCACTGCCACTGCCACTGCCACTGCCGCTGCCACTGCCGCTGCCGCTGCGGATGATAAAGAGGGGCCCGTTCGACTGGCTGCGGGGCGCTATAAAATCTCCGCAAGCYTTACTGCCCAAACATTGAATAAATCAAAAGTGGAGGCGGTTGGCGTGGATACCCATGTTTTCTGGAACGTTAATAGTGTGACCTTGGGGACGACTGCTGGCGTGATGCTTAATACCGATGGCGGACGGTTCTCATTAGACAATGTGAGAGAGGTAAGCGGTGATTAGTGTGCATGATATGACGATTGTGTGACCGAATGAACGATTGGATCGATTTAAGTTTTTAAAATGTATTAACCAAACAGGAGTAACAACATGCCGTTCAATACCGCAATATCTGGGTTAAGGGCATCGAGTGATAGTTTAAAGGTCGCGGGCAATAATATATCTAATGCCAGTACGGTGGGGTTTAAAGCCTCACGGGCTGAGTTTGCGGATGTGTATTCGTCCTCTGTGTTAGGCACCGGCGGGAATGCAATTGGTAGTGGTACGCGATTAACCAATGTCGCTCAAAAGTTTACGCAGGGTAATACTGCGTTTACTAGCAATAGTTTGGATATGGCGATCAATGGCAATGGTTTTTTTATTTTGACCGATGATGGCGCGCTAAGTTATACCCGTAACGGCTCATTTCATYTGGATCGAGAGGGGTTTATTGTCGATTCTCAATCACGTTCACTGCAGGGTTTTCGAGCGTCATCCACCGGTGCTATTGGTGGTAATTTAGAAACCTTGCAAATCCAATCGGATAATTTGCCACCACAACAAACCACCGATGTGGATGCAGTGCTTAATGTGGATGCTGAACAGATTCCTCCCGAAAGACGTATCGGGCAACTGATTTCTACGGGAACAGATATTAATACGCCTTCGCTAAATGCGGCTGGTAACGGTTATACCGGACAAACGTTTAATATTACCGACCCCAATGGTGTGGTGTCCCCTATTGTAATTGCAGCAGATGCTACGGCAAACGCCATCGGCGCCCTACTGACGGCTATTGAAGGCGTTAATGTGACTTCCTCCAACAGCGTGGTGGTGGATTTCGGCGCTTTAGCGACGACGAATACATGGCAGTTTTCGTTTAACGGAATACCCTTTCCGGTTAATGCCACTGCGCAAGAAATCGCGATTGAAATTAATAATCAAACCAATAACGGTTTGCCAGGTGTCAGTGCAAGCATCGCGGGTACCGCGTTAACCATCTCCGCGAACACAGGGGTGAATTTTGGTTTTAGCGTCGCCGGGGGAGTGGCAGGAACCGATGCCATGACGTTTACCGGTGATAACGGGACTACTACGTTGACGGCTAACGGTGGTACACAAGCTATGACAGTGGGCGGGCAATTTGTAGTGAACTTGGACGAAGGCTACACAATTGATGATGACGGTGTCAATGATGGTACATTGCTGCCGACCCCTATTGTCCCTACAACAGTGATCACTAATGCGTTTGATCCATCCGTTCAAGATACCTACAATCACGCCACCTCGCTCAATGTATTTGATTCCTTAGGGAACCCGCATGTTCTTAGTTTATATTTTGTCAAAGAGAGCGAAAGTAATCGTTGGACTGCGTATGTGCAACTTGATGATGAAAATGTCGGGGATCCAAACCCTGCGCTTCCTTCACCTCAAAACGTGCTACCGACGTTGTCGCAGTACACCCTGCAATTTAACTCCGATGGTAGCTTGAATGACACCTTATCCGATGAGATTCATATTACTAATTGGACGCCACTTAATAGTGAAGGCGATTACAACGGTTCGTTAAGGCCGACTACTATTGCCAACGGCGCAACGTTGCCGATTCCTGACCCGCCTACTGATTCAAACTTTGTGGTGAATTTGACGGGTACCACGCAATTCGGGAGTCCGTTTTCAGTTAATGCAGTTTCCCAGAATGGTTTTACTACGGGGCGACTTTCTGGCTTGGACATTAATGCCGAAGGCATTATGTTTGCACGGTATACCAATGGCCAAGCGCGAACGCTTGGGCAAGTGGCATTAGCAGGGTTCAATAATACCCAAGGGCTTTCGCCTTTAGGGGAAACTAACTGGGGGGAAACATTTGAGTCCGGTCAAGCCACCGTAGGCACTCCAGGGTCGGCTGCCTTGGGGGCGATTCAAGCGGGTGCGCTGGAAGAGTCTAACGTCGATTTATCCCAAGAGTTGGTGCAATTAATTATTGCTCAGAGAAACTTCCAGGCCAGCGCCAAAACCATACAAACGGCCGATACCGTTACTCAAACCATTATCAACTTAAGATAACCGGGTTTTCCTAATGGATAGATCGCTTTACATTGCAATGTCAGGTGCCAAACAAAACATGACTGCGCAAGCCATTCATTCCCATAACTTGGCCAATGCCTCGACAGTTGGGTTTCGCGCGGACTACGAACAGGCACGTAGTATGCCTGTTTATGGGGATACGCATCCGGTTCATGTGTATTCGTTGACGGAAAACCCTGGCACCGATTTTAGTTCCGGTGGATTAATTTCCACGGGCGCTGATTTGGATATCGCTGTCGAGGGGGAAGGCTGGATTGCGGTGCAGGATGCTGAGGGCCAGGAGTCCTACACGCGTGCGGGGGACTTGAGATTGACTTCTACTGGTGAGTTGTTAACCAGTGCAGGGTATGCGGTGCTCGGTAATGGCGGGCCGGTGGTGATCCCCCCGTTTGAGAAATTGGAAATTGGCTCAGACGGTACCATTTCGATTCGCGCGGCGGGGCAAAGCCCGGCATTACTGGCCGAAGTGAATCGAATTAAACTGGTAAAGCCCGACCTGACTGAGATTCAGAAAGGCGTCAATGGATTATTTCGTAAGAAAGATGAAAGTATTGAACCTGTCTCTGCGGAAGTAACAATTATCCAAGGGTATTTAGAAGACAGTAATGTTAACCCCGTGGAATCGCTGACGAAAATCCTTTCCTTAGCGCGACAATTTGATCTGCAGATTAAGGTTATGAAGGAAGTTAAGCAAAATGATGCTGCTGCGGCACGTCTCATGCATGTTTCAATTAGCTAGGTGTTTTTTTGGCTAATTGAGTAATTTATTTTGAATTTATAGTTAGGCGGAGAAAGTAATGCACGCCGCATTGTGGATTAGTAAAACAGGTTTAAGTGCTCAAGATCTTAAATTAGCGACTATTTCGAATAATCTAGCCAACGCCGGTACGGTGGGGTTTAAACGGGATCGTGCGTTATTTCAAGATCTTATTTATCAAGTTAAAAAGCAACCCGGAGGTCAAGCGTCTCAGGATACGCAACTGCCTTCTGGCTTGCAGATTGGTACTGGGGTGCGCACGGTTGCGACACAGAAGTTATTTAATACCGGTACTTTAGCCGTTACCGAGCAAGCCTTGGACATGGCGGTGAATGGCCGAGGTTTTTTTCAAATTAGACTGCCGGATGGAAATCTAGGTTATACCCGAGATGGCCAGTTTCACATGGACGACGCGGGACAGTTAGTCACCTCRCGCGGCAATCCATTGCARCCTGCAATTGCYATTCCTCAAGGAAGTCAGGGYATCACTATTGGTGAAGATGGCACGGTGAGTATCCGYCARACCGATGGTTTATTGACCCAGGTTGGCAGYATTCTAGTGACGGATTTYCTGAAYCCMGGSGGCTTGCAAGCTGCGGGAAATAATATTTATTTGGAAACTGCGTCCAGTGGTGCGGGCCAAACGGGTACCCCAGGGTCGAATGGTTTGGGGGCCGTGTTACAAAGTACCTTGGAAAACTCCAATGTCAATGTCGTGGAAGAGTTGGTCAATATGATCGCCACTCAGCGTACGTATGAGATGAATGCCAAAGTCATACAAACGGCGGATCAAATGTTACAACAAGTGTCTCAAAGTCTGTAGTGATTGGAGCGGATTGATAGTCGCCGCTAATGATTTTTTATCGCGACGCATTGCTTTGTACTGGCGTGTGTCGCGGCAAAATGTATAGCGTAAAGATCTAGAGGAACACGTGGATGGTGGAGTATCGGGTAATGTCGAGATGTTGTGTGAGGCTTTCAACTTCAGTCGAAAAAAACGTATCGAAAACATTTCGACGGGGGACGAAGTCGTGGCAATGCACTAAAGGAGTGGGATTATTCATTATCGTGTCTCTTATGGCTGCGTGTCAGCAGTTGCCGGTTTTTGAACCCTTGGAAGAAAATGACCCGCGATTTGCGCCGGTTACGACGGCCAGTATTATCCCCCCTAAAATTTCTAACGGTTCGATTTATCAGCTTGGCTACGGGGTTTCCCTATTTGATGATCATCGTGCCAAACGGGTGGGGGACGTACTCACTATTCTGCTCTCGGAAAGTACGGTGTCCTCGAAATCCGCGCAATCCAATACCAGCAAAGACAATAGCACTGCAGTCGGCGGCGCTACCTTTAATGGCTTATCCGTAGAGGCTGCCATGGAGGGCAGTCGATCTTTTTCCGGCAGCGGAGCATCGGATCAGAGTAATAGTCTACAGGGAACCATTACGGTGACGGTTGCAGAAGTACTTGCCAATGGTGTGCTAGTGGTGCGAGGTGAGAAATGGATTACCCTTACTCGAGGGGAAGAGTTATTACGGGTGTCGGGTTTAATTCGACCGGCAGACATTCGACCGGATAATACCGTGGAGTCTAGTAAGTTGGGGGACGCAAGGATTCATTACAGTGGCAAAGGGCAATTGGCGGAATCTACAGGGATGGGCTGGTTAGCGAGATTTTTCAGTGGTCCGTTGTTTCCATTTTGAGGTTTAAGTGACGAATATGAAATCGAAGTTATTCAGTGGTACCGCGATGTTGACAACCCAGCCGGCTACTTTTTACGAAAGGAGAGCGCGTAGCGGGGTTCTCAAAAGTGAACTTAACGGCGCGAGTGGTTTGAGGTGCGCAATAGTTGCTTGCTCAATGGTCGTGTTGTTGGTTTTCTCAACGGCACCGTATGCCGAGAGGCTTAAGGATATTTCTTCAATTGCCGGGGTGCGTACTAACCAGTTGTTTGGGTATGGGTTAGTAGTGGGTTTAGACGGTACAGGGGATCAAACCAGCCAAACGCCTTTTACCATTCAGACGTTTAAAAACATGATGGCTCGGTTTGGTATTACCGTACCGGATGATGCGAGTCCTCAATTGAAAAATGTCGCTGCCGTGTCGGTGCATGCTGAGCTACCTGCTTTTGCAAAGATTGGCCAGCGTATTGATATTACTATTTCCTCCCTTGGTAATGCCAAAAGCCTGCGTGGCGGAAGTCTTATCTTTACCCCGCTTAAAGGCGCGGACGGCAATGTCTATGCGATAGCGCAGGGTGATCTTGTAGTGGGTGGCTTCGGCGTAGAAGGTAGAGATGGCTCTCGGATTTCGGTGAATGTACAGGTAGTAGGGCGCATTCCAAATGGTGCGTCGATAGAGCGGGAAGTGTTATCGTCATTTTCCGTAGGCGATAGTATTACCTTTAATTTAAATCGGGCCGATTTTACCACGGCGAAACGAGTGTCCGATACTATTAATGACTTGTTAGGCCCGGATGTGGCTCGCGCCATGGATGCCACCTCAATACGTGTGTCGGCGCCACGGGATGCTTCGCAGCGAGTGACCTATTTGTCCGTGTTAGAAAACTTACAAGTGAGTACGGGCAACTCTTCTGCAAAAATTATAATTAATTCTAGAACCGGCACCATCGTGATTGGTCAGCATGTCACGGTCTCACCGGCTGCGGTGACTCACGGGAGTTTAACAGTCACCATTGCAGAAAATTTAGTGGCTGATCAGCCAAATCCATTTAGCGAAGGCA
The DNA here is from genome assembly GCA_002402085.1 of Gammaproteobacteria bacterium. Classification (GTDB taxonomy): domain Bacteria; phylum Pseudomonadota; class Gammaproteobacteria; order Pseudomonadales; family UBA3067. The sequence goes on from NVVB01000003.1 coordinate 23,649, forward strand.
ATACCGTGGTGTTGCCTAAAGCAGATATTGAAATTGATCAAGGTTCAGGGCGAATGTTTATGTTTGAGCCGGGGGTATCGTTGGAGGACTTAGTGCGTGCCGTGAATGAGGTCGGGGCTGCGCCTGGAGATTTAATGGCTATATTGGAAGCCTTAAAACAAGCCGGGGCGTTACAAGCTGAGTTGGTCGTAATATAAAGCCGAAGCAAAAAAAATCAGGGTACGCCTCTAATCGTGAACAAGTTGGGTTAATGAGTCGCTATAGGGGTGGATTAAAGCGTTATATGAAAAGTGATATAGAAATTTTTTGAGGGAATTGTATTTTATCTTTGAGTGCTTATTATGGAATCTAATGTTATTTCGTCTGCGAATTTGGACCCGAGCGCGTATACCGATATTAGTGGTTTAAATCGGCTGAAGCGTGCAGCCGTGGCAGAAGACCCCGCTGCCATTAAAGCCGTAGCAAAACAGTTTGAATCACTTTTTATTAATATGATGATGAAAAGTATGCGTGAAGCCAATGCCGGGTTTGGTGAAGATAACCCGTTTAACTCCTCTGAAACCAAGTTTTTCCAGGAGATGTTAGATAAGGAATACGGTTTGACGATTGCGGGTGCAGGTGGGATCGGTCTGGCGAAAATAATTGAAAAACAATTGATGGGACGACAGGGAGTGGCGTCGGTAACACGCCCTGAAAAACAGCCAAGCCAAGGCGAAAGTCTAGGCGAACGTCTAGGCCTAGGTGATCGCGTTGGGGAGCCTTTGGTGGGGACGGGGCGAGTCAGTGAGGTTGTTGCTAACCAAGAGGGTGTGCCAGGTGTTTTTAATAACGACGCCATTATTAAGAAGGCCCTACAGAATCCCAACAATAAAGATCAAACAGTAACGAATAATCCTGGAGTTAGTGGTGCTGACACCGTTATCGAGTCTGGGCTGACATCGCCGCGAACGCCAACGTCGGTCTCGTTTGAGTCGCCAGAGGATTTTGTAAAACAGATTCTAGTGATTGCTAAAAGCGCTGCGAAAGCCTTAAGTATCGATCMGCGTGTGTTAGTCGCCCAAGCCGCACTGGAAACAGGGTGGGGGCAACATACGCTGAAAGATTCTCAGGGGGGCGATAGTTTTAATTTGTTTAATATTAAAACGGGCGCTGATTGGCAAGGTGAATCGGTATTGAAACGGTCCTTAGAATATGAACAAGGTATTGCGATTAAAAAGCAATCGTCGTTTCGTGCCTATCGCTCCTTTGAAGATAGCTTTAATGACTACACGCGTTTAATTCAGACTTCTCCACGCTATCAAAAAGCCCTGTCTTTGGTCAATAAGCCGCTTGAATACATCAATGAGTTGCAAAAAGCAGGGTATGCAACGGACCCGAACTACGGAGAAAAAATCAGTAGGATATTTAATTCAGGAATCTTTAAATGAATAATATACGTCTCTAATACATTTAGGCGTTTGGGGGCTGTTACGTTGAATGCCGTTGAGATAAATATCATTGAGGTGAAGGAATTAAGCGAAAACGATAAACGAATTTTAAAGGCTGAACTTAATTAATTTTCGGACAGGCACTATGAATACTGGAATAGGCTCATGACTAGCGGCTTAAATATTGGCATTAGCGGCTTGCGGGCACAGCAGTTGGCACTCTCGACTACTGCCCATAATATTGCTAACGCAAATAATCCCGGTTATTCCCGTCAGATTACTGAAATGGGAACCAACCCTCCTCAAGGCGGTGGAGGTACTTTTTTTGGGACTGGCGTGAGTGTTTTGTCGGTGAATCGATCGTATGATCCATTTTTAACGAATCGGGTTCGTTTCGATACGGTGAGTTTTAATGAATTTAATCAGTTTCACGCGAGTGCTTCGAGTGTCGATAACTTGTTGGCAGACCCCAGTACGGGTGTAACGCCTGCATTGAAAGAGTTCTTTGATGCGATGCAGACGGCCTCTACTGATTCCAGTAGTACGCCGTTACGTCAGGTTGTGATCAGCGAAGGGGGTGTGTTGGTCAATCGATTTGGTGTGTTATACAGCCAACTCGACCAGCAAAATGAACTGGCAAATCAACAATTGAAAACTATTGCTTCGGAAATTTCAGTTTTGGCGGAAGGGATTGCTGATTTAAATATTCAGATTTCAACCTCGCAAGGCAGTAGTGCTGCTAGTTCGCCGAATGATTTGTTGGATCAGAGGGATGAGGCTATTCGCCGGCTGGCTGAGTTAGTCGGAGTTCAGATCATCGAGCAAAATGACGGCACGATTAATATCTCGATCGGCAATGGTCAACCCTTAATCGTGGGGGCGCAATTTCGAACCGTAGGGACCATTCCTGGACGAGATGACGCGAGCATAGATGACGTGGTGTTTAGTAATCGAACGGGCACTATTAATTCAGTTATAACCGCTCAAATTACCGGTGGGAAAATGGGCGGCGTTATAGATTTTCGCGAGCAAATACTGAGTCCGGCTTTCCGAGAGTTAGGGCGGGTAGCTGTGAGTTTGTCGTTCAGTGTCAATGAGCAGCATGAAGAGGGCATGGATTTAGAAGGCGATATCAATCAGCGATTCTTTAGTGATATGAACTCCTCCACGCTTGCTCAAAGGCGTGTCATCATCGATGGTGACAATAATAATACCAGTAGCAGTGATGTTAACGTCACCATTCGTGATGTCAATGAATTGACTTCCAGTGATTACGCGCTGAGTTTTTCAGGGACCGGAAACCTTTCTTATTCATTAGTACGTCTTTCTGATAACGAGGTGGTCACTACCGGGACGTTAACCAATATTTATCCGGTCAATATCTGGGTCGATGGACTTTCTGTTAATTTGGAGAGTGGGCCTTTTGCATCAGGAGACCGATTTATATTACAGCCGACTCGTTTTGGCGCAAGGGATATTGATTTAGAGATCGAATCCACCGAAAATCTAGCGTTTGCAGTGCCGGTGGTGGCTACTGCTAGTAGCGAAAATAGTGGTACGGGTATTACCACCAGTGGAAGGATCTTAGACATTGATAACGCGACCTTTTCAACCACGGCCAACGAACTGACGCCGCCGATATTGATTCGCTTTACCAGTGGCAGTCGTTACGATGTACTCGATAATACGGACCCGTCTAACCCTATACAAATGGTTCCTCCGATGCGGAATCAAATGTTTATTCCTGGTTTTCCCAATGATATCTTTACGGAAGACAGCAGAGCAACCTCTATTCAAAGTGTTGATGCGTCGGTAGGTGTGTCGCAGACTGGTGCGAATAATCTCTATGCAGCGACCGTCATCAGTGCCAGCTATCGCGACCCTACAACCAATTTGATCACTACGTTTCCGAATGTTACCACGACCCTCAATGACTCGGCGGCCTCCATCGCGTCGCAGATTAATACCGGCTTCAACGGGATAACGGCCTCTGCGCATACGGAAGTAACGCTGGCTAATCAAGGCGGTGGCACCACGATTACGGTCAACGGTGAGGCAGTCGTAGGTTTAGATTTTAACGCCTGGGTCGATAGTATAAATACCAACACCACGCTTGCCGTGCAGGGAGTGACTGCCTATTTAAGTGGTAATAACCTGTTATTGCGGGATGCTCAAGGAGAGGATGTCTCAGTGGTGATCGCGGGTGGAAACCTGGATGTTGGCGGCACTACCTTCGGGGCAGGAAGCACCGTGACCACAGGCGGTTCGGTCCAGGTGGTTATGGGAGAAGGCTGGAATTTTTCGACTGACGGAGCTGGCGTTTTTGCAGGCGTACCGGCTCGCGCTTCGACCTACCTTGGCTACCAAGTGACTATTAGTGGCAAGCCTGAGGTGGGTGATACCTTTGATATTGAATATAACACCAGTGGTTTTTCGGATAACCGTAATTTATTAGAATTAGTCGCCCTGGAAGACCTTAAGTTAATGGAAAATGGCACGGCAACTTACGCTGAATCCTATGGCGGGTTGGTCGAGTCGGTGGGAGCGTTAACCAACGAAGCGTCGATTCGCAGAGAAACTCAAGAAAGTTTGCTACGACAATCAGTGTCCGATAGAGATAATGCGTCCGCGGTCAATCTCGATGAGGAAGCCGCGCGTTTAATTGAATTTGAGGTCGCTTACAACGCCTCAGCCCAAGTGGTGTCAATCGCGAGATCTTTGTTTGACACTCTAATTAATGCAATCAGTTAACGAGCAACTAAGGGCAGAATAAGTACCCAATCGTTTGGCGCGTATAAAAGTGTATAGAAGAACCAGGAGCGTTTAGTTCAATGCGTATTGCATCATCTCAAATCTTTAAGGTAGGGCTCGACGGCGTGGTACGTAATCACGCCGCGGTAGCAAAAACCCAAGAACAGATCGCCGCGGGTACACGTGTTCTAGTGCCTTCTGATGATCCGGTGGCGATGGTCGCTATACAGCGTTTGGAGYTAAATATCTCTGCGTCAGAGCAGTACAATCAAAATATCGCGTTAGCTGAGAATAAACTCGCCTTGGAAGAAAGCTTGCTACAAGCGTCAGAAAACATTGTTCAGCGAATGAAAGAAATTGTCATCGCTACCAATAACGCGACTCTCAACCAGACTGATCGCGAAATCTTTGCGGTAGAGATTAGGGAGCGGGCTAAAGAGCTTCTCAATACTGTGAATACGCGCGACTCCACCGGTGAGTATGTGTTTTCAGGGTACAGTGGTCAGGTACAACCTTTTGTAGCGCGACCTGGGGGCGGCTTTTCTTATGCAGGGGATGATGGTCAACGCAAGGTACAAATTTCTGCAAATAGTTTTATGGCGGTCAATGACTCAGGAAAAAGCGTATTTGTCGACGTGCCGGTAGAGAATGGATCGTTTTCGACTTCCGTGGCGAGCAATAATACCTCGGTGCCCCCGGCCAGTATTACCATAGGAACCATCGTTGATCCTGATACTTTTCAAGCAGTTTACGGGGAGGATTATCAAATCACGTTTAATGCGGAAACGGATATTGTACCCAATGGGCCTAATTTTACGGTGCGTAGAATGTCGGATAATTTTCGCCCTGTATCAGCCAATCAGGCCTATATACCCGGTGGGCCCATTGAGTTCAATGGTATTCGTTTTCAAATTAACGGCAATCCTCAACCCAATGATGATTTTTTTATTAAGTCGTCGAGCACGCAAGATTTATTGACTACCTTTGAACGAATAGCCTTGGCGCTTGAAGACGATGGTAATACAACGGCCGGCGGGTATCAGCGATTAACTCAGATTTTGGGTGATAGCCTCAATAATCTAAATTTTGCCGAAGTAAAAAATTTAACAATTCGAGCGCAATTGGGCGCGCGTCTAAATGTCGCAGATTCCTCAGAAGTATTGAATGAAGAGTTAGTATTTCAAAGTAAGAAGGTTTTGTCGGAGATTCGGGATTTAGATTACGCAGAGGCAGTCAGTAATCTTACCTTTCAACGATTTGTGTTAGAAGCCGCTCAGGCCAGTTTTGTCAGGGTTAGCAATTTGTCGATCTTTAATTTTATCTAATGCGCGCGTTTAATTTAGATGGACCCATAATTAGACGGTATACGGCTAATGACAAACCAAAATATTGTTTTCATTTATTTCCCAATAAAAGAAAGCATCGAGTGCTGCATAATAGTTAATTTTAAGTAATAAGTATTTAAGGGGCTCAATGTTAATGGATAAATTATCCGCCTCCGCTGATAAGAAAAAGTTAAATCGAGCAGTATTACTTCATTCCAAAGGAGATCTGGGTCTAGCCAAAAAGCTCTATCTAGGGCTGGTGAAAAAATATCCAGATGACCCGGATGTGAATAATTACTTCGGTGCATTACATCTACAAATGCACGTTCCTAATGAGGCGGTGCCTCTATTAGAAAAAGCTGCGCGATTAAAGGCTGATGACGCGGATATTTTTTTCAATTTGGCAAAAGCCTATGCGGACAGTGGTGATTWTGAGCGTGCTCTAGAGACCTAYCTTCAAACGCTAAMGATTGATCCGCGTCATAACCGAGCCAACTATAACCTTGGCAACCTCTACAAAGGTGGCCGGCTGTTTGAGCAAGCGCAATACTATTTATTGGTCGATATAGATATTGAGCCAAAACATGATGCCTACTGCATGTTGGGAGAAATTTCGGTCGAACAGAATGATTACCAACAAGCGCATCAATATTTTACTCAAGCATTGGCGCTAAACGCGCAGTCGCCGTTGTTAAAAAGCAAATTGGTGGCGATGTCCTACCACCTCAGCGCGCGGGCAGATCGGCTGGAAACATCGACTCTGGTACAGAGTATTAAGCTGCTAGATGAAGCGTTACAAGATTGCCGTAAGGAAGATCAAATTACTTTGTTGGTATTGAAGGCTGATTTCTTGTATTTGTTTGGGCATGCCCACTCCGCGATCGATTCTTATTTTGAGGCGCTTCGCTTGGGGCCGTTAGGTTCAAATGGTTATAATAGTTTAGGCTGCGCACTGTTAAGTGTGGGGCGATTTCAAGAAGCCTGGCCCCACTGTAAACATCGGTTTAATGTGGCTACTTTTGACGTGGGGGCGGTCTCCAGCAAAATCGCTTGTTGTTCCAAACCTATATGGCAAGGGGGGGTTGAGGCCGGTAAACATTTGCTGATTACATCGGAACAAGGCATTGGCGATCAGCTGTTACATTCCGGTAATTTAGTAACATTACACGAAGCTGGAATGGACGTTACGCTCACTTGCGCACCAAAGTTAGTCGGGTTGATAGCGCGCTGCTTCCCTTTTGCTTCGGTGTTTCCGGATTGCGTTCCGATTCCAGACAGTGTTGATGAGCAAGTAGACTTTCAAACCAATGTTATAACTTTAAGCAGTCATTTGCTCACTAATCCCGAAAAAATTAAGCCCGCTACGCACATTACCTCAGTTCCTGAATGGGGAGCGCATTTTAAACAAAAATACCAACAATTCGGGGGTAAGTTAAAGGTGGGTATTGCGTGGCGTAGCAAAAGCGGAAGCTGTGGCGCAAGAAAATCCATTGAACTCGAACAATGGCGACCTTTTTTAGAAAACCAGAAGATTCAATGCGTTAGCATTCAGTACGGTGCAATGGATGATCACGAACAGGCGCTAATGCGTCAGGCTCCGTTCTCAAATCTGTACGTTGATACTGAGTTTGATCCTTACGATGAGATAGATAAAGCCATTGCACAGATCGAGGCACTTGATGTAGTGGTTTCCGTGTCGAATGTAGGCGTGCATTATGCCGGACAAATTGGTAAACCTTGTTGGGTGCTTGTGCCTGAAGCAGCGCTTTGGCATTGGTTTGTAGACACGCAACAAAGTCCTTGGTATCCCTCTGTATTGATCGAACGACGCGTAGTGGGGCAAAGCTGGGAGGAGCTTTTAGTTAGTAGTTATAAAAAATTATTGAAACAGTTCGTAGCCAGTCATTAGTAAGTTTGGAATTAGGCTTTAATTAGTTAAACCGGTTTCGAAAATAAATACAGCGTTTTAGGGAGATCATGGAAATGATTAGAGTGTTTATTGGCTATGACTATAAGGAAGCGGTGGCATTTAATGTGTTGTGCCATAGTATTCTTGATCATGCTTCCGAACCTGTTTCGATCACACCGGTAATGTTGAGCCAAATGAAAGGGATTTATACCCGTTCACGCCATGAGTTACAATCCACCGAATTTTCTTTCAGCCGATTTTTAGTGCCCTATTTATGTGATTTCGAAGGACAAGCGATTTTTATGGATTGCGATATGTTAGTGCGAGGAGATATTTCAGAGTTATGGCAAGGATTCGATGATCAATTTGCATTGCAAGTAGTGAAACATAATCATAAACCCACCTGTGATAGAAAGTTTCTGAACCAAACCCAAACTACCTACGAAAAGAAGAACTGGTCCAGTGTCATGCTGTTTAATAATCCCCGCTGCACCGCGCTCACCACCAATTATGTTAATTCTGCTAGCGGCTTAGCGTTACATCAATTCAAATGGCTTGATTCTGATGATCTTATTGGCGAAATCCCTCATCAATGGAATTTATTAGTCGACTACGATGAACATGATGACCATGCAAAATTAGTACATTACACCGAAGGGGGCCCGTATTTTGACAAATATGTACAATGCGACTATGCCAAAGATTGGTTTATCGCTAAAGAAAAAATGCTTCATTCCGATAAACCCAATTAAGGACGGCGTCGCTGCCCTTAACGTGTGCTCGTAAAATGAGATAACTCGATGATGCCTCAAATGAATCAAGCTAGACAGTTTAGCCGTGAATTCCCCAGCGAAGAATACATGGCACAGTTGAATATGTATCGAAACGTACATGTGGATGGTTTGCCGAATAAAAATATTTCAGGCCAAGATATATTTACTGGCAGTTCGCTCACGAGTCATGTGCCGACTATYAATGAGATTGTTAAAGAGCATACAGTCTCCTCGCTTTTGGATTACGGTTGTGGGAAGGCAAGTTTACATGGACACGACAACCAAATATCTGCGCCTGATGGACGCGTATTGGATAATATTGACGATTATTGGGGCGTGCAGACTCAATGCTATGACCCAGGATACTTGCCTTTTAGTGCGCGCCCGTCAGGCTCATTTGACCTGGTGATCTGTGTGGAGGTGTTGGAATGCTGTAGTTGTGATGATATTCCATGGATAATCGACGATTTGTTTCGCTATGCATCTAAAGCGGTGTTTATTGCCGTTGAATGCTATCCCTCGGTATTAAAAATGCCCAATCATTACGATGCTCACATTACCATTCGCCCTGGGCGGTGGTGGGGGCCGATTGTAGAGGAGGTGGCTCGAGACTATCCCGATATCCAATACTATGGGGTGTTTGACAATCGGGATCCCATCCCTGGCGTACCAGGCAAAGCGACAGAAAGGCGTCAGTTCTTAAGTGGCCCGCCTCACAAATTAATTACTTTTTGAATGGTCGATTATTTTCCTGTCGAAAATATTCGGAAATTCAATCGGTTTTCAATGGCTGGAACGTTATTTTCCATAGAGGTTGAAATTGGCGATGTTTTTGCATTGTTAGTTTTTGAAATTAAAGTTTTGACTAAAAGAGTATTTGTATGAACGGTKCTGCGCAACAAGCCATTAATACGAGCCGAACGAATCCCAGTTCGCGTTATAGAGAATTAATAGGGCAGTATCAAAAAATGCATCTCGAAGGGAGCGCTATTGCGTCTGCGGAGACGACTTTTAATGGCGCGTTGCTTTGTACTCACATTGATTCCATCAAGGGGATTGTAGAAAAGGACAATATTCAGACGGTATTGGATTACGGCTGCGGCAAGGGGGTTCTGTATGATCCCCAGGTAGTATTAGAAGCTCCGTCCGGCCGTAAAGTGGGTAATATGCAAGATTATTGGGGCGTAGAAGTGACTTGTTATGATCCGGCTTATACCCCCAACAGTAAATTGCCTACGGAACAAAGCGATTTAGTGATTTGTACCGATGTGATTGAGCATTGTCCTACAGAGGACATTGATTGGATTGTCAATGAAATATTTTCTTACGCAAAAAAATCAGTTTTTCTTGCTATCGCGTGTTATCCAGCCTCKAAAAAATTACCTAATGGTGAAAATCCGCAYTGCTTTGTTAGGCCGGCTCTTTGGTGGMGRGATCGTTTTAAATCGCTGGAGAAGAGCTATCCACACTTGCGTTATTACATTTTATTAGAAAGCCTGGGACCGAATTACGATGAYTTGGAAAATAAGATGATTATGTATTCAAGCTTCGTGGGTGGGCCTCCTTTTAACTATCAATTTCTAGGGGAGAATCCAGACCAGTAATGGACAATAGCACATCTAATCAATCACCCAATAGAGCACCGAGTGCTCATTTAAACGCGAACTTAAATCAGAGCGATGAAGAGCGTTTCAATTTTGCCAGGAGTTTGCACTTTAAGGGTGAGTTTGATCAAGCGAAGCGCATTTATTTGGACTTGCAAAAAGTGCAGTCATGGCCACAATTGTCCGAATTGCTGGGGATACTTCATTTACAGTGTGAGCGTTACCAGGAGGCCATTGAGCATTTTAAAATTTGTGATGAGAAGGATTATAGCAACGCCGATTTGTTATTTAATTACGGTAAGTGTTATTCGGCTTTAGGGGGTATGGAAAAGGCACTTGAGCTCTATGAACGGGCGCTGATTCTAGATCCTCAACATTCTAATTCAATTTATAATTTAGCCAATTTGTATAAGAGTATTGACGACTTTAAACGAGCAAGGGATTATTTTCAGAAAGATCTACAATTGCACCCGAAGGTGGATACCTGCTGTGCTTTAGGTGAAATTTACGAGCGGGACAAGAAGTTACCTGAGGCCTTAGAGTTGTATTATCAGGGCTTAGCGCTTGAGCCCGATAATCCATTGCCCAAGTTACGTATTTCTATTGCTCTACAAAAGAAAAATACGTCTGCGCCGATAATCGATTTTTCTGAATTTAACATTATCTTTAAATTTTGTAGAGAGGTACTGGAAGAGTTTCCCGAAAATGCCATCTGTTATGCATTGATTGGAGACATGTATTTGTTATTAGGCAATATTAACGAGTCAATGTCCCACATGCGCAAGTCCATTGCACTAGATGCTAGCTTTGCCACTTCCCACACAGCGTTAGGTTGTCAATTGTTAATGACGGGACAGTTTGAGGAAGGTTTCGAGGAATTCTATTGGCACAGTCAAGTCACGGAATATGATACTGGTACAGTGGCTCGTTCGGTTGCAGGGTCGACTAAAAACGAATGGAGTGGGGAAGTTTACGCCGGTATGCAATTGTTAGTAACTTCTGAGCAGGGTATTGGGGATCAAATATTACACTTTCATTGCTTACCTGGCTTGATCGCGAAAGGTGTTCGCTTGGTTATTTCAGTTAATTACAAGTTGGTGCCGCTGTTTGTACGGTCTTTTCCTAGTGTGGAAGTTTATCCTGATTGTTACCCTATTCCGGACGCTGTGGAAGAACAGGTTGATTTTCAAACTTCTGTTCTAGGTTTGACTCAATTTATAGTGCGCACTATGGATGACATAATCGGTGTGCCGAGTTATTTGCAGGCCTGCAAAGAGAAAACTGCACAATTTGCTGCACGATATGTGCAGTACGATCACTGCTTAAAAGTAGGTATTTCTTGGTCGAGTAATAGCACTAGTACGGGGACGGCAAAAACAATCCCTCTCGATTGGTGGCACGACTTATTAGCCATTGAGGGCGTCCAGTTCGTCAGCTTGCAGTACGGCGGGGTGGGTGTCGAAGTGGAACAAGTAAACACTCAATACGGCACTAATTTGATTATCGACAGAGAGATTAATATTACAGAAGACCAAGATGGTTTTTCTGCAATGCTGAAAAACTTGGATTTGGTCATTACCATATCCAATGCAACTGCGCATTTGTGCGGTGCGCTCGGGGTCAATACCTGGGTGGTTTTGTCTCCTGCGCCCTTATGGCACTGGTTTTATGGTCTCGACCATAGCTTGTGGTACCCCTCCGTAAGTTTAATTAGGAGGGCGCCCCATGACCATTGGAAGGACGTGCTTAATCGCATTGGGGTGGTGTTGCCTTTGTTAGCGAGTAATAAATCTTCAGGGATCGATCTATTTGACGGCGTGCCTGAGCATTTTACGCCAAAAAAAGTGTAGCGAAAGGAGCAGCAAAGTGAAAATTTTGTGGTTTGTAGTGGACTTGATTGCAACGAACGAAGACGTAACCTCTAGCTTTGCTAGTACCCGACGTCGCTGCTTAGAAGTGCTAAGGGGGTTTGGTCGAGCAGGGGTACAAGCTGATATTGAATTGGTGAGAGTGAATCAAGAACTGAAATTAGATGCGGGCGTGTTTGAAAACGCATCTTTGGCTATTGTAGGTAAGATGATATTCGATTTTTCTGATATTGCCAGTCACCTTAAAAAAAATAATATYCCTATAATTTGCGACGGCGTGGATTTATACGACGATGAAACCGTGCGGCAAAAAGCAATCGGATGGGCAGATTACCTGACATTTTCGACGCATAGTTTTTATAGGCCGTTACCTGAGGCCGCTGAAAAGCCTTGCTTTTCTATTCCTGATATTCAAGAAGGCACCGTTCAACCTGTAAGCGTGCCTGGCGTAGAGGTCGAAGTAATCAAGTTAATGTGGTACGGCTCTGAGGTCGAATGGGGATCTTTATTGGAGACCGTGCAACAACTAAAGGAGTTGCAAGAGTTCAGTATTGAGCTTCTCATACTCGGTTCTGCTGTGCCTGCTGAAGCGCTGACGGGCCTTAATAATGAGTTGCCCAAGAATGTTGTTATTGAACATCTACCATGGCGATATGCGCTTTATACGGAGCGYCTTAGTGGCATTGATTTCGTCCTACTKCCTTACCCTCCCGCTGAGGCTGTGGGTGAATTAGTCGGAGACCCGATCGTGAGTGCGTTATGGCACGGCAAAATGATACTTGCCTGCAGTGCTTGGACGGAGCACCATTTACATGATTTTATCGGCACCACCGATGACGTCACCGATGGCGTACGCGTGTTTATGACGCGTCTTAATTCGGTGGCGAATTTAATTATGAAAGGACAAGCGTTTATTGAAGAAAATAATAGCTTAAAAGTGGGCACGCTAAAATGGATTGAAGTTATAGAAGAGGTCACCCAAGAATCATTGTTAGGAGAAGACCCTGCTCTTCAGTCGGAGAGTACCCCAGGAGTGAAGTTAAAAATGGGCGCTGTTAATCGATCTGGTGATGATAGTGCGCTAACGGATTATGTGCATATAGGGGATAAAGATAGCGACGGTGCGGATGTGGTTTGTGATTTAAAAACCTTGTCCAAGTTCCAGACAGACACAGCGGATGAGATTTTATCGGTTGATAATATAGATCAGTTTTATCAATGGGAAGTAGGGGATGTGCTTAAATCTTGGGCAAGAGTATTAAAACCCGGGGGGGCTCTAGTGATTGAGTGCGCAGATTTTTCCATGGCGTGTGAGCAGTTTTTGAAAGAGTCCGTGGCGGGAAATACTGCTAATACGTTGAAATTAATTTACGGTGATCCGGCGCAAAGGAACCCGTGCGAGCATCCCAAATGGGGTTATACGTCTGAAAGCTTAAAAAGGTTAATGCTAGCGTGTGGATTGGAGGGGGTCGAGTTGCAAACCCGATCTGGAATGGACCATTCTAATTCTGATAATAGAATTAGAATGGTAGGAATCAAACCTACGGTTTAAGCCAATAAACGAGGTTAACTCGATTTAGTTGTCATTTTGATTGTTGAGAAGATTAAATTGGGTCGTGAGAAAGTCTGACGTAGAGTTTAATGTAGAGATGATTGCATCGTTAAACGCAAATTGAGCGCTGAGTCGAGCGGACAGTGCGTCCATGCGTTCGTCTAAATCAGTTTGGTCAGACCTGTTCTCGGTGAGTAAACTATTCAATGAGGTGGTTTTATTGGCAACGGTACCGGTTGTGGAGTTAAGGATGGCGTCTAATAAAATTGACAATTGATTCCCTATGCCGCGGATAAAGGTCACATTGCCTTTGCTGCCAGTGGTGCTGGAAGTTACGTTGACTCGCAAGCCTTCGGAATCATCGCCGGTTTTTCCGGTAAGTCGCTGACCGCTTCCGGTCGCCGTTGCGCCATTGATGGTTCCCTCGACGTCAAGTCCCGTCGCACGCATCAAGCCTAATTCGGCAATCGTGTTAGTGTCTACGGTGGTAAATGTAACTGTATCTGTGGTGAGTCCAAAGTCAATGGTGAAATGTCCGTCGGAGGCGCCAGTGACGTAAGCAACCGTTGCGGACATACCCAGCCCAGCAAAAGTCGCATCAGCATTAATCTGAGATTGCAGTTGTGTGGCTAACGCTGAGCCGGTGTAGTCGCCTTGGGTTAGTGTAATGGTGTTGGATACTTTTGAATTGACCGTCATAACAAACGTATCATTGTCACCGTCAATGTTAATGTTACCGCTAATAGGGAGCACATCGGCGCCAACAAACGTACCGGTGGTATCGTTGATGCCCATGACCGAGGTGGTGTTGGTGTCTAAACTGGTAAAATTAACAGATGAGGTACTGCCATACGTGCCAGAGGTAAACGTCAAGTCGCCTCCCGTGTAGGCGACAGTGACACTTTTGCCGGCACTTTTTAACGTTGAATCCAATGCAATTTGAGTGTTGAGCTCGGCGGCCATGGTGGCCCCGGTGTAAGTGGCGGCAGATAATGTGATGGTTCCTGAAGCCACCCCATCGACGTTAATGACGAAGGTGTCGCTGTCGCTATCGATGATATAGGAGTCGGCCTGATTAAGTGCGTAGTAAGTGCCTTGTTCTGATATCGCTGAAATCTCGACTGCATAGGTTCCCGCCACGGTGTTGTCTGACAAGCTATCTACATACGCTATTTCAGTATTGGTGGTGCTGCCATTGGTCGCAAATAGACTAAGAATGTCTTCAGGCGTAGCCTTAAACGCGGCGATAAACTCTGAAGAATCGTAGCTCAGTAATCCCGTGCCGGAATCGGTGGTGACGCCCACTTCAGAGAGTGCGGTGATGGTTGCTCCGGTCAAGCCTTGGACGCCTCCTGTCGTAGTGGTTCGGAGTTGGTTGACAATACTTCGAATGGTGGAGTCACCTAATAAAATGCCATTGCTGTCTCCTTCGTCGTCAAATTTGGTTAACTCGTTGGTTTGAGTTTTTAATTCATTAAAAGCGTCCACAAAGTTTTGTATTTTTGTGGATGCTGACGAAGTATCGTTTTCAATATCAATGGAAACCGTGGTGCTGGCATCGACTTTTTTTAGATTAAAGGTAATGCCTGTAACCATGTCGGAAATCACGCGGTCGCTGCTGGTGGCTGATAGGCCGTTGACCGTGACTGCGGTATCTACGGCAGCCTGGGATTGAACCAAAGCGGTGGAGCTGCTGTTAAACGCTAAATCCGCTAAACCACTGCCGCTGTCATTGGTGACCACGATCTCCATACTTTTGGCTGCACCGGTTGCTGAGGTAAATACTAACCGGTTGCCCGAGCCGTCGTTAACAATAGAAGCGCTGACACCGAAATTGGCGTTGTTAACAGTGTCTCGGATACCTGATAGCGTATTGTTGCTTGAGTCGATGGTTAATTCTTGGCTGGCCAAGTCAGAATTGACAGTGAAACTGGTGTAGGTATCAGTGCCTTTTGTATAGTCGGTGGTGCCGAATTGAAACGTGAGAGTGCCTGTGCCGACGGTCGTGCTGCTTGTGGCATAGGTCGCAGAGGTGCTAAGTGAATGAGATTGTGCCAATGTACTGACTACAAGGTCGTATCGTCCTGTGGAAGCAATATTACTGGCTGAGGCGGTAATAATGGTTTCATCGGATGATGACGCAGTTTTCGCATTAAAGCTGACTGTTGAGGCGAGCGAAGAAACGGTGCCATCGAGAGTGCTTAATAGACTGCGGACAGTACCAAAGGCAGAGATCTTTGCCTCCAGCTCTTCTTGTTCCAATAGCAATCGATCTTCAACGGGTTTTTTCTCTGCGGCTACTAACTGATCAACAAGGTCGGCGGTTAATAGGCCTGAGCCCACTCCTAATGATTGAATTGCTGGCATCGTAGACCTCTTCGCGTAAAGACGTTAAATTCGCGGTAATTAGAATAGTGCTTCGATCGAATGAATGCGAGTATGAGCAGTATATGGATATAAGCGTAGACAAAAAATTCACAAGTCGATGGGCACCAAGCATACTTTTAGCTTGGCGTGAATAAATTAACCGTGTGTGATACGTTAATTATCTAAATTCAAATATTTCAAACACTACACCTTAAAGTCGACTACAGCGACCTATTCGAAGGCTCGATTAATGGTCAGGTTAATTAGGTGTAAAAACTTTCACGTCGAGACTTACATTACTATTAGACTCAATTTATGGGTAAATATCAGGCGTGAAGGTTGACCATTTCTATGGGTTCTTTGTCACGCATCTTTTTCGCTAGTTCCAAAAGTAAATCTTCCGGAATTCTTCGAATGACTTTTCCTGTGTCCTCATCGGTCACGGTAATGACCGTTTTTCCAGCTTCTCTGTCGTAGGCGAATTGAATTGACCGGTTTAGGGATTGAACATAACTGTTTAATTCTTCGACGGTGTTTTCGATATTTTCATCGTTAATCAAATCGCGATTTGTTGGCTGGTTGGCATGATCGGCAGAAAGTTGCTTACGGGCTTTTCCCGCTTCTTGGATGTCCTTGTTAGTTTTGACTTCCTCTGCTTCTGCGGTGTCATTCAAAGGTTTAGAGGTCGGTGTTTGGCTGACCCCGGAAGTTTGTTTTGGAATAGGTTTGATGAGATCAGCATGATTACTGCTGGAATTGATCTCATTCATACACCACCTCCGTAAATTGCAAAATCTGACGGGTGAAATTCATCCGCCAGATTTGCGATCGCTAAGCGATAAGCTTGCGAGGTTTATTGCAGTAGGGACAATACGTTCTGGGAGGAAGCATTGGCCTGTGCAAGGATTGAAATACCTGCTTGTTGCAGAACCTGCGTTCTGGTTAACTGAGCAGTCTCTTTGGCGAAGTCGGCATCGGTGATCCGTGATTTTGCAGCCGATAGGTTTTCCGAGTTGATCTCTAGGTTAGAAATCGTGGCATCGAAGCGGTTTTGGATTGCACCCAAATCACCCCGTGCCGCGTTGACCGAGTCAAGCGCGTTGTCGATGGCGAGTAGGGCGGCCTGTGCACCAGCGACCGATGATAGATCGAGGTCTTTAACAAAGTCACCGGTTTCTGCGCCTCCGTAGGTGCCTACCGATAAGCCTGAATTGGCGATCGTGCCGGTACCTGCGGATATTTCTATTTCCCGGGCAGAGCTTAAGGTGTAGGAGCCTTTAAAGTCTCCAGTGGCGATCCCCGTTGTGGTAGCGGTACTCGTCGTGGTTGCAAAGTCGACAGAAATGTTTCGACCGTCAGAAGCGGTTAACACTACGCCCTTGGTATCAGAGCCGCCGTCTGCCGCGATTACTCCAGTTTGTCCAGAGATGGAGTTGATTGCATTGATTACCGTGGATCGACTCACTGAGGTATCGCTACCGTCCGTTGAGAATTGGCTGGTGGTGATGCCATTGACGATGATGCCTCCAAGTGCCGCGGTGGCCGCCATTGAGGTGCCTGCCGCGATATTGGTGGCAAYGGCGGCTTCCACCCCAGTATCGTCCGAAGCACGATTAATCGCAGCCACTTTCGAGATGGAGCTTTGATCCTTGTCAGTTGAAGACGCGTTATCGTCTGTAGTTAGGGTGGCACCAATTACCACCCCGTTAATGACTAAATCACCTGAGGCCAGTGCTGCACTTGTTGAGGTCGCAATGGAGGATATGGTGGCGGTACTTGGGTCGTACGTGCCGGCGATGATGCCTGAATTACCGATGGTGCCTGTGCCTTCGGCGACGGAAATGGAGGATCGATCGACACTCGTTAACGTGTACCCGCCTTGAGTATTACCACTGTCTTGTAAGCCGGTAGCGGATGCTGTGATTGTGGTGGTTCCGAAGTCGATATCAATATTTCTGCCGTCCACCGCAGTGAGAATGACCCCTTTGGAGTCCGAGCCACCGTCTGTGGCGATGACCCCGGTACGATCACTTTCTGCGTTAATCGCAGTTAACACTGAAACCCGATCCGCTGAGGTATCATTGCCGCCTGTAGACAACGCTACCGATATTCCGTTGAGCGTAATAGAACCCGCTGCCGCGGATGCAGCCATGGAGGACCCTGCCGCTACGGTGGAGAGTACGGCCGCTTGTACGCCTGACGCGTCGGACGATTTATTGATAGCAGCTACTTTAGCGATGGCACTGGCACTGGCCAATGAAGTCGATGCGTTGTCGTCGGCTGCAACTGAAGCGGTGATAACAGAACCGTTAATGACTAAATCGCCACTGGCCAATGCTGAGGAGGTGCCTAAAGCACTGGCGCCAGCGTCTATACCTGCRCCCAGTGTGCCGGTGGTAAGCTTTTCGATACTGAAGGAAATAGTTTCGCCTGTGTTGGCGCCTATTTGGAACGTAGCCTCATTAAAGTCACCGTTCAGCAGCTTGACTCCGTTGAAGTTGGTYTCCTCKGAGACCCGYGMWATTTCWGMRATMAGTTGCTGTGCTTCTGCGTTGATTGATTCTCTGTCGAGGTCACTGTTGGTGGCGTTGGAGGCCTGGAGCGCTAATTCCCGCATCCGTTGTAAGGATTCGGTAATACTGCCCAAGGCACCTTCAGCCGTTTGGGCTAAAGAGATACCATCGCCAGCATTTCGCATGGCGACATTTAGACCTTTGACCTGGGCGTCGAAACGAGTGGAGATTGCCAAACCAGCCGCGTCGTCTTTTGCGCTGTTAATACGCAAACCGGAAGATAGACGCTGTAAGGCTACTTGGTTATCCGACTGGGACCTATTTAAGTTCCGCTGTGCCGTCAACGACGACACATTGGTGTTAATAATTTGAGGCATACATCTATCTCCTTGGTTCTCATTCCCCGCCTTGAGACGGGTGGATAACGCACGGGCGCTATTTATTTACGTATGAAATTAAATAGCGGCGCATCGCTTTGAACCTTTAGAGTGTTTTTATAACACTTATTAGTAAGCTAGCTACGTTTAGGTCTGAGTTGCTATTAAAACCACATCATTATTAATAAATGCACTAAACGTAATGCCTTTACTGTGGTCTGGTTATATAGGGCTAATAATGCGATTGATTGGCTATACTTAAACGTATGGGTGCTGGTTTGTTTTATTCGAAAAACAGCATTTGTAGACCAACCAGTTAAAAGAGTGGGTGATGCAGGGTTTAAACGATCAGACCAATAAAACGCCATTTGAGCATATCATTCGTCAAAGCAAACAAATGGTATTGTTGGCAGAGCAAGATAATTGGCAGGCCTTTCATCAATTGGCTAAGAATCGACATGCCAGTGTTGTGCAATTCTTTAAGGATTATCAATCCAGCTCTCATGTTTGGCTAGAACAGGCAATGGAAGAAATTGAGCGCTATGATGCGGTTGCGCAACAAAAATTAGCGCAACAACAAAAGGAAATTCAGAGTCAGATGTTGGGCGTTAAAAAAGCGATTAAAGCGGTGGATGCGTACAATAAGCTATAGCGCCCCCGTAAATACTAGCGATCAAGTACCCGCCAGAAATCCCAATGAGCCATGTGTCAGGCAGAAGTCGTTGCGAAGGATGGGGTAAAGAAACCATCACCAACGCCGTTAATAGAAAGGTACGTGCTGAGAATGTGTGTTTAAAGCACTTTTTTGAACACACTCTTAATCCTTATAGATGTCTATATGAATTAAAAATATTTAATTGGCGAGGATCTAGTAATGTCGATGAACAGTGCCTTAAACAGTTATAAAGTGGTGAGTAATCAAACTGGAATTGTTGATGCGAACCCCCATCGTTTGATTCAAATGTTGTTCGAAGGGGTCTTGGATCGTCTTCATATGGCGAAGGGACTTATTGAGCATAAGGACATAGAAGCGCGTAGCCGTTATATTAACAAAGCGATTGGTATTATTGGCGGTTTGCAATCGAGTTT
This sequence comes from Gammaproteobacteria bacterium, assembly GCA_002402085.1. GTDB lineage: Bacteria > Pseudomonadota > Gammaproteobacteria > Pseudomonadales > UBA3067. The sequence goes on from NVVB01000003.1 coordinate 43,204, forward strand.
GAACAGTGAAGCCGGCGGTGATGTGGCTGCGAATCTAGACAGTTTGTATGACTATGTAATGCGCCGACTCTTTGACGCCAATCGACTGAACAGTATGGAGATACTTGATGAGGTGGTAGGTCTTGTCAAGGAAATTAAATCAGGGTGGGATGGGATTTCTGACGAGGTCAATTAATTAGATGAAAAGAATTGGCTTGTTGGCATGCTGAAAATAGCATCCAATGAACGCTAAATTAGTGTGTAGTGAAGACCAAGGAAATAGCGCAAAGAAAAGGGCGCGCAAAAAATAGTTAAGGACACGCGGGTAAGAATAATTGTTTAGGCGTTTAGGATTCATCTTGCTTTCTTGCATTGTATTGTATTGTATTGAATACGGTCCATGCATAGGGAAGTTCACGGGTAGCGCCCGATGTCAAAAAAAACACCTAAAAAACAGTTTATTTCGACTAGTAACGAATTAAAACTTCAGTTACTCAAAGAACAATACAGTAATCCGAAAGAATCCCGCCATTAATTTGACCTACCTCGTAATGGTGATCTTTACTCAATGAAAGTGACTTGAAGCTAAAGATATCAGAAATAAACTCCGATCAGAAACAACACAAAGGTCCGATTAATCGCCTGCCTGTTCGCTATGCTGGATCAAGGTGAGTGTCAATAAAAAGAGGCTGCTTGAATCTTTAGTCTCGAGCGAAATGCGTGCGTTCAGTCTTCGAAATAAAGTCTTTGAAATAAAAAGCGTTCGCGCTAGGCCTGCTGGATTAGCGCCAAGCGCCAGTATAATTGAATCGCTGTTTTCTGTAGCGCCAAGAGTCCGTGTCGAAACATAAAGTAACACCAACCTATAAGGCTGTGTATGCTGCATGCAAATAAAGTACTGCTAATTGATGATGAATCTCAACGACGACACGACTTTAAGGTGATATTAGATTTTTTAAGTGAAGGAACCCTGGATGCCACCAGTGATCGATGGCCAGCTTTGGTGGACGTTAATGAAGACCAAAGTGCAGACCTTTTGTGTGCGATCATTGGTTCGGTGACCCTGTCGCTTGGGCGCGACGAAGTGGTGAAAGCGCTTAATAATTGGGACCGTACCTTACCGATACTAATCATTAACGAAGAAGGCAACGAAGTATCCCATGAAGAGAGGGACTTGGAGCGCTCGATTATTGGATCGGTAGAATTTCCACTCACTCAGGCCCAGCTCACGGATAATYTACACCGTGCGCAAATATTCCGAAAACAACACGCAGACAAAGATCACCGCGCTCAACGCCGGGAATCTCAATTGTTTCGAAGCCTGGTAGGCACCAGTCGATCGATTGCCCAAGTACGAGAACTGATGGTGCAAGTAGCAGACAAGGACGTTAACGTGCTGATTACCGGAGGCTCTGGAACCGGAAAAGAAGTCGTAGCAAGAAATTTACATTATCACTCCCATCGTCGCCATAAACCCTTCGTGCCGGTGAATTGTGGGGCGATCCCCACTGATTTACTCGAAAGTGAATTATTCGGTCACGAAAAAGGCGCCTTTACAGGGGCCATCACCACGCGACCAGGTCGATTTGAGTTGGCGCAAGGGGGGACGCTATTTTTAGATGWRATKGKMKMSMTRYSGKTMMWSATGSWAKKSWWWAYTCNTWMSSGTYTYRYRAGNNNAKCGCTGWYTYKAKMGRGWMKGAGGCACCAAAACCATTGATGTGGATGTGCGTATCATCGCTGCAACACACACGAATTTAGAAGACTCCATTGAACGAGGCGCATTCAGAGAAGACCTGTATTATCGCCTCAATGTATTTCCCATCGAAATGCCGCCTTTAAGAGAGCGTACTGAAGATATTCCGTTGTTGTTGAATGAGCTGATTAAGCGGGTTGAAATGGAAAAGCGTGGCTCGATTCGGTTTAATTCWTCCGCGATTATGTCCCTATGCCGTCACAGTTGGTCGGGCAATGTACGGGAGATGGCTAATTTGGTGGAACGTTTAGTCATCACGCATCCCTATGGCGTGGTAGGTGTTCAGGAATTGCCGTCAAAATTTAGGCATATTGAAGTGCAAGAAGAGATCTTCGCAGCGAATGACGATAGCGCATCGAAAATGCCCACCTACATTGATGAAGATGCCACGGCCCTATTGCCCGTCAATGGCATTAATTTAAAAGAGTACCTAAACAACTTAGAATGCAATCTCATTAAGCAAGCGCTTAATGAGAGTAATGGCGTGGTGGCCAGGGCTGCCGAGAAGCTACGCATTCGTAGAACGACGTTGGTAGAGAAAATGCGCAAGTATGGATTGCATAGAAAGGAGAGCATGGACGAGCGTTTGACCGGCAGTTGATTCAAATTTGAATAATTTAACGGATAAAAAAAGGAGGGTTTAAAAAAAGATCGAGAAGTAATAAAAAATCGGCACAGTGTTTGCTTTATAGAACTTAGCGTCAGTAAAAAAACATTTCTGACGAGTAAGTAGCTGAGGCATCTATGAAGCAAGTGACTGCAAAACCTGTGCTGGTAAGTGAAATCGTAGAGGACGAGACCTCTACGCAGTATTCCAATCTATATTCCTTTCAGAGTTCCCAAACCTTAAGCCCTGAGGATGATCTAGAGTCCAAAGACGCGACGATAGAAAATCCAAGTCTGGGGCTCACGCCTTTATCTCTAAGCGCTGCCGAAAGTATTGCACCCAAAAGTGCGCACCCTCCGGCGATCCAAAATGATAATTTTACCGACAATAATTACGCTAACAATAGTTCCCCTAGCAATAGTTCCCCTAACAATAAATCGTTGGCGAATAAATCACCCGCGTTAAAAGAAGATCTCTCCCATTCGTTTGAACTCTTTATTAAAACCTCCAATGAGTTAGCGCAAGCCTATCACTCTATACAAGGCCAGTTAGAGGACATGCAAATTGAGCTGCGCCAAACACAGCAGCAACGTCTGGAGGAGTTAGAGCGAAAAGAAGTGTTGTCTGCGCGTTTAGAAAACTTATTGAATGTCTTGCCCTGCGGCGTGATTGTGCTCGATGGTGCAGGTTTGATTCAAACCATTAACCCTTATGGACGCGAAATATTTCAAGAGATTGAGTTGGGTGAGCGTTGGATTGATGTAATCAATCGAGAGTTTTCGCCTCAAGCGGATGATGGCCATGAAATCTCATTGAAAAACGGTAAACGGGTCAGCATCGAGACGCGTTCTCTAAATCAAGAGCCGGGTCAGATTATATCGCTATCGGACCTGACAGAAAACAGGCGCCTACAGCGTGATTTGGCTCGACATCAACGGCTTTCGGAAATGGGCAAAATGTTGGCGTCTTTGGCCCATCAAATCCGTACCCCGTTATCTGCCGCAATATTGTATGGATCACAGCTCGAAAACAAGTCACTAGACACAGTGAGCCGCGGTAAAACCGTAGCCAAATTACAAAATCGTCTGGGTTGTATTAACCAACAGATTAAAGATTTATTGATCTTCGTGCGAGGCGGCGTTGAGTTGGATGAAATGATTAGCCTTGAGGTATTGCTTCACTCCTTACAGCGAGAAAGTGAAGTGTTACTGAATGGCAGTCATTCGACATTAGAACTACAGGGTGATTTTGACGACTGCTGGTTATTGGTTAATCGGTCGGCATTGGTGGGCGCTTTGTGTAACTTAATCGAAAACTCGGTGCATGCGGTGATTAGTCATGGTCATATCGTAATAAAACGCGTTATCGATCCGCAGGCAGATCAAGCACTGTTGTTATTGCATGTCAGCGATAACGGTCCGGGCATATCCGATCACGATAAATCTAAAATTATGGAACCATTTTTTACCACCAAATCTACGGGGACCGGGCTAGGCCTGTCTGTCGTGCGCGCCATCGTGCGTGCCCATGGTGGCGTGTTTTCACTGAATCCCCAAGTACGAACGGGCGCGGGCTTCATCATTCAGCTTCCGCTACGTCAAATCGAATTTAATCAGCAGTGATCTATGACGCGTAAGTTATACGCAGTTCCGTCCAAGGAATTATTGAAAAGCAAGGTAAGTCTGCTTTAAGGAAGACTTAAGAATCTGTTAATAGAAGGAAGTGAGAAAATGGGTAATCAATTAATGCGAGTGTTAGTCGTGGAGGATGATTTAAATCTACGAGAAGCATTAGTAGACACTTTAGCGTTGTCAGGCTACCACTGTTATGAAGCTGAAAATGGTGAGGTGGCCATGGGCTTGATTCGTAAACACGATCTCGATTTGGTGATTTCTGACGTCAATATGCCGTTAATGGGCGGGGATGAATTATTAAAGAAGATACGCCAAACCCTGCCTTTATTGCCGGTGTTGTTAATTACTGCCTACGGCAGTATTAGCGATGCAGTGCGTGCAATTCGTTGTGGCGCAGTGGATTATTTGACTAAGCCATTTGATGCCTCTCTATTGGTGGATAAAGTCAAAGAATTGATGTCTGTGATGGGCGGCCAAGACTCCATTATTGCTGAAGATGCTAAGAGTCGAGAGCTTCTACGTTTAAGTAGACGCATTGCCCAAAGCAGTACGTCGGTGATGATTTTAGGTGAGAGCGGCACCGGCAAAGAAGTGGTGGCTCGCTATATCCATGAGCACTCCAATCGTGCCGATAAGACCTTTGTTGCCATTAATTGCGCAGCAATTCCTGAGACGATGTTGGAGGCGACCTTGTTTGGTTTTGAAAAAGGCGCATTTACCGGTGCTTGTCAGGCCTGTGAGGGAAAGTTTGAGCAAGCCAATGGCGGCACGTTGTTGCTTGATGAAATTACTGAGATGGACTTAGCTTTACAAGCGAAAATTCTAAGGGTTTTACAAGAGCGAGAAGTAGAGCGCCTTGGCGGCAAAAAAATAATCAAATTGGATGTGCGTATTATCGCGACCTCCAATCGCAATTTGAAACAGTGCGTTTTAGACGGGCGCTTGCGGGAAGATTTATTTTATCGCCTTAATGTCCTGCCTTTGGAGTGGATGCCACTGCGTGAGCGACGCGGAGACATTATCCCCCTAGCGAAATTTTTCTTATCGAAACATCATGAAAACAGCTCACCGCTATTACGACTGTCGCCCATGGCCCAAAATTTACTACTTAAGTACCATTGGCCTGGCAATGTACGGGAATTAGAAAACGTAATGCAGCGTGCGTTAGTGATGTGCCAAGGCGAGTTAATTGAGGCGCAGGACCTAATGATTGATTTAGGGGGTGCCAATTCTGCATCAATCAAACCCGAACTAGGGATCGCGCGTTCAACGGACGATTCTGCGCGAGACCTAGGCGAGGACCTCAAGCATCACGAATACCAGGTCATATTAGATGCCCTACAGTCGGTGAATGGCCGGCGTAATAAAGCCGCGGAAATATTAGGCATTAGCGCGCGAACCTTACGCTACAAAATTGCAAAAATGCGTGACAACGGCATTAACGTTGATGAATATGCGCGTATTGCCTAATTCGTGTGTGATCAATGTTTGCGGTGAATGAGTGAGTAGGTACGTTTCATGCATTCCTTAATGAGACACGTACATAAAGGCTATTTTTTGACAGCGTAATGTCATTTGAGCACGGTGGAAAAAGCGATGGTTGATCAAATTAACATGCAGAGTTTGCTTCAACAAATGCAGGATATTAAGTCGCGCTCCAGTGCGTTTAGGGAAGATGGCATTGCGGGGCAACTAGAAGGCGTCGAAAGGCCCCGTGAAGAAATTAATTTCTCATCGACTTTAAAAAGTGCCATTGATTCGGTTAATGCAACGCAAAAGGAAGCAGGTAAATTAGCCAAAGCATTTGAGTTGGGTGACCCGAATGTAGATATCACTCGGGTCATGATTGCGATTCAAAAATCCTCAGTGAGTTTTCAGGCCATGACTCAGGTAAGAAACAAGTTGGTGGAAGCCTATAAAGAAGTTATGAATTCATCGATTTAAATTAAATAATTAGTCATGGCAGAATTATCCGATTTTGACAGCGAAATTTTAGACGAGCCACCGGCCAACGCGCTGGTGGCTGGCTTTAATAGTTTGTCTGTGATTCGTCAGTTTGGATTAATGATTGGTTTGGCGGCCAGTATTGCGATCGGGTTTAGCGTGGTGCTTTGGTCACAAGAGCCCAACTACCGGCCTCTTTTTAGTAATCTAAGTGATCTTGATGTAGTCGAGATTACCGCCGTTTTAGATCAAAACAAAATCCCTTACAAAATAGATTTTAAATCGGGTTTGTTGCTCGTGCCCGCAACCGATGTCCATACTGCGCGCCTACAGATGGCGTCTGAAGGTTACTCAGCGGAACAAAGCGTGGGTTATGAGATGCTCCAGAAAGACCCCAGCTTTGGAACCAGTCAATTTATGGAAACCGCTCGCTATCACCGAAGTATTGAAGGCGAGCTGGCGCGCACCATCAGTGCAATGAAGGCAGTCAAATCGGCGCGAGTACACTTAGCATTGCCGAAACGTTCGGTCTTTGTTGGCGATAAACGTAAACCCAGCGCGTCGATATTTTTAGAAGTAGTACCGGGCAGAAGTTTGGATAAAATTAACGTTGCCGCGATTGTGCATTTAGTCGCTGCAAGTATTCCAGACTTAAGCAGTAAAGATGTCACTGTAGTGGATCAACAAGGCCGTTTGTTGTCAGAAAATGATGGCGACAGCGATATACTCATGGCATCAAAACAATTCGAGTACAGCCGCTCTATTGAAAAGCATTACAATAATCAAATTTCTAATATTCTATTGCCTATTTTGGGTGAAGATAATTTCGCCGTACAGATCTCGGCCGAGGTTGATTTTACCAAATCCGAGCAAACGTCTGAATCCTATAACCCCGATTTACCTGCACTGCGTAGCGAAAAAATTCTCGACGAAGAACGTAATGGCGGTGGGGTTTTAGGCGGGGTACCAGGAGCGCTCACTAATCAACCGCCTGCTGCAGGCAATGCGCCTCAAGCAGGCGCAGGTGCGGGTGGGGCGGCCGGAGAAAACAACCAAGAATCCAATCGCAGAAGTCAGGCCACGCGTAATTACGAACTTGATCGAACGCTCTCGCACACTAAGCGACAAGCGGCCAAGTTGGTCCGTTTGTCGGTGGCGGTGGCGGTTGATCATAAATTGGTATCGGGTGTTGCAGCCTCTGTGCCTGCAACACCCGCGGCTACGGAAGACGGTGAAGAGGCCGCTGAGGGCGAAGAAGTCGTCGCGGTAACGCCTGTGGCGCAGACTCAAACGCAACGTGTAGCGCTTTCTAATGAGGAGTTGGCTCGACTTACATTGTTGGTGAAAAATACCATTGGCTTTGACGCCGCACGAGGCGATAGCGTTGAGATAATAAGTCAGAAATTTCTTCGTGACGAGGTGGTCCCGGTAGTGCCGGCCGAGCCCGAATTGTGGCAGCAACCTTGGTTTTGGGAAGCCGCCAAACAAGGTGGCGCAGGCTTGATTATACTGATATTGGTGTTCGGCGTTTTACGCCCGTTTATGAACAACTTGTCTGCCAGTGGTGCTGATGCGCAACAAGTGTCTGACTTAGCAGATCCCGATGGCATTTATCATGACGAGTTAACGGACGACGAATTAGACGAAGAGTCGGTGACATTATCTGCAGGCGTAGAATCATTGTTACCGGGGCCGGATGAAAATTTTGAACAACAAGTGGATGCGGTGCGGAGTATGATTGCGGATGATCCGGGGCGCGTGGCACAAGTTATTAAAACATGGCTAGCTGATGGCTGATGACGCAACGACTGACAATACCCCTGCCAAACCAAACCCTGCCGGCGGCAAAAAAGCCAAAACGGTGGAACCCATTGAACGTGCAGCAATTTTATTGCTTAGCGTTGGGACCGAGGATGCCGCAGAAGTCTTGAAGCACATGGGGCCCAAAGAAGTGCAACGTTTGGGCATGGCCATGGCTAAAATGGAGAATGTTGAGCGCGAATCGGTTGAGGGCGTATTAACTGAATTTCTTGACGTGGTACGTACGCAAACTAGTTTGGGCATGGGCTCAGACAGTTACATTAAGAGCATGCTGGTCACCGCTTTGGGCGAAGATAAGGCGGGTAATTTAATCGACCGTATTTTGGATGGCGGGTCTACTACCGGCTTGGACACACTCAAGTGGATGGAGGCACGGGCGGTGTGCGATATTATTCGCTACGAACATCCGCAAATTCAATCCATTGTGATTGCCTATTTAGACCCTGATCAGTCGGCCGAAGTGCTAAGTCTATTGGATGAGCGCGTTCGTATCGACATTATGATGCGGATCGCCTCCTTGGATGCGGTGCAACCCTTAGCATTGCAAGAGTTAAATAATATTTTAGAAAAGCAGTTTTCTAACTCCTCAGGTTCTTCGAGTGCTGATATGGGGGGGGCTAAAGTCAGTGCAGAAATTATGAACTTTTTGGATTCAGCGGTAGAAAGTGAATTAATGGATGGCATTCGCGAGATCGACGATGATTTGGCCGTAGAAATACAAGAATTAATGTTTGTGTTTGATAATCTCTCTGAAGTGGATGACCGAGGTATTCAAGCCTTACTGCGGGAAGTCTCCTCAGAATCCCTTATATTGGCACTTAAAGGTGCTGATGAAGACTTGAAAGAAAAGATATTTAAAAATATGTCCAAACGGGCAGCAGAATTGTTGAGAGATGATTTAGAAGCCAAAGGCCCGGTTAAATTGAGTGAAGTGGAAGGGGCACAAAAAGAAATACTTTCAATCGCTCGTCGAATGGCTGACGCAGGTGAAATCGCATTGGGCTCGAAAGGTGGCGAGGAAATGTTGTAAGTAGGCGTTATTTTATTGTGATTTATTGAGACGTATTAATCTTTAATATCAGTCAAACTGAGTTCACTTATTCGTGAAAAAGTCCTCCAAATCATTGGAATTTACCCCCGAGGAGAAAAAATCCTTATCCGCCTACGAGCGTTGGGAGTTGCCCGCATTACTGGACAGTGAAGTTGAAGCGCAGCGCAAAGCTGAATTAGCCTTACGGCGGCAGGAAATTATTGATGAGCTCAATTTACCAACCGCAGAAGAATTTGAGCAAATACGGAAAGACGCTTATAAAGACGGCTTTAAAGAAGGTAAAAAAGCCGGTCTTCGGAAAGGCTATCAGCAAGGCCTAAAAAATGGACAAGCAGAGATCGATGCGGTGCTGGCGCGATTAGCGCAAATCATGCGGGTACTCGGCCAACCCATTCCTCGGACCGATCAACGCATTGAAGAAACATTAATTAATTTGGTGTTGACGTTTTGTAAGCAAATAATAGGGCGTGAACTCATCGCTGATTCGCAGGTTATTGGTGTGGTGATTGAGGAAATTATAAAAATTATAAACCTCGAACAAAAAATAAAAGTATTTCTTAATCCGCAAGATGCTGATTTAGTGGTCGAGTTTTTGGAACATAAGGCCATCCTGGATGACAACTGGCAAATTATTCACCGAGACACCATTACACCTGGAGGATGTATTGTCGATACCAAAGAGTCTCATATCGAGGCGAGTGTTGAGAAACGAATTGAAGACTTAACGCATAATCTGTATCGACAGCTTCGTGCGGTTGATCCCGATCAGGAACAAGAGGTATTTAGCGAGTTGCAGGGTTATTCGTCAGAATCCACCGAAAAGCAAGACAAGCCATCGGATGATGTTTCGCAAGCAGGGCAAGAGGCGTCGTCCACTGCGGATGCTCAACCTGCATCTAAGCCTCCCACTAAACCTCAAACTAAACCTCAATCAGAGAGCGGCGAAGCGGATGACTTATCAATGTTTGAATCCGATCTCGCGTCAACCTTAGAGGATTACAAGGAGGGCGATGGGCAAGCCCCTAAAGCAACATCCGCGAGTGAACCGAGCTTGGCGTCTACTGATGAACCCGATAGCAAGCCGCCAGAAAATGAGCCACCTTCTCAAGGCACGCCTAACCATTAATGGAGTGATGTGATTTATGCTGCAACGTGTCCCATTTGTTGATCGTCTACGTCGTTATGTGGATGCCATTGAAGGTCCACCGGAAATCATTGTCGAAGGCAAATTGATTCGCATGGTCGGGCTTACCATGGAGGCCGTAGGATTAAAGATCCCTGTAGGCGGCCGTTGCAGCGTTGAAGTGGTGGGGCAGGAGTCTATAGAAGCGGAAGTGGTGGCTTTTTCTGAGAATAAAACCTACTTAATGCCTTTAGAAAACGTCACTGGCATGCAAGCCGGTGCGAGAGTCTTGCCTACTCAAGGGAAAGCCAGAGCGCCTGGGGGCAAAGCATTGTTAGGGCGTGTGCTCAATGGCCGCGGGTTGCCAATCGATGGTAAGGGCCCYTTAAACGCAGAAACATTCGTGCCTTTGACGCCTAAAGTATTGAATCCRCTTGAACGAAACCCCATCAATAGTCCCCTCGATGTGGGCGTGGCCTCGATTAACGCACTGCTCAGCGTGGGGGTTGGACAGCGCCTGGGATTGTTTGCGGGTAGTGGCGTCGGCAAAAGCGTGTTGTTAGGCATGATGACTAAGTTTACCAGCGCAGATGTTATCGTGGTGGGCTTAATCGGTGAGCGTGGCCGAGAGGTCAAAGAGTTTATCGAAAGCACGCTCGGTCCAGAAGGCTTGAGCCGCGCTGTGGTGGTGGCTTGTCCTGCAGATGATTCACCGCTTATGCGCTTACAGGGTGCGATGTTAGCGACAGCGATTAGTGAATCGTTTCGCGATCAAGGTCGTAATGTATTGTTGCTAATGGATTCACTGACGCGCTTTGCACAAGCTCAACGGGAAATTGCCCTCGCCATTGGGGAGCCTCCGGCCACCAAGGGGTATCCGCCTTCGGTGTTTGCGAAATTACCGCAATTAGTCGAGCGTGCGGGAAATCGCGCGGCTGGCAAAGGCTCTATTACCGCAATCTATACAGTGCTAACCGAAGGGGATGACTTGCAAGAYCCGGTGGCCGATTCGGCCCGCGCGATTCTTGATGGGCATATTGTACTCTCTCGCCAGCTTGCGGAAGAAGGGCACTTTCCCGCCGTGGACGTGGAGGCTTCTATTAGTCGAGTCATGCCCAGTGTGGTGGACGAAGATCACCTGGCCTATGCGACTTTGTTTCGTCAGTTGTATTCACGTTACCAACAGAATCGAGACTTAATCAGTGTCGGAGCCTACAGCCGGGGTAATGATCCAGAAATTGATCTCGCGATTGATAAAATGCCCGAAATAAGGCAGTTTTTACAGCAGAAAACCAATCAGCAGTGCAGTTGGGATGAGAGTCTTCATGGACTTAAAGCACTGTTTCCTATGCCTCAGAATGTAGACAGCTAGTGGGATCGAATGCTTACGGTCTATTTCTATTTCTATTTCTATGTCTATTTCTCTCTCTATATATAAGCGCCAGCGATTAATCGACGAAGGGTTTAAGTAACGGGCCKCCGTTTTCAGTTTTTTGAYTAATTGGCCGTAATGTATAGTTCACATGCGATGATGAGCACGTTGGGATAAATTTAAGGGTATGAAAAAGTCTAAACGTATGGCGCTGATCAGAAGATTAGCGGTGCAAACCGAAAAAAAACAAGCTGTTTTACTTGGCCAAGCCCAACAGAAATTAAATCGCGAACATCTTCAGCTTGAACAATTAGAGCAATACCTTTCGTCCTATAATGACCAAACTGAAAATTGGAGCCATACTCATATAAGTAGTCAGACCTTGCAAGAGTTCAGCAGCTTTATTGTTCAGCTTAAACACGCTATCGGTGAACAAAATAAGAATATTGGATTGGTGCGCCAGCACCTCAATGCACAGAAAAAACGGTGGATTGACTCGAATAACAAGGTGAAAATAATCGATAAATACATAGAAAAACTGGTTAAAAATGAAACACGGCTTGAGTCTCGCCAGGAGCAGCAGATGATAGAGGACCTAATCTCAAACTATGGCAGTCAAGGTTGGAAGTAGGGCTAGCGTGAACAGCAATAGCGTGCGCAAGACTGAACGGTATCAAAGGGGGTAAAAACACCAGGCCTGTGAAAAGAGATCTAAAATACCGCGCTTAAGCAAACTGGTTATAGAGATTCGGGTAAGTCGTAGTTTAGTCAGTTAGCAATCAATGACTTATTGTTGCGGCAGTAGATTCATTATTTAGAGTAGGTAAACACCATGACCGATACACACGAAATTAAATTCGATAAAATCATTGATATCACTGTTGTGGAAGCACTTTACAGCGAGTTAGAGAAAGCGTTAAGCGGTCATGGTAGCGTGGACATTGACGCAAGCCAAGTGGAGCGGGTTGATACCTCGACATTACAACTGATTTACACCTTTAAGGAGCAAATTAGTGCCAATGGCTATAAGTTGAAATGGACTGGGGTATCTGATAATTTTTTTGAAATAGCCACTTTGTTAGGCTTAGATGAGAAGTTAGATTTRGATTCCGCKGGGATTAACTGATAGGGCGAAAGCGTCATTTTTGACGAAGTTCCACCGTTAAATCGACCTGTCTGATCGATCTAATGCATTGGTTTTGATTGGCTATTTAAAATGCCGCCACATGGTCTGCCGTGTCTTATAAGGTTATAGCGTTTCATCTCTGAATTCCGCAACATCAATAATAGTTATAAAAACCATTTAATCAGGACAAATTAATTCCTTCTAAGGTTAAATTTTTTTCCGTTAAGGCGACTAATATTAATTAGTAGTAGTTCCAAATGGGGCAGTGAGATCAATCTTAATTCGGCGCCTTGGAACGTACCGCATATAGCGAATATTTTGCTTTAGCGCAGAAATTGAAAATCTGTAGATTGTGTAACGGAGTATGATCGATGACCAAAATCCTGGCAGTAGATGATTCCACTTCTATGCGCCAAATGGTGAGTTTCACCTTAAAAGGCGCCGGCTACGAAGTGATTGAAGCCGCGGATGGACAGGAAGCATTCGACTTGGCAAAGCAGGGCAAAGTGGATCTGGTGTTATCGGATGTCAATATGCCAATCATGGATGGTATTACCTTGATTAAAGAATTGAGGGGCTTGAGCGACTATAAATTTGTGCCCATGTTAATGCTCACGACTGAATCGGCTTCTGATAAAAAATCTGAGGGCAAAGCCGCCGGTGCGACGGGCTGGATTGTTAAACCGTTTAACCCTGATCAGCTATTGAGCACTATTAAAAAGGTCTTGGATATCTAAGATCGTAACCTTCAGTGGTCTTGTTTTGTGAGGCCTGTGGGTTATTGCGGGCAAAGGAATTCGAAGTTAGGACGTAACTATGAGTATCGATTTAAGCCAGTTCCATGAAGTGTTTTTTGAGGAAAGTTTTGAAGGTCTGGATACCATGGAAAACGGTTTGCTGGCCTTAAGCCCTGGTAGTGAAGACGACGAATCGATTAATGAAATCTTCAGGGCGGCACACTCGATTAAGGGCGGTGCGGGTACCTTTGGTTTTAGTGTTGTTTCTGATTTTACCCATGACCTAGAAACGCTGCTTGATGAGATGCGTGAAGGCATTCGCGCGGTCTCCCAAGATCTTGTCGATTTAATGTTAAGGGCTGTGGATTGCTTGCGAGAAATGCTTGAAAGCTTTCGCGCTAAAAACGAGCCAGATCTAGACGTTTCGAAGCGCTTAACCGCGGAATTCGAAAAAGTACTTGGTCAGGAGCCGAGTGTAGAGGCTGTGCCCAGTGTTGATGCGCCTCCGCTCGATGACAGCATACACCGTTGGCATGTGTATTTTAAACCTGATAACGATGTATTGCGTACCGGTAACGAACCCTACCGCATGTTTCGAGAGCTACAAGGCAGCGATGGAGTTAAAGACTTTAAAGTCGAAGCCGTGCTGGGCAGCGTGCCGGTCTTTGGTGAATGGCATCCTGAGGAATGTTATTTAGCGTGGGATATCTACATAAAAGGCAACGTTTCTAAAGAAGAAATTGAATGTGTTTTCGAATGGGTCATTGATGATGCAGAATTAAAAATTAATGATCTTTCAACTGCGCAGGGCCAGAGCCAATCGCCTAACCTTGGTGACGATTTTACGCCAGCGGAGCCCCCTGTTGTTGATGCTTCTGCTGATGTAGTGGTACTCACGCCACCCGTTGAAGAACCCAGTAAGCCCATTGATGTTGTTAATGCCGCGAGTCCCGAGCCGAAAAAAGAAAAGGCGTCCAAAGAGTCTGCCTCCATTCGGGTGGGCATTGATAAGGTAGATGAATTAATTAATATGGTAGGGGAGTTGGTGATCACCCAATCCATGCTCGGTCAATTGGGCAAAGAGTTCACCATGGATAGACTCGATGACTTGGTCACAGGGCTGTCTCAGCTGGAACACAACACGCGTGAACTGCAAGAAAGCGTGATGAAAATTCGCATGTTACCGATTAGTTTTGCCTTCAGTCGGTTTCCCCGTTTAGTGCGTGATATTGGTCAGCAACTAGATAAGAAAGTGCAATTGTTGTTGCTCGGGGAGCAAACCGAACTAGATAAAACCGTGATGGAAAAGATTGGTGATCCGCTGACCCATCTTGTCCGTAACAGTTTGGACCATGGCTTGGAGCCCCCAGCAGAACGTCTAGCCGCAGGCAAGCCAGAGGTCGGCCAATTAACCTTGAATGCCTTCCATCAAGGCGGCAATATTGTCATTGAAGTAAAGGATGATGGTCGCGGACTTAATACCGATAAAATATATGAAAAGGCTAAAGAGAAGGGCCTAGTGGGCCCTGATGAAGTGCTCACCGCTGAGCGTATCAATGATTTGATTTTCATGGCCGGATTTTCTACTGCTGATGCAGTCAGTGATTTATCCGGTCGTGGGGTTGGCATGGATGTGGTGCGACGTAATATACAAAGCTTGAATGGCAGTGTGGAAGTGGAGTCGTTTGCGGGCAAGGGCTCAGTGTTTACCATTCGCTTGCCGTTGACCTTGGCTATTTTGGACGGCCAGTTAGTTCGGATCGGCGAAGAAACCTACATTTTCCCCTTAGTCTCCATCGTAGAATCCATTCAAGTCAATGAGAATAATATCAATTACGTAGCGGGACAATGCGAAGTGTATCGTTTACGGGCGGAGAATATTCCTATTCTTAAATTGTATGAACTTTTTGATACTGAAGTAGAAAGTAAAGTCTTGCACAACAGTTTAATGGTGGTAGTGGAAAGTGGTGGCGCCAAAGTGGGGATCATAGTCGATGAGCTATTGGATCAACAACAAGTGGTGATCAAAAGTCTAGAAACCAATTACGAAAAGGTCGAAGGCGTATCCGGCGCGACTATTTTAGGTAATGGTACGGTCGCATTGATCGCCGATGTCAATGGCATTATTCAGATGGCAAGTCGTAAGTATGAACGAGCCATTGAGCATCTTCATGCTACTGATCAAGCGGGAAGTAAAGCTGCATAGAGGAATAGAACGGCACCCAGTTAAAGCAGTGGCGTTTATGTATTTACGGGCAGGGTTTAAATCGCACGTATTAAAGGGCACGTATTAAAGGTTAAAGATATGGCAACGGGTCAACAAGTTATGAGTGATCAAACGTCTTCTGTCGAAGATGCCACTATGGCACAAGCAAATGTATTGAATGATGGAACTGATACTCAGCAATACCTCACGTTTATTATGGCCGGTGAAGAATACGGCGTGGATATTCTGGCTGTACAGGAGATTCGTGGTTGGGAGGCGCCTACGCCCATTCCCAATTCGCCGAGTCATGTGCGGGGCGTAATTAACTTGAGAGGCACTATTGTGCCTTTAACGGACCTGCGACAACGGTTTGCGTTGGAGGCGGTAGAATACAGTGCCATTACGGTCGTCATTGTACTCAAGGTGGAGGATGATGAGGGCGGCAGTAGAATCATGGGGATTGTCGTTGATGCGGTCTCTGACGTCTATAATTTTGCCAATGCGGATATGAAAGATCCCCCAGACTTTGGTCAGCAAGTGAACACTGAGTTTATTAAAGGCTTGGTAACCGTGGATGAGAAAATGATTATTCTACTGAATATCAATCGATTGTTAAGTGTTAACGATATTCCTAATTTGAAAGAGGTTACTGAGAAGCTTCTACAAGGCGGCGCACTTAACGATTAAGTAGGCTGAAAGATAGGCGTCAAATCGCTGCGGGTATTACACTGGATGGCTTGTCAGTAGATAAGCCATCCAGTGACCTTTAGCGATTAATTCGGTTCCTATGATTCGGTTCCTATGATTGGGTTCCTAAGGAAGGGCTAAATAGATGCGATCAGAATACCCATTCTGTTTTTTAAATCAGTATCATTTGCGTGTATGCCTTTTTGCACGGGTATTTTTCCGTAACCAGGTTGTCGCATTCTAAAAATGATTATGATATGGCAGTGCCGATGACCAATCCAGAAAAAGCTGTATTGAGTCGTGTTAAGGAATTCCGCATGACGGATGGGGATTTTGCGCGGATTCAAAAATACGCCATGGAACATACCGGTATTTCGCTTTCGGGACAGAAAAAGGAAATGATCTATAGCCGTTTGGCTAAACGAATTCGGCTCCTTAAATTAGAAGATTTTTCAACCTATTGTGATTTGCTCAGTGATCATTCGGAGCAGGAAATAAGCAATTTCGTCAATGCGATTACGACTAATTTAACGTCATTCTT
The DNA here is from genome assembly GCA_002402085.1 of Gammaproteobacteria bacterium. Taxonomy (GTDB): domain Bacteria; phylum Pseudomonadota; class Gammaproteobacteria; order Pseudomonadales; family UBA3067. The sequence goes on from NVVB01000003.1 coordinate 59,788, forward strand.
TCGCGAAGAACACCACTTTGAATTCTTAAAGGAAACGGTTGTCCGGGACCTAAAAGAATGGCATCAAACTGACGGTAAAGTGCGTGTTTGGTCCGCAGGTTGCTCCACTGGTGAGGAACCCTATTCGATTGCTATTGCTTTATCGGAAGCGATGTTAAACGGCGCTCAGTGGGATATTAAAGTATTGGCCACGGATCTAGATACCTGTGTACTAAAGCATGGTAGCGATGGTGTGTATGACGTCGAGCGCCTTGAAGACGTGCCTGAGCGGCGAGTACGACGTTTTTTTAGGCACGGTAGGAAAGAGAATTCGAACAAAGTGTACGTTAAAGACTGTGTTCGAAATATGATTAGTTTTAAACAACTTAATCTGATGAAAGATTGGCCCATGCGGGGAAAGTTTGACGTAATTTTCTGTCGTAATGTCGTGATTTATTTCGACAAGCCGACACAACGAATATTATTCGATCGCTACGCCAATGCGTTACGCAGTGGCGGGTATTTATTTATAGGTCATTCTGAAAACTTAAACGGGGTGTCAGATCGATTCGAGTCACTGGGACGTACTATCTACCGGAAAGGACTCGATTGATGAGTATTAAAGCGCATGTTGCGAATCATTACGTTCGAACCGGATTGCCTCCTGCGCTGCCTGAGTTTACTCATGTCAATCGATACTTCGACCCGAAACAGAAAGTATTCGCAGCGAAAATTATGCCGGGTGAATTTTACGTCAGTCTACACGGTGAAATGATCGTGACCGTATTGGGCTCCTGTGTTGCCGCGTGTATTCGCGATGTTAAATTGGGCATTGGCGGAATGAATCACTTTATGTTGCCAGTAGAGAGAATGCAAGGCGTGTCTTTAAACACGAACTCAAAGACAAAATCAGATGTGTTTACGGATTCCGCGCGCTATGGCAATTGGGCCATGGAGTTCTTGATTAATACCATTCTAAAGCAAGGGGGTAAGAAAGAAAATCTTGAGGTCAAGTTGTTCGGTGGCGGCAATGTTTTGGATGCGATTCGAACGGTAGACGTGGGCAGAGACAATATTGAATTTGTTCAAGGCTATTTAAAGGCTGAAAACTTAGCGTTGGCTGCCAGTGATTTGGGGGATGATTGCCCGCGTAAGGTGCTGTATTTCGCTGACACGGGATCGGTTAAAATAAAACGTATGCACAGAACTCACAATGACACGGTACAAGAACGAGAAGCGCAATATGTTAAAGGCTTGGAAAAAGGTAGTGCGGGTGATATAGATATTTTCTAGCGAAACTATTTGTTCAAAAATATGTAGCGGAATGTTTTAACTATTATGTCCAAATCGATTAAAGTATTAATTGTTGATGACTCAGCTCTGATTCGAAAGATGCTTAAAGAAATTATTAGTCATGCGCCTGATATGGAAGTGGTGGGCACCGCGTCGGACCCACTTATCGCACGAGAAAAAATTAAGCGGCTGCATCCCGATGTACTGACCTTGGATATTGAAATGCCTAAAATGGATGGCATTTCATTTCTAAAGAAAATTATGAGCCTGCGTCCTATGCCGGTGATCATGATTTCGACCCTTACAGAGAAAGGTGCGCAGGTTACGATGGATGCGCTGGCCATTGGTGCGTTTGATTTTATTGCAAAACCGCAAGTCAATGATGAAGCCGAATTGCTTGATTATGAGCAAGAAATTGTAGAGAAAATTCGCGCTGCTGCGACATCCAATATCGCTAAGGTTGAGCGAAGTACTTTCAGAGATAGCAAGCCTGCTGCCACTAGTCTATACGACAACTTTGTCCCCTATAAAAATTTTATAGCAACGATTGGGGCATCCACTGGCGGTACTGAAGCGATTAAAGAGGTCTTGTCGGCGTTGCCGGCCAATTGCCCGCCCATTGTTATAGCGCAACATATTCCCGAGAGCTTTAGTCATTCCTTCGCGCGTAGGTTAGACCTATGCTGTGCTATGAATGTACACGAAGCAATGCATGGTGAACGGATAAAATCAGGCAATGTCTACATCGCCCCAGGAGGCCAGCACCTGTATGTTAAACGAGACGGTACTGGCTGTGTTTGTCAGTTGAGTGGTGGGGTGCTGGTCAATCGCCATCGCCCGTCGGTGGATGTTTTGTTTGCGTCGGTGGCCGAAGTTTATGGGAGGCGATCGTGTGCAGCATTGTTAACCGGTATGGGCGCAGATGGGGCCAAGGGGCTGTTGCAACTCAAACAGGCCGGCGCGCATACAATGGTTCAGGATCAAGCCACCAGTGTTGTATGGGGTATGCCTGGCGTGGCCGTGTCAATGATGGCCCATAACGAACAGTTGCCTTTGGATAAAGTGGCGAAATCGATTCTTTATCAGAGTGGTAAGGCGGAGTCTGGCAAAGCGCTTCTGAAGGGTTAGGTTTTTCTATGTTAGCGCCCCGAGTCTGTCGGCTAGTACGCCGCATGGCCTGCTGAATTATGTTTCTTGCGGTGCTTGATTCGCGCTGCGTACCTCGCTTTGTTCCGGCTCTAAAGTGAGCTTATTAGTCCTTCTATCCAATCGCTTAGCCGATAACGCATCCGTTTTATAATAATTCGTGCATTCACTCGACGTGGGTTTTTGGGCCTCCATGTTGTTCAGTGGTGAGGTTCATAGAGTGCGCGATTTTTATTCGTTGGGCTGTCAAGAAATTGCTTAAATTTGTGTTTTTATTTAGCCGCGTAGCGCGTGACAATCTTTATAATGGGGTTATTCCATTGTGTGTTGTCTGTTGCGAATTATCCCTAAAGAAAATATTTAGAAGTTTTTAATAGATTCTTGGGTGAGGCAGAATTTGGTCTATTCTATTTATACAGGAACCCTATATTGGGTTGTTATAAAGTGAAGTCGTTTTTTGTGGAAGAGGAAAAATCATGGCTATATGGTCTTCACAGTCTCAGGATGGTAAAGAGCTAACAATAAAGATTCAAGGTCGTTTTGATTTTAGCGCCCATCAAGAGTTTAGAGACGCTTATGAAGAAACGTCTGAGCCCCCAGAGCAGTACGTGGTGGATATGAAAGATACCACCTATCTGGACAGTTCTGCACTCGGTATGTTGTTGTTGCTCCGGGATCATGCGGGAGGAGATACTGCCAATATCAGTATTGTCAATTGTAATCCTGACGTTAAAAAAATACTTACGATATCCAATTTCGAACAGCTATTTGGCATCAATTAACCTGATCGCTGTTCAATAATTGGAGCGCTCCGTTTGTTAGTTTTTGATGCAGGGCAGGATCCGCTTAAGGTCCTGATCGCTGACGATAATGATTCCGATCGGATGATTTTGCAAGCCTTTGTGAAAAAACAAGGCCATATTCCGATCAATGCGCGGGATGGCCAAGAGGCGGTAGAGTTGTTCGAATCTGAACGGCCCGACATTGTCTTAATGGATGCCCTGATGCCCGTCATGGACGGGTTCGAGGCAGCCCGAGTCATTAAAGGCTTGGCCGGCGAGAATATGATTCCGATTATATTCTTAACGTCTTTGCAAGATGCTGATTCGCTGGCGCGATGTTTGGATGTCGGGGGTGATGACTTTTTAAGCAAGCCCTACAATCGAGTGATACTGCAGGCCAAAATTACCGCGTTCAATCGAATGCGTTTATTGCACTCCACTGTTCAAGCTCAACGTGATCAGATTATTCTGCACAATGAACATTTGATGCATGAGCAGGAAGTTGCAAAAAAAGTATTCGATAACATTGCACACCCTGGTTGTTTGCAAGCGGGTAATATCAAATATTTGATATCACCTATGGCCGTATTTAATGGTGATGTACTCTTGGCGGCGCGAAAGCCTTCTGGGGGTATGTTAATATTTCTAGGTGACTTCACAGGGCATGGATTGCCCGCAGCGATTGGCGCAATGCCGACGTCTGAAATCTTCTATGGGATGGCTCTAAAAGGCTTTTCCATGCAGGATATATTAAAAGAAATTAATAATAAGCTGAAAAAGATATTGCCAGTCGGTGTGTTCTGCTGTTGTTGTATGGTGGACATTAGTTTCCGCAAAGAAATTGCAGAAGTCTGGAATGGTGGATTACCCGATTGTTACATGTATCGCAGTGAGGGTCGAGAATCTGAGCCCATGCCATCGTACCATTTACCACTCGGTGTGCTGGGAGGGATTAGTTTTTCTGCAGAAACGCGTCTCTATGAAATGAATCATGGCGATCGGATATTCTTATGGTCTGATGGCATCCATGAAGAAGAAGATGAAAACGAAGTAATGTTTGGCAACGAGCGCCTCATGGAGGTGTTTGACGAAAACACCGATCCTGAATTGGTGTTTGAAGAATTGCAACAAGCAGTACGAGATTTTACGGGCTCGACACTGCAGTGCGATGACCATTCGATTGTTGAAATTCAAAGTGTGCCCGAAGATGGCTTGATAGAAAATGTGTCGGGCTATGCGTCGGACTATAAATCAGGTCCAAAAGATTGGAAGTTCGTCTTTCGGTTAGGCGCGAGTAGTTTAAAATCATTTAATCCGTTGCCTTTGCTTATACACATCCTAATGGAAGTGCCAGGGCTAAGAGCGCACTCGGGTAAAATTTATACCATATTATCCGAATTGTTTAATAATGCTCTGGAGCATGGGGTCATGGGACTCAGTTCTGAGTTGAAAAGTTCTTCGGCAGGTTTTGCTGAGTATTATCAGAAACGGCAAGAAAATTTGGAGTCACTCAACGACTGCTTTGTAGAATTTGAGTTGGAGCATAAGCCATTAGAATGTGGTGGTGTATTGGATATGCTTGTTCGAGATAGCGGTAAGGGCTTTGAATTCAGTAATGAACCTAAATCAGAGGTTGAATTAGGTAAAAGTGGTACTTATTGCGGTCGGGGTATTCCTTTGGTAAAAACCTTGTGTCGCTCGGTACTTCATTCGGAAGGCGGGTGTGCGGTCTCGGTCGTCTTTGAATGGCGAATTGAAGGATAGAATACTCTCGCAAGGGATCAGGCGATTGGTTGAAATTACACACAATGGAATTGTGAGCTGAGTTGGAGTGAAATGAATGATTGGTTCCCCTCAAGACCATGTCGACAGCGTTATGCTGGACGAATTGAAGGAAGTCATGGAAGATGATTTCGGAATATTAATAGATACTTTTTTATCGGATTCGGAAATTCGTTTAGTGGACGTGAAAACTGCGTTCGATGAATCAAATAGCGAAAAGTTACGCGAGTCCGCCCATAGCTTAAAAGGCAGCTGTAGTAATGTAGGTGCCGCTAAGTTAGCGGATATTTGTAAACATGTTGAGGAACTGGGGCGGGTCAACAAAGCGTCGGAGGCGGGCGAATTGATCAAGGAGATTGYTGAAGAATTTGAGATGGTTCGCGTTGTGCTTAAAGATCAGGTATAGGCGTAAGCCTATACGCTTTTTGATGCAGTCGGAAAGGGCCTAATGCAGCTAGAATCAACAGGTTTTCGGCAGGCCCTGTATCTCTAAGAGATAGGCGATAAAAATCCAATAGTGCGATAAAAATAATAAATTCGATAATACCGAAATATTGTTCGGTGTCGGCTGATTTAGTTTATTGATCTAGTCAATACGTTTAACTGGGGGCTAAAGCTAAACCTCAACCTTAACCTCAACCTAAACCTCAACCTAAACCTCAACCTAAATCTCACCCTCAACCCTGTCTTTATCACTATCGAAACCTGAATGATAATTTACAGGTTTAGACTGTTTGTATGGTAGGCGTTCTGTTCTTTATACGGTCAGTAGATCACTTTTTAATTGATGTGAAATGATACTTTAGTGAATGTTGGTGTGGCTTTTGCTTTGTCTTTGTCATTACATTTCATTTTTAAATGGGTTTTTACAATGGCCGCACCAATAGCGTTTCAACCAAGTATCTCTCCCCGTAACAACGTGACTAATGCCAGCGATAAGTCGGACTTGTATGGTCATCCTGTTGAGAGCGGGACATCAGATAATGATGATAAATCGCAGTTTTCCACTGTTTTAAAGGGGGAAATGGCCAATGAAACTGATTCCTCTGATTCCCAAAATCCTGAGCCTGAAGCGGAAGAAAAAGCGCTGGTTGAACAAACAGACGATGAAGAAGATGATGAATCCTTGATTGACGGTGATACCACAAAGATTGAATCGGAGTTAGTGCTTGAGGGCGCCGGTTTAGAATTGCCGGAGGAGGATCTATTAGAGGGACAAGGTTTGCCCTTAATTTCCGAAGGCGCGATAAAGATAGCGAATTCTGAGGATGAGGAGGTCGACCTTCAACAACTACAAGAAACCGTTGAAGAGGAGGAGGTGGTCAATCAGGCTGCACTTGCCCCGAGTGAAGATCTTGAACGATCCTCAGGGACCACTTTGGATGAGAGCACTGAAGTTCGAACGGTTGATTTATCTGACACTGAGGCCGACGAAGAAGTGGACCAAAAAGATCATTTAATTGTATCCAACGAAGAAGATGAAGCGATTGAAGGGACTGAAGAAACCGTGTTAGCGGTGAATGACGAGGGTGATCAAGTCGCCGATGCCTTACCGTCGGATTCAGAAAAYGTTAAAGCCGATTTATCGCTAGATCAGCAGAAGGTCAGTACGCAACAGCAGTCTAAGCCAACGGAGGATGAATCGTCTGATTCAGAATCGGATGTCTTGATTGAAGAGACTGAATCAGTCATTCAATCTGACGTGATCGCCAATGTAAGCGATCCACAGAAAAATCAAGCGGCGGCTCAGGTCACTCGAGGTGATGAGCGTATTCTTCAGCCGACGGTGGATAAAGGCGATAAGAAGTCTTCCAAGATCGATCGTTCCAGTGTGTTAGGAAACCAGATTGAAGTGAAGGAGGGGGTCACTTTTAATTTAGCTGACGCCGAGTTGGAACTTGAGGACGAGGACGGGCTGGGCGCTGGCAAAGATCATTCTAAGTCGCAGTTACAAGARGACTCGGGATCAGGCAATAAGTCCAATGGCCTTGTGAATGGCATCGATTTAAAATCAGCGAGCCGTTATAAAGCATTAGANCCCCGTGCCGGTAAGTACCGGCATTAAACAAGGGGTGGGACAACCGGGCTGRAATGAAGCGTTATCTAATCGCGTGATGGTGTTAGTCAATGAACGTGTTTCAAGCGCAAAAATTCATCTTGAGCCGTCTCAGCTTGGGCCGATTCAAATTAAGATCACCATGCAAAATGATCAAGCCAGTGTAGTGTTTGTATCCCATAATGCGCTGACTCGGGAAAGTATTGAATCGGCTCTTCCAAGATTACGCGAGGCATTTGAACAAAACGGAATCAATTTGGCCGATGTCAATGTACAACAACAAGAAAGTCAGCAGCGCCATTCGGCGAGGCAGTCGCAGTTTGATGAGGACGGTAACGCGAATGACTTAAGCGATGACGAACTGAACGGAAACGATGACAATGGCGATGTACCCATCGGGCGGCAAGCGGATTCTACTAGCCTAGTGGATTACTATGTATGAGTGTTGTTCGTAAGCACTGATCATTGACGGTGGACCGTTTAGGTGACCAGTGCTGGTTTGATGCTGGCGCTGGGCGAGATGTTGATTGAAAGGAAACTTGTGTTTATGGCTTCTGAATATAGCGTCCGAATATGGCTTTTGTAGATAGCCTCTGTTGATAACTTTTTTTATTGACTGCCTATTCGAGTCCAGACTTGTTTTGATCTATACGATAACGCGGTCATTGACGTTAAAGTCCTACAATTAGAAAAAAAATTGACGGATCATTAACCGCGTGTTTTGAATCGCGTTCAATGATGATGTGAGTCAATTAACTGGATTATTTCTCTACTCCTTTCGAGTGATTTAAATCACTGAAACTACTCAAGTAATCAGTGCTCTCCGATGTCGTCCTCGGGTAGATCCCATGCTCTGGCATAAGTGTTGCTATTGGGTCATTAACCCTAGGAAAAGGATATTAAAATGGCGGAAGATGAGAGTCTCGATTTAGACGTGGATGAATCGGGTGGTTCCAATAAAAAGATGGTTATTATATTTGCCGTTTTAATTTTCGTCGCCGTGGTGGGCACGGGAGCAGGCATGTACTTTTTCCTTCAGCCCAAGGGCGCGGCGAGTACAGACGGGGCAGGAGGCGCGGATGCGGCTCCGGTGGTGGTTCAAAAGAAAGAAGCGATTTATCATCAGATGAAACCGGCATTTATTGTTAACTTTAAGGCCGACGGCAAACAGCATTTCCTGCAGGTGAGTTTGTCTGTGATGGCGCGCGAGCGCGATGCAATTGATGCCGTGCGCACACACACGCCACTGCTTCGGAATAATTTGGTTTTACTGTTTAGCACCCAAAACTTCACCAATTTACAGACCCCCGAAGGCAAGGACGTGCTTCGGCAATTAGCCTTGGAAGAGGTGCAAGGTTTGGTCGAACAAGAGATTGGAAGGCCTGGTATTGAGCAGGTTCTATTTACGAATTTTGTAATGCAATAGTTGGGATTTTGATATGTCAGTACAGGATCTATTATCCCAGGACGAGATTGATGCGCTACTTCACGGTGTGGATGACGGGGCCATTGATGAGGAGGATGATGAAAATCCGGATGGTCCGAAAGATTATGATTTAGCGTCCCAAGACCGAATTATACGTGGCCGTATGCCCACGTTGGAAATGATCAATGAGCGCTTTGCTCGTTACACGCGTATTAGCATGTTTAATCTTCTTCGTCGCACTGCGGATGTCTCCGTGGGCGGTGTGCAAATTATAAAGTTTGGCGAGTACGTGCATAGCCTGTACGTTCCAACGAGCTTGAACATGGTTCGGATTCGTCCGCTACGGGGCACCGCGTTAATAATTTTAGATGCCAAGTTGGTCTTTAAACTGGTGGATAATTTTTTTGGTGGTGATGGTCGACACGCCAAAATTGAAGGACGAGAATTTACCCCCACAGAATTACGCGTGGTGCAGATGGTTTTGACACAAGTATTCGTCGACATGGAGGAAGCGTGGGGGGCGGTATTTAAAGTAATGTTTGAATACGTTAATTCTGAAGTAAACCCCGCGTTGGCAAATATTGTCAGTCCCAGTGAAGTGGTGGTGGTGAGTTCATTTCATATTGAGTTGGACGGAGGCGGCGGCGATTTACATTTAACCATTCCCTATTCAATGATTGAACCGATAAGAGCGCTATTGGATTCGGGCGTGACCAGTGACGTGGACGACCAGGATGATCGCTGGGCCAAGTCTATGCGTAAAGATTTAATGATGGTTGATTTACCGATCAACGCTACGGTCTGCGAAAAAGAAATGTCATTAAGAGAGCTTATGAACTTGAAAAGCGGTGACATTGTTCCTGTCGACCTGAAAGAACGGGTGGTGGTGGAAGCCAACGGTGTGCCGTGTCATATTGGCAAGATGGGTGAATCGAATGGTTTCCTTGCAATAAAAATATTAGAAAAGATCGTTCGAGAGGAAGACGAGAGCAAAGAGTTTGAATTGGATAGCCTTGAAGACGACTTGAAAAAAAATAGCGTCAAAAATTAATCGTTACGAAACCCGAGTGATGAGGTGAGCAAATGGTCGACGAGACTTCGGATGGGGATGCACCCGATGACGAGGACCTTGCTGATGAGTGGGCCAAAGCCCTTGAAGAGCAAGATGAAGAGGCTTCGGATGAAGCGGTCAGTGATGCATTTGAAAAAGCACAACTCGAAGAACTTCAGGATGATTCGGAAGCCGCGCCTACTATTCTGGCTGCCAACCCGGATGGCCCCGACCTTACCGTCATACTCGATATCCCCGTGGTTTTATCCATGGAGGTGGGGGGCACTGATATAAGTATCCGGGAATTGTTGCAGTTGAATCAGGGCTCTGTAATCGAATTAGATCGGCTCGCCGGTGAGCCTCTCGATGTGCTGGTCAATGGGACATTGATTGCACACGGTGAGGTGGTAGTGGTCAATGAAAAATTTGGTATTCGTTTTACGGACATTGTCAGTCAGCATGAGCGTATTAATAACATTAACTAACGTAATAGAGGGATACGGTTTGAAACCTACGGTTTTCTATAGAACGTTAAAAAGACTATTCATCTTAATGGGAATGTTGGGAATGTTTGGCGCCAGCGTTAATGCCATTGCGACGAGTGCCGATGGCATTTTTAAAAGTAATAATCTTGTATTAGATGCAGTTACTTTCGATACCGGACCTCGATTGGATGGTGAGGCATCGGGATACGGCGGCGTCCATGCCAACGTCCCCCTTGCGAACATTATTGAGTTGCCCGATAGAGAAACCAAGCATGCTGAGGTAATTCAATCCGAAGACAACGGCTTGAGTGCAAGCACCTCGAGTAATCAATCGAATGCTGAACGCGTTCCTCAAACGCTCGAAATTGAGCGCAACGGGTTTTTAGGTCAACCTATTTTGGGGGGCGGTGCTTATCAACCGAGCGAGTCGTTAATGGGGGGCAACCAGATGCTACAAATTCTGGCTGCCTTATTTGCGGTATTGATGCTGATTGCCAGCGTTTCTTGGATGATTCGACGTATGAACGGTGGCGGCGCGCCGGCCAATAGTTTAATTAACGTGTTGGCGAGCTATACCTTGGGGCCCAAGCAGCGCGTGGTCTTAGTGGAGGTGAATCGTACCTGTTTATTACTTGGCGTAGGCACTGATCAGGTGCGCTGTTTGCATGAATTTAAAAAAGGCGATATCGAACCGGATCAAATTGCGGCGAACCAATTCAGTCATAAATTACAAGAAATCCTCGCTAAAGGAATCTTTAAATGAAGCCGGATAGGCGCGCGATTAGCGCGTGTTCCGCAGGGTCGGCGAGTGACACGGTTGAATTTGATTGTCGGCGTAGCGTGGGTCTACGGCTGATTAGGATGATCGGCTCTTGGGCGCGTGCATTGTTTCTGGTATTGCAGTTGTTAGTGTTATCACTATTACTCTTGGCTGGGATGTCGATGGAGGTGATGGCTGACCCGTTTGGAATTCCTGCGCTTACGGTGACTACTCAGCCCGATGGTTCGGAGAATTATACCGTGACCATACAAATACTCATGCTCATGACGCTAATGTCATTGCTGCCTGCGATGTTAATGATGATGACCGCGTTCACGCGGATTTTAATTGTATTTACAATTTTACGGCAAGCGATGGGGTTACAGCAGGCACCCTCGAATCAGATATTAATTGGCCTTGCGTTGTTCTTAACCTTTTATGTGATGACGCCTGTGATTGAGCAAATTAATGCCGCTTCGGTAATCCCGTATATGAATGAAGAAATATCGACTTTACAGGCAGTGCGTAATGCGGAGGCGCCCTTACGGTCCTTTATGTTAAAACAAACCCGGCGTAGTGATTTGGCGCTATTCGTACGCTTGTCGGGCAGTGAAAAAGACGTTGACTCGGCAGACGACTTAAATTTCACAGTGATTGTTCCGGCCTTTATAACTAGCGAATTAAAGACGGCCTTTCAAATTGGATTTTTGTTTTTTATTCCGTTTTTAATTATTGATATGGTGGTGGCGAGTATTTTAATGGCCATGGGCATGATGATGCTATCGCCATTGATAATTTCACTGCCGTTTAAAATATTGTTGTTTGTGATGATTGATGGTTGGGCTATGGTGGTGGGGACCGTCGCGTCAAGCTTTGGGGACTTTAGTTAGCGTGGCGTGATTAGTCGTGCGCTTGTTGGGGTAGGATTGTTGGTGATGGCGCTGTTGGTAATAGAGCTGTTGGTAATAGAGCTGTTGATGATAGAGCTGGGGGTAATAAAATTGCTGGTGTCGTGGATGTGCAAAAGCATACGTCGAATTTAACGCACAACTAGATTTAGGAGGGTGTGAATGGACTCCGCGATGGTCATTGATTTATTTCGTGATGTTGCTTTCAATGTCGGCTTGTTGGTGTTTTTTATAATTCTACCGAGCCTTATTGTCGGTTTGATTGTGGCGATGTTTCAAGCTGCGACCCAGATTAGTGAGCAAACCTTAAGCTTTTTGCCTCGGTTCTTGGTGACCATATTTGTTTTAACCTATGCATCTCCTTGGATTGGGGGAAGAATATACGAGTTTACCCAGCGTATATTGCAAAACATTCCCTATCTCGTCGGTTGATACGATTATTATGATGATTGCGGAAGACGAATTCGTCCAATGGATTGCTTATTTTTTTCTGCCGTTCTTTCGCGTCGCGGCATTCCTGATGGCTGTGCCCGTGGTTGGCTCTCGGCTTATTCCTGTAAGAGTACGCTTGATTATGGCGTTGCTCGTAACGCTCTCCTTAGTCCAGTTGTTACCTCGCTTTGATACCGGGGACCCGCTCAAGATGTTATCGATTCCGTTGATATTTGAACAAATGGTCATTGGCTTAGCATTAGGGTTTTCGGTTCAGTTGTTTATTCAAGTCGGGGTTGTGGCGGGGCAAATCATCGCCATGCAGATTGGCTTGGGTTTTTCGCAATTATTGGACCCCGTTAATGGGGTCAATGTTGCGTCAGTAAGTCAGTTATTTCTGATGTTATTCACGCTGTTGTATTTAGTAATGAATGGCCACTTAATTACGCTTGAAATATTAGTCGACAGCTTTAGAACCTTGCCTATTGGTGCAGAATTCAGCTTGTTGAATAGTTATTGGCACGTGGCCAACCTGGGCTCGTGGATGTTTTTTAGCGCGGTGCAAATTGCCTTGCCTGCGATTATGGCATTGTACGTGGTTAATTTGACTTTTGGGATTATGAGTAAGTCTTCGCCTCAGTTACAAATTTTTTCAATCGGATTCCCTTTCACTATGATTTATGGGTTGGTTATTTTGTGGGTGGTCATCGGTGGTGTATTACCCCGATATGAATTGCTCTTTGATGAATTGTTAGCGTGGATGGTCTTGATCAATGAACCGTAACGGCAAGCGTAGGGGCCGAATTGATCTTCCTTTAATCGATTTGATGAAGCGCCGAATTATGAGCGTTCATCGTGGCTGAGGACAAAGACTCCAGTCAGGAGAAAACAGAAGACCCCACCGAGAAGCGCAAGAAGGAGTCCCGGGATAAGGGGCAGATCGCACGCTCCAAGGAACTAAGTACCACCATAATGTTGCTCGCGGGTGCTATAGGACTGATACTCTTTGGCCCCGGTATTATCGAACGCATAGCCATTGTGTTTACTGAAGCATTTACGCTTGAGCGTGGTTTGATCTACGATCCATCGGCGGCCCCCTTGTTCTTACGTGAATTATTCCTGTCTTCGCTTTTTTCCCTTGCACCACTTTTTTTCATATTACTCGCAGCCACATTTCTGGGCGCGCTCGCCTTAGGCGGTTGGATATTTAGCTTAGAGTCGCTGTCCCCTAAGTTATCTAAAATGAATCCGTATGAAGGGCTTAAGCGGATGTTCTCGGTGAAGGGCTTGATGGAGTTGCTCAAATCTTTCGCTAAGTTTGTATTGATTGGGGCGGTGTCGATTTCGTTAGTGGCTGTCTATCTTCCCGAGTTGCTGTTCACTGGTCGCGAACCGTTATTGCAGGGAATTCGTCATGGCGCCGATTTGGTGATGTGGATTTATATTTTGATTTGTGGTTCTACGGTGTTAATCGCAATGATTGATATTCCTTTTCAAATCTGGCAACAAACTAAGCAGTTGCGAATGACCAAGCAGCAAATCAAAGATGAAATGAAAGACTCCGAAGGCAAACCAGAAGTCAAAAGCCGCATTCGTCAGGCGCAAATGGAAATGGCTCAAAAACGCATGATGTCAGCCGTGCCTGAAGCCGATGTAGTGATCACCAATCCGACGCATTATAGTGTGGCTTTAAAATATCATGGCACTAGCCTAGCGGCGCCAGTGGTGGTTGCCAAAGGCATTGGTTTTGTAGCGCTTAAAATTCGCGAGGTGGCAATAGAACATAAAATTGTCATTGTCGAACTCCCTCCCTTAGCGCGCTCTATTTATCACTCTACGCCGCTCGATAAAGAGATTCCGATGGGCCTTTACGTCGCCGTTGCGCAGGTGTTGGCCTATGTCTATCAGCTGGATTTATACGTCAAAGGMCAGGGCCCGCTGCCTGACCTAAATAAGAATTATGATATCCCCGATGATCTTATTTTTGACGATTAATGCCTTTGGTAATGGCGTAGTGATCGTTGCTGGATGGCCGATTGATCGCTGTTAGATCGACTGTTTCGAACCTTGAACATTGCCTACTTTTGATTCCGTTGGAAACAATAAAATTTAATTCAATAATCGGCCAAGATATTGCACAGTAAAAGATATCGGTGGTTTTGATCAGAATTTTGACTTCCCGGGCGTCAGCACAGCGCCAAAATTATTAAACCCATAGAAGTGATTGGCAATGGCAGTAGCGACAGAGGTATTTCGAGACCTTCAAAGTGCGGGAAAGGGCAGCTTTGGAGCGCCAGTATTCGTACTGATTATCTTGGCAATGATGACCTTGCCAATGCCCGCGTTTTTGTTGGATTTATTCTTTTCTTTTAATATCGCGTTAGCGTTGGTGGTGTTGTTAGTCAGTGTCTATACCATGCGTCCGTTGGATTTTGCAGTTTTTCCTACCGTCTTGCTTGTGGCTACCTTACTTCGTTTGGCGCTAAACGTTGCCTCCACACGTGTGGTTCTGTTGCATGGACATGAAGGCGGTGATGCTGCGGGCCATGTTATTCAGGCATTTGGTGAAGTGGTGATTGGCGGTAACTATGCGGTTGGATTGGTAATCTTTATGATATTAATGATTATTAATTTTGTCGTAGTGACCAAAGGTGCGGGTCGAATTTCAGAAGTCACCGCGAGATTCACGTTGGACGCGATGCCCGGAAAGCAAATGGCCATTGATGCGGATTTAAATGCCGGGTTAATCGATCAGCCTGAGGCAAAGCTGCGTCGATTGGAAGTCAATCAAGAAGCTGACTTCTATGGGGCAATGGATGGCGCGAGTAAATTTGTTCGAGGCGATGCCATTGCCGGCATTTTAATTTTAGCAATTAACCTTCTTGGCGGTTTTGGTATCGGTATTCTTCAGCATGATCTGCCCTTTAGTGAGGCGACAGAAAAATACACGCTGTTGACTATAGGGGACGGTTTAGTGGCTCAAATTCCCTCCCTATTACTGTCGACTGCTGCGGCGATTATCGTGACTCGTGTATCGACCGCAGAAAACATGGCCGAGCAAGTGACTCGGCAGATGTTTGGCAGCCCCAAGTCGTTGACAGTGACTTCTTTTATATTGACCATTATGGGGTCTATTCCGGGCATGCCGCACTTTGCCTTTTTAACCCTTGCGGCGCTTTGTGGTGGCGGTGCTTATTTGTTGTTTCTCAAAGCGCACAAAGAAAAAGAGCCTTCAGAGGAGGAACAAGCCGCTAAGGAACAGGATGTGGTGGCGCAAGATGACGCCGGGGACATGAAAGAAATTGGTTGGGATGATGTGCAGCCGGTGGACGTGTTGGGTCTAGAAGTAGGCTATCGAATGATTCCGTTAGTAGACAAGTCTCAAGGCGGAAAATTACTCTCACGTATTAAAGGGGTGCGTAAAAAACTGTCCCAGGAGCTGGGGTTTCTAATGCCTTCCGTGCATATCAGAGATAACTTGGATTTAGTGCCCAATGGGTACCGTATTACCTTGATGGGTGTGACGGTTGCAGAGGCGGAAGTGCAGCCCGCGATGGATTTGGCCATTAATCCAGGGCAAGTGTATGGCGAGATTAAGGGCATCGCCTGTAAAGACCCAGCCTTTGGACTGGATGCGGTTTGGATCGAACCTCAGCAGCGAGATCAGGCGCAAACATTAGGGTATACGGTGGTGGATGTTAGTACCGTAGTGGCGACTCATTTGAATCAGGTGATGCAGGATCATAGTCATGAATTGATCGGTCATGATGAGGTTCAAAAACTAGTGGAACAATTGGAGAAGACCTCGCCTAAGTTAGTGGAGTCTATTATTCCGGGTCAGGTTACGTTGAGTAAATTGTTGAAAGTACTACAAGCTTTACTCGAAGAGAGGATACCCATTCGAGACATTCGCACCATTGCTGAAGCATTAGCGGATGCATCGGTACGCACGCAAGACGTTGAAGGGCTGATTGCTGCGGTACGCATCGCGCTAACGCGCATGATTGTCTACAACATCATTGGCGCAGAGCCTGAGTTACCGGTGGTGACACTGAAGCCCGAATTGGAACAGTTATTATTTCAATCCGTGCAGCAAGCCAAGCAGGCCGGTGGTGGCGATCGTGATGCGGTACTTGAACCTGGTTTAGCTGAGAATTTACAGCGTTCATTAATGGAGACCAGTCAGCAGCAAGAAATTTCTGGGAAGGCGTCAGTTTTGTTAGTGATGGATAGTATCCGGCCTATGTTGGCGCGATTTATACGGTATTCAATCTCTGCTATGCACGTGTTGTCCTATAACGAAGTGCCAGCGGATAAGCAGATTACTATTGTTGCAACCATTGGGGATTAGCGAAATGAATTGGGTTAAATCGAAGGACTTTATAAGACTATGAAACCGAAAAAGTATTTTGCTAGCGACATGAGTTCGGCAATTAAGTTGATACGCGAGGATTTAGGACCTGAGGCGATTATACTTTCAAACCGAAAGGTCTCCGGTGGCGTAGAAATTGTGTCTGCTCTGGATAATTTAGATGAGATCCTCAGTCGAGAGTTACCCAATGCGGTACCCTCGGTTAAGAGTAAAGCCAAGCTTCGTGCGCGGGCAAGTGATGAATCCAGGCGTGACGCGCCAGAGCTTAGTAATCCCTCGGTGGGCAAAAGCGCTGAGATCAATTCCATCAATGATCGACGCTTTGCCAAAGCAGGACGATCGTCGAATACGTCAGGAGCACGTAACCGGGCGCCCCATGCTACGGTAAAGGGACTAGGCACTATGAAGAATTCGCGACCTGCATCGGGTAATCGATCACGTCAATCTCAACGTACGTCAAACGCAACAAACGCCTCCGCATCGAGTGCTTTGCATGCCAAAAGCGCTTTTGATTATTATCATGATGTGGCTGAGCAGCGAGAGCAACCGGTCACTGACGAATTCAACGAACTCGATAGTGATCAGGTTACCGCGCAACAAAGCAATGACGCTGAGCCATTGATTCCGGAAGATGGTTCGGATGCGTTTCGAAAAATGCGCGGCGAAGTGCTTTTTTTACGTAAATTGCTTGAGCAACAAAATCAAGGGGATCTGGTTTCAGAAGTGACCGGTTCGCCCCCGAGTGTTAATGGCGCGGTTGATGCGATACGGCTTAAATTAGAGTGTCTTGGGTTTTCTCCTTGGCATCTTGATCGGACCTTTGAGCGACTTATTACGCCTGCATCATCTTCTGATCGGTATCTTCAGGAGGGGCGGAATCAAAATCATAGCGACAATGCGCCGAATCTATTAAGGGCGGTGCTTGACGATTTGATTCGTGATGTCAGTTTAATGAAGCACGATATTGTTGCAACCGGTGGCTGCGTTATTGTGGTGGGGCCTCCAGGTGCCGGAAAAACGACTACGCTTGCTAAGCTGGCGACTCGACGCGTGCTTGAACGAGGGCCCCAGAGTGTGAGAATTATATCGCTAGATTCACATCGAATCGGTGCCAGCCAACAGATCAAGGCGATCGGGGAGCTACTCAATGTAGAGGTTAAAATTCAATACGATGTAGGTTTTTTTAGCCCGGTAATGCCGCAATACGCCGATCCGAATGTACTGACCTTAATCGATACGGCGGGGATGTTACCTCAAGATGAACACTGGATAAAACAATTAAATCAGTTAAAGATGTTGCCAGATTTCGTCAAAAAAATGTTAGTTATTCCCTGCTCTAGCCAATTTCTAACCTTGCAGTCAGTGATTAAAAATTTTTCGGATATTGGTCTTTCAGGTTGTATCCTTACGAAATTGGACGAAACTTCTAGTATGGGAGTGAGTTTGAGCGCACTGCTTCAGTCTGGGCTGGAAATTTGTTATGTATCGAATGGTCAAAAAATACCATTTGATTTATTCCAATTTGATCACGATGCACTGCTTAATTTGTTAAAAGAGCAGGTAGACGGTTTATGTAGTAATGACATTACTAGTCGTATCAATAATGGCATCAATGGTTCCGGTGATCGTACCGAAAAGCGTGCCGGACAGGGATTAGGAAATAGCAGCGGTAAAGTCGGTGCATTACTAAGACGTGATTCGCTGTGATGCGTGTCCTTAGACGTAATTGGAATTGGTTGATCAATGTTTAGATTCAAGGAAGAATATATACAATGAGTATACACCCGGTTCAAGTAGTAGCCGTGACAGGCGGTAAAGGTGGCGTGGGCAAAACCAGTGTCTCGGTGAATTTAGCAATTTCAATGGCTAATTTAAATCGTCGCGTGCTTCTTTTGGATGGCGATCTCGGTTTAGCGAATGTAGATATCATGTTAGGGGTTACTGCCAAACGAAATATTGAAGATGTTTTAAACGGCGAGTGCTCTTTAAAGGATATTTTGGTTGACGGGCCTTGTGGAATTAAAATTGTTCCAGCGTCTTCTGGCACGCAGCATATGGCGTCAATGGGGGCTAGGGAGCATGGTGGCCTAATTCATGCGTTCAGTGAGTTCAGTGATTTCGTGGATGTCTTAATCATTGATACTGCTGCGGGTATTTCAGATACGGTGATTAGTTTTGTGCGTGCCGCACAAGAGGTGATTGTCGTGGTTTGTAATGAGCCAACGTCGATCACGGATGCATACGCGCTAATCAAGTTATTACATTCAGAGCATGGTTTGTGTCGTTTTAATGTGTTGGCAAGCCAGGTTCGAAGTCAGCAGGAAGGGCGCACACTGTTTACCAAATTAACCAAGGTAACGGACCGTTTTCTTGATGTCGCGCTTCAGTTTGTTGGATGCATTCCATTTGATGAGTACGTGCGTAAGGCCATTCAGCGCCAGCGTGCGGTCTGTGATGCTTATCCTCGCTCCAAAGCCTCGTTGGCTTTTAAAACCTTGGCAGATAAAGTGGATCATTGGCCTTTGCCGGCATCCCCGCGTGGGCATTTGGAATTTTTTGTGGATCAATTGGTACTTGGAGCGGTCAACCAGTAGCGCATGAGTCAATTATGTACAGCGAAGTGAAACAAGATTCGCTTGAAGACGTGGTGGAATCATTTGCGCCGTTGGTGAAGCGGATTGTGTTCCACATGGTAGGTCGCCTACCTTCTAGCGTTTCAGCGGATGATTTGATGCAGGCAGGTTTGCTCGGCTTGATGGAGGCCGCGCAACGCTATGACGCGAATAAAGGTGCGAGTTTTGAAACGTATGCGGGTATTCGTATCCGCGGCGCAATCGTGGACGAAATGCGTCGTGGTGATTGGGCTCCTCGCTCTGTACATCGAAACTCACGTCGCATAGCCGCGGCCATTCGGCAAGTGGAAAGTTGTGAGCGGCGTGAAGCGAAGGATGCTGAAATTGCAAAAGTGTTAGAGGTGTCTAATGACGAATATTACAGTATGTTGCAAGACACCAGTGGCACTAGACTGTTTAGTTATGAAGAATACACAGGCAACTCCGATGAGCTAGGTTTCGAAGTGGCGGGTGATAGTAGTTTTAACCCCATTGAAGGGATTCAAGCGGAGTTGTTTAAAGAAAACTTGGCGCAAGAAGTGGATGGCTTGCCTGAACGTGAGAAATTGGTGTTGGCGCTTTATTACGATGAGGAATTAAATCTTCGGGAAATCGGGGAGATCCTTGGTGTGAGTGAATCGCGTGTTAGCCAAATCCACAGTCAGGCTGCGCTGCGTTTACGGTCCCGGCTTAAGGATTGGGTCGAGTCTGATACAAAGTCTACTCAGGGTGCCAGCAAGAGCAAGTGACTATCCAAATGCTCGGCTTTTTTTGGTCGGACTAACCTATTTAACTAGGATAAAAACTGGATAGCGGGTCAACTAGGGCTAGACTTAAAGTTAAGTAGGCAATAATCGATTATTTCGATTGCGTGTGTGTACGGAGGCAGCGTTGGATAAGAACATGCGTATTCTCATTGTTGATGATTTTTCAACCATGAGAAGAATTATTAAGAACCTGTTAAGGGATTTGGGCTTTAATAACACGGCAGAGGCGGATGACGGTTCGTCAGCGCTACCGATGTTAAAAAATTCAAATTTTGATTTTCTAATTACTGATTGGAATATGCCCGGTATGACTGGCATTGATTTGCTTCGCGCTGTGCGAGAGGATGAGAACTTAAGTTCTTTGCCTGTCTTAATGGTGACGGCGGAAGCAAAACGTGACCAAATTATAGCGGCGGCACAAGTCGGTGTGAACGGATACGTAGTGAAGCCATTTACTGCGACAGCTCTGAAGGAAAAAATTGAAAAGATTTTTGAACGAGTTGATGCAGATTAATTTTTAGTGACGAGCGCCATGAATAATTCAGAAGTAGTGGATGACGATATTGGAGATTTTCATGGCCCAGTTCTACGGCACGCAAGAGAACTTGTTTCTAAGTTAGAATCAGGAAAAACTGCCGAGGCCATCAAGGTGATAGAGGATATAAACCGGGTGCGTGACCAGACGTTATTTCAAGAGGTCGGTAGACTAACCCGACGAATTCATAATGCGATTAACAGTTTTCATATCGATATGAATTTGAATGGTCAAGAAGCCGATGACTTGTCAATGATGGAAGATGCGTCCGGCCGATTAGGTTATGTGATTAAACTAACCGAAGATGCGGCCAATAAGACCATGGACATGGTTGAGCAATCTATCCCTATGGCGGGTAACATCGAACAGACTGCAGTAGAACTCCATAGTGAATGGGGTCGTCTAATGCGCAAAGAGATGAAGCCAGAAGAGTTTAGAGCGCTGTATAAAAAGATTGACGCTTACTTTGGTCAGACTATTACTGAATCCAATGGATTGCACAAGAACCTTTCTGATATTTTAATGGCGCAAGATTATCAGGATTTAACGGGGCAAGTGATTAAACGAGTGATCACTTTAGTCACCGAAGTGGAATCAAGTTTAGTTGATCTGGTTAGAATGGCCGCCACCGTTGAGAAGCTTGCTGGCATCGGTGAGGATGACGTTGCGGTTGCAACTGAAAGTATCAGTAGTTCGGCCAACGATGAAGCTGCTGAAGGACCTGTCATTAACCCGGAAGAACGCAATGATGTGGTTTCGGGTCAAGATGAGGTTGATGATCTTTTATCAAGTTTAGGGTTTTAGGGATTTAGACACGATTGTCTAGGAATATGCCTAAGGAGTGGGATGGATGAGTTTCGACGCTGACGAGGAAATCCTTCAAGACTTTTTGCTTGAAGCAGGAGAGATCCTTGAACAATTGTCGGAACAATTGGTCGAGTTGGAAAATCAACCCGATAACCTTGATTTATTAAACGCAATTTTCCGTGGTTTCCATACGGTTAAAGGCGGCGCTGGATTTTTACAGCTGGATGCGCTTGTTGATCTTTGCCATGTCGCAGAAAACGCATTTGATTTATTACGCAATGGTAAATTAAGGGTTACTTCAGAATTGATGGATGTGGTGCTTCGGGCGCTGGATTCATGCAATGATATGTTTACTGAAGTGCATAATCGTGCGAGTCCGAATCCTGCTGACCCCAGTATCTTTGCAGCGCTCAATGAGCTCGTGTCTCCTTCTTCTCAAGCGGCTGCGGCTGCGGCGGCTGCCGGTGAACCGACCCCTGCYGCCCCTGCTGCCCCGACTGCCTCTGCGCCTGATTCTTCTTCTGCGAGTGAAGAGGATATCAGCGATGCTGAATTCGCTCAGCTGGTTSATGYCTTGCAAACTGATGACACGCAGGCTTCAGATCCCAAACCTTCAGAACCTCAAGCCGCGACGCCCAGTGAACCCGCAGCACCTGCTTCGCCGGCGGCTTCTTCGGATGACGATGATCTATTTGACATAAAGCCGGATGCGGCTGATGACTCAAGCAATGAGATTACGGAAGCAGAGTTCGATGCGTTATTAGACCAACTCCATGGCAATGGTAAGCCAGCAGAAACAGAATCCTCTGCTGCTCCAGATGAGAGCGCCGTAGCTGCGCCTGAGGTGAGTAAAGGCGATGCGGGTGCCAATGCCCTAACTGCCAGCGCCCAGACGGAGGAGATTTCTGAGTCGGAATTCGATGCCTTATTGGATGAGCTGCACGGCAAAGGTAAAATCTCCGGGGGCACGGACACCGGGTCTAAAACTACTGCTAATGTAGTGGTTGAGGATGCCAAGCAGGGTGAAGGCGGATCGGTTGCAAGCTCGGAAAGCGACCTGATCGGCGATAATGAATTTGATGCACTGTTGGACGAGTTACACGGTGCAGGCAAGGCGCCAGGAAAACCTGCTGCCGGGGGCGGTGCGCCAGTGCCTCAATCTGCTGCTCCCGCTTCAGCTCCAGCTCCAACTCCCGCTCCCGCTGCGCGCACTCCAGCTCCCACAAGTGCTCCGAAGCCTGCGGCGCCAGTTGCTGCAGCGTCGAAAGCGCAAGCTAAATCGCCTGCCCCTGCTGCCGCAGGTTCAGGTGGCGGCAAAGGGGGCGCTGCCACGAAACGTCCTACTCGGGACACACCGGCAGCGGCCGAGACGACTGTACGGGTGGATACCAAGCGCTTAGATGACATCATGAATATGGTGGGCGAGCTGGTTTTGGTTCGTAATCGTTTAGTGCGCTTAGGTTTAAAGAGTAATGATGAGGCGATGTCCAGGGCGGTAGCGAACCTTGATGTGGTCACTGCCGATCTACAAATGTCGGTGATGAAAACGCGAATGCAGCCGATTAAGAAAGTATTCGGTCGTTTTCCTCGGGTGGTACGAGATCTTGCAAGAAATTTAAAAAAGGAAATTAATTTAGAGCTGCAAGGGGAGGAGACTGATTTAGATAAAAATTTAGTGGAAGCTCTGRCAGACCCGCTAGTGCATTTGGTGCGTAATTCGGTGGATCATGGCATTGAAATGCCTGATGTAAGAGAGAGCGGTGGTAAATTACGTTCGGGAAAAATAACCCTCGCGGCACAACAAGAGGGCGATCATATTGTTCTGTCGATTACCGATGACGGCGGCGGCATGGACCCTGTTCTGCTGAAACAAAAAGCCGTTGAAAAAGGCCTTATGGATGAGGAGGCTGCGGAACGACTCAGTGATAACGAAGCCTTTAATTTGATTTTCCACCCTGGATTCTCCACGAAGGAGCAAGTCTCCGATGTGTCCGGTCGGGGCGTGGGCATGGATGTTGTTAAGACMAAAATATCCCAGTTGAATGGCACGATTGAAGTTAAATCGGTGAAAGGCGAAGGCACTGAAATTGCGATCAAAGTCCCTTTAACGTTAGCGATCATGCCAACGTTGATGGTGATGCTGGGGTATCAAACCTTTGCGCTTCCATTAGTGAGCGTGAACGAAATATTCCATATGGATCTATCGCAAACGAATGTAGTCGATGGGCAAGAAGTGGTCATTGTTCGGGAAAAGGCATTGCCGCTCTTTCATTTGAAAAAGTGGTTAATTACCGAAAATGAGGGTGAATCCGTTAAAGAATCTGCACACGTAGTCATTGTCTCTGTTGGCACACAAAAGGTTGGTTTTGTAGTGGATGCGTTGATCGGTCAAGAAGAAGTGGTCATCAAACCGCTTGGAAAGATGCTGCACGGTACACCGGGTATGGCAGGTGCCACGATTACCGGCGATGGGCGTATTGCTCTTATTCTTGATGTGCCTAGTATGTTACGAAAATACGCTAATCATACCTAACTCATGCGGTCCTAACTCATGCGATAGTGTTTGTTGCGGGCTTGCGGCGGTTGGGTTATCCCTGTGTCATTGTCAGATCTCCTCTAGTATTGATTCGGATGTTTTCAGTATCTTTTTTTAAAGACCTCTAAATAAAGCACGATGAACGCACAATCACGAATGCTGTTGATTCGATATTGTTATTCTAGGATTGAACAATCAACGTAATTGGAGAGTAGCGGTTAATGACGGTTCGGGTCCTGGTGGTGGATGATTCACAGTTYTATCGTCATCGATTGTGTGAGATTTTGGATGTGGGCGATAACATTAAAGTCGTAGGGACGGCGGGTAGTGGTGAACAAGCCATTGAGCAAACCTTGGCGTTAAATCCAGACGTCATTACTATGGATTATGAAATGCCCGGCATGAATGGGGTTTCTGCTATTCGTGAAATTATGAAAGTACATCCCACGCCGGTATTAATGTTCTCTTCGTTGTCTTATGAAGGCTCTCGGGTTTCGAATGATGCAATGAATGCGGGAGCGGTGGGCTTTCTTGCGAAAAATTTTGATAAGATTTCCAGTCAGGATTCCGCTGCAAATAAAGAGTTGATGCGTACTATTTTGCGTGCCGGTACGGATCCAAATTTTAAATATGCGAACGACTCAACCCGAGGCGACCTTTCTGGCCGAACCCCGAAGGCGAGGGCAAACGCTGTTCCCGATTTAAAAGATAAGTCCAGTCGTGTGAGTGCGAAACCAAAAGCGTTGGAATCGAAGGATAAACGAACGTCACGGGACATGAATGTTTCGGACTATGACTTGATCTTAGTGGGTTGCTCCACCGGCGGGCCGGTGGCATTGAAACGAATTCTGGAACCGATTAAGGCAGGGTTTTCGGTGCCTATGATTATTGTTCAACATATGCCGGATACCTTCACAGCAACTTTTTCAGCACGCCTAAATCAGATCTCAGCGGTACAGGTTAAAGAAGCGCGTGATGGTGATGCGCTGGAAAAAGGCGTTGTATTAGTGGCGCCGGGCGGACGAGATTTAATCATTGATGAGGGGCACTCGAAAAAAGTAAGGGTTAATCAAGGGCGTGGTGGGTCGAGCTACAGCCCGTCTGTCGATGTGTGTTTCAACTCTGTGGCAAAGTCCTTTCGGGGGCGAGTGTTAGCAATTATTTTGACGGGAATGGGGTCGGATGGTTTAAGTGGTGTCAAGAGCCTTAAACGCAACGGCGCCACTGTGTGGGCTCAGGATGAGGACAGTTGTGTTGTGTACGGCATGCCCATGGTGGTTGTGGAAGCGAATTTGGCGGACCAAGTGCTCAGCTYGAGTGATATTTCGGCGCGAATGGCGGGGCACCGGTGACAGGCTTTGTTTGTTGTAGACTGGGATTGACGCCAGGATCTGATTAGGTAATGAGACTCTAGTAAGCAGGATTGAATGGATATATTAAGTGTTGTCGGCTTGATACTGGGCATCGGCTCGGTGGTAGTCGGAAATTATCTTGACGGTGGCCATCTTGATGCATTACTGAATTCCTCTGCGGCGTTTATTGTGATCGCCGGTACCTTAGGAGCGGTTTGTCTACAAACTCCATTTACCGATTTAACACGCGCCTTGCGTTTGTCTGTCTGGGTGTTTTTTCCTCCGCGCATTAAATTGGAAAGCGGCATTCAAAAGATGATTCATTGGAGTACTACGGCGCGTAAAGAAGGCTTGTTGGGTTTGGAAGCTATTATTGAGATTGAACCTGATCCTTTTGCTCAAAAAGGTTTGCAATTATTAGTCGATGGCAATGAGCCTGAATCGATTCGCAGTGTGCTTGAGGTGGACGTGATTGTAAGGGAGTTAGGCGATAGAGCTGCTGCTAAGGTCTTTGAAAGCATGGGTGGCTATGCCCCGACGGTGGGTATTTTGGGAGCGGTCATGGGGTTGATTCATGTAATGAATAATTTGGCGGACCCGTCAAAATTAGGCGCCGGGATTGCCACTGCGTTTGTGGCCACTATTTATGGTGTGGGACTCGCTAACTTAATTTTGTTGCCGGTGGCCCATAAAATTAAAAGTGTATCAGCGTTAGAGTTACGATATAGAGAAATGCTTATTGAGGGCATGATCGCGATTGCAGAAGGGGATAACCCGAGAGCCATTGAGTTAAAGTTAAAGGGCCATATTAGTTAAAAAGACGCCGTGTTCGGTTATGGGTCTGTCGCGTTAGGGTCTGTGGTGGTAAGTCAATATTCGATAGTAAGTAATTATGGGGATACGTCGGGTTAGAGAAGAGGAACATGAGAATAATGAACGTTGGGTATTATCTTATGCCGACTTTATTACGCTGATGTTTGCTTTTTTTGTCGTGATGTATTCAATCTCTTCAGTCAATGAAGGCAAGTATAAAGTACTTTCTGAATCCATGGTGGAAGCTTTTCAACCGTTAAAACCCTCGGATAATACGGTCACGTTCGAGCAACAGAATCATGCCCCTGAATTTTCGGTGATTGAATTTCCTGATTGGATGAAACCGATGGAACTTGCCCACGATAAGATAGACGACCCGCTTGATGATGAGTTTGAAGAGAAGGAGCTTGCGTTAGAAAAACAGCAAGACCAGCTCTTTGAAAACATTACCTCAGATATTGAAAATGCTCTCACAGATTTTATCGGTGAGGGGCTGGTCTCTGTAGTCAAAAAGGATTTATGGGTTGAGGTGGAAATTAAAAGTAAGGTGTTATTTGATAGCGGTGAGGTGCAAATAAGTGGCGTCGCCGAACCTATCATTCTTGCTTTGGCTGAGACCGTGAGTGATTTGTTGAATAAAATAAAGGTCGAAGGGCATACGGATAATATTCCAATCGTGACCGATATTTACCCTTCGAATTGGCAGCTGTCTGCGGCAAGGGCGGTGGCGGTCGTGCAATTAATGATTGATGGTGGGGTTAGACCGGAGCGGCTAGCGGCCGTAGGGCTGGGGCAGTTTCNNCCCTWGRYGRMKNNAATYKKNCTGKRWMWKSTSGRKSSYKTMRTNCSGCKSRYMSTMRYCWTYATTTCTAAGTTTGATGTTGTGCCCGGACCTAAAAAAGAAAGCCTTAGAGTGCCGACACGCTTGCGTTCCGAAGGCGTGTCAGAGGATGTGTCAGAGGAAGTGTCAGAGGAAGTGCTGGATGAGGCGGGCGAGAGGCTGGATTCGGAATCGCGGGTCATTGGTTCAGGCCCGATCAAGCCTATTCGTTTAAAAGGTGGCGGGCTTCTGTTCACTAGGGAGTCGCTGGAGTCTCAGGCATTAGACGTTGAATCACAAGATGCACAGTGAAAGTGAAAGTGAAATTAATAGTATGCGTATCAGGCTGTCATTGGACCGGACCTGGTAATACGGATAAGGACACGGTTTGAAAATTTGGGCGGTAGCAAATCAAAAGGGAGGCGTTGGGAAAACTACTAGCGTAGTGAGCTTGGGTGGCTTGTTAGCGGGTTTGGGCAAAAAAGTGTTGATGGTGGACTTGGATCCACATGGATCACTCACGTGTTATTTCAGATTGAACCCGGACAACATTGAGCAATCGAGTTACCCACTTTTTTTGCATGAAGGAAGCGTACCAGAGAATTTGGCGCAAAAAATGGTTTGGTCCACTGAGATTGAGGGCTTGGATTTAATCCCTGCGTCATCTGCCTTGGTGACTCTGGAGCGTCGTTTTGGGGTTCAGGCTGGTATGGGCTTGGTGATTAGTAAAGCCTTGGCTCAATTGCAAAATCAGTATGACTTTGTTTTTATTGATACCCCGCCTCAATTAGGGGTTTTGTTGGTGAATGCGTTGGCTGCCAGTGAATTGATATTGATTCCTGTGCAAACCGAGTTCCTTGCGTTAAAAGGCTTGGAGAGAATGATGCATACCTTGCAGATGATTATGAAGTCGCAAGGTCATGAACTTAAATTTTTGGTTATTCCTACCATGTACGATCGCCGCACTCATGCTTCGGTTGAAAGTTTACGGCGATTAAGAACAAGCTATGAAAATAATATCTGGCCAGGGTGTATTTTAATTGATACCAAATTTCGTGACGCAAGTTGTGCGGGCGTCCCTTTGTCAAAATTAATGCCCTCGAGTCGTGGGGTTAAGGCCTATCGCTCTTTATTAAAGTATTTGGTGGAACATTCAATCTCAAGTTTTCCCCAGGTAAATCATGGCTAAACGCGATGACGCGCCTAAAAAAAAGGTTACCCCTGTAGATCAGAAACAGGGCCAAGACGGGGTTATCCTTGGGTATTTAGATTCCTTGTTAAAAGAGGTGGACGAGGCTTCTAATGACACGCTAGGGGCGGTGGACCCAACCACTATTGATGACCCGAGCGCCTCTTCAAATACTATCGATTCTGATGCGGCGGCGACAACGCTTGATCTCAGCCACGAGCATGCGCTTCAAAATCAGCCCGAAGTCATAGTCGATTCGGAAGCGACTAAATCCCAATCGGCGGAGTCTCAACCGACAGAGTCTCAACCGGCGGAGTCTCAACCGACCTATGAAGCGCACGTTGATTCATTGGACGAGTTGGGGGGGGATCAGGATAATCAGCATCAACAGCGGACCCGAGTGGACCAGGACAGTGCGTTAGATTTTGACTCCAGTGCCGTTGATAATGCGCATGTTGATACTGCTGAGAAAGAAAATGATTCTATTGTTGCGCCTGCCGAAGTCGGTCGTTCGCGTGCAGTAGCGTTCAGCGATTTAAGTGTTGATGAGTGGCAGCAGCTTAATCTATCGAAGCTAGACTGGCATGAGAATGGACGTCCGATTTGGGCTCAGTCGCGCTTCGAGTGCTTGTTGTTCGAAGTCGGGGGGTTGCTAATGGCGGCGCCATTGGTTGAGTTAGGCTGTATCGTACGGGTGAATCAAAAATTCACACATATCGTTGGCTCCCCGCCGTGGACTTTGGGGATCTTTCAGCATGCAAATGTCAGCTACCGTTGTGTCGATACTGCATTGGTTCTAATGGGCAGTCGTTATCAATCGAGTTATAAAGAAGACCTGGAATTTTTGATTACCATTAATGACAGTTTGTGGGGCTTGGCTTGTCAGAAGATACAAAAATCAGTGACTTTGGAGCCTGATAAGGTGCGTTGGCGAAAGAGTAGCGGGGTAAAGAAATGGTTTGCCGGGACTGCAGTGGATCATATGTGCACGGTGGTGGACGTAGAGGCTCTGGCCGCACAGTTGGACTTTAATGCGAAGATACGTTGAGCTATTCAATACGGGTCTAATCTTTGTTTTTTATGGTCTCTGAATTGGTGAAAAGCAGACTGCTTTTGGCAAGTTGAGGGAGCTGATCTATGCTTAGTCTATGGGTCGATAACGCCTGCCTTGCGATGGCGTGAATAAAGCGTTTAGTGATAACCCAGTATTCGCAAATTGAACTTTAAGTAGGAGAAAATTGCCGTGAGTGTTAATCAAACAGCCCAAAAGGTTGCTGATGATCCGATTCTCCAGTGGGTAACTTTTCGTTTGGATGACGAGACTTACGGCATTAATGTAATGCAGGTTCAAGAAGTGTTGCGTTACACTGAGATCGCTCCGGTGCCTGGTGCACCTATCTATGTGTTGGGGATCATCAATTTACGCGGTAACGTCGTTACGGTTATTGATACACGCCAGCGTTTTGGTTTGAAAGTCGATGAAGTTACTGATAATACGCGTATTGTTATAATAGAAGCCGAGGGCCAAGTAGTCGGGATACTCGTGGACAGTGTGTCTGAAGTGGTCTATTTAAGGCAATCAGAAATAGAAACAACGCCCAGCGTAGGCAATGAAGAGAGTGCTAAGTTTATTCAGGGTGTTTGTAATAAAAACGGTGAATTACTGATCTTAGTGGAATTAGATAAATTACTGACCGATACTGAGTGGGCTGAAATAAACGCAATCTAGATTAGATACTCAAGCGAGTTTTTAGTAGTACTCATTACACAAGCATTGTGATGTATCAAGTGGATAGATGTGCTCACCGTTTCGTGTGGGCGCCACCTTAGCATGGTTTATTCAGACGCTTTTTGGTTAACGTTGTTGATCTAAGTTTGTTTGACGCCGGATTTAATTCAATACAATACAAGTGAGTTTCCCGATGGCGATGATTGACGTGAATAGCGATCACAATGCTCCTGCTCCCTCAGGAGGCGATTGGTACCTGTATTTTCATCAAGAGGTGTTTTATGCGTTTCGGTACGAGCTTTTCTCGGAACTCAAGCAAAGCGTGCATCTGACGCCTGTGCCTGGATCTATTGAATTAGTGCTTGGTGTGATGAACGTTGATGACGACATTTTGACGGTCTTGAATATCCCTAAGTTGATTGGTTGCTGTTCTGCCAGTTTGGCAGCGTTGCAGTTGGTGATCGTGGCTGAAGTAGAGGGTCAAAAAATCGGAATACCCGCCACTCATGTGGTGGGCAAAGTCAATGAGTCCGAGTTTAGATTTGAATCGAGTGATTTGAAAACCACGCGTTCGTCTTTTGTGCATCAATTGGTGTGCAGGGAAAATCAGCCGGTGACCTTGTTGGCTCTCGATAAAATACTTCATAATGAAGTAGAAAAAGAGGTTTTTAACGGCGCGTTATTTCTAGAACTCTAGTGTAGGTCGCAATTGTTGAACGATGGCGTGACTATGCGCTGTGTCGTTATGAGTCTGCGGGACGGTGTGCATTCGTACTTGCCAATCAATCTTTTTATTTCGTCCTGACTGTCACTTTAATTAATCTCAAATTCAAATTTCTGGAACGAATCCTGCTTCCTGCTTAAGTATCACTTGAACTAATGGAGTGCCTGTCATGTGGGATATGATTTATGGAGTGCATTGGGAGGTCGATGCAGTAAATGGCGCGGTAGCATTATTCCTTTTGGTGAGTCTATTGGCTGCAATGAACCAATCACGGCGGCTAAGTAAACGTATTGGTGTATTGCAGAAAGAACTGAATGTAATGACCGATTGTTCGATGGGGATGGGTGATAAATTAATTTTATTGGAAGCAAAATTTAGGCAAGGCGGTGCAATGGCGGTTAAAAAAGTGTCCGAGGGCCATCACTCTGCGTCGGTTTGAACCTCTGGACCTGAGGCAAGCATTGCTTCGAGTCTCGCCAATGAAAGCCGCTATCGTAAAGCCAATCAATTGCTTACTACCGGGGCCGCGGCTGAACAGGTTATGTCAGAGTGTGGTGTATCTAAAGCCGAACTTGATCTAATGCGATTGTTGGAGCGGTCCGGGGGACATCCCCTAAGTCGATGATCAAGTGATCAATTGTTGGTTATGGGATAAATGCACTTAATAGTTGAGTTGCTGGGGTAAGTAAATTTGTTTTGTGGTCTACACTTAAGCAGCTGTCTAACTGTTTATTGTGGAGATTGCTGAAGTGCTGTTGATTGGTATACAAGGTGTTAGAGGGTACTCTAATCCTGTGATCACAGTGGTTTCTAGCTTTGCAGTTTGGATTATTTTCTGTTTAATATCCACCCTGTCTATCGCTGATATCATTATTGAAAATAAGTCCGGTGAGGATGAGGCGCCTATGGAAATCAAAGGCGCTGAAACCATTGGCTTTGATCATGCGTCGAGATTACTTGAAGAGGGTGCGGTATTTATTGATGTTCGAATGGAAAGGGATTGGGATGTCGGGAGGATTAAGGGCGCCGTTCATTTGGATTTTAAAGAAGATTTCTTTGTGTTGTATATTTCGGATATGCTGAATCACAATACCCCGATTGTATTCTACTGTAATAGCCCGTTAAGCTTTCGTGGTGCCATGGCGAGTTTCTTTGCTGTGAAGTGGGGCTACACTAATATTTATTTTTTTAGAGATGGCTATTACCGTTGGTTAGCGGAGGATATGCCGGTAGAGCTCAAGTTAGCGTTTAATGAGGAGCCGTAATTTTGGCGGTAAGTTATTGCTAAAGTAGAGGTCGTTTCGATTGAATTCTTTTCATTACATGTTCTATGTAATCTCATTTTGATCTAGCGCTTGATCCCAATCAAATGGCTGGCCACTTTCTTGCGCGGCTACGTACGCCCTGACTTTATAGGCAAATACGATCACTTCTGCGATCGCCAGGTAGAGCAGTTCTGGTATTTCATCCCCCAACTCTAAGGTCGATAGCAAGGAGATAAGTTCTTTGTTTTCGAAAATTGGAACGTCATTCTCCTTTGCGATACGAATGATTTCTTCGGCTACGTCTAAGTCCCCTTTTGCGGTGAGAGTGGGAGCATTGTTGCCGTCGTAAAATAATGCGATGGCTTTGGGGGCAGGCTGGGGCGTATTTGTCATGTGTTAATGTCCACTAAGTGGGTTTCAAGGCGTGTTTGATTCAGTACCGGCAGACCTTGTAGGCACTGGATTTCATTAACGGACAAGCCTAGATTTTGTAGGCTTTGGCTTAGTTGATCAAGATGATGTTGGAAGGCTGGCATGCTGGCAGCTTGCTCGACCCATACGGTGGTGCTTGCGTTGGTTTGCGATAAGGTTAATTGAATATGGATAAGTCCAAGTTCTTCAAAATCAAAGCGTAGATTTATTTGCCATTGTCGTTCTTGATCTTTTTGATCCGAGTTTTGTCCCGCTTTATCTTCAAGCGTCAGCTGCACTATGTCTATGTGGCCGTCTTTCCAAATGACCGGTAACTCGGTTTGTAATGTTTGTGTGCTTGCAGGGTCATTTAAGGTCGCTTGACCTAGATTAATGAGTGATTGCAGTTGATTAAGTTGAATTCGAGCCAGGCCATTATTACTTTGTCTGAGCAACGTCTCTATGACTTCGTCAAGCGTATTGGCAACCGCTGACTGCGCAACGGCGGCCAATGTATTGTTGGTTTGACGTGAGGCGTTGTTGACAAAGAAGTGCGAGTGTTCAGGTGAGTTGCCGAATGACGTCTGGGTGTTCTGGGCCGTTGATGCAAAGGGGTTTGGCTTTTTCCCTGGATTATTGGCGCTAGTGCTCCGGGTGGTTTGTTCTGTGTGGGACGAAGGCGTTAGCAGCGGGTTTGAGGCGCCGACGGCCTTTGCTGTATTCAATGGGTTAAGCGGCAGTGGCGTGGCGATAGCGGTGCGTTTTGCCTCTGTGGGTGCTGCGTTCGATTTTTGGTTTTGTTCGAGTGCGGAGGATTGTTGATCTGGCTTTTTGGGGGGTGAGTCTGGATTAATCGCGCGAGTGCTGGGCTGGGTTTCGAGCCGGGGCGGTGTCTGCGCTTTCTCTTGATTTGAGCTTGATAGGGTTGTTTGTAGTGCTTTTATGTTCTGCTGTATGCGGTGTAGTTGCGCTTTTAAGTCTGCGTCCAGTGTGGCGCTTACGGAAGCGGGGCTTTTGGCCGATTGATGAGTAGATGAGGGGGCGGTCAATTGTTGAAGGTTCTGTTTGAGCTGGCTGAGTGTGGATTTTAGTGTGGGGCTTTGGTGGGTTTTAGGGGCTTGCTGGCGCGCGCTTGTCTCGGATTGCGAYCTAAGGTTTGCTTCCAAAGAGACGCCTGAGTTCCGAATTGTCCGCTTTATATTGTCTACAGTCGATAGGTCTTTGATTGTCGGCAGTTGAGAAAGCAGCTTTTGAATGCTTTGTTGTAGGGCTTGTAACGTTTTTTGATTTGCTTGGGCGGAGGACGTATTAGCCGGTGCTTGTGCTCCTGAGGTCTTGCCGAAAGCTTGCAGCTTTTGTTGAAGTTGTTGTAGCGCTTTGAGTGAATGGCTTAGGGGTTCCTGTTGTACGAGTGCGCTTTTAAGGTGTTGATTTAAGATGTGCGTTAAGTCTGACTTTTCGAAACTGATAATACGAATTCGGTCGGCATTTATAATTTCGATTTTTAGCTGTTGTCCCTCGACTAAAGGGATGTTGGTGGTAGTTTCCAGTGTTTGCTTTACTTGCGGGTTATTGATGGTGAGTAATACTTGGTAGTGGATGGCGTAAGGCGCTGTTGTCGAGCGAACTGCTTGGCTTTTTAATACGCTGGCATCAAATTGCTGGCCTATGTTTTTTTTAAGAAATTGTTCATTGTTATTGATCGCACTGTTGTGAATGGTGCTGCTTTTTGAGGTGTTGCCTGCTGTGCTGAGATTGCTGTCTAGTGCCGGGGCTGGACCGTTGGGTAAGTTGGGCTGTGTTCTGGGCGTTTGGCCTAAAGGGGAGGTATTGCTATTGAGTGCCCCTGGTGGGCGGTAGGGCGGCAGCTCCATTTGGCTCTCGTGGCTAGGAAAATTTAATTAAGCGTAGTTAATGATTCACTTTTTGCCATTTAAATTATGAGGGCTAGTTAGCGTGCACTATCGATGTGTTATTTCTGGTTTTGATCTAGCTTATTAGTCGGGGTTATTTTAAGTGAGTTTACTTGCGATGTTCGCGTCTATTTCGGCTTGTTGTATCCTTAATTAAAGGCTCTTTGAGCCAAACGTAAGCGCCCAAATCTCCATTTAACTACAGCAGTATCAGTCATATTGGGATATAATCGCTGCACTATAGACCGTGAAATGGTAAATGATGTCCAGTCAGAGTTCGATTAATTCTTTGCAGGTTGATTCGTTAACATGCGTTCGTGACGATAGGCTGCTATTTGAAGGGCTGAGCTTCTCGCTTCAGGCCGGCAGCGTGTTACAGATTGCGGGTCCGAATGGCTGCGGTAAGACCTCGTTCTTAAAAATATTGGCAGGCTTGCTGCTCTCTGAATCGGGTTCTATTTATTGGTGTGGTACATCCGTACTCAAAGACTCTTTTAGTTTTCGTAATGCGTTAACCTACCTCGGTCATGCACCGGGCATTAAGTTGGCGTTATCCCCCTATGATAATTTGCTGTGGCTGTGCGCTATAAATAAGCTCGAGCGTAAAGATAAAATTGACGCCGCACTCAAGCGTGTTGGATTAGATGGCTACGAACACCTCCCGTGCTATCAACTATCAGCGGGGCAACGACGTCGGGTAACGCTCGCGCGTTTATTGTTGGATGACTCCCCTCTGTGGGTGCTCGACGAACCTTTTTCTTCCATCGATAAAGAAGGGGTGCAATTTCTGGAGGGCTGCATTGCGGAGAAAGCTAAGTCAGGGGGCATTATTGTGCTTACCACGCATCACAGTTTGAATATTCCCGGGTTGACGGTGGAGTGTTTACAGATCGATCAAATCAACGTTTCGGGACCCGCTGGGTCTGAACTGACTTCGAGCGAAGCGGGTGACTCAGGTCATGGCGATCTTTCTCACGGGAGAGACCAAGACTAATGTCAAATACGCAGTCTACGACGAGTTTGTTTAGCAGGGTTTTGAGACGCGACCTACTTATTCATGTTGCCCAGCGAGGGGAACTGATTAACCCGCTATTTTTCTTTTTGATGGTGGTAAGCCTGTTTCCTATTGGTGTAAGTCCTGACGCGCAAGTGCTGCGGATTTTGGCCCCAGGCGTGGTTTGGATTGCCGCGTTGTTGGCGACCTTGATTGCCGCTGACAGTCTGTTTCAGCAAGATTTTGAGGATGGTTCTTTGGAGCAGCTGGTCTTAGCGCCAGAGCCTTTGTATTTTACTGTATTAGCGAAGGTGATAGTGCATTGGTTGATTACCGGGCTGCCGTTAACACTCTTCGCACCTTTGCTGGGCGTCATGTTTTATTTGCCTTGGGAAAGTATTAAGGTATTGACCCTAACGTTGCTCATCGGGACTCCGGTGATGGCGTTGATTAATGCCATCGGAGCCGCGTTAACGGTCGGGGTGCGCCGGGGCGGAATGTTGATACCGCTTATCGTCTTGCCTTTGCATATTCCTATTTTGATCTTCGGTACCCAGGCAGTAAAGGCGACTGAGGACGGTTTTGATATCAGTGGTCAAATTAGTCTGATGCTGGCCATGCTCGTGATGGCATTGTCATTAGCACYRMYGSCGATYARNGCWGSYMKWAWKATYRKTGYWMKWCGKYRAKCMKKKGYWRYWSAWSMTWKSTYRYTRMYWKTTATTAGTAGTTGCGCATTGTTGTAGTGGTTTATTTCAGTTTATTGATTGGATTGTGAATAATATGTGGCAAAAGATTAAGTTGCTTTATCATAAATTGGGCTCGCCTAAGTATTTCTATGAAATAAGTAGTCGTTTCTTACCCTGGCTGGCCTTGATCGCGGTGTCGTTGATCTCAGTGGGCGTGGTTTGGGGCTTACTGTTTGCGCCGCCCGATTATCAACAAGGCAATAGTTTTCGGATCATCTATATTCATGTGCCTGTGGCTTCTCTCTCGATGTCGATCTACATCACTATGGCCATCGCTGCGGCGATTGGTTTGATTTGGAAGATGAAGTTAGCAGAGATGGTGGCCAAGTCCTGTGCTGTGATTGGCGCTTCTATGGCCTTTTTGGCCTTGGTGACGGGCGCCATTTGGGGCAAGCCTACGTGGGGCACGTGGTGGATTTGGGATGCCCGACTCACCTCGATGTTGATTCTGTTTTTCTTCTACATTGGTATTATTGCCTTGAACAATACCATTGAAGATGCGCAAAATGCGGCCCGTACGACGGCTGTGTTGGCTTTAGTGGGTGTGGTTAATCTGCCTATCATTAAGTATTCTGTTGATTGGTGGAACACACTCCATCAACCAGCGACGTTAAAGTTGACCGAAAAGCCAGCAATGGCGATTGATATGCTAATTCCTTTGTTAATTATGATCTTAGGGTATTACGTGTTGTTCGGTGTACTACTTATTCTGCAAACCCATTGCGAGATTCTTAAGCGAGAGCGTAGGAGTAGTTGGGTTAGGAAAATGCTTCAGCAGTCCTAATGCTGTTCTGAATGATTAAAAAAGGCTTTAGGTTTGACTGTATTTTATCGTGCAAGGTATTGGTAAGATTAGTCTTCAACTATCTCAGGTTTGATTAACTTAGGTGGATTTAAGGATATGGTGCAGTTTTCTTCTTTGGCAGAGTTTATAGCGATGGGTAATCACGGCCTATACGTTTGGTCTGCTTACGGTATCAGTGTGGTGCTTATTGGGCTCAATGTGGTCTTGCCTATTCTTAAAAAACGTCAGTTAATTAGTCAGTTACGCCAGTCCTATCGAAGAGAGAAGTAAATATGAATCCGGTTAGAAAGCAGCGGCTTATTATCGTGTTAATGATTGTWTTTGGTGTTGGGATGGCTGTAGGGCTYGTGGCTTATGCACTTCGACAGAATATAGACGCGTTTTATACTCCAGATCAGGTGGTTAAAGGAGAAGTAAAGATTGGCCARCGCATTAGAATTGGYGGYYTGGTCGTGGAAGGCAGCGTGCGTAGGGCCAAAGAAGGCTTACTGGTCAGTTTTGATCTGAGTGATGGTGTTGAGCAGGTTACTGTACAATATCGGGGTATACTGCCGGACCTATTTAAAGAAGGGCAGGGGATTTTGGCAAAAGGGCACCTACTTGAACCYCGGTTAATTGAGGCTTCTGAAGTTTTGGCTAAACATGATGAAAACTATATGTCTCCAGAGATTAAGGCTGCTATGGAAAAAGCCGGTCATGTAGAAAAGCCATAATTTAATAAGAACGACTTGGTTATATTTTGATCAGTCAGTAGAATGTTGGTGCCAGCTGACTGGTAACGGTTCATAGAAAAATATTTCGGAGTGTATTCGACCCCCTTTGGATCGAAAAAATAATTAAATGCGATTAAAAAGTATTAAGTTGGCGGGGTTCAAATCTTTTGTAGATCCTTCCGTGGTGAACTACCCGACCAACCTTAGCTGTATTGTCGGTCCCAATGGCTGCGGCAAGTCCAACGTGATCGATGCAGTGAAATGGGTGATGGGCGAAAGCTCCGCTAAGAACTTGCGCGGCGAGTCCATGACTGACGTTATATTCAATGGCTCGAGTACTCGAAAGCCAGTTGGCCAAGCCTCGGTAGAGTTAAATTTTGACAACTCTGATGGCACTTTGGCGGGTGAATATGGCAAATACGCTGAGATTTGCATTAAGCGCTTGGTGACCCGAGAGGGACAATCAGCGTACTTTCTTAATGGCACCAAGTGCCGCCGTAGAGATATTACCGATATATTTTTAGGCACCGGGCTAGGACCGCGTAGTTACGCCATTATCGAGCAAGGCACTATTTCGCGATTGGTTGAGGCCAAACCGGAAGAATTACGTAACTTTATCGAAGAAGCCGCCGGGATTTCGAAATATAAAGAGCGACGACGCGATACCGAGAACCGTATGCGTCGCACTCGGGAAAACCTAGATCGTCTACAGGATATTCGTGATGAGCTGGAACGCCAGTTACAACATCTGAATCGACAGTCCCAATCTGCTGAAAAATATAAAGAATTCAAAGAAGAAGAACGCCTTAAAAAGGCGCAATTAAAAGCCTTACGTTGGCGTACTATTGACCTGCAAGCCAAAGAAAAAGAAATTTTAATTCGTGACGCTGAAGTAGAGTTTGAGAAGTCCTTAGCAGGTCATCAACACATTGATACTGAATTAGAAAAGTTGCGTGTTGAATATACCGAATTGAATGACGGGTTTAATCAAGAGCAAAGTAAGTATTACGGTATTGGTGCTGAAATTGGTCGGGCTGAGCAGGAAATACAGCACCAGAAGCAACGCCAAGATCAGTTTCAGTTAGACCTCCAGCAGGATCAAGATAACTTAGCCCAAATTACCGACCACATCACAGCCGATCGCGAGCAAGTGGCAGAGCTTGAAGCTCAACTGGATGAGCTGGAGCCTCAGTTGACTGAAGCGCAAGCGCACGAATCCGACTCTTCAGGCCTGTTAACAGATGCTGAGGAGGCCATGAATGTGTGGCAGCTGGATTGGGAACAGTATAACGAAAAAGCGGCTGAACCCCAGCGGCAAGCTCAAGTGGCTCAATCAAAAATCCAACATTTAGAAGAGTCCATCCAACGTTTAAGAGATCGAATTATTCGACTTGAGCGGGAACGAGAAGGGCTGGCGTTTAGCTCCATTGAAGAAGAAATGGAGGCGCTAAGTGAGGAGATTGCTGAGCGTGAGATAGAGGTTGAGGCGCAGCAAGAAAGCCTTGATGAACAAATTACGACTATTGAAGGGGTTAGGGTTGCCAACCGTACGTTAAATCAAGCCATTGACGGACTTAAAAGTAACTTGCAGACCGCTAAAGGTAAGCAGGCTTCTCTGGACGCTTTGCAAGAAGCCGCCATGGGGCAAAAAGACAAGGTATTTAAGGACTGGTTGGAGCAGCACGGTTTTACTGAGACACCACGTCTAGCCGAGCAAATCCAAGTTGAGAGCGGTTGGGAAGTAGCGGTTGAAACGGTTTTAGAAGATCATTTGCAGGCGATTTGTACCGATGCGTTATCTTTGCATGGCGATCAGCTGGCGGAGATGGGCGCAGGCAAGCACTGCTTCATGGTCAAAGGCGGCAATGATTTAGAGTCGGGTGTTGATTCGATGGATGCGCCTTTGCTGGCAAAAATTAATTCGTCATTAAACTTAACGCCGCTATTTCATGGTATTCGTGCGGTGGATGACTTTGATGCGGCGATGCAAATGCGTGATCAGCTTAAACCGCATGAGTCGATTGTCACTCGGACCGGAGAGTGGATTGGTGCAAATTGGGTGCAAATTGGTAGTTCTCAAGGCATTCAAGCCGGGGTGCTGCACCGTGCTCAGGAACTAGAGGAATTAGGCGCTGAAATTGACTCATTGGAAGCTCAAATAGATGAGCAAGTGGAACACCTTGATGAGAAGCGAGAGCAGATTCGAGAACTAGAGATTAGTCGCGAAGACAATCAAAAGAAGCTCACCGAAATTAATCGGCATACCGGCGAGCTAAAAGCCCAGTCCTCTGCGAGACAAGTTCGCTTGGAGCAGTTTGTTGCGCGTAAAGAGCGTTTGGGTGTCGATCTAGAAGAAACTCAAGAGCATCAGGAGCTTGAACAAGAGCAATTAGGCGAGGCTCGGATCATTCTGCAGGAAGCAGTAGAAATCATGGCTAGCGAGTCATCGCGTCGCGAAGACTTAGTGGAACAGCGCGATAAAGTTAGGTTCGCGCTCGAAGAAACCCGCCAAAAGGCGCGTCATAATAAAGATTTAGCACATCAGCTTAGCTTACAGAGCCACTCCTTTAAAACTCAGCTGAATTCAACTCAGCAGGCCATGCAACGTTTGGAAACTCAGCAAGTTCAATTACTTGAACGAGTGGACCAACTTAAAAACTCTGTTCAAGACAATCAAGAGCCTGACGAGGAGCGTAAAGCGCGACTCGAGGAGTTGCTCGATCAGCACGTGCGCGCTGAAGACGCGTTGGGCGCAGCAAGAAGTAAAGTTGAAGAGGTTGAGCAGAGCATTCGCACCAAAGAGAAAGGTCGAGGAGAGTTGGAGCAGCTAAGTCACGGCGTTCGTTCTAAGTTAGAAACGTTACGCATGGACTGGCAAGGGCTGGAGGTGCGTCGCAAAACGGTAGAAGAACAATTGAAAGAGGCGCAGTTTGAGCTGCACACTGTGTTGAARAATTTRCCCGATGACGCCAATGAACAAGACTGGGACGCGGCGTTACAACGTATCGCTAATCGGATCACACGTCTTGGTGCGATTAACTTGGCAGCGATTGATGAATATCAATCGGAGTCTGAACGTAAAAATCATTTAGACAGTCAGTTTGAAGATCTTGTAGAAGCGTTGGAAACGTTAGAGAATGCTATCAAGAAAATCGATAAAGAGACTCGGCAGCGGTTTAAAGATACGTTTGATAAAATTAATAAAGGTTTACAAAGCCTGTTTCCGAAGGTTTTTGGCGGTGGCCATGCCTATTTAGAGTTAACGGGCGATGATCTGTTGAATACTGGGGTTGCGATTATGGCGCGGCCTCCGGGCAAGCGAAATAGTACGATTCATTTGTTATCCGGTGGAGAGAAGGCACTTACTGCGATTGCATTGGTGTTCTCTATCTTTCAATTGAATCCTGCGCCTTTTTGTATGCTTGATGAAGTGGATGCGCCTTTGGATGACGCCAACGTGGGACGTTTTTGTAATTTGGTGAAAGAGATGTCTGAAACTGTTCAGTTTATCTACATTAGCCATAATAAGATTGCGATGGAAATGGCGCAGTCATTGATGGGCGTCACCATGCACGAGCCTGGTGTGTCCCGTCTTGTCACTGTCGATGTCGAAGAAGCATCAGAATTAATAGCGGTATAGTGGTTGCCTGAGTGTTAGTTTGATCAGGCACGGTTTTAATGAATAGTGGTTTAGTACGTCGGCAGCTGTATTTGAATTGTGCAGCTATAGATTAATTTAGTCATGCTGAACCAGGGGATTGGTTAATGGAAATTGGATTGCGGGAAATTTTAATTATCGTCGGTGCGTTTGTAATCGCAGTGATACTTTTAGATGGTTTTCGTCGAGCACGCGAATCCAAGCGAAACTCCTTAAGTTTGAAGATTGATTCAGGTTATTTCCCTGAGGGGGGCGATGACTTTTCGGGTGAACTGCCTTCCGGAGGCAATGCTAGACGTATAGACCATGATGAGGTCTTAGGACTTTCCGCAGGGGCTGACTATGAGTCCGAATTGGATTTTGAAGCGCTATCGTCGCGAACCACTGAAGAAATGCAACCGGAGATGTTCTCTGCTGATCAAGCAGCGTCCCTGGAAAGTGAGCGTGAGCAGGACGTTGAAAGTAACGCCACTGCTGATAGTGAGTCTGTCACCGATGTTATAGTCATTAATCTTTTGGCAAGTAATGAGCCCATTCAAGGGCAGCGATTGTTGAAGTATTTGGTTGCCGCTGGATTACGCTTCGGTGATATGCAAATATTTCACCGGCATGAACAAGCCAGTGGTCAAGGCCCGATTATTTTCAGTATGGCTAACTTGGTCAAGCCTGGCATCTTTGAACTGGAAAAGTTGGAGCAGTTTTCAACGCCAGGAATCAGCTTTTTTCTTAGCTTACCGGGTCCGCGAAATAACATGATCTCGTTTGAAACCATGTTAAAGACCTGCGCTAAATTAGCGCGGGAGCTGGATTGTGAGCTTAAAGACGAGAATCAAAGTGCGCTAACGCAGCAAACTATTGAACATTACCGTTATCGTATTAGTGAATTTGAACGTCGCCAGGAGTCTCAAGCTGAGGCGCTAGTCGATTAATAGTTAATTGATCGGGAACCGATTGATCACGGTATTGTTCCGAGACGGTTCAATAGCAACATTTTGAGCCGTTGTCGTTTCTATAGAACCTCTATTAATCTGTTTAGCTGTTTAATGCTGGCGTTTCAATATCCCGTCTAAGGTGCTGGTTGTGGGTATTAGCCGTAAGCGATAAGGATTTTTGCAATGCCCCTGAGTATTGTTTATTCAGCTTAATATTGATTTATTCTTTGATTCTAAAACCTTCCTTTCTGTAATTTTCTGAGCCATGTCTGACGCTATGCCGAATGTCGATACTCCCCTAATTGAAAAGGCCCGCTTGTTGCGAAAGGAGCTTAATGAGCTCGGTTATCGTTATTATGTTTTAGACGACCCGATTGTGCCTGATGCGGAATATGATCGCTTGTATCGGCAATTACAGCAGCTCGAAAGCGAGCACAGTGATCTGATTACCGTTGACTCTCCGACTCAACGTGTGGGCGGTGAGCCCTTAGGGCAATTTGATTCGGTTACTCACCGCGTGCCCATGTTATCACTGGGTAATGCGTTTAATGATGATGAAGTTGATGCCTTTGATCTTAGGTTAAAAAATCGTCTAGAGATCAAAGAGTCGATTACTTATATCTGTGAGCCTAAGCTCGACGGCTTGGCGGTGAGCTTATTGTATGAAAACGGGGTATTGGTTCAGGCTGCGACTCGGGGGGATGGCGCTACTGGCGAGAATATTACACAGAATGTTAAAACCATCGGTTCAATTCCCATGCAGTTGCGAGGCGAGTCATTCCCTGCGCTGATTGAGATTCGGGGCGAAATATTCATGCCTTTGGATGGTTTTAATGCGTTTAACGAACAAGCGCGTCGCAAGGATGAGAAAGTGCTGGTTAATCCGCGCAATGGCGCCGCAGGCAGTTTAAGGCAGCTGGATTCCAAGGTTACCAAAACGCGACCTTTAGACATGTATTGTTATGGTTTGGGTTATTTAGATGATGAGGAATGGCGCTTTACGAGCCATTCAGAAGTATTGAAGCAGTTAGGTGATTGGGGGTTTAAGGTCAACCCTGAGATTCGCCTCTGTTCGACCGTGGATGAAATTACCGCTTTCCACCAACATTTGATTCAAGTACGAGGGTCGCTCAATTACGATATCGATGGCCTGGTCATTAAAGTGGATGATCTGGCATTGCAGCAGCGGTTGGGTTTTGTTGCCAAAGCGCCGCGTTGGGCGATTGCTTATAAATTCCCTGCCCAAGAGGAAATTACGCGGTTATTGGGTGTTGAGTTTCAGGTCGGTCGAACCGGAGCGGTGACACCTGTTGCACGACTTGAGCCTGTGTTTGTTGGAGGGGTTACCGTAAGTAATGCCACGCTACACAACATGGATGAAATTGAGCGAATGGATGTTCGGCCTGGCGATACGGTAGTGGTCTATCGCGCGGGTGATGTGATCCCTAAGATTGTACGTGTTGTGAAGGAGCGCCGGCCTGAAGGGGCTCAGAAAGTCGTCCGGCCTACAGAATGCCCTGTATGTGGATCAGGTATTGTGCAAGCCGAGGGAGAGGTGCTAGCGCGATGCGGTGCGGGYCTTTCTTGTCAGGCGCAAGTGAAGGAAGCGATTAAGCATTTCGCATCGCGTAAGGCCATGGATATCGATGGCTTAGGCGATAAGTTGGTTGAGCAGTTGGTTGATGCTGGCTTAGTGAGCTCGGTGGCCGACTTATATACCCTGGCATTGGAGCCCATTGCCGCGCTGGATCGTATGGCAGAAAAGTCTGCGGGTAATTTATTGAAGGCCTTGGAGGTCAGCAAAGCAACTCAATTAGGCAAGTTTATTTTCAGCTTGGGCATTCGAGAAGTGGGTGAGACCACTGCGCAATCCCTCAGTGATCACTTCTGCGCACTCGGCCCGCTTAAGGATGCGGATTTAGACGAGTTACAGAAAGTTGATGATGTTGGGCCTGTGGTGGCGGCCTATGTGGAAAAATTCTTTCGCCAAGAGCACAATCTTGATGTCATCGATGGGTTAGTCTCAGCAGGAGTACATTGGCCTCATGTTGAAAAGCCGGAGTCCGATGTAGTATTACCTCTAGCCGGTCAAACGTATGTTATTACGGGCTCGTTTAGTAATCGTGGGCGGGATGAGATGAAGCAGGCATTAGTCCTGTTGGGGGCCAAAGTCAGYGGTTCTGTCTCGAAAAAAACCCATGCGGTAATTGTCGGCGACTCGCCTGGGTCGAAGTTGGCGAAGGCTGAAAAATTAGACATCAAAGTAATGAATGAAGCAGATTTTGAAAAACTTATTGGTTGAATTAATGGCGATGGTGAAAATAGCTCGGGTTAAGCGCACGGGCTTGTGGTGGGCGGTGGCTGCTGTTTTTCTTGTTTTGACGGGGTGTACGTCCTCAGTGCCCAATGATATCGAGAACGTATGCAGTATTTTCGAACAAAAGGGCGGCTGGTATAAGCACGCTAAACGAGCTGAAAAGCGCTGGAAAATTCCTGTGCCAGTGTTAATGGCCACAATCCATCAAGAGTCTCGGTATCGAGGCAGAGCCAAGCCCGCTCGTAAAAAATGGCTTGGATTTATTCCTGGCTTTCGCCCTAGCTCAGCGTATGGGTATGCCCAGGCGCTTGACTCCACCTGGGCCGGCTACATCAAGAGTAGTGGTAATTACGGTGCGGATCGCAACAAATTTAAAGATGCAGTGGACTTTGTGGGTTGGTATCATGCCCAGACGGTTCTTAAGAATTCAGTAAAGAGTGGTGATGCTTATCGTTTATACCTTGCTTAYCATGAGGGTCGTGGTGGTTTTGCGAGGGGTAGTTATAAGAGTAAACCTTGGCTGCAGA
Organism: Gammaproteobacteria bacterium; assembly: GCA_002402085.1. Taxonomy (GTDB): domain Bacteria; phylum Pseudomonadota; class Gammaproteobacteria; order Pseudomonadales; family UBA3067. The sequence goes on from NVVB01000003.1 coordinate 104,428, forward strand.
AAGTGGCCAAAAAGGTCGCCAATAAAGCACACCGTTATCAAGTTCAATACAACGACTGTCAAACCCGTTTGAAGCAAGGTTGGTGGCCGTTTTAATCGGAATTATTTTATTGCCGGCTCCGGGTTAGGCCTGATTTTATTGGAAGTGCTGGTAGACAAGAATATCGGCGCAGCGATGGATCGAATTGAATAATCACGCGGATCATATGCCCAGGTCTAATGGTTGTTTTTATGGGCGTGAGTAATCGTTTTGGGGAAAACTTATGGAAGTACCTTACCAACAGTTGTCAAAAGACGCGTTAAATCACGTCATAGAAGAATTTGTGGGACGGGAAGGCACTGACTACGGTGATCGTGAATGGACTCTGGCGGAAAAAGTAAATTCAGTGCTGGAGCAGTTAAGGCGAGGGCAAGCTGTAATCCTTTATGATGAAGACAGCGAAACGTGTACGATAGCCGCTACTGAGTCGTTGTTAGTGTCGTAGTGGACTAGCAATACCCTTTTATACTTCGGCGCATGTGTCGATTAAGGGTTCAAGTTCTACGAGGAGCAATGTTCTAAAAAGTCTTTTATATTAGAACGATTTATTAAACTTTGATTGAGAGAAGGTAGATGAATAGAAATAGAGTCTTGTCGTTGGTGGTTTTCATAGCTTTCGGGCTGAGTGGTTGCGGTACCACGGGCGTGATAGCGGTGGGCGCTTTGGGTGGGATTGCGGCCGGTTATTATGTGGGGAAGGATGATCGAACCATCGGTCAGATCGCGGATGATATTTCAGTGACCGCGTCGATCAAGACTAAGTTTGTGGGCGATAAACAGGTCAGTGCGCTGAATATTAATGTCGATACTTACAAAGGCGTAGTGACTTTGTATGGCAGCATGAATAAGAAGACAACCGAAGGACATGCCATGCGCTTAGCCAGTGAAGTAGGGGGTGTGACAAAGGTGATATCAAAGATTACGGTGGTAGGACCTGCTAATTAGTATGATTTAGCCCAGTTGAATTTTGTTAGGTTATATCGGACGCAGCTCAATCGAGCTGCGTTTTTGGTTTGAATAGTTGTTGCAAGCGTACTTAAAGCGTCAAGGATTTAGTTTTTAGCGGTAACAAAYTAATCGGTCGGTGTGCTTGAGTCGCGCTTTTCGTTAGGCGACGTCGACAAATAATTGGTCGCCTTCAGTAGAAATTGGATAGGTCTGTAACGGCTTTTTTGCCCGCACAAAATTGAGTAATTGGACCCCAGGAGGGAACGAGGCCCAATCAATCACTTCCCCTGTTCTTACGTCAAATCGAGCCCTATGGAATGGGCACTGAACTGTACAGTCATCCAGCTTGCCTGCTTTCAGAGGTACAAACATATGTGAGCAATTGGTTTGAGTTGCGTAAAAACCCTCTTTAGTATGGTAAATTAAGACCTTCTTTCCCTCGATCTTAAAAGGCTTCATTTCTCCCAGCGGGATGTCTTCAGTCGAACAAATTTTATGTAATGTCATGGGGGGTTGCCTCTTGATTTATATTATTGTTTTTTTGGCGTTGGTTTTTGAGCTGAAATTGTTTTTTAATACTCTTTAGGCCAAACGTTTGAGTAATGGTAGTTTTTATTATAAACGTGTTCGCTGAGACAGTACGGATGTCGTGAAAAACAGTAATGTTAGCGTATCTTACCGGCCTTGGTTAGGATGATGTCATACTGAGAAACGTGGGGCAACGATTATTGCTGGCCTGAGGTGACACATAAGGATTGTTTTTTAGTTTTTATATTACTTATTTTTATCGCAATCCTGAATTTATTTTTAAGTATAAAGTTTAAGTAGGTCATGATGATCAGTGTTTCTTTTCCTGTGGGTACTTTTCAGTGCAATTGTCATATTCTTGTTTGCCCTTTAACGGGTCAGGGCGTGATTATTGACCCAGGTGACGAACCTAAAAAAATTCAACAAGTGCTTAATCGGATAGCGTTGGACCTGGATAAGAAGGTGAGTATTAAATTCATATTTCATACGCACGCTCACTTTGATCATATCGGCGCTACTCGCCCGGTCAAGGAGGCGTTACTGCGAGATCATGGCGATGACGCCTGCATCTGTTTGCACCGCAGTGATAAACGTCTATATGACTTTCTTCGTTTACAGGGTGCTGTGCTATTAAGACGTTATAAGAAGCCCTTGCCTGTGGATCGCTTTTATGAGGCGGATGAGGTGATTAACGTCGGTAAATTAACGTTTTCGGTTCGACATACCCCCGGACATACAAGGGGCAGTGTGTGTTTATTATTGCACGAGAACAGCGATATTCAATGCCAGCAAATTCTTTTTAGTGGCGATACGCTGTTTCAAAACGGCGTCGGCAGGACTGATTTGCCAGGGGGGAGTACTGAGGCTTTAGTTAAAAGCATACGTGACCGGCTTTTTGTTTTGGATGATGATACCGTTGTCTATCCGGGGCATGGCGCTAAAACCTTTATTGGGTATGAACGCCGTAATAACCCCTTTGTTAGGTAGCTTGAGACGAGTCTCTAAAGGTGGCGAGTGTTAGCGTGCTGTTTGTAATAAGCGGATTAAGGGCGATCGTTCATTCGCTTCGATGCGTTGTTAGTAGGCTGCTGAGGTCAGTAATCCATAATTCTGTGATGCTATGCCACAGTGGCTCTTAAGTCCTAGCGATGGGGTTTCGCTTGGGCGATATGGGGGACTTTAAGTGATGGAGTTTTTTCTCCTTTATAGTGGGTGAAATCAATCGTTTTAAGCTCTAACGTGTGGTCAGGCAAGGGGTGGCGTGATTTGCGTGCACCGAGAGGCTAAGCGGTTTTTTGTTAGTAATTGGAATGCGAGGTATTAAGTCATTGATTAATGCTTTGTAGAGTGTTTATCTAGCGGCCATTTGAAGGCTATTTCAGTGAATTACTCTGGCCATTTATAATGGCTGTATGAGCAGATTAGCGGCGTTTATTCTTGCTGTTGGTTTTAAACGAAAAAAAGTCTGTCGGTTTAAAGCGATGATTGTGAGAATGTCGGTTTTGCTTGAGGTGCTTGCGTGATATGAATCACAGCAAGGTATTTAGTGGTGGTTTGTTTATCGGTGAATACCTACACTGCTGAGGTTTTCTTTAGTTTCTATTTTAAGTGCCTTTAATTTCGGGCTAGACGTTCAAGGTTATAAAATTTAATTTAGTGGTAATCAGGGAAAAGAGTGTCGTTATGTCAAAAGTAGTATTCTTTAATCTGCCAGGTGCCAGTGGGCATATTAATCCGACATTAGGTTGGGTMGAGGAATTGATGGCTCGTGGTGAGCAGGTTATCTATTATTCCGGAGAAGCTGAACGACACAAGTTGGCCCGTCTTGGGGCTGAGTTTAGAACGTATGAGCCGTGGTTCAATTACCATCATAGTACGGATGGCAGTGCTGAGCTTATTTCGATGGCGTTGATTCAGCTGAGGTTGGCTGAGGCCAGTTGCGAAGGTTTGATTGCTCAGCTTCGCAAGGATTGCCCTGATTATATAATTTATGATTCCTGTTGTATTTGGGGTAAATACATTGCGGAAGTGCTTGGTATTCCTGCGATCAATTCATTAACGACCTTGGTTAGTTCCCCCTACATATTAATATCCGACCTGCCTTTAGGGTGGCATGTGGTTAAAGAGCTAGCGTCGAATGTCGGCATTATTTTTTCGGCTCGCAAACGGTTAATGACACTGTTTAAGGAAATTGGCGTTGGCTACAGAGGCTTGCTTTACCATATATTCGATATTTTCGCGAATGTGGGTGATTTGAATGTGGTCTTTAACACTAAGTTATACCAGCCTTTCCCATCAAAAATAAAAGGCAATTTTAAATACGTGGGTGCTTCGGTGCCGGAAAACAGAGACGAAGTCGCTGAGCAGTTTCAGATTAAGAGCGACAAACCTTTGGTGTATATTTCCTTGGGGACAGTGACGAATACTAACGTACAGTTTTTTAAAAATTGCGTTCGCGCGTTCGAAGGAAAGCCGTATGATGTAATTATGTCGGTCGGTGAGGCTTCGAGGGTTGAAGCGTTAGGCGAGCTGCCGGAAAATATTCGGGCTTTTGATCGCGTGCCTCAGTTGCATATATTGAAACATGCGAGCGCGTTTATTACCCATGGTGGAATGAATAGCTTAAACGAAGGGCTCTATTTCGGTGTGCCTGTGGTGGTTTTTCCTCAGCAGATTGAGCAAGCATTTAATGGTAGACGTTTCCAGAAAATGGGTTTGGCGAAATTGTTAGAGTCTGAGCAACCCACTCCGCAAGAGTTGTTTGAGTCGGCTGAGTATGTAATTAACACCAAAGGGGTTCGTGATAGAGCGAAAGGGTATGGTGACGTACTGAAATCTGCCGGTGGGGTAAAAGCGGCTGCAGATGAAGTGTTGGATTACGTTCGTAATAATTAACCACAAGACGACCTTGGCTGAGTATCCTATTTAGACAGAAGCAAAAGAGCGTTCGATTACGGACGCTCAAGCTTCTGTTTCTCTAAATTGATTTACTAGCTGGATTATTAATTCTCTAGCGCGTCTTTGGCGCTGCTCCTTTAGGCTCCATAAAGAAAGCATTCTTATATCCCGTCATTGAACGTTGCTTTAAACGTTATTCCAATGAGCGCATGAATTACTTATAGGCGATCGGTCTAAGTAGTCGGGCTTTTATATGATTAATATTCAATTGATCTGAGGTGGTTTCTTTCTTTCCAATCGCCATAGAGTAAGCTTTATAGTAGCGCGACTTGTGCCTAGGGTGCGGGTGGCCGGTATATTGGTGGAAACCTTACTTGTATGTGCATGCATGAAAAATCGACCTAACATGGAATTCTGTTTCTGCGAGAAAAGCCACGTAGGCATGGTTAGAAGCAGTAATGAGGACAGTTTTTGCTGTGTTCCAGATCTGGGGCTGTGGGTCGTAGCGGACGGCATGGGAGGGCATGACGGAGGTGAGGTCGCAAGTGCAGTCGTGGTGAGTGGATTGGTGAAATACATTCGCCGTGGGCAGTCGCTGTTTGAGGCCGTTGGTTCTGCCAATCGCTATTTGAGTGAGGCGATATTTTCTGGGATCGGTTTTGATGGCATGGGTACCACGGTGGTTATTTTTCGCCATGATGGTGTTAAGTATGAAGTGGCTTGGGTGGGGGATAGTCGTGTCTATCTGTATCGGAGCGAGCTGAATGAACTTCGCCAACTTACCAATGATCACTCGGTGGTTCAGGAGATGATCGATAATGGGGTGTTAAGCTGTAAAGATGCCCAGACCCATCCCCAAAGACACGTGGTAACTCGAGCGATGAGGGGGGTAGGCAGGCCCGGTATACTTGCGGATGTGGTGACGGGAGATTTATTGCCTGGATCGATATTTTTACTGTGCAGTGATGGCCTGACCGATGCCGTTACTGACGAGCATATTGCTCAGATACTGCAGAATAACAATAATATTGAAGATATGGGTGATGCGYTAGTGAAAGCTGCATTAGGCTCGGGTGGCCAGGATAATGTCACTGTACAGCTGGTCAATTTCAGTGCGGTTTAATATTGCCCCCGCTTTAAGCCTCGAATGACAAATCGTGCTGGATGAATCGCTTGTATTAGATTGYTAGGCAGAGGCTGAGGCGTGTTTTCGATGTGTGCTGCGATTACTTCGGCACTGATTGGCGCTGAAATAAGCCCTTTTGAGCCGTGAGCGACATTGCAGTATAAGCCGGGTAGATAAGCGCCGGGCGGATAATCTATTTTAAGTTTGCCTGCTCTAAGCCCCGCGTAATCTTGTTTAAACTGATCCATCACTGGGATTGGGCCGACTATGGGGAGGTAGTCGGCGGATTGGCAGCGAAAAGCCACACGACCGCCGAGTGACTCGAGCGGGGTATTGGATTCCAGTTGAGCCGCTAGTTCGGCGCTGATTTGTGCCAGTTGGTGTAGATTCTGTTGGTGATCTTCCGCTCGAAGGTTGGGGGCAACATCTTTGGGGTGAAAAGTCGCGCCCATTAGGTGGCGAGATGGTTCGTTCGGGACTGGGTCTGCGGGTAAGATATAGCCTTCATAGGACACAATAGTGCTCAGTTTTCTACTGGCTTGCGTGCTAGGAACGAAGCTCAATTGACCTCTAATTTGGGAGGTCGGTAAGTATTGTGTCGGGCTAAAGTTTTTGGCGGATTGGGCATTGGCAATAATTACCACGGGTGATTCGAGAATCAGTTTTCCGTTGAGGTCATTAAGTTGCCAGGATGGCTCGCCATCTTTGACTGTTTGTATTAGGTCAGATACTTCCTGGTTGCAGTGCAATTGAATGTTTGGATGAAGGTCCAATAGATGTTGGCAGAAGGCGCGCGGCGAAACTCTTCCCGAGCGGGGGATCCATAATCCAGGCCGATCGATTGAAATCCCCGTGAGATCGCTGGCTTGTTCGGCGGTTAAGTAGTTAAGCAGGGATTTTGGCCAAAACCCATTATTGTCCATGGTTTGGAATTGCTGCTCTTCTTTGTCTGAAAATGCGCATTGAAATAGGCCGCAAGGATCCCAGAAAGTTTGATCTGGGGTTTGTTCATGCAGCGCTTTCATGTAGTCAGTGGTGTAGCTGAAGCTGCTCTGGAAAAACTGATTAACGGGCGACTTGTGCGTGTTGAAGCGAGTATATAGTGCACCCCAGGGGTTCCCTGAGCCTTCTTGAGCGACGTGTTGGTTCTTCTCCAATATTGTGACCTGCCATCCACGCTGAGCGAGTGCTGCGGCACTGCACATGCCTGCAATGCCTGCCCCAATGATAGTGGCGTATTTTTGTTTGACTTGGCTTTGATCTTTGTTAGTGAACCAAGGTTTTTTTTGTATCGGCTGGGTCAGTGAGGGGGTGGCTGATTGAAAGGTCGCGACAAGCATCGCTGTTTTTTTTTCAAACCCTGGTTTTTTTGTGATTTGGAAATGGTGGCTGATTAATTTATTTTGGACTTCGGTGTTGGATGTGCAGGTGGCCAAGTTGGTGTTGGGTTTACTTAGCCGTTCTATTTGGCAGAATAAGTTGTTGCTCCAAAGCTGCGGGTTTTTTTTGGGATCAAAACCGTCTAGAAACCACGTGTCAGCAGGATGTGTTAGTTCGCTTAAGCTTTCCGTTGCGTCGCCGTAAAGCAGCAATAAAGTGAGCTTGTCGCTTTTGAATTGGCGTTGATGAAATCCCTGTGTAGGCGCTGGATATTGGCTTAAGAATTGATCAAGAAGTGATCGAAGTTCGGGCCAATGGAAAATCGCTTGTTGTATTTGTTCAGGTTTTAACGGGTGTAGTTCGGTGCTTATGTAAAACAGGTGAGTATCTTTTTTTGCATTTTCCTGCCAGTTTCGCCACGTGGTGAAAAAGTTAAGTCCGGTGCCAAACCCTGTTTCAATAATAGTAAAGGTTTGTTGGGGTTTGAGTTTTTTCCAGCGAGTGCTGAGTGACGTTTGCTGTTGGAAATGGTAGTGAGACGCTTGATAGCCATCGGCGGTGGAATAATAAACGTCGCCAAAATATTTGGAGTAGGGGACGTTGCCTCGCCATTCGATATCAGCGTATTGATTTGTTTGCGGTGGAGGCGGTTTAATACTGGCCAAAATGGTTGCTCATAAAAGTGGATGGGATGGAACTGTTTTGTTGTAATGTGAAGTGGTAGAAATAAAAGTAAAAATGTTGGTTTGTAACGAGGTTATTAGATAAAGAACCTAAGCCTTTGTTTGTTTAAAAAATTTAATCTGTTTTTGAGGGCGACATTATACCTGTGTAAAAATTAATTGCATGGATCGCTAAAGTAGCTTGGACATGGCTATTTTTTTTGGCTATATTGGAGGGCCCTTCATTGAAAAAGTCAATGAGAAAAATATTTAAAAATACACCAACACTGATGTTTAATTTTATTTGAGCAGCATCAGTTTTATAGCGACTTTTACTGTATTAGTGGTTGGGATAATTTAGCAATGATATTTTGGTTATGACAATTATGGGAGACTACGGATGGTCGGGAATAATAAGTCAAGGTCGGATGTGGCAGGTTCATTGTACGGTTCGATTTTAATAATAGAAGACGATGATTATCTGCGAGAATATCTGCAGGAGCTGCTCGAGCTTTCAGGGTACGATGTTTTAGTCGCTTCGGATGGCAACGAAGGGCTTCGGTTATTTCGCCGCTTCGCGCCGGATACGGTGCTCACTGATTTGATTATGCCTGGCAAAGACGGCATCCGTTTAATCATGGAAATGAAAAAAATTAATCCTGATGTTCGTGTGATTGCCATGTCTGGGCGGTGGAATAATGAGTCAGGTGTAAACTGTATCGAAGCGGTTGAGTTTTTAGGCGCTGACAGCACTTTACGTAAACCCTTTTCCGCGAAGGACTTAAAAGCTGCACTGGTGTTGGCAATGCCCGCTTGAATGGCTGGCAAGGATTTGGAACGCCTGTACTTATTTAGTTGGGCGTATATTCCTGGCAGTGTTCAGAGAGGCGAAGATTAAATTTATCGTTTAGTGCAGTGATTTCAAGTTGAGAATAAAAAATCTCTTTTTGTTGCCCCCAGATTGGTGCTGGCCAAGCAGGGTCTGTTTTGTAACGGACAATGTGGTGAATGTGAAGTTGCGCCACTACGTTGCCTAGCGCTGCTATGTTTAGTTTGTCGGCGCTGAATAGGTCGTTCAGCGTTACGGAAACTAAACTACTCTCCTTAATGAATTGATTCTGTTGCTTCGTATCGAGTTGATATATCTCCTTAATGTCCGCTATTTGTGGGACCAAAATGAACCACGGAAAAGTTTTGTCTTTATGTAGCAGCAGTGTGCATAAAGGGAAGTTGCCGACTTTAACGGTATCTAATTGCAGTTGCGGATCTAGGATAAAGGTCATTGTGGCCAATTGAAGCGTGTGGTTGGGAAATGTTGGAGTGACCGAGAGCTTTCGCATCAAGGTTTGAGTAGGTGTTAGCGCGAGAAGTGAAGGCGACGGTGCCTTTTTGAAATATTAGACTTGAGCTGGAGTGCTGTATTGATGTCTCTTTACGAGGCCTACGAACACTTTAAGTTTTTGATTATTAATGCCAGCCGTAAAGTCAGACAATACGGCTGGCATTAAGTAAATCGCCGTTAGCGGTTTACTTGTTTTGCAGGTTCTGCATTGGAGCCATCATAGAATCCTGAGTTGAAACAGGATTTGTAGACCCTTCACTGAAGTCACAGATTTGTGCCCAGCTATCCGCAATAGATTCGGCATTGACGTTATCAAGCTTAAGCCCAACACCCGCCGTTCTTTCCCAACGAAGTTTGCCTATCCAGCCAGCACCAACTTCGTATAATCCGCCTGTGTCCGTGTTGCTTTCGTGGCATAAGTAAGACACTAAAGGAGTCACGTATTCAGGCTTCAAGTTTTTAAGGATATCAGCAGGCATAACAGTTTCGGTCAAACGCGAAGCTGCGATAGGCGCGATAGAGTTAACAATAATGTTTCTCTTCTTGCCTTCGTGAGCAAGCGTTTGCGCCAAGCCGTGTAGGCCCAATTTAGCCATGCTGTAGTTAGCTTGGCCAAAGTTGCCGTAGATTCCAGCTGCAGAGGCTGTGAATATTATTCGGCCGTATTGTTGCTCGCGCATGTGAGGCCATGCAGCGTGAGTTACTGCATAAGAACCTTTAACGTGGACTCTGTAGATTAGATCCCAGTCTTCGTCAGTCATTTTTTGAAAGCTTTTATCTCGCAAAATGCCCGCATTGTTAATGACTATGTCAATTTTTCCAAAGTTGTCCATGGCTGTTTGAACAATTTTTCCGCCATCTTCAACTGAGTCATAGTTCGCAGCAGCTTCTCCGCCTGCGGCTTTAATCTCGTCTACCACTACATCTGCAGCGGCTTTATTCGAACCGTCACCAAAAGCGCTTCCGCCTAGGTCATTGACGATCACTTTGGCGCCGCGACGCCCGAATTCTAATGCGTGAGAACGCCCTAAGCCGTTTCCTGCACCGGTTACTATGACTACTTTGTCTTCAAATCTTAGGTCAGTCATGAACTGCCTCCCTCATAGACTTATGCCGATTATTGTTAATGTTTTACCTAAGCCTGACACGTTGGTATATCCTTAAATTGTCAGATTAGGCCATTAATCCATTTGTTGTTCATATTAAGGACGCGTGCATTGTAATACGAACTTTAAATATTGAAACGATTTTTTTAAGTTTTGTTGAATTAGTGAAATTGGATTCCAGTTCTATGTTTGAGCGGTAGCTCTGTCAGCGATATAGCAAACTAAGAAAGCGTTCGTGTTGTTACGAATGTTTATTGAATAATTATCCCTATTTATGATGCAGCTATCGGTATACCGGTGCTAGATTAGTCTAATGTATTGTTGAAAATAATTTATAGGCGAATGATTGTTAGCGTAACAAGGGGCGTAGGATGATGAAAAGTAGCCGAATTGGTGCATGTCTAATAGTACTGGTAGTTAGTTTGAGTCCTGGTTATGTCGCAGCAGATACCATCTTCGGTATTTATGCGGGGGCGGGGGCTTGGTTTAGTGAATATAACGGCGATTTTTCCAGTGACGATGCTGTCGATATTAATTTAGGCGATGATTTAAGCTTTGATAAGGACAATGCGAATAGTTTCTACGTTGCGATTGAACACCCTATTCCTGTATTGCCAAATTTTCGGGTTCAACGCACGGAAGTTGCTATTGATGAAAATTCTGAATTAGCCAGTCAAATAGAATTTGATGGCGCTGAATTTTCTAGTACCGAAGAAGTCACCGCGAAATTGGATCTAACCCATACGGATCTGACTTTGTATTATGAAGTGCTCGATAACTGGGTTTCCTTAGATTTAGGTGTCACTGTTCGTGTCTTTGACGGCGAAGTGTTGTTGCAAGGGACCACCATAGATCCCGATACAAGTGAGCCTGTTTTTGCCCGTCAGGAAATAGATGTCCCTATTCCTATGCTGTATGGAAAAGCTAGATTTGACCTGCCATTTTCTGGGCTTGCTGTGGAAGCAGAGGGAAATATACTCGAAGTGAGTGGTAACGGCGTTGCTGACGCCACACTGAAGTTAGCTTACGAAGCCAAGTTCGGTATAGGGGCTGAAATTGGCTATCGGGTGTTTCAATTAACCTTAGATGACCAAGACGACTTAAATGCTGAAGTCACCATTGATGGTATTTATATAGGGCTTTCTCTTCATATTTAAGCGCGTGGTGTGTAAACGGCGTGTGGTTGGCGGAGAAGCAAGCTGCTTTGTTGTTGGGGTGTTAATAAAAAATCCAGGTGATCGATAGGCCAGCGAGTACTGAACGTTTAGTTTCTACGAGAGGGCTGGATTTAAATCGGGCACCGGTTAAGTCGCTTACTCGCAGGTATCCGCCGAAGAGGAAATCATTGATTGGACGTCTAAAGCCAACACTGTATCGCATGCCGCCATAACCACCCCGTGATTTATAGGCTGCCCGGGCCTCGGTTGCAAACTGGGTGCTAATGCCATAGTAATAGTTATAAAAAGCACGGGTCGCGAAGCTGGGGCCAACGCCGAATCTGAGTTTCCACTGCTGAAGGTTAATTTCGTATTTTAATCGGGGATTGCTGATCCAGCCAATGGAATCCACGCGACTTAGACTTGTGGCAATGCCTGCACGAAAGGGGAACTCGAGGTACAGCTTAGGTCGGTCGGATGTTTTTTTATGAAAATAGTATTCAATAGAAGGTCCAATCTCTAAGACTGGGTCCAAGTCAGGCATTCCGTTTCGGGCAGGATTATCATCACTGTTGATTGGAGGGCTGCCATCCGCGCTGATATTTAAAAACCATTGCGGAGAAGAAAAAAGCGTGCCGGATACTTTTCCATCATTTAACTTTATGAACTTACCATGGTATGCGAGGTAAGGGTGTGGTGTGAAAATGCGCGTTGAATGTTTGGAGCCGTGGTAATCAGGAATGCTGTAGGCAGTAAATCCGACGCCAACATCCCAGGTTTTAGGGGGAGAGGGGGGTGCTGCGAAAGAAGAAGGGACATAAAGCAGGGACAGAATTAAAGCGAAAGCCCGAGCATAAGTATAAATCTGGTTTGCTGAAGGCCGACTTTGAGTTCGGTGAGCGAAGAGATGAGTCAGCAGGACGGTATTTTTTTGTTTAGCGTATCTGTTGTTCGAGGCGGGGTTTTGGGTAAGCGCACGTGCTGAATTCATATTAAGCGTACTGTCGTCGTTAATTCTGGCCGATCTAGCTTGGCTTCGGGTCACATGACTTGGGGCGCTAAGCGCGTTGAGTGAGTGCAGTATAGCGCTTACTTTTTCAAAGACACAAATATGCGTCAATACGATAACCCCCTTGAATTTTAAATCAAATCCGAGGTTTGGTGGATCGCTGACGAATCTGTGGATAGATCGGAGGGCGGCCAAAGATACAGTATTAGTGTTGACTTATGAGGGGCGGGTTCTCTATGCTCTGCGGGCCTTGATTCTGAAGTGTGACTCGGTTTATGAACGTGCGACGGTGTCAGTGGTGAGTGAATTATGTCATAAGTTGGAATTGCTGTTGATTTGTAACATAATGAAAATGTTGAACATATAATAAATAAAATAAAGCGAAAGAGTTTGAATTATGACGGTTATTTTTGATGCTCAGGTAGAAGTTTCGAGCCAAGTGCCTATTGATTTAGGGCGAATCAAAGCGCCGCATTTTAGTCGTTTTTTAGAAGATTATATGCCGGGCCAAGTGTTTGTTCATCCGCGTGGCTATACCTTTAGCCGTGCCCAAATGGATATCTTTGCACGCACCTATATGCAAACCAATCCCATTTATTTAAATGTTGAATGCGCTAAAGCGCATGGCTTCAGTGATATGCCGGCTTCACCGCAGATGGTGTTTAATGTTGTGCTGTCTCTAGGGGTGCAAAACGATTCAGAGAAGGTAATGGCTAACTTAGGCTATTACAATACACAGTTTTTAGCCCCTGTTTATCCTGGGGATACCGTTGAAGCGATTACCAAAGTCATTTCTAGGGAAGAAAAGGGCGGTGGTCGACCGGGAATTGTTACTATTCGTACGGTTGGGATCAATCAACGTCATCGTGTGGTGTTACAGTTTGAGCGTAAACTGATGGTTCAGCCTAGAGGTCAATCGGTTGCTGATAGCCCGCGTCAAACGCCTGACGATGTTGAAATTCCTTGGGTTGAACCTATGCAGCCCGAATTCCCAGACTTTAATGTACGCGCGCCAGCGTATTTAACAGGTAAGGAAACTTACGTTGAAAAYTTTTCCGTTGGGGAAATAATCGTYCATACCAACGGCCGYACGATTACCGACGAGCACGTGGTTCAGACCTATCAAGTGGGCAACACCCACGCGCTTCATTTTGATCAGTTGTACAGTGAATCTCTATCGGGTGGATCAGGCGGGCGTCCGGTCGTTTTTGGTGGGCTTGTTTTTGCGTGGTTAGAAGGCTTAGCCAGTAGGGACGTGTCGGACAATGCTGTGTGGGAGCTGGGCTTTACGGAAGGTTATCATACGCAACCGACCTTCTCTGGCGATACTGTCTATGGTTTGTCTCGAGTTTTGAGTGTGGAGCCTGCACCGGGTGATTTAGATGATTTACTGGGGGTCGTTACCTTTCAGTTTATTGGCGTGAAAAATATTTCAGCACACGATGCAGTCCTTGAATTCAARGATGAGTTGTTTATTAAGGAAAATGATAAGAAAGGCATGGGCTTGCCTAAGATAGARAACAAAGTCTTTGAAATWGAAAGACGNNNATTGWTKAWWAAAMRMCSCNNNCSCTAWNCRTTRMKYNATTACTANTTACTTAAGTCATTGYTTATYAYTCCCTAGARGYACTTGAGGCGCATTAATGCGCCTTTTTCATGCCGCTGCCATTTGCTGAATGNCTTATAGCCCAGGGTCTGYCTATAACGCTCACTTTATATGCCATGAATGACTTAAATTTCCCCTGGTCAGATCTAGGAAGTATATAAAAGGCTTTTGATGCCGTGGGTTTATATCATCTCGCAAGCTAATGCTTAATTGATCTTAAGGTCTGGTCATTATTTAACCAGCTTAAGGCGTTTATCCGTTAGAATACCTTCCTCAACGTAAATGGAGTTGGTTGGCAATTAGCCTCTTTTTAGGCGGCGGATTGATGAGATTAGGAGACCTTTTGAGCATTAGTACAAGCGACTGAGATCGTGGAATCTTCCAATGAAAGAATGGCCAGTAGGATCAGTTCTGAGAATTATCGGTGATATCGAAGAGCGGTCAATGATTGGACTGACGGTGACTGTGTTAGGTCCCTTGGAAGACATCTCCGGAGAACGCGTACAGCGCGTTGATGTGCACGGCATTGAGCCGCCTCCTCCAAGTGATTGCTTTTTGGCTCGCCCCAAGGATTTAGGGGAGTTTCCCGATGAAGATAAGTTAATGGATGAGGGGTTTGAGTTTGATCCAAGCAAGTGGATCTGGCACCCCGAGAAAGAAAAGACGGAATAAAATAAAACTCGATTAAAATTGAGGCGTTTACTCCAAATCATTCCTTGATATTCATAGTGTAAATGATAGCCAATTATCATTTCTGCTTATTTGTGGCCGTTATAATAACTGTCGCGCATAAGCAGCCTGTATGAATGGCCTTTCTAGCAATAACAGTGATTGTTTAAGCGGTCCGCGGTGCTTATTAGCAGCGGGCAGGTGAATTCTTTTGCCTGTAGCTTTAATGCATTTTACAGCGTGTCTAGGAGATTGAGATTAATGCCATGGCTTTAGTTTTTGATGTGGGACTTATTAAATGATCAGTGGATACAACAGTTTTAGAGTGGTTTTCAGTGTTACCTTGCTAGTGCTAGCAATGGATTTACGAGCCCTTCAGCATTCAAGTTATGAATCGCATATTGATTACGAAAATCTCAGCCATATTGATTATTACTCGTTGTTAATTGATGACGGCCAACTTTCTACCGAACAGTTGGCGGAGGTTTACCATCTAAGGGGAACTGCTTATAGCGATGATTATCAATTACAGTTGTCACTGAAAGATTTCAACAAGGGAATTTTTATTGAGCCCTCTTCCCCCTCCTTGTATGGCGCGAGGGCCATTGTACTAGGGCGCTTAGGGCGCCACGACGAGGCGCTGGACGACTTACAAAAGGCGATAGAGCTGGACCCTGTGGACTTCCATCCGTACAAGGCTCGGGGGGATTTGTATTTTTCAATTGGCCGTTATGAACAAGCCGTTGAGGATTATGAGACCTATCTGAGAGTCCATTATGAAGACCCTTACCGAATGATTTGGCACTTTTTAGCCAATGAGGTCTTAACCGGCCAGGGCGCGCAAGCGCTTAAAAAATACTCATCCCAAGTGAATGTTGATCAATGGCCTGGGGTTATTATTAGTATGTATTTGGATGAAGGCTCTGTGAACCAAGTGCTGGACTTGCTGCCGGGGGAACTCAACGAGCAGAGCCGGGGGCAGTATTGCGAGGCCTATTTTTACATCGGCCAACATTACCTTATGCAAGGGAAGCGCGAGCTTGCCAAACAGTTTTTCGTGAAAGCCGTAGATACCGACGCTAAACGTTATCTAGAATATGAGTCTGCGAGGCAGGAGCTAAAGAAAATCTAAGTATTTAGGGTTTTCGTTCACAGTGTAGGTTTTGCGTTCTATCGCAAGCAGAAAGGGGCCTTATCGGCCCTTTTTGGGTTTAAGTGCTTGGTAACCATCACGTTTCAAAGGGGGCCAAATTAACATTGTTTAATGGGAGTTCAGCTAGAGTTAATTGGCGCTGGGTAAGCTGGTTGAAAATTGATCAGTTGTGTGGGGTTTTGATCAAAAAGAGAAATAAAATTAGCGTTGCTTAGTATTGACTGAGATATAATTCGCCTACTGAAACCCTATGGTCTGAGATGCGTGAGTTTTATCTGTATGTCTTTGGATTTCGTTTTCAATAGAGGCTATCCGTCACCCCAATCGATGGTGAACCAATATGGGCCAGCACCTGATGTATCGTATGAGTTGTAAAGCTAAAAGCATTGTTCTAACTACCAATCGAAAGACTAAACGCTGTTTGGTTTTCGTGCTGGTCTTTCTGATGCTTGGCGTTAGCAGCGCGCAAGCACGCGAAACATTAGAACAAAAAAATGAAGCGTTGGTGTCCTGGGTTGAGGAAAAGATCTCCCCTACCCGAGAATGGCTGGAAAAGTATGTTGAGCAAGCTGAAGAATGGGTTGAGCGACAGTCAGAGAAGGTTAAGTCGGAGCACGCGGCAAGGCATTTCCCAGAACCAGAAGTAAGCGGGGAGGGCAAGAATAATGAGCCTCCTAGAAAGATTTTGAAGCGGGTCAATCGAGACGAAATCGATAAAGCAATTGAGAAAGTAAAAAAGAATTACGACGGAATTATTTTAAGCGTTAAGCGGCTTGATTTGGAAACTGTGAAATACAGAATAAAAATACTGCTTCACACCGGTAAAATTAAAACAGTTTCGGTCGAAGGCGATAGTGCTGTCGCAGTCGAGGGTTCAACAGCGGATGGATCTGCAGATGTGGTTGCTGCGAGTGCTGGGGAAGAAGGGTTATTAGATGTCGATACAAGGAGAATTCGATGAGGCTTTTAGTCATTGAAGATGAAGTGAGTTTGGCAGATCAATTGTCTAACGCGTTGTTAGGCGAAGGGTTTCGGGTCGAAGTGGCTCATGATGGTGAGCAGGGACTGTATATCGGTAAAGAATACCGGTTCGACTTAGTCGTGATCGACTTAGGATTGCCCAAGATTTCAGGCATTGACCTGATTGCTAAATTTCGAAAGCTGAAAAAAGAATTTCCTATCTTAGTGCTTACTGCGCGAGATGATTGGAAAACTAAAGTAGAAGCCCTTAATTTAGGTGCCGATGACTACCTCACTAAGCCCTTTCAAATGGAGGAGTTTTTAGCGCGCGTTCACGCCTTATTGCGACGTTCTGCTGGGTATTCGTCAGCACTATTGGAAATTGGTGGGTTTAGTTTGGATGCGAAATCCCAGCAAGTAAAATTTGAAGAGTCCAATTTAGACTTAACGGCTTTTGAGTACAAAATCATGGAATACCTGATGTTGCATCCTAAGGATGTGGTGTCTAAGTCGGTTTTAATCGATTACCTCTATGACCAGGATTATGATCGAGATAGTAATGTAATTGAGGTGTTTATTGCTCGCCTGCGTAAGAAAATAGATCCGGCTGGGACCATTAAACCTATCGAAACCTTAAGAGGGCGGGGTTACAAGCTTAATACGGAAGGTATTACGACTCGATGAATCAAGCTGACCGTTTAACTTCGCGCGAATGGGTTGTTTCCAGGGATTCCTTTTGTGAGTTTTTTCTTGGATGAGTTACAGTCTACGCGCGCGCTTGTTATTGACCTCGGGATTGGTATTTCTTTTTTTCTTTAGCCTGACCGGGGTGATCTTAGATCAAGCCTTTTCGATCAGTGTAAAAAATTCTGCTCGGGAACGGCTCAAACTTCATACCTATAATTTGTTGACGGTCGCCGATTTTATGGATGGCTCGTTGCAGGTCCCTAAATATTTACAATCAGAGCGCTTCAATCATCCGGATACCGGTTTATTTATGGTGGTGTTGTCTGATCAAAGGGATGTGGTTTGGCAATCGGTTTCTTCTCAAAGTTCTGAATTGTACTACGGTGATCTTGCCGCGCCCGGTAGTTGGGTTTTTGGTACAGCGACGTTAAACAATGGTAAATCTTACTTGGTCTCCAATTATGGCGTAATCTGGGTGGATGATCAGGGTATAGATCAAAACTATACCGTTTCGGTGGTGGAAGGGCTTGATACGGCCTATGAAGGTTTAGGCCGGTACCGGTTTCAATTAGTGGTTATTTTAGGCGTCTTGGGCACCATTATTTTGTTGTTGGAATCGGTGATTTTGCATTGGGGGCTTTGGCCATTCAAGCGGCTGGCGAGGGATTTAAGCGAAATAAAATCAGGTCGGGCCAGTCAGTTAGCGGGTAATTATCCCCGTGAATTACTGGCGATTACTGATAACCTAAATCGTTTGATCGAAAGCGAATTACGACAGCGAGATCGGTATCGCAAAACCATGGCTGACTTAGCCCATAGTTTAAAAACTCCCTTGTCGGTGTTGAAAAATGTAGCACGCTCTGAAGAGCTGATCATTGATTCTGAGAACGCTGAGCGGAATGATCAACAATTGATTTTCCAGCAAGTGGAACGTATGGATGCGTTGATTTCGTATCAGCTTAAAAGGGCCGTATTGGCAAATGACTCGCTTAACCGTAAAGCAGTGTCGGTGAATCATTCGTTGACACAGATTCTCACAGCCATACAAAAGATTTATCAAGATAAGGCTGTTGAGCTGGTGGTTGATGTTGCGCCAGGTCTGAACTTTTACGGTGATGAAAATGATTTCTTAGAGATGGCAGGGAATCTTATTGATAACGCTTTTAAGTACGCTAGTCATCGCGTTGTCTTGTCGGCAAGCCAGAAAATCGAGGGTTCGAGTAAGTTTTTACAGCTCACCTTAGAAGATGATGGGCCGGGTGTTCCAATGGAGCAACGCAACAATATTTTAAAGCGGGGCGCCCGATTAGATACCATGGAGCAAGGCCAAGGCATTGGTTTGTCGGTAGTGCGAAATATACTCGTTGAATACGATGGCGAACTAAGGATTGAGGACTCGTCGGTGGGCGGGGCATTATTTTGTGTCAGTCTCCCGATACAGCAACGTTAAGCTCTTTTTATAAAATGCTAACCCTGCATTGAAATGCTAGGGTTTGGCTTAGAAATGCAGCCCTAGGCTAAAAGGATAGCCCTATACTGGCGTAGAGTTTGTCTTCACCTAATTCGTCAAATGTGTTTACGGCACCTAGGCGGCTGCTGAAGTTAGCGTTGTAAAATAGTTTCCAGTTGATAATGATTTCCGCTCCAACACTACTGTGCCAATCGCTTCGTTTATTGATAAAACGATTCACTAGACTGTTATCCGCGGAGTCATTCCAGGCGTTCCCTGAATCAAAAAAGAATAACCCGTGTACGCCACTGATACCCAATGGCGGCGTCATGAATGAATGTTCAATATTAAGCAGAGGAAACCGCCATTCGATGCTGCTTAATGATAGGTATTGTCCTTGTAAGGCAAGGTGACTGCTTTCGTATCCTCTTAGTGAAAAATCACGGCGATTGAAGACATTATTAACGCCTTGATAGTGGTCGGTGAAGGTGTCTCCGAGTTCAAATGGAATGTCCACTTCTTCGGTGGCAGCAAGCACTTGCCTTAGTGCGATGACGTTTCGTCGGCCCAGGGTAATGTATTCACGCCAATCAATAATACCCGCAGCGCCTGCGAATTCTGAATCGGCTTCCTGAACCCATTCCAGTACTGCATAGACTTGCCGGCCATCGGTACGGCTAATGCCGTAAAGATAACGCCGGCTATTGTTAAAGAATAATGCGCTGCCTAGAACGTAGTCTTGACTGTTGGAGTCTKSTAGRTTKGGWATRTCRATGYTTTTRAACTGCTGGTTCTCTATGGCGAAGCCGCTCAGTAGGCGCCACTGTTGGTTTAGCGCTAACCACGGCAACTGATAGAAAAACTCAATAGAGTCTCTGGTTTCTATTGCCCTCAAGTTGTTTGATGTATCGGCTAAAAAACGTTGGCTTCGAGTCAGCGTAATGGAAACCTGATTGTTGAATTGGTAACTAAAAAAGCCGCCTGGCTCTTCTGTGAATGTGTCGATAAAACCGCCCCATTGATAATGGTGGACGCGTAATGGATCGTTCCCGGAGAACCTTATTCCGAGCAAGGCACCTTGGTCAGTTCGGTAGTCGAAAATGGGTTGCCAAGTCGTTTGTAGTGCTGTGGACCAGGGCGAGTAATCTTTGATCGCGGCGCCGGGTTTATTTCTTGGCCGCGTTTTAGGTATTTCTACTGGATTAGAGTGTGCTTGATTGGACGATGGGTAAGGCGCTGGGTTATTGGCTTGGGGGAGTTTAATGTTTAATGCGGAGGGTCTGTCGTTGGTTTTTGTAGTGAGATCGCCATTGCTTAATGTCGTTGGCGGGAGTGACGATTGATAGACGTCAAAGCCTTCTGAGTGATAACCAAGATATACTATTTTGTTGTCTTGGGTGAGCTTAGGGTGCAGTGCGAGATTAGTTGCAGGCGTTAATACGGTAGCGGTATGGGCATTGGGTTTAGTTTGATACGCCTTAAATGCGCCGTCACGGTCGCTGCTAAAGATAATGGATTGATCGCGAGTGTATTGCGGGTGGCTATCTATTGCTTGATCGTTCGTAAGCCAATGCCATCGATTTGTTTTAACCGAGTATTCGGCGATATCCCATTGACCGCGCTGCGCTTGATGAGCCGCGCTGACCAATGATTGCCCGTCTTCACGCCAATCTATTCCTGATAATATGGTGTCAGCGTTAGGTGACTGTATGACTTGCTTAAGCTCGCCGTGTACAGAAAGTATATGGATTTCGCTGAGGCCTTTTCGTGTCGTGATCGCGGCTAAGGTGTTGCCATTCGGGTGCCAAGCAACATCATGGTATCGACCGCAATGGGTGATTTGTTTAAGGGCGGGGCTTTTYGGTGATACGGCGTCGGCGTTGTGTGGATACAAATAAAGATCGTAGAAGAGTCGGTGTGGGTCACAGTAATCCAATTGAGCCACTACGAAACCTGCTTCAGGATGAATGTCGAATTGGCTGTTGTGTTCTACGTGCACTAGAACTGACGGTGGGGCATCTGCCTGCCATTGCATGATGGCTGCTTTTTGATGGCCGTCATCCCTGAGGTAAAAAATGTCATTGCCGCTGGTTCCTATGGGGCCTGTAAAGGCACCATGATGCGATAATTGTATGGCGGTTTCGGTGTGACCTGATGTTTGTTGCGTGTCTTGAGGTTCTTGGGCGAGATAGCTAGGCAGCCATAATTCAAACGCTTGCCATAGCGTGGCAAAGTTTTGGCCGAATACCTCTTTACTGGTGGTATTTAAGGCAAACGGAAACCAATTGTTAGAGTAGGCGGCGACAAAGTCAAAAATAGCCTGTCGGCCATAGCGTTGTTCCAGAAAGTGATAAAAGAATGAACCGTAGAGGTATTCGGTATTGAGTGGCCATTGAACGCTATGGGCATTAACCTGCGCTAAGGACTTGAATTGAGTTTTGGCTCTGGGGGTGGGCTGGGTTTGAGGTTGGGGCTGAAGCCCGCTAGTTTGAATACGCGGTTTGTTGATTCCTAGTTCAGCGAGCATCATGGCGCGAAAGAGGCTGCTTTGGCGCCGGCCTATGTGTTTTTTATCATCGGTTTCCAGCTGMGTTGCGAGTCCTTCTTTCAGCCACGCAGGTTGGTATATGCTGGGGTAAAAACTTAACTGATGGCCAAAGAAGCGCCTAAAAAATCCAGGTACGCCGCTTTTTTTATCAAACTGTAGTATGTGGCTGTATTCATGGATTAATAAACTCTCCATCCACACTTCAAAGTCCGCTAACTCTTTACCACTGCGCGGCGGGAATAGATTTACTTCGATTAAATTGTAAGGCGCAATGCTTGCGTTGCCATTCGCTACATCAATTAAGTCGTTCAATACAATGTGGGTCGGGCGGTCTGGTTGCCAATTAAATTGAGGGCTTAGACGTTGATGAATTTTTTCCGCTAATGCGCTGACTTGTTGCGCATTCTCTAAATAGGATTCGGGAAAGTGAACGATGAAATGATCGCTAGGCAAAGACTTCCAATTGAGCTTGGGGTCTAGCGCAAAGCTGGGCAGGCAAAAACAAACTAGGGCGATGAAGAGCAGTGACTTTTGAACCAGGTTTGCAGGCATTAACGATTAAATCCATTTAGGGGCAGGCAATAACAGCCCTGAGGTAAGCCAGAGGGCTAGGGCTTGTTAGTGACCACATTCGAGTAATGCTAGAGCGCTCTACTAGATCACTCTGTTAGAGCGCTAGGCCGTATTGGGCGTTATTAAAACTCGATTACTGAGCGAATACTTTTACCTTCATGCATTAAATCAAAGGCCTGATTAATGTCTTCCAATGCGAGCGTATGGGTGACCATTTCGTCAACTTTAATTTCGCCTGCGAGGTACTTCTCCACGTAGTCAGGTAACTGTGAGCGGCCCTTCACGCCGCCAAATGCCGTACCTCTCCATACTCGCCCGGTCACCAGTTGAAAGGGGCGAGTGGTGATTTCTTGACCCGAGCCCGCTACGCCAATAATAGTCGATTCGCCCCAGCCTTTGTGACAGCATTCCAGTGCCGATCGCATGGTTTCCACATTGCCGATGCATTCGAAAGAATAATCGACGCCACCGTCGGTGAGATCGACGATGACATCTTGAATCGGTTGATCATAATCACGTGGGTCAATGAAATCTGTGGCGCCTAATTGCTTGGCTATTGCTGCTTTGTCGTGGTTTATATCAATGGCGATGATGCGTTCAGCTTGTGCCATGACGGCGCCCTGAATAACGCTTAGGCCAATGCCTCCAAGGCCAAAGACGGCAACACTGGCACCTTTTTCAACTTTAGCTGTATTGAGTACTGCTCCAATGCCGGTGGTTATTCCGCAGCCTAGTAGACAGACTTTATTCAGGGGTGCGAGTGGGTTTATTTTAGCCACGGCAATTTCGGGCATGACGGTGTATTCAGAGAATGTCGAGGTGCCCATGTAATGATGGAGCGTTTTGCCATTGAGGCTAAAGCGAGAGCTACCGTCAGGCATAAGGCCTTGGCCTTGAGTGGTTCGAATTGCTTGGCAGAGATTTGTTTTGCCTGATTTACAATATTTACAAACGCGACATTCGGGTGTGTAGAGGGGGATGACGTGGTCACCTACCTTGACGCTGGTGACTCCTTCGCCAATTTCTTGGACTATGCCTCCGCCTTCGTGGCCTAGTACTGATGGGAATATTCCTTCTGGATCTTGTCCCGAAAGAGAAAATGCATCGGTATGACACACACCGGTGGCGACAATCTGAACCAATACTTCCCCGGCCTTGGGGCCAGACACGTCTATCTCGTCGATGACTAAAGGTTTGCCTGCTTCGAGTGCAATTGCTGCTCTTGATTTCATCGTCAGATCCTTATGGGAGAAAAGTTGTCTGTGGKGTTATTGAAGGTTAGGTGTCAGCTGGTTGTGTGTTCAGGTGCCATGGTTCACGTAAATGTGAATGAAAAGATATTTCGTAAGACGCTTGATGCTAGTGCGAGTGTCGGCATCTGTGCAGCGGGTTCCGGTATTTATTGACTCGGAACCCGTTTTGTTTTGCGTTATATGTCTTTGCTGTAAAACGCTTGAATGGCTCGCTCATAGCGCTGCACAAGGCCTGCGTATTCGGGCGCGTCGACCCACGGTTGTTGCAGCCATTTGAGCTCCATATCAATCATTTGTTCTTGATCGGTTTGAGCTTGGTTGCTTTGTCCCAGACCAGAGGCTAAGCGATTGACTTGGTAGGCCATGCGTTTTGATTGCGCGGAGGAAGGAGACTCAATGTTGCTGAGGATTTCCATGCCGATACACAGATTTTCGATGTCTTCTAATAATGCATTGTTGGAGGTGGTATTGGAGGCGGTGTTGGTGTCGGTGTCGGCGTGATTGACTTTGTCTGTCGCTTGCTTGAGTCGAGCGTTGATTGCTTTTTGCCAACTTTTATCAAGGTCGCAGAATTGCTCGGGCCATTTTGCAGTGAGGGTCTCTAATTGAGTCGAGTCAGTGCCTGAGAGTTGTTCAATCTGGCGACAAATGTCTGCCCCTTCACGAGCCGTGGAAAGTTGGCCCAATAGCTGCTGTTGCGTAGCCGACAGTAGGGCTTGTGCGAAGTCTTGATTCAGTTGGGCTAGACGTTGCTCAATGCTCTTACGTTTATTGTTGGGGATGTTGGTTAGCGCGTCTAGTTGCGTTTGGAACTGATTTGGCGCTCTGGGGGTGTTGATGATTTGATTGTAGTCATCCTGTTGGATTAATTGCTCAAAGGCTTGGCAAATTTGATCCGCCTGAAGCGTTTGAGACTCTTGATCAGCCACTTTATCGCTGCGTTGTTTGTCTCGTCGAGCAAAGATCGCATCACAATGTTCGCGGAACTCTTTCCATTGCTGCCGGCCTTGTTGGTGTTGCGTCACGCCGATTTTTTTCCAGTCACTCTGCAATGATTTAATACCCTCAATTGCTTGGTATAAATCTTGTTCTTCAAGTAACGCTTTAGCCTGTGTGATTAATTGATTCTTTTGTTCCGCATTGTTATCTTTTTCAGAATTAATGCGTTCTTGAATGGCTTTGAGTGCTTGATTGAATCGTTGTTGAGCATCCTTTCCTGCGGCGCGATCTACTGGGCTGTATTGTTGCCATTCCTTCCGCGCGACCTGATGGATTTCTTCTACCTTCTTCCAGTCAGCACTCTCCCAATTCATGCTTTCGATATAGTTTTCTAACTGTTCGCAGAGTGCAACCCGCTTTGCTAAGTTGTCACCACGCTGGGCACTTTTATCTTGGAAGTAGGCTTTGCAGGGCTCATAGGCTTGGTCCGCTGCAGTTTTAAAGCGGTCCCATTGTGACTTGGAACGTTTGGGGTCGGAGGCCCCGAGTTGCTTCCATTGCACTTGCAACGCATGTATCTGGTCGGCCCGATCTTCTACGTCGATCTCAGACTCAATGAGTTGTTCCATTTTTTCAATTAATTGGTCTTTCTTGGGCGTAGTGGCAAACCCTTGCCAATCTGAATATTCATCCATCTTACTTTGTAGCGTGTGAAACGCTCGGGTGAGGGATTTAGTTTTGCCGTGGGGGAGGTCGGCTAATTCTTTACGGACATCTTTGGCCAACTTTCGAGCGGCTTTAACTTGACCTTGATTGATTGAATCTTCAATTTTTTTAATTGTTTGGTTTAGTGTATTAATTCGCTGCTCGATTAACTGCTGCTTGTCCTTTTCCTGATCTTGCAGACGAACACTTAATTTAGAAAGTTGTTCGAGTGTTGGGTGTGATTGAAAGCCATTTGGCCACGCAATGTATTTTATGGTTGCGCTGACGGTGCGTTGAGCATTTCGAAGTTTGCTAAAGTCTTTAGCGTCCTTCTTTAATAAGGGCTCAATGGTAGATTCTTTCTCTTTCAGTCGTTGATTAGCGGCCAGCACTTGATTAATTAAAGCGCTGGACTGCTGGTATCGTTGCAAGACGCTCGATTCAGGCGTCGTGCTTTGACACGCGACCTCCCAGCGAGTGTGTTGACTGCTGATGACTGCGTTTAAAGCGGGTTCATCGAGTTCATTTTTTTGGACTTGAATTCCCAGTCCATCTAGACATCCTTCTAACTCTTCGCAGGCGTTAATTTGTTCTTGGGCTGCACTCTCTAGGCTGGCTTTGTGATGCTGTTGGGCGGCCTGTTCTTGCTGATGTTCGTCAATGATCGATTGGCATCGGTCAAGCGCCGACTGGTAGCGAGGAAGATAGTTTAAGGTGCTTGATTCTGGGAACTGTTTCCATTTGAGCGCGATGCCTTTAAGTCGTCCTTCAAATTGTATCGAGTGGGTGGCTTTGGCAAGCTTTTCGATCGACTCAATACTTTCTTCAAGCGCCAATAGTTGCTGTTTAGTGTGATGATCGGTTTGCTCTATATGAGAGAGCTTGTCTTTAACTAAGCGCGTGACCTTTTTGTCTTTGTTTTTAATTAAATTAGCGACTTCAGCGAGGGCTTGTTTGGAATGGATTCGCTCAGCAGCGGCAAAGCGTAACGTTGACGAGCTTGCACTAATTGCTACTTGGCTCAGATGCGACTCACTGTCTAACTTTTGAATGGCGGCCAGTTGCAGGGCACTTATTTCTGCGTTCAGTGCTAGGTATTGTATGACTTCTTGGTGATCGCACTTTTGAATGTATTGAATCTGTTCTGCTTCGTTCAGCTCTTTCGGTTGCTTGTGTGCAAGTAATTGAGCGATCTGATGCGTGAGCCAGTGTTCCAGTTGCTGGTCGGGATGGTTTTTAAGCATTTCCTCCAACGGTTGAATTTGATTAATGCGCTGAACTGCTGACTGCTGAACTGTTGGCTCGGTATCGCCGGTGGCAAGTGTTCGAAGTATGTTGAGCTGCTCTTTGTCTTTTGGGTCTAATTGAGCCACTGCTTGAAGTCGAGTTTGAGCTTTTTTATGTTGCCATTTAGGCTTAAAAAATCGATCCAGAACCATAACAATTTGTCATCACACGTTGGAAAAGAGAAGGAAAACTGATCAAGTATTAAACTATTTGATAGGGCTTACCCGGATTATGTCTAGCTCTAACGGCCTGTTGCCGAACGGGAAATTAATCAATCTAGAGATAATAACGTCTCTGAAAATGGGCTGCATAGTCTATCGATATTCCAGGGTAAGGGATATATCAAAAGTGCCATTTCTGCGGCAGGTTCTGACCAGGTTGACAGTTTAATAACAGAAATTACAATTCAAGTACTTAATTTAAGCCAAATTAACTAAACAACTATAGATTAACGATGCTATTGTGGTCTAAACTTCGCTTGCTTTGAGCGTTGGGATAACTTGCTTAATAAGCAGACCGATGGTTTATAGTACTGATTTTTAATATAAATAGAAGAGATGTTAGGTAGTACATATACTCGCCTGAGCTCGAACGCATACTGAGTTTATGCGGCATTTTTGTCTTCTTACTGAGCGGAATATTAGGATTTATTCTGTGTGAGAGGCGCTATGTCGATTAACCAGTTGAATATACGGTAGCTTTTGATGAAACGCCATTTAATTCCAGCTTCAGTGCTTTCCGGTATCATCGATATGGCGGTTAGCCAACAGATCGGTATCGAAGATTTGTTGAGTCGTGCAGATATTGACCCTGCCTTAGTAGGTTCCGCAGATGCATTTTTAACCATTGATCAATTTGAAGCACTGCTGAGTGCAATAATTGAGGCTTCTGGTGATCCGGCCTTTGGCCTGCACTACGGTGAAAATAATCACTATCACGGTCGATCTATAATGGTCGATCTAGTGTATTCAGCTCACTCTTGGCGAGAAGCCTTGATCGAGCTGGTGAAATACAAGGATTTGGTTATCCCTCATGCGCAATTCCAATTGGATTTCGAAGGCGACTTAGCGGTGCTTTCTTATTATCCGGGCGGGGCTCGACTGAAAGAAAATCAAGCAGTTTATAACGAAATTATATTAACTCGCATTGTTGCCATAGGTCGTTGGTTAAACGGTGGGGAGTTCCCTCTTGCTCAAGTACACTTTACGCATTCTCAGCCCGAATACATCGACGAATATCGTCGTATATTTGATGTGCCAGTGCACTTTAACTCTGACTTGAATAGAATCTTCTTTGAAAAACACAGCTTAGACAATCCTCTGCCTGGTTCATTGCCTGATTTCCATAATCGTGTGGAGCAGTTAGCGGAAGAAAAACTAAATCGACTTGCTGCTGGGTATCGAATCACTCGGCAAGTAGTCGACTATGTTGAGAAAAACCTTTCTTCCGGTGGGGTGGGGATCGAAGAAGTGGCGAGTCACTTAAACATGACCTCACGTACTTTGCAGCGTAAGTTAAAGCTTGAGAACACCTCTTTTGCCGAGCTTCGTGATCGTTTGCGTCAAGATATGGCTCAAGAGTTCCTGCGAGACCCTTCAGTGGGGATTGGTACGGTGGCTTCTCGATTAGGCTTTTCCGATGCTTCAACTTTCTATCATGCGTTTAAACGTTGGGAAGGGGTTTCGCCTGGCGAATATAGAAAGCAACAGCTCCTCCCGGATGCGAGTGAACGCGGCTTAACACCTACTGTTTAGTATTTGATTCATTAGTGTTCTAACTCTTTAGTGTTTTAGCTGGGGAGCGCTTGGCGGTTTATGAGGCCAAGCGCCCCCTTTTTGCGTTCAATGCCGTCTACGAAACCCTCTTGTATACGACCTTTTTTGGTCTCCATCACAGCATATTTAACGCCCCATTGGCCGGTGTTAAGCCCTTCGCTTTACGTCAATACATAATCTAATTTACAGTATTGTAATAGGATTATTGTCGCTTGTGGACAGGTGGGTTGGTGTTGCTGAGCTTCAAACAAGCGTTTGATTGATAACAATAAAATCCGCCTTGTAGGGGCAAAATCGTATAAAATATTGTTAGATACCAAAGACATAGGGTGGGTAAAAAAACATGCTTAATATGCCGAAAAGTGACTCGCAGGTACTTGTAAAAATTAAGTAGATCCCGTAGCCTGCGATCCGGAACTATTATTTGCTGAACAAATAGCTGGGTATTTCCTTTCTATTTCCGACCTAATTCGTGCTGATCCAACATTAAGAAGTGGGTTGGATTAGGCCAGCGAAAAAGGCTGTTTGGCATTCAATAAGAATTAATAACTTCAGTTAAATAAAAAAGGGACGATCATGGCTTACGATCCATCCTACGTACGCGGTAAATCTGCCATTGTTGGAGTTGCTGACGCAGTTTCTCCTACTGGTGTGCTTGGAATACCCGAACGTGTTCTCGAAATGCAAATGATTAAAGAAGCGTTGGACGATGCCGGTTTAGACATCTCCGATGTAGACGGGCTTTGTGCCACTGGCTTTATGATGCCTTCCATGGAGTTGGCAGAACACCTTGGTATTACCCCACGTTGGACTAACACCACCATGACTGGCGGATCCAGCTTTGAAGTGCATGTACAACAAGCCGCTGCGGCGATTGCTTGTGGTATGGCGGAAGTGGTTGTCTCTGTGTATGCAGCAACACCACGGGCACGCGGTAAAGGCTTAGGGGACATGTCCCAAATGATGGGCATGATGGACTCTAAAAATCCAATGCCTATGGTTGAGTGGGAACTGCCTTATGCTAACGTTATGCCAGCAGGCGCTTATGCCTTAGCGGCATCTCGACATCAAGCGATCTATGGCACGACTTCAGAACAGTTAGCGCAAATTGCGGTGTCTACTCGTGAATGGGCGTCTATGAACGAGCGCGCTCGTTACAGAGACCCTCTATCAATTCAAGACGTACTTGATTCCCCGATGATTTCGACTCCCCTGCATCGTCTAGATTGCTGCTTAGTGACCGACGGCGCGGGTGCATTTGTTATGACAAGTGCAGAACGAGCGAAAGATCTTAAGAAGAAGCCTGTTTATGTCTTGGGCGGTGGTACTGCTCATGATCACGCAATGATGATTTCAGAAATGCCCGATATTACTACGACACCGGGTGTGATTTCTGGTCGTGATGCGTTCAATATGGCGGGTATTAAACCGAGCGATGTTGACGTATTACAATCATACGACTCCTTTACTATTACTGTTGCTTTATCTTTAGAAGACCTAGGTTTTTGCGAAAAAGGCGAAGCCGGAGCGTTTGTTGAAGACGGTAAAATCGGGCCAGGCGGTAGCTTGCCAGTGAATACCAATGGTGGGGGGCTTTCTTACACCCATCCAGGCATGTACGGTATGTTCTTGATCGTAGAAGCGGTAAGGCAAGCACGAGGAGAGTGTGGTGCTCGCCAAGTGCCTGATGTAAATATCGCCGTAGCCCACGGCATGGGCGGCGTGTTGTCTTGCGCATCAACGATAGTCTTGGGAACGGAGGATACATTATGAGCCGAATGATTATGGGAACATCTCCTCACGCGGAGCCGTTCTGGGAAGCCACTCGCGAGAAAAAGTTGCTAATGCAATGGTGTACCACTGCAAATAAGCCAATTCATTACCCTCGACAACTTTCTCCTTATACGTTGGAAGATACGCTTGAATGGCGTGAGTCTCCAGGTAAAGGCGAAGTATACGCGGTCACTGTAGTTTATAAGCCCAGTATGCCTATGGCTAAAGTACCGTACGCAGTTGCGTTGGTTGACCTTGAAGAAGGCGCGCGAATGATGACTGAAATCGTCAATTGCGATCCGACTGAAGTTAAAGTGGGTGATAAAGTTCAATTAACGTGGGATGAGTTGCCTGGTGGGCGGCACATGCCAGTGTTTGAGCTTGCCTAGATGGATCTGCAAGTCGCTGAAGCGTTACGTGAGTAGCGCTTCAGTTGTATAACTCCTGGATTTGTATTGCGGTCGCTTGGCGAATAACTGAGTTGTCAGCGCCGATAAAGCCCGTTTTGATCTGGGAAATGAGCCAAAGACTCGCTTGAAAATAATATTAAGAAGAGAGGTCGATTATGTCAGACGAATTAAGATACGACGGTAAAGTTGCAGTTATCACTGGAGCAGGAGGAGGCTTAGGCCGATCTCATGCGCTTTTATTAGCATCCCGTGGGGCTAAAATTGTTATTAATGATTTGGGTGGTGGTGTTGCTGGAGGAGCTGATGGCTCTCTTGGACCTGCCGACACTGTCGTTGCTGAAATCAAAGAAGCTGGCGGCGAAGCCGTAGCCGACGGTAATACTGTAGCGACTCCTGAAGGCGCTGCTGGCATTATTAAAACTGCACTGGATGCGTTTGGTCGTGTCGATATCGTGATCAATAATGCTGGGATTTTAAGAGATAAGTCTTTCCGTAAAATGACACCAGAGTTGTTTGATCCGGTCCTTGATGTGCATTTAAAAGGTTGCACATGGGTTGCACAAGCGGCGTGGGATCTTATGCGCGAGCAAAAATACGGCCGTATTATCAATACTTCGTCTGCGGCTGGATTGTTTGGTAACTTTGGCCAAACTAACTACGGCGCGGCTAAAATGGGCATCGTTGGCTTGACCAATGTGTTGGCCATTGAAGGCGCTAAGTACAATATTAAAGCAAACGTATTAGCGCCAGGTGCTAAGACGCGTATGACTGAAGATTTGATGGGCCCTATGGGCGATCAATTCAATATGGACGCTTCCTTAGTGTCAC
This sequence comes from Gammaproteobacteria bacterium, assembly GCA_002402085.1. Taxonomy (GTDB): domain Bacteria; phylum Pseudomonadota; class Gammaproteobacteria; order Pseudomonadales; family UBA3067. The sequence continues at coordinate 135,239 of NVVB01000003.1, forward strand.
CTATTGTTGGTTTTCTTGCGCATGAAAGCTGCCCTGTTACTGGGGAGATCTATTCCGCTGCGGCTGGTCGTGTAGGCCGAATTTTTGTTGGGGCTACTAAAGGTATTTTTGACAAAGACCTTACTTTGGAGAAAATCCGCGACAGTTTCGATGAGATTCGTAACGAAGAAGGGTATATAGTGCCTAAGAGTGCCACTGAAGAGATGGGTTTATTGCTTCAACATATGAACAAGTAATATTGATCTTTAAGCACAAAAAAAGCCCGCTTTATGCGGGCTTTTTTTTGCCATTTTATTGGCTGGTTTTATTCTGTACAGTTAGTTGGGTAGCGCATAAACCACCTTCACTTGATTGTCGACCGACTCTGAATCAATGTAGCCAATGAAGTGATTACCGCTGGCCACTAGTTTTACAACACCCGTGCTGTCTGCAGAAAGCCGTGGCGGGTTCTTCTTGCCAGTAAATACTAATTTTGACCAATAAGACATCCATTGCGCGCCGGTCATATGCGCGACTGATTGATAGAAATCTTTCTTGATGACCCTGTTGGCGGTTTGATCAATCGGTATAGCCGAAGAGCCTCCTGGGAAGTATTTATTTTGTTTTAGGAAGATTTGTCTTACTTGGTGTTGAGTCAGTTGGGTGACTGGACTGTCTTTACTGACGATTACGACGGTAGAAGCATTAGCAAAATTAATGCTGGAAAAGGCGATAAAAAAAGCAGCAAAGATTAACCCGCTGCCTGCTTTTATTGTTTGTTTTATTCTCATTGCGCTGTTCCTCATTGACTGGGAGTGATGGGTTCAAACTGCGTTTAATAGAAAGTCTTTTTTTTATAGCAGTGCTTGAGGGATTCTCAAGGCCATCGGTCGGAATGTCGGGATCAGGGCGATGTTTGTAGTTGTGCTGCGGCCTATTAGGAAGATGTTGGGGAATCTCGGCCAATAGATTTACACAGATGAGGCGGGGAATAAAGAGAGTAGTAAGAAGGCAGGAGTGGGAAAGGTGGCGAGGGGTAGGAAAATAAATAGATAAATAACAGGCGGGAGAGGAGCATTGGCCCGCTATATGTCGCGAGCCAATGAGCCTAGATGTGGTTAGGGGATTTGTAGGATAACTTTAACGGAGCTATCTACTTCGTTGACGCTCATATAGCTAATCATATTAGGATTCGCTGTAATTGCGGCTTTTACTTCATCGCTATTGGACACGGTTCTTGGTGGCTGGCCTTTGCCAGTAAAAATCAATCGTGACCAATATGATTTCAGTTGAGAGTCCGATTTTCTTGCCACTTTGGAATAAAAACTTGTCCTCTCTTTCGCGCCTTCTTGTTGATCCAGTGGGATCGCCGACTTTCCATTGGTAAAGCTTTTTAGCTTACCCAGGAATATTTTTGCACTGTCCTCTTTGCTTATAGAATCGATGGAATTTGACGGATGGACCACCACTACGATGTCCGCCGCGACCAATACACTTGAAGAGAATAGGCATAGCCCGAGCAATCCATTTCTAATTAACCTAAATAACATAATCAATAGTTCCTTTACTTTAAAAGACTGCATCGATAACAAGTGAATAGATGTTTATGCCGTTGTCTGGGATTGCACCAATTTCTGAGCCAGTCAGTAAGCCCTGAGTGCCCGCTAAATTGGTGATGTGATCCCATTGTGCTTTG
>NVVB01000063.1:0-7657 GCA_002402085.1 Gammaproteobacteria bacterium
ACAGAGGCCGCCACCTTGAACCGAATGGTTCAAGGACCCAATCAACAGCGGCATTTTGGGGAGCTTTAACCACACACCTGCAATCGCACACCCGCAACTAGACACCCACTCAACAACCCCCCACCACCCGCCTTAAATTCAGCGCACGACTTCCCGCACCTTTCTAAGAAGAGTAATATTGTCAGGCCTTGAGCCCGACCGATTGGCTCTCGCGGCTCGACAACACGCGCCTCAGCGCTAGCGCCATTCATGACTATAACGCACTGCTTTCTCGCCATGCCCACTATTAAAAAAATTCGCACCGCGATTCGTAAACAACGCCGAAGCCTCAGCCGAGCGCAACAACGATTTGCCTCCCAAGCGGCATGCAATCGCCTGACCAATCACCCTATCTTTATAAGAAGTAAGCACATTGCTATTTATTGGCCGAATGACGGAGAGATCGATCCAACGCCCTTGCTAGAGAAAGCGTGGCGATTAGGCAAACACTGCTATTTACCGGTATTGGCACCTTTAGATAAGAAGACACTGGGCTTTAGTCGATATAGGAAAAATCAAACACTTCGAAACAATCGCTACGGCATCCCTGAGCCCGCTACGAGCCACTCAAGCCTATACCCGGCATGGGCGTTAGATATAGTCATCACACCACTGGTAGCCTTTGACCAAGAAGGCAATCGCATTGGAATGGGGGGAGGGTACTACGATCGGACGTTTCACTTTAGAGCCAAAAGCCCTACACGGAAACCTGCGTTAATTGGACTGGGGCATCACTTTCAGCAAATTGACTGCATTCCAGCGCGAGCATGGGACGTGCCATTAACGCTAGCGGCGACGGACATGAGTCTAATTGAGTTCTAAAGCACTCGACTATCGGATTACGTATTGCTTTGCCACACTCTCGGGGGAAACATCACCCTGCGAGTAACTACTCACCAAAACGCCTAACCCAAAAATAACTGCAAGCACTAACATAATGTCGGGTTTCTTTTTCATACTTTCAACTGAGCAAGATTATTGCCGAAGTAAATTAATAAAAATTGTTCAATGATCCTATCTACAACCATCAAGCGGTCATTCAAAAGCGAACTACTGGCGGCCTGATATTACCAAGATATCGTTAAACGCCCTTTCAATCCGGGAACTAGGTCCGATATCTGCAAGAAGCCTACCGAACCAGCATCGATAGCAAATAAACTGCACGGCCCAAAACCCTACGACGGATTTAGTGGTTGTTTTCAAAGTACGCGTTAATGGGTGTGTTAGGTGCCGAGCGCTGTATAAATTATTATTACTGGCACGACTTACTTAGGACCATAACCAAATCGTCCAATTAAAGCCAGCTTTATAACTCCATAGACGAGGCAAATGGCATTCGCCAAGCAGTCTACTGGGCGCAGTGGTTAGAAATGAATGAAAAAAATTCGACCTGACTAGCCCAAACTAAATTCAACTGACTGATGCTCGGGAAAAATTACCGTATAACCGTCATCGTCATCGGCCTTATAAGCCGCTACCACAGCATTCAAGGACAAGCCCATATCAGCTTGAGTAAGTATGCTTTTACATGCCGCCAAGGCTTGCGCAGGTACATCGGTACGAATCAAAAGATTCAGCTTCCCAGCCCCTAAGCAATGGCCGTCCATACCATGCGCATCCCCAAGCGCCAGCCCAAGCTCGAACTCAAGCTTAAGCAACTGATCAAAGTCATCCATTAGCGCGCCGTCAAACTGAAGAACCAGCTGATATTTCATCGCGACCGCCTATGTTTCGCCCACGGATCAGGCCCAGCAAACGTGTCGAGGTATAAATCTTCAACTTTTTTTCGAGCCCAGGGGGTTTTGCGTAAAAACTTTAAGGACGACTTAACAGAAGGGTCACTCTTAAAACAATTGATTGGGACGTTTTCCGCCAACGTCGGCCAACCGAGATGCGCCTCTAGCCTTTTCACTACTTGCTCAAGGGTGACACCGTGTAATGGATTATTTACTTGCTCGCCGGTCATGAATGCAGCCCATCAATTTTCAATCGTGTGGTTCATTATACAACGAATGCAAAACTGAAATAAAAGCCTGCGCACGACTATTGGGCGACTAAATCAGCGATAACCACCACTCGATGAGTGCGGCGTGATTTAATTGCGCTTATTCTGACCACTTTGCAGACTCGATGCGGACTTATCGGGCAAGGCCGCGTATTTAAATAGACGCAACTTTAACAAAGACAACAACGCATCCGTATCCACTGGCTTGGACATATAATCTGACGCGCCACAATCCAAGCATTTTTGTCGATCCTCTGGCATGGCATTGGCCGTCACCGCAACAATGGGCAGCTCACTTAAGTAATTAATCTTTCTAATCTCTGTAATCGCCTCGTAGCCATCCATGACTGGCATCATTATGTCCATGATGATTAGCTCAATGTCGTCATTTTCGGTAGCGACCAATTTATCCAAAGCGACCTGACCATTCTCCGCGATCACTACTTCCAAGCCTTCGCCCTCAAGAATCTTCGACATGCTAAATAGATTACGGACATCATCATCCACCAACAGCACCTTTCTATTTTCTAGCGCAATGCTGTCGCCACTGGCCAACTCAATATCCGGGCTCTGACCATGCGGTACCGATTGATGCTGTACCGATTGATCCAGTGCCGCTTGATTCTGCATAGATGGCTCTTGCACAGATTGATTGTCTAGTGATTGAATTTGACTGCCTTGGACGTCGTGGCCACTTGATGGAGAATCCTGGCCTTGGATACCCAACGATGCGTTTGACGCCCTAGCGGCATCAGTCGTACTAGGCGTATCTTGCGAATGCGAGGCGGACTCCACCGAATTTAAAAACGTCATCACCGTGCCGAGCAGATTAGCAAAAGAGTCCTCTTTCTTAATCACACTAATCGCATACTGCTCCAATTGCCGCTGTTCATTACGGTTAATCTCTCGCCCGGTATACACGACCACCGGCGGCGGAACCGGCATAGAAGAGCGAAGCCTTTCTAGCACTTCCAAGCCATCAATATCCGGCAAGCCCAAATCAAGAATCATGCAATGATAACACCCTGTCGATGCCGCTTTTATAGCGTTTTCCCCCGAGGACACACAGTCCACATCAAGACCCGACTCCTGTAGCATTATTCGCAAGGCGTTCTGCCCTACTAACTCATCTTCAACCACCAGTATTTTATTGATATCACTTTGAGTAGCCCGACTAAAACTGCGTAATGCCTCAACTACTTCATCTTCTTTGGCGGGCTTTTGGATCACACCCACAGCACCCGATTGCAATAGCTCTATATTTACATCACGCGCAGTAATAATCTCAACCGGAATCCTTGCTGTTTTGGGGTTAGCTTTTAATTTCCCCAAAACCTCTAAGCCATCCATATCAGGCAAGCCCATGTCGAGGAGGATGCCGCTCGGTTCATGGGCCAGCGCAAGCTTCAAACCAGTCTCGCCATTACTTGCAGTATGGCAGCGAAACCCCGTTTCGCGCACGATGTCCATCAATACCTTGTTAAAGGCAGGATCATCTTCGATCACTAAGATGGCTTCGCCTCGACCAGCCTCCGCATCCTGGTTCGCCATATTATTGCTATCCGAAGGAGACTCAGACAACGCGGGAAATAAAGAGTGTGACTGCGCTTGAGACTGATTACTAACCTGTGCATCGTCCTCGTCTAATACCAACGTCTCAGGCAGCAGCAAGGTGAACGTACTGCCTTTGCCTTCGGTACTGGTTAACTTAATTTCACCGCCCAAAAAACTCGCTAACTCACGGGAAATAGTCAGCCCCAATCCAGTACCGCCATACTGTCGACTGGTGGAGCCGTCGGCTTGTTGAAACGACTCGAATATCAAATTAATTTTCTCTTCTGGAATACCCACGCCTGAATCTTTAACCGAAAAACCAACAGTCGGAACCCCTTTCAGTGACTCGCGCAGATAATTAAATCCGTCCTTAGGTCGAAATGCCGTAACGATCACCTCGCCTCGCATCGTAAACTTAAAGGCATTGGACAGAAAGTTTTTAAGGATCTGGTGCAAACGCTGATTATCCGTGATCATTTTATCCAGCCCACTGGCGTCTTCAAAAATCAGCTTGACGTCTTTATCCCCAGCAATGGGCGCAAATTGCTGTTCCAAGCGTTGCAGAGTCTGGCCAATGCAGACCTCTTCCACATGCAAAGACAGCATGCCTGCCTCTACTTTTGACAAATCCAAAATATCGGTAATTATATTTAATAAATCTTTACCGCCTTCATTAATAATCCCCGCACACTCCACTTGAGAGACATCCAAATTACCCTTTTTATTATCCATTAAATGCTTTGACAAAATTAACAAGCTATTCAATGGCGTACGTAACTCATGGGACATATTGGCTAAAAACTCAGACTTGTATTTACTCGAGCGTTTTAATTCTTCTGCATTGAGTTTTAAGTCAGCTTGAGAACTTGTTAATTCAGCGTTTTTTTGTTCGATTTGACTTTTTTGTAGGGACAACCTTTCCGCTTGTGCATGCAACTCAGTACTGGAAATATCTTCAAACTCTTTTGACTTACGAAGCTGCTCAATCATGTCATTGAAATCATCGGCTAATTCGCCAATTTCATCACAGGAAGGGCTCTCGACAAATTCAGAGAAATCACCCCCAGCCACTTTCTCCGTAGCGAACGACAACCTTCGCACAGCGCCAACGATCGATCGCGACACAAATACGGCCGTGAGCATCGCAACGCCAATGGAGAGCAGCGTACCCAACAACGTAATTAAGGCGGTACTTTCTGCCGCACGCTCAGCTTTAAGTGTTCGCACGCCAATGAGCCTTCTTTCCTCATTAATAAAACCGTCTATTTTCGCTCTTAATTCATCCATGAGCTTTTTGCCAGTTTCATTCTCAATCAGTGCGGTGACATCATTCATGGTCGCGCCGGTTTCATTGAGGCTTCGACGCAAAGCGATTTCAGGCTCACCCGCCTCGGCAATCCATTGCTCCGACTTCGCCGTCAACAGGGCAATTTGCTGCTTCATTTGAGCCGCATCATAGCCCAACCTTACCAATGCTTTGAGTTCTTCGAAATGTTTAGTTAAGGATTTTTTGCCTGATTCAAAGGGCTGTAAAAACTCATCGCGACCGGTAATTAAAAAACCACGCTGTCCCGTTTCTTGATCGACAATGTCGTAAGCGATGGCCACCAAAAGCCTCTGCCCAGGCCGATTGGTGGCTTTAACAAACTTACGATTAATTTGCTCTAACTTAAAACGAATTCGATCCAGTACCCCTTTGCCTAAGCCCGCAGATATCACCTGCTCGATATCTGTGTACTTGGCTGTTTTGGCATTCACTTGTCTTCGAATACTTATTTCCGGATTGGCCGCGACCCTGAGCCATTGCGCCGCCAAACCCTCCACAAGCTTTATTTCAGCTAACATCTCATCTACATCAAGTGCATCAGCAGCAATATTACGTAACTCAGCAAGTGACTGTAGCAACTCTTTTTGCCCGGCATGATAGGGCTCCAAAAAAGATTCGTCGCCGGTAATTAGGAAGCCTCGTTGACCCGTCTCTTGATCCACTAAATTCTTTGCCACACGCAGTGATGCATTCACACCATGGAAATTTTGCGCGCGCGTAAAACTGCCACGAATGTCGTCCAAGAGCACCCGTATTTCATCCAGTATTGATTTACCGGTAGCGCGCCGAACTACATTCTGAATTTGTGAAATAGTGTTGACGCTTCGCCCTTGCAACTTGTTACGCGCGAGTATTTGCGGAACTATCGATAGCTGACGCCAACTATCCACCGCTTCACCCAGCCCATTAAGACCCGTGATCAATTGAATCCGACTGGCTTGGGGGGCATTGAGCACGCTCACCGACAGATCCATATAACGCTTTTTATAGCGAACTAATTGCGTAGAATATTGTTTGATATAGGCCTGATCACCCGTAATAACAAAATTAGTGATTAGCGATTTCTGAGCCAAAATGGCGTATTCAAGATCCGCAGCGATTAAAGCGGAATCTGATAAATCAAGCTGCCACAAGCCTTGTTGCAGCGCCGTCAATGATTTCAACAGCGTATCAAACTGCTCCTCACCTTGCTGGCGACTTACAGTCGATTGCAATAAATCGAGGGGCGAACGTTCAGTCTCATTAATCTCTCTACGGGCTTTGATCTCTTTATCTGCGGCTTGGCTTTTCCATAAGCCCATATTAATGCGCAACTCTTCTAGATCCGCCATCACCGTCTCCTTACGGTAAATATTGGCAACCATGGCGCGCAAGGCCTGCACATGAATCTTAAAGTTTTTACCCCCACGATGAAACGGATCGAGAAACTCATCTCTACCGGTAATTAAATAACCCCGCTGACCTGTTTCTTGATCGACTATATCTTTTAGGATGGAAAGCACTAATATACGTGCTGATTCATTGCCCGCCTTTAAAAATATCTCCGAAAGATCATTTAAATACCGACGCGCCTCATCAATGATTATTTTTCCTACGGAATTGGATAAGCGTGTTTCTAACGCACCATAAATCGATTTTTCTTGACTTTCCAACTCCGCCTCAGTCAAAATTCCTTGTCCTTGTCCTTGTCCTTGTCCTTGTCCTTGTCCTTGTCCTTGTCCTTGTCCTTGTCCTTGTCCTTGTCCTTGTCCTTGTCCTTGTCCTTGTCTACGTAAGTCTATTTCTATATTGGCTGCCTCCGTTAACCAACGTCGACTTAATATTTCCACTTGATCGATTATTTTATTCACTTCTTGCGCATCATACGCGTTCAATACAATGGAACGAAGCTCGTTCATATGCAGACGGAAATTTCTTTGCCCCGCATAATATGGCGCTAGAAATTGTTCATCTCCGGCAATTAGAAATCCTCGCTCACCGGTTTCCTGATCAACAATGTCTTTGGTTATCGCTAGAATTAGATTTTCCGCTTGTAACGCGTCCGCACGCCTAAACTTTTCAGTCAAACGACCGGTCAACACCCGTATATTATCAAGAATATCTTTGCCTGTTTTTTGACGCAGTACATTCTGAATGTAATCAAGGCGTATACTCTGCGGCTGGACTTTACGACGTTGGGCAATTTCTGGCTCAGCGGCTTGCAATATCCAAGCCTTTTCCAGCGTATCAATTTGATTGATTTTTTCAAGCTGCGCGGGGTTATCGTCAATCAACAATTTAATATCCGCAATGGAATCATCCCACGCATTCTTAGCATCTACATAGGGCGCTAAAAAMGACTCCTTACCGGTAATGAGAAACCCTCGTTCACCGGTCTCCATATCAAYAATTTGYTTACTRAGCTGCTGACCTTTATCAATCACGATTTGGGTATGATTGACCCACGCGGCAGTGGCGATTAATTGCTGAGTACTTAGGTGAGTGATRCCCGAGACCAGCACCATCAACAAAAGYGGAATAGMAAATCCTAAAAGGATTTTATTTCCMAGCCGTAGACGAGAATARAAATCCACCCATCGGTTTCGAGGACCGCTRCTGGTTTTTAAAATTGAAYTTTGATCCGTTWCTTTCATCATCATACAAGAAAAAATCTACATCGAAACCTTAGAAACTACCCATCCGACCCACCAAAATGAGTCTGCGAAACTTCACGCCGCAAGACATCACTTTGG